>JAMPEQ010000030.1 GCA_023665085.1 Bacteroides sp.
CTCGTATTTCAGTGTTGTCTAAAGCATTTCTCATAACTTTTTCAAGATCATATGAGGGTGAGTTTTCAATCTTATCAGGATTCTTATATTCAACACAATTCAGATATTCATCAAAATGACTTACTCTGAATAATGTTGTCGGCTTAAGATTGCTTGCCATTTCCTTACTGTCTTTCCAGTCAGCAATTTTGTTGTCAATAACCTTTTTAAAATCCTCAACCCCATAGCCTTCGTTGAATAAATTCTGAATCAAAGTAATATATTTTTTATTTGTAGGATTCAGTCTTTTACCAAGCCGTTCATTAAAATAACCGATAATCTCATTGACCTCTTCCTGCCTTACCTTTGTAATCTGGAAATTAAGATAATCAATGATTTTTCTGACTGCCTTTTTTGAAGAAGTCGCTTTTTTCCAAGGCAGTTCAGGAAACTTGCCGACACTTTTATCAACGATTGCAACCTTGTCTTTATATATGTACACACAGGTAATATCATATTTTTCTTCAATATTATTTTCCATTTTGATTTCCTTTCTTGACAAAAGTAAATCTTTGCGTTACAATCAAATTGCGGTTTGAGTGTCGCAAAGATACTCCTGGCAGTTGTTTCGGCAGCTGCCTTTTTTATTTGTATATTTCTTCTATTATCAGTTCTTTATACACATCTGACATTTCATCCGTTGCCTGCTGCTTGTCCGCATCGTCTTTATGGCGGTGCTCTTTTATTTCATGCTTAAAATCTCTTCGCTCTGTGTAATCGCATACAATTCCTCCGACTGACAGAAACATAAGAAATACCGCCAGTACCATTAATATTGCTTTCATTTTTCCACCTTATCTTTCTGACAATACTATACGCTGCTGCGTGTATTCATTGAGAGCAAAAATATTAACCATAGGTTTACCACCAATTTTTAACAAAGGAAAACCTGGGCTATTCATGAATTCGCCTGCTGCTCTTTCACTGCATCCTAATGCTTTTGCCAGCTTTTCTTTGCTGACAAATAATTTATCAATTTCAAGAGAGTTGACTTCATCAATTACATTTTTTAATTGTTTTAACTTTTCAAGTTCTTCATCAGTATTGCTGAATATCATTAGTTCACCCCTCCTTGTCCAATACAATCACAATTTCAGTTTTGTAAAGCATAATTCGGCAATCAGATAAGTGACATTGTTCTTTGATTTCCTCAAAATCAATATCAATTTGCCCTTGGTAAGCATCATATTTTTTTGCGTTGTTTCTGTTGAGTGTAAACTCAGCGATACCATTATTATCAAAACCTTTGAAATATAAGCTTTCTTTTGAACCGATAATAAACATATTTTCACATCCTTTATAATCCACACTCCCCAACCCTTAATGCAACAGCAAAACGGCGCAACCCGATGATAAAATTTTCTTCACTTTGGCATACAATAAGCATTTGTCAGCCGAAATCTGTTTGTACGGAGAGCTATTCTCTTGCTGTTACATTAAGGATTGGAGTTTTATATTTAATTCACTTTACCAAGCCTTTAATTGATATAAATTCTTTATACGGAACTTTGAAGATATCAGATATACGCTTTTCAGTCCTCTTCTGCTCTGAAGCAAATTCTGATTTAGTTTTATAGAATTTACACTTCTTGCAGTTCTTATTAGTTGTTGCACTGCATGTGTTATCTTCTCTATGTGCAAAGCAGCTAACCTTTGCGTTTAATAATTGGGTTCTTTTCTTATCTCCTGCCATTTTTATCACCTGCCTTTTTGAAATCAGTCTATAAATGAACAGCAGAGCTTAAATTTGCACTTAAATCTCATTTCTGTTATACTTAATTTGCCTATAAGGGCAGAAAGGAGTGTTGCTTTATGTTAGAAGCAATGTTCTATTGCCCTGTTCTCTGTTAGATAATCCTGCGGTGCTCATCCCACATTAAAAAGATTGAGCAGTATTACCTATCTATCAGCTAAAGGGCTGTAATATAATCAGCGGTTCCGAATCTGCTTAAGTGATAGAATGCTAGGTGCACATAACATTCAGAGTAAACAAAATCGAGAGGAGTAGCTGTATTTTCCAGAATGTAGCTGCTCTATTTTTTATGCCCTGCTGCTCGATTATAGACTGATAGTTTTATTACACAAATATTACTTTCCGGATAAACCAAGCAAATAATCTGCTGATACTCCAAATAAATCCGCCATTTGATTTATTTTGCTTTTGGGAATCTTTCCATTTGATATCCAGTTATAATATGTTTTTCTACATACACCAAGAATTCCAACAAGATCACCTACAGTTAATCCTTTTCTTGCTCGTTCTGCATCAATATTAGGATACATATATGCACCTCCCATCTACTCGTTTTGAGTATATAATATACCCATTTTGCGTAATTGTCAATAGTGAAAAATACACAAAACGAGTAATATCATTTTGTGCACTTTTGCTCATTTTGTGTAATTCTACTTTGGCAGTATTGACTTTTTACTCATTTTGTGTAATAGTTAATATAAATAATAAATGGTGGTTGAAATAATGAACAGAATTAAATTATTAAGATCAGAAAAAAACATATCTATGTCACAAGCATCAAAAGAACTAAGAATTCCTTACACAACATATGTTAATTATGAAAAAGGAGAACGAGAGCCAAATTCAGAAATGCTTGTCAAGCTCGCTAATTATTTTCAAGTGTCAGTCGATTATCTTATTGGAAGAACTGATTTAAGAAACTCTAATACAAAACTTAACAGTCCTACAATCTCAACAGACAATGTTGAGTTTGCTGTAATTGGTGATGTTGCTGCCGGATTTGATAGAGTTGCGATTGAAGATTGGACTGGTGATAAGATACTTATTCCTTCATCTTATTTAAAAAGCAGAAGTAAGGATGATTTCTTTGTTTTAAGAATCAAAGGCAATTCTATGTACCCGGAATATAGAGACGGCGACAAAGTTCTTATACAAAAACAAAATGCAGTTGACTATAGCGGTCAGATTGCAGTTGCAATATATGATGATGAATTAGGTACAATTAAGAAAATAGAATATAAAAAAGATACTGTTCACCTTGTACCTATTAATCCACAATATGAGCCTGTAGTTATAAAAGGCTCTGATATAGAAAAAATGCATATTTTAGGCATACCTAAATTATTAATAAGAGAGATAGAGGAATAGCAAATGAAAAATAAAAAATCATTAATATTTTTTATATCTCTAATATCTTTGCTATTAGTATCTATAACAACTTTTGCTCACCCCGGCAGATTAGATTCCAATGGTGGACATTGGAATCATGATACTGGTGAATATCATTACCATAGCGGTTCAAATTCATCAGATAGTAGTTACAATTATGATTACGACTATGATTATACAACTACAAAAAAATCAGACAACATTGATACAACAGCAAATTATAAGAAAAGTGCAGAAGAAAACTACAAGAAAATGTTCGGAGAAAGTACAGAAAAGACTTCAGATACAAATAATTCTATCGACATTAACAGTAAACAATCTAACGAGGACAGTGATAATATTTTGAGTAGTACACTATTAGTTTTCATTTTAATTATATTATTCATAACCTTACTTTTAATATTTTTCCTTTACAACAAAGAAAAAAATAAAATAGAACATATTTTAAATCAATTAAACAGATTAAATAACAATAACAAGCAAATTGTTGATAAAACAAATGAAGTTTTAAAAAACAGTATTGATTTCAACAATGGATTTGAAAGAGGATTGAAAAGTGGCACTAGAGAAATCACCCCTCAGTTAATAGAAAAAGCATATCAAATAGGAATCCGAGATGCTGAAAAAATAAAAGAACAAAATGAGTATAGAAAAAAGTTGTTTGCTCAAGGATGTAGAATTAATATAGATGTAGAAACTTCACAAACAACAGCTGACTATATAAAAGAAGACAATACTGTTTCAACTGAGCCATTCGTGTCAATCGGTCAATCATTAGAAGAATTGCTAAGAACGCCAAATGGAATAAAAATCAATACAGATCTTTTAATTTCGGATACTGAATATCCAGATGATAAATTCGGACGATACACTGTATATCAAGCACATAACGGCGGAAAATTGCATTTAGTTAAAAATTGTTCGGGTGCAAACCTGCCTTCATTGTCTTTCAAATATAACGGCAGAGATAATTATAATAGGTGCAGTAAATGCTTTTCGCATGAAAATCTTTATTTGCTAAATATTCCAGAATGGTATAAAGACTTTAGGACTTACAAACAAAAAAAACAAAATGGACATATTGGTACATATGAAACTGATTTTCTATAACGGTAAATAAAAATAACCCCTACCCTGCGCCAACAGGATAGAGGTCATAAATAATAGCAGAGTGTGAAACACTCCTATGTGGTAATAGAATTATATCACACTCTGCTTGAAATTGCAAGCAGGGTATTTTTGCGCCCTTTTTTACTTGCTGGTGAACGTCAACAGGTTAGAATAAGTTAAACGAGGTGATACAATGGCAAAAGAAAAGAAGAAAAAGACAAAAGGCCGTACCAATGGTGAAGGTTCATTTTATTTTGACAGCAGTAAAAAACGTTGGTATGGTGTAGTTACAGTAGGCTTCGATTTAAACGATAAGCCTATAAGAAAGAAAGTAAGTGACAAGGACCACAAAGAAGCTAAAAAGAAATTTGACGAATTAAGAGAGCAAGTACGAAAAGGCACTTATGTTGACAAGGATAACAGCAGATTAGAAGATATTATTCTTTTTCAAATTGAAAGAGATAAATCACTCAATATAATTAAAGACAGTAGTTATCTGGCAAGACAAGCTATTCTAAAAGTAATTCAGAAACACAAAATTGCAAAAATGCCAATACAGATAATTGATGAAACATCATTATTGATTTTTTTTAATTCCATAACGCATTATTCACAGTCATATATAAAAAAGATATATCGTTGTATTAATTCCGCATTGAAATATGCACAAAGCAAGGAAATCATATATAAAAATCCTTTGGACCAAATCAAAACACCTAAGTCACAAGTAGCAACTAAAAAAGTAACCGCTCTCACTCTTGAGGAACAAAAAAAATTTCTTGAAATATTGCATACCCGTGAAAGTAATCATAAATACCGATATATATTTGAGCTTATGCTCAATACAGGTATGAGAACAGGTGAAGTAAACGCTCTTGATAAAACATCTGATATTAACTTTATGTTCAAAAGAATTTCAGTCAGAAGAACTATAACAAAAGACATTAAAGGTAATGCGATTATAGGTGAAACTCCGAAAACCGAAAACGGATTCAGAACACTTATAATGACAGATGCCTGCTGCCGTATTATAAATGAGTATATTAATAAACAGTGGCAGAACAACAAGTATAATTTATTGTTTTTTGACTTCGACAATGATAAAGTGTTAACTACAAATCAAATCAACACATCATTCCAGCGCATTATTGAACGATATGAGATTATACCGATGCATGAAGAGATGATGTTATTATCTGAAAAGAAAAAATCCAAAATAGCATATCGAAAATATACATATTATGAAAAGAAAGCAGACGGCAGCTTTAAACTCCTAGGAAAAGAGTCGCCGCTTGACTGGAATAAAAACTTTGGTAAATATTATTTCAAAAAGAAAGTCGCTGAAAGACCTTATAATGTGCATATGCTACGACATACATTTGCTACAAGGTGTATTGAAAGCGGAATGCCTGCAAAGGTTTTGCAAAAAATACTAGGACACGCAGATATTCAAACTACACTGAATACATATTGTGATGTTTTTGAGGAGTACGAAAATGATGCAGTAAAAAAAGTAGAAGAATATATGAAAAATATATCCTAAATAAATGTAGAATCTCTTTTAGGACGACAAATTATGTTTACTAAGAATAGCTATTTAATGGGGAGCAATAAGGGGAGCAATTAACCTTTCAATAATCATATATGAAAAAGCAATGATTAAGATAGTAAATGAGAAAAAGCACTATTTCATGCGTTTTTTTGTATGATTTATGTAAAAAGAGCAGGAACGTATTCCTGCTCTTTTTGGTCGGAGTGACAAGACTTGAACTTGCGGCCCCCAGACCCCCAGTCTGGTGCGCTACCACCTGCGCCACACCCCGATAAAATAAAAATGGTCGAGGTGACAGGACTTGAACCTGCGGCCTCTGCGTCCCGAACGCAGCGCTCTACCAAACTGAGCCACACCTCGATGTTAAATTTTGATTGAATAAATTTCTATCAAAAAACTCACAATCCGCTATAGTATGAGGATTGTGAGTTAATGGTCGAGGTGACAGGACTTGAACCTGCGGCATCCTGCTCCCAAAGCAGGCACTCTAGCCAAACTGAGTTACACCTCGGTATTGAAAGAGAGATACATTGCTGTATCTCTCTCATGGCTCCCCTTGTTGGACTCGAACCAACGACAACTCGGTTAACAGCCGAGTGCTCTACCGACTGAGCTAAAGAGGAATGTCTGCCTCAAATTAATTAGGCAAATGTCGGCATTACCTATTTTCCCAGGAGGCTGCCCTCCAAGTATTTTCGGCACAAA
>JAMPEQ010000031.1 GCA_023665085.1 Bacteroides sp.
ATATGATAATGCAATATGTGAAGATTTGCAGAAAAGTTTTAATCCAGACAATATTGCAAATCCTGTTGTAAAGGTAGTATCACCAGAGCAGGTTATTGGTCTTGCAGCGCAGATACAGAATGATGAAATAAAATTTCCGATTGTAGCTGTAACAAGAAATGAAGATACTCCGATTGACAGAGAACGAACAAACTTTACACGGATGCATAAAGGTGTACAATCAGTTCTTGACCCTGTTACAAATAATCTGTATTATGAAAAAGTAATACCTATAAAACTGTCCTATTCACTGACGGTATTGACCACAAATACTGCTGATATGGATGAGTTGATACGAGAGCTGCTGTTTAAGTATATAAATATGTATTTTCTTACAATCAAGCTTCCATATGAGTGCAACAGAAAAGTGCGTTTCGGAATAAGTATTCAGTCTGAATCGGATATACAGCGTACATCAGGGAATCTTGAATACATAGAGAGTGGTAAACTGTATCAGTCAATAATACCTATTAAGTGTGAAGGTTGTGTATTGGTCAGCTATACACCAGCTCATCTGAAGCGGAGTTCATATGAAATAGAAGCTATACTTCCAAACCAAAACAAATAAACCTTATATAATAGTATAGAGTTTGTGAGGTGAATTTTTTGATTTACAAAAATCTATCCAATGCCACAAAAACATTTTATGGTGTAACGTTCAAGCCTGGTGAAGAATGCGAAGTTCCAGGCTATGTCAATGATCCAAAGTTTATAAGACTTAAAGAGTTTACTCAGAAACCTGTTGAAATACCAGAATTTGTTGAGCAGTCAGCAGAAATTCAGACGGTTTCTATCAAAAAGCTTGGAAGAGCTAAAAAGGAGGTAATAACTGATGGCACAAATAGTAGTTAATGAAATCAGTCAGAATTATACCTATAATATTGGGAGAAATTCCTTTGCTACGGTAGCTTTGCCTATTACGGCATCGTGGGGATCTGCTTATACGGATTCTGGCGAATCTGATCTTGATGAGATGCTTGAACAAACACAGTGGGAACATTTTCCAGCAACTCAGCAGGGGCTTGAATCATTCGTATCCACATTTCGCGGGCCAACGTCAAACTATCGTCTTGCCAAAGATTATTCATACCAAATGACAATGACATTACTTACAGCGGGCTATGATGTACTTGTGTGTCGTGTGTGTCCCGGTAATAAAGCAGAAGCCAGTTTTACAGTTGATGGTAAAACTTTCGGCGTTAAAGCAAAATATCCGGGCTCTTTCGGGAACAATCTCAAAATTGTGCTTACTCCTGTACAGAATCGTAAATATTGGAGTATTACGGTATATGTTGTAGATTCTTCTGGTATTCAGTCGGCGGTTGAAAATCTCATCTTTGTGTTTGATGAAGAAAACTCTACTGATTCAGTTTCTCATATTAATGAGGTTGAATCAAAGTTTTTGACATTTGTATCAGAATCCGGCATAAGCGACCCTACACTTACAAAGAGTGGTTCTACATATACATGGAAATATCCTGTAATTAAAGCAAACGGCAGCGATGATAATCACATGGGTGAATTAGATGATAAAATCAGCAAATGGGTTATTCTTGACAGCGGTTCTGACGTGATGGATTTTTCTGAAGCTGAAGTTGATGAAGATACGACAATAAGCGATCTTATATACGGATGTGCATTGAAAAGATATACTTCTAAGAATGTTACGGATGGTGGTATATCAATTGGAGCAGGTTATGACGAAAAGGATTGTAACTATCTGACAGAATTGAAACTGATAAATGCATCTGATGAAACATTTATGAAAACCCAATATTACAAGGAATGGTGCTACACTTCTGCATTTTATGTATACCAGCTTCTTAAAGATAAGCTAAACTACAATCCGCAGCGAATCATCAGTCCTGGCTGGGACGATCAGGATATATGTAGTTTAAATGATAGTGATCCTAAAGAAATTACCAAGGTATCTCCGTTGCATAAGATAATCATGGAAACTGCATACTATAGCAGATGTGCGACTGGTATGATTGATATTCCTAAGTCTTGTTCAAGAAAGGGTGTATACAATGATTCGGCATCAAATGCTGGTTATGCTCAACAGCTTTCAAGAATAGATATTACTGCTGGTGGTACAGATGTGAATGCTATTCTTTATAGTACGCATTCTGCACTCTTTGCTCCTTGGGGACAATATAAGTATACAGGTACAGGAAAGCAAAACACAGCGTCACCTTCATTTCTTGCATTACTTATTCAGAGAGCACAGATTCTCAACCAGCCTTTACAGTACGAATGGGCATTGCCTACTAACAGAAAGCATAATTTAACACTCGGAAAGTTTGACTACAAAGTTCCTAAGAAGCTGCTTGATGTATGGCAGAAGCTTGAGGGGGTTGGTGTAAATGTGCTTACAGAAATACCTGAGTTAGGTGTAAACCTTTGGGGAAATTCAACTTTGTTTGAAGTACCTCCAGCTACATATCAGGCACTTGCAAACCTTTCAACTCGTTATCTTGTGAATGCAGTTGAAGATATTGCCTACAAATGTGGTATTTCAATCACATTCCAATACAACAATGAGCAGGCATACAACAAGTTCTATGCAGGTGTCACACCTACACTCGACACTATGAAGAATGTCGGTGCTATTGATGATTACTATGTAAGAATGGCTGCTGATATTAATGGTCTTGACCAAGTTAATGCCAATACTGTTATTGGTAAGATTTACCTTGTCATCAACGGCGTAATTAATGATATCATTGTTGATCTCATTGCACTTCCACCTGGAGTTGATCTAGGTCAGTATAAAACATAGAATTTATCAATATACAGTGATATTTTTCTTTAGTCTATAATTAAATACATGTCTATCAGGTGCTAATTTATTAGATATAAATTAGCACCTGATTTTATTGTCTTTCAAGAAAACCTTATATATTTATAGAACCCCTAATAAGTTCGTGATAAAACTCCACTTTTATATAGAAAGGAATGATAATATGTTTTCACCTTTATATATGGGAACAAACCATATGTTGGGAATTGATAATTTTGTACCATTAACAACAAATAACTTTGAAGTCAGAGTTTATAATATGGATGGATCAGCACCAACAGAATTTTCAGATTTGCTCACACTCTCTACTGATGAGGTAGGATCTGTACAGGAAGAACAAGACTCTATTGTTATTCATTATGGTAACGGTATTATCAAATTTCCAAGTAAGGTAACATTCTCAAATGTTGACTGGAAGTTGAACTGCTACTGTGAACCTAATGTTCTTGATGCACTTCGTGCATGGCGCAAACAGGTGTATGACCCTGATACTGAGAAAATGGGTTTGCCGTCTGAATATATGAAACAGGTTTACTTTATCAAGTATGACGGTCAAGGTAATGTACGTGATGTTATCAAGTGTCCAGGTACATGGATTGGTGCTCTTGATAATGGTGCAATGAATCAAACTGGCGGTGATGTTGTAAAGATTCAAGTTCCGTTTATTATTTCAAGAGCTATTTACATGAAACCGTCTGATTTTAGATAATTGTTAATAAAGAGGTGATATATAATGAAGATTATCAAGTCAAGCAAAAATGCACAGGGCAAAAAGGTTATATATTCAAGTAGTAACAAAAAACGCAATCAAGCTGTTATGGCTGGTGCTGGTTCAGGAATAACTATTGAGTTTGATAGTATCAATTTTGATGCAGTTATAGATTCAATATTAGAGGGGACTACACTTCAAGGTTCTGCAACAGGTACTATTGACATTGAACGCATCGGTACCTATTATGACGGCGGCACTGTAAATGAATCACTTGCTTGTAATATAGATTTTGTCCTTGAAACTGATGATGTTGAGGCTCTTAACGACGATATTGAGGAATTTGGTGTTGAGGATATAATTTCATGTCTTGATTATGACAAGAAAGCGTTAATAGTTGGCGGTTGGACACGTTCAACATTTGATGGAACTTTTTCATTTGAATGCTGGGATATGTCACTTGGAGGTACTCTGACTGTAACTCTTACTGATTCAGAATATGTTCAATACCTTGATCGCGTAGCCCACGGTGAAGATATTTTTACTGAATATGAGGTATACATCAACGATAATCCGCAAGGAACTATATATGAAGATTTGGATGAAGCAATCAAATCTGCTGAACAGTATATTGATGATGAAACTGGCGTATATGTAGTAAGAAGTGACTATCGTGAATTTTATAACGGTGATGCCGACCTCGTTTATGATGAGGTTGTATGGACGAATCTTTATGATGAAGAAGATTATTATGATGAGGATTTTGAATAATCTGTAGCAATATATCACTTAAAACCTTTAAGGAGAGTTGAATTATGATTTCTGAGAAAATTGAACTTCTTGGAAAGGGATTATATGAATCCATTCCAAATGTACTTACACTAAAAAACATCCCTACAGCTTCTGAACTTGATTATGTCGGTAGCGAAGACTTTGATCGTGTAATGCTTGAAGCGATTCTTCCGGCTGCTATTGAGGAGGATATTGACTGCTATGCACTTCTTGAAATTGACTATCAGTGGATATGCCGATGTCTGCGTATCCTGAATTACGGCCCTGATTATACCACGAATGCCATTTTCTGTGGTGAATGCGGTAAGCGTTCTTTCGGAGAGTATCAGGTCAATCTGAATACAATTAATTGTGTACCTTTGCCAGATGGATTTATAAATGATATTACAATCCTAAAGGATGATTTCATTGACTTCGATGGGGATATTAAGCTGAAACTGCCTACTATACGTCAGGTGATGAATGCTTATAAGGATAAGGCTTTCCAGAACAGTGAAGGAAAAACTAATCGTGAACTTGCTAAAATCTGCTATATGATTACTTCTATTCAAGGCAAGACAGGTCTTACACCTGTTGAAATCAAGCTTACTATTCAGAACGAGCTGAGTCCTGCTGATTATATAATGCTTAAAGATAGAGTAACTGAACTTGTAAATTACGGTCTGCGTGCCGGCGGTATTACCCAATGTCCAAATTGCCGCAGTATGGAAGCAACTTTTATTGCACTTCCTGATGACAGATTTTTTCGTCCGACCGTGGGAAATTTACACTCATGGAGAGATGATAGAAATACAGGGGAAACTGAAGACGTTTCAAGAACTAAGGCAAAGACTGTATGAAAATGTTATTGATGAAACTCTGTTTGTCTCAAGAGCATCAGAAGGGGCTGTATCTGCTGAATGGTTAATGGAACAACCTATTTTCATAAGAAAGAAATATGTTGAAGCCTTTACACGTGAGTTGCAGGAACGTCAGAAACGGCTGAACAAAAAATAATGTTTGACAGGGATATGGTTATTTCATAATCGTGTCCCTGTTGCTATATGAGTGGTGAAATTATGGCTGATGAAAAAATAAATTCTGAAAGCGGAGTTAATGATAAAGCTGATATATTATCTCAATTATTAAACGGTACGACAGCAAGCAGAAACAGGCAGGAAAAGCTGCTTGCATCTATTGATAATAGTCTGACACAACTGCT
>JAMPEQ010000032.1 GCA_023665085.1 Bacteroides sp.
ATATAAATAACAATAATACAATAAGCGAGGCTTATGCAGATAAACAATAATTTATTTGTTATTTACTAAAACGAAATTTTATTCCATAATACCTTTTGCCATTGCATTATATGATGTCATAAGTGCATCTTCACTTATATTGCAGCCGAATTCGTAAAGGGGAACTTTTTCAAATATCTGTTCAAGTACATCAAACAGCCTATCCATTCCTGTCTGATTAAAATTTCTGATTGTTTGTGAAAATATATTAAAGACTGCTTTTCCAGTATCGGCTTTTTTTATCCAGTTGTTTTCACTTCTTTCAAGAAAGCAGATTCCTGCAAGCTCAACTACTTTTGGAGAAGAATAGTCATACTTACCGCTCCATGGAGTTCCGCAGGCATATACTTTTCCGTCGATAAGTCTTATGGCAGGCTTATCATCATTAAGCATATATGCTCTTTCTCCAAAGTACTTCAGCCAAAGCTCAGTGTGTGTTGATTTCCCGGTTCCGCTGTCTGCTGAAAAGGCATAAGCCTTGCCGTCAACAACTATGCATGATGAATGAAGCAGTATGCCGTTAAACCCTATAAGTGCTGAATAAAAATCAGATCCGGTAAGCATGTAATACCAGTCATCTTGTACCAGCTCAGGATGCTCTTTCATTGCATTAAGAACTTTCTGCTCGGTGACATCAATTGTAATATCAATATGCTGGTTTTCGTCCTGATTTTCGGCAAGATATGGGATTGCCTGCTTTTTTGTTCTGCCTTTAGGATTATTTATCTTTATCTTTAATCCTGCAATATCGTAAATAGCCATAATTTCTCCCTGTTAATTACTTCAATAATTAGTATAGTCTAACTTTTTGATTTAGTCAAGTTGATAATTTATAGGAAAACTTTGCTTGTTGACAATCGAGAACAAATGTTCTATAATATGACAAAAGAACAAATGTTTGAAAAGGTCGAAAGCTATATGAAAAGAGAAATACTGCATGTAGATTGCAATAAATTTTATGCCAGTGTTGAATGTTATCTTCATCCTGAGCTTAGAGATAAGCCTGTAGCTGTAGGAGGAAGCGAGAAATCAAGGCACGGAATCATTCTTACAAAAAACGAAATAGCATCAAAATATAATTTGGTTGTTGGTGAGCCGTTATGGAAAGCACGTCAGAAATGTCCTGATTTGATTGTTATCCCTCCAAATTTTCCGCTGTATATGGAGTTTTCTAAAAGAGTTCATAAGATTTTAGAGGATTATACACCATTAATCGAGCCTTTTGGTCTTGATGAATGTTGGCTGGATGTTTCAGGTGATTGGTATAAATCCGGTGAGGAGATTGCCGAGGAAATACGTTATAGAGTGAAGAATGAAATAGGCATAACTGTCAGCATTGGAGTAAGTTATAATAAGATTTTCGCCAAGCTTGGTTCTGATTATAAAAAGCCTGACGCTATAACAGTTATCACTAAGGATAATTATAAGAATATTGTCTGGAGTCTGCCCTGCAGCGATTTGCTGATGATAGGCAGAGCAACTACCAGAAAGCTGAACAGCTATGGAATTTATACTATCGGCGATGTTGCCAATGCTGATGAAAGCTTTATGAAAAATATTTTAGGTAAAAATGGTTTAATGCTTCGTTCCTATGCGAGAGGAGAGGATAATTCTCCTATTCGTCATATGGATCTGGCGAGAGAAATTAAAAGTGTCGGTAATTCAACCACTACGCCCAGAGATCTTGTAAATGATAATGATGTAAAGGTAGTATTTACAGTGCTTGCAGAAAGTGTTTCAAGACGATTAAGGCAAGGAGGCTATAAAGGTACGACACTGACAATATCTGTTCGTGATAACACTCTTGTAAGCTTTACAAGGCAGTGTAAGCTTAAAGCCCCTACAAATGTAAGCAATGAGCTTATTAAAGAAGCAGTGGCATTGTTTAAAGCAAATTATGACTGGAAAGCCCCTATACGAAGTCTCGGATTAAGTGTGACGGATTTTGATTTTGATGCAGTTGAGCAGTACGATTTGTCAGGAGAAGTTCAGAAAAGAGAGAAGCTTGAAAATCTTGAAAGAGCAGTTGACAGGCTTAAAGAACGATACGGAAACTACTGTGTGCAAAAAGGGACAGCTCTTTGTGATATTGGCCTGTCACATTTCAATCCATTTGAAGATCATACAATACATCCCGTGTCACCGTTATAAGATAAGAAAATATTATATAAAAATAACAAAAAGAACTTGTTCATTTTTTGTGAACAAGTTCTTTTTACTCTTCTATATAGGTAATTATATCTTCAACATTGCATTTCAAAATTTTACATAAATCATCTATCGTCTGAGTAGATATTCCTTTATTTTTTCTCAATCTGTCTATAGTTGAACTGCTGATATTATGTTTTTGTATTAGTGTATATGTGCTTTCACCACTATTTTTTAATGTTTCCCAAAACGGAGTGTAGACAATCAATTAAATCACCAATATTATAGTAAAATACAGTCATAATATTGACAATAGTCATAAAAACGACTATAATATAAAACGTAGTCGCATATATGACTATTGTTAACTTAATAGGGAGAGAGTATTATGAAAAAATTTTTAAGTTTGTTGTTATCAATTGTTATGCTGCTTAGTGTAACCGCAGGAATTGATTTATCTGCTTATGCTGATAATCGTATTTATGATTTACTTTATGAAACAGAACAAGCCGGTCAGCTTTGTAATTCTACAGTCTTTTATAAATTTTCAATGTCCTCATATGGTACATTAAATATTGATTATGATTCTGTTGGCGAATACTATGATTATACTCAAGATATTTTTGTTATTAAAGAAAAAGATTTAGATGATTACAATATTGGAAAAAATGTAGACAAATATTTTAATGTAACAACAAGTAAATCAGGAAGAGGTAATTTCTGGTATGATGGGAATGTCTCATTATATCCTGGTGATTATTATTTATGTATTTATATTTATGGTGTGACTGTTGATTATAATCTTATTGTAACGCCGACAGTTTCAAAGTCATCAACCCTTAAAGTGTCATCCTGCAACACAACAAGCCTTAAACTCTCTTGGAACAAAGTTGCAGGTGTAAACGGATATCAGCTTCAGCGAAAAAGCGGTAACAGTTATAAGAATGTGGCAAATACAGCATCAACAAGTTATACGGTTAAAAATCTCAAAGCAGGAACATCATATAAATTCAGAGTCCGTGCATATAATACCGTGAACGGCAAAAAGTATTATAGCTCCTGGACAACGCTTACAACGCCGACAAAGCCGTCCAAGCCGAGTATAAAATCGCCGTCCACAAATAAAAAACATCAAATTACAGCAAAGTGGAAAAAGGTGGGCAACTGCTCGGGCTATCAGGTGCAGTACAGCAAGAAAAAGAATTTCAGCAGTGTAATAGCAACAAAAACTGTATCGGGCAGTTCAAAAACAAGCTATACAGGAAAGAATTTTACAA
>JAMPEQ010000003.1 GCA_023665085.1 Bacteroides sp.
AAATATTGAATAGACAATTACAGCAAGAAAATAAAATAACAGCTCTCTACTGCCGGCTGTCACAGGATGACGGACGAGAAGGAGAGAGCAACAGTATAGTCAATCAGAAAGCAATGCTCAAGGAGTATGCTTTAAAAAATCATTTCAAGAATATCAGATACTTTGTTGATGATGGTTGGAGTGGTACGAACTTTGACAGACCATCATTCAGAGAAATGGAACAGCTCATTGAAAATGGTGAAGTCGGAATTGTTATCGTAAAGGATATGTCAAGACTTGGCAGAAACTATTTACAAGTAGGAATGTATACCGATGTTGTATTCCCTGATAATGATGTTCGCTTTATCGCAATCAATGATAATGTTGATTCATCAGTGCAAACTGAATTTGATATGACACCTATTCGCAATTTCTGCAATGAATTGTATGCTCGTGATACTGCAAAGAAGATCAAAGCAACAATGAAAATGAAAGGCGAACGAGGTGAGCCATTAACTGTAAATGTGCCTTTCGGATATATTAAAGATAAAGAGGACAACAAGAAATGGTTAGTTGATGATGAGGCAGCAGAAACAGTCAAATATATCTTTCAGCTTTGTGTTAATGGTCTTGGACCTATGCAGATAAGCAAAAGATTAGAAAAAGAAAAAATATTAAAGCCCTCTGCATATAATGCCAAAAAGTCAAATGAACCTTTGCCTGTCAATCCGTACAAATGGGCTCATAAAAGTATTGCTCAAATTCTTGATAAAATTGAATATATCGGTCATACTGAAAACTTCAAAACTATATCAAAGAACTATCGCAGTAAAAAGCGTGTTTATCAACCAAGAGAGGAAAGGCTTTTGTTTGAAAATACACATCCTGCAATCATTGACAAGCAAACCTTCGATACTGTTCAGGAAATCAGAAAGCATAAACGCAAGCCTACTGCAACAGGAAAATTAAGTTTGTTTTCGGGCAAGGTGTTTTGTGCTGATTGTGGTGAAAAGTTATACTACTGCACAACAAATTCGTTTGATGAAAGCAAAGATTTTTTTACCTGTGCAAATTACAGGAGCAACACGGGTACTTGCTCTGCACACTATATCCGTAATGTTACGCTTTACAAATTAGTCTTTCAGCACATAAAGAATGTATTAACCTACATTCAGCAGTTTGAACATACCTTTGTTAAAATGGAAATTGAAAAGGCTAATGAGGAACATTATGAGCAAGTCAGAAAAGCAAAGAAAGATATTGTAAATCTGCAAGCAAGAAATGATAATCTTGATACACTTTTCAAAAGACTGTATGAGGATATGGTTTCAGGCAGAATATCCAATGAAAGATTTGATGTGTTATCGGCTGATTATGAGCAGGAGCAGAAACAAATCAAAGATGAGATTGTAAGGCTTCAAAAGCTGATTGATGAGGGTGAACAGGAACGCTATGACCTTAATCAATTTCTAAAAAATGTCAAAAAGTACACTGATCCTGAAATCTTAACAGCAGAAATGGTTAATGAACTGATTGACAAAATAATAGTCCACGCTCCTGATAAGAGCAGTGGACATAGAACACAAAAGATTGAAATTTACTACAAAGCAGTTGGCATTATCAATATTGCAACGGATGATGAACTGATTGCAACCGACGGCAGAAAAGACCGTTGGCATAAACAATCGGCTTAAATGCACAAAGACGGCACAGTTTTTCAACTGTACCGCCTTCATACATAAAACTTCGTTACCGCACCTTCGCAATCATGAAAAATTTTGTTGTTACTCTTGGAAGACAGTTTGGATGCGGTGCACATGAAATCGGCACTAAGCTGGCTCAGAGACTTGATATAGCATATTATGATAAAGAGATTATTAAAAGGGCGGCTAAAGACAGCGGTTTTGATGAAAACCTGTTTGCTTTTTATGATGAAAGACCTAACAGAAGCTTTTTATTCAATGTTTCTATTGATGGCTTTTCTGCACTTAATGGCGAGAATATGACTTTAGAGGATAAGATTTTTCAGTATCAGTTTGATACTATCAAAAAAATTGCCAAGGAGCAAAGTTGTATTATTGTAGGTAGGTGTGCTGATTATATTTTGCGTGAAATGCCTAATATGTGTTCCGTATTTTTGCATGGCAGTGATGAATACAGAGTTAAACGTGTTATTGAAGAATACGGCTTTAACGAAAAAAATGCTGCTAAAGAATTAAAGTCGATTGATAAGAAACGTGCAAGATTTCATAACTTTTATTGTGATGACAAATGGGGAGATGCCTCTTCATATAATCTTTCAATTGATGTATCAAAGCTTGGAATAGATAAAACAGTTGACCTTATTGAATACTATGTAAAGCAGAATTTTGATAAATAAATTTATGCAAAGCTAAACCTATTTTGTTCTGCTCGTTACCTAACAAACAAAACACCGCTTGATTTTCAGTAACACTGAGTTATGATGCTCAGATTGAAAATCAGCGGTGTTTACTATTTTACATTCTTGCCTCAAGCCTGTAGATAGGATAACCCTGGGATGCAAATTTGTTTTCATATTCTGTAACGATATTTCCATCAAAATCACTGTTGTGTAAGTCTAGTGATATATTTGACAGCTTAAAGCTGCAGGACGAAAATGCCTCAAGAGAATACTCGAAGAAATGCATATTGTCTGTTTTCTGACAGATAGCTCCATAAGGTTTTAAAATTCTTTTATAAATTTCAAGAAAATGCGGATTTGTCAGTCTGTGTGCAACGTGTTTGTTTTTGGGGAAAGGACATGAAAAATTAAGATAAATTTCTTCTATAGATTTTTCTTCTATGTATGACAGCAGATATTCTGCTGTTCCGCAAAGAAATTTTATGTTATCAAGTCCCATTTCTCTGGCACTGTCAATTGCAAGAATTAAAACATTTCTGTTTCTCTCAACGCAGAGTATGTTTTTATCAGGATTCAGCTTTGCAAATGTACAGCCGAACTGACCTTTACCGCTGCCTATTTCAAGATAAACAGGCTTATCGTTTCCAAATAAATTTTTTAAGTCAATAAGATGATTCTCTTTAGCAGCGTCATTGAAGTTAAGAGAGTCATTTTTCATTATAGTTAAATAATCACTTGATGCATTTATTCTTTCATCAAGATTTTTCTTTCTTTTCATTCTCATAATTTATACCACTCTTGATTTTAATGTTCGTCATTCAATACAGCATGGGCACATTTGACGCCGTCAACCGCTGCGGAGATAATACCGCCTGCATAGCCTGCTCCTTCACCGCAGGGATAAACGCCTCTTATATTACACTGTAGCAGGTCATCACGCAATATTCTTACTGAGCTTGAAGAACGTGTTTCAGGTGCAGTAAGAACTGCGTCATATAAATTAAATCCATTTAATTTTTTATCCATTTCAACTATTGCTGATTTCATTGTTGCTGATACCTTGGCGGGTAAGCAGCTGTCAAGATTTGTAAGTATTACACCTGTCGGACATGTAGGGTTTACATTTCCGAGTGATTTGCTTTCAATTCCTTTGAGAAAATCACCTACAAGCTGTGCAGGAGCTTTGTAGTTACCGCCTGCCAGTTCATAAGCCATATGCTCAATTTCTCTTTGATAATATATTCCTGCAAGTGCATGATCGCTTGGAAAATCCTTTGGCTCAATTCCTACAAGTAGTGCAGAGTTTGCATTTTCACCATCACGGGCTAATGAGCTCATGCCATTTACTATCACACATTCTTTTTCACTGGCAGCAGCAACTACAGTGCCGCCGGGGCACATGCAGAATGTGTATGCACCTCTTTCGTGCAATCCGTGGCATGCAAGCTTATAGTCGGCAGCTCCTAGCTTTTTGTGACCTGCAAATTTGCCGTACTGTGCTTTGTCAATCAGACTTTGAGGATGCTCTATTCTTGCACCTACTGAAAATGGTTTCTGTATAATTTCAACACCCATATTATAAAGCATTTCAACGGTATCTCTTGCACTGTGGCCGATAGCCATAATAACACTATCGGTTTCCAAATCACATTGCTTTCCGTTATGAGTATATGTAACACCATGAACAAATCCATTAGCGGTAATCAGTCTTTCCAGCTTACATTCAAGACGCACTTCACCGCCAAGCTCTTCAATTCGCTTCCTAATATTTTTTACAACTATTGCAAGTCTGTCAGTTCCAATATGAGGCTTTGAAGAATACAATATCTCTTCCGGTGCACCGGCTTCATATAATTCCTGCAGAATTTTTTTTATATACGGACTTTTTATTCCGGTGGTCAGCTTGCCGTCACTGAAAGTTCCCGCACCGCCTTCACCAAATTGAACATTCGACTCTTCGTTAAGCTCTCTGGTCTGCCAGAAATGATTTACGTCTTTTGTTCGTGTGTCAACATCTTTTCCGCGTTCAAGAATTATCGGTTTGAGCCCCGCCTGAGCAAGTATCAGTCCTGCAAACATGCCTGCCGGACCAAAGCCGACTACTACAGGTTTGAATTTGCTGTGTCTGTTGTTTGCAGGGAGTTCGTATTTATACGGCTTAACAATCTGTACCTTATTTGATTTGCATTTTGCGGCAATTTGCTCTTCATCAAGACTGATAATTACATCAATGGAATATGTAAAATGGACATCGTCTTTTTTTCGGGCATCAACACTTTTTTTGTATATTGTATAGCTTTTTATATACTTTTCATTGATTTTCAGAATTTTTGAAGCCTTCTGTTTCAGTATACTTTCTTCCTCTTCAAGTGAAATTTTTATTTCGTTAATTCTTATCATAGTTATATACCTTATTATATATTAGTATTTGCATCACTGATTTGATCCGCTGTTTTTATTCCGCTGTACCATGCAAAGCTTAGATTAAATCCACCGCAATCAAATTGTCTGTCCAACACCTCTCCGCATGCGTATACATTGCTGTTGAATTTTGACCTGAAGCCGTCAAATTCATTCGTGTCTGCACCGCCTGATGAAATTTGTGCAAAATCAAAGCCTTTTGTACCCGTAATGATTAATTTCCAGTTTTTTGCATATCTGGATTGATTGGTGCAGTCACCGTCAGCCTGCTTATAGATTATATCTGCCAGTTTTATTCCGAGTATTCCTTTGAGATTTTTGAATTTTTTCAGATACTCATATACCTCGTGTTCGCTCATGTCAGGAATTAAATCCAAAACAGCATGACATTTCTTAGGTTTTTTATCAGCAAAATTTCTGCTGACAAATCGTGACAAATTCATTGTAACTATGCCTGAAAGTCCATAGTCAGCAAATAAAACCTCTCCTGTTTCACTTCCGACACATTTATTGTCGATAAGTATTGACATATTGCAGTGAACTCTGTGACCTTTTAATGCTCTTGGATATTTGCTTGAGGAGGTTATCTGTACAAGAGCGGGGAACACAGGTGTTATAGTGTGCCCTAAAGATTTAAGCAGATTATATCCGCTTCCGTCGGATCCTAAAGCTTTTTGTGCTTTGCCCCCGGTGGCTATAACAATATTATCTGCCATATATATGCCTTTATCAGTTTCTGCACAAAGATCATTGTCGATATTTTTGACAATGCATTCTGTTATTATTTCTATTCCAAGCTGAAAGCACTTTTCTGTAAGCAAATCAACAACTGTTGACGATTGATTTGAATACGGATAAACTCTGCCCTCGTCATCAATGCGCGTTATCAGTCCTAAGTTGTTAAAAAAATCTTTGACGTCATTGTAATAAGGGGAGGCAGTGTTTGTCAGATTGCATCTGCCGTTACCTGTGGCAAGAATTTTTTTACCTGCTTGACCAAGCCTTTCAATTATAGTAATATCACTATCAGGATTATTCTGTTTTAATCTTATTGCACAGGCAAGCCCTGAAGCTCCTGCACCTATGATAATTGTTGTCATTTTGATACCTCACGCTGTTGTTTGCCTGATAACAGTGATTTGCAGTAATATAATAATATAAAACTATTGTAAATGCAAACTTTTTTGAAAAAAGGCTTGACTATAAATACCAACTATGTTATAGTAACAATACCTCGTTATGTAGGTTAATATGTGCCGATAGGCCTTATTTTTTTGTCCTGCATTTGCTTTGCGTGGCAGCGAGGGAGATTAATTTATCGAAATTTTTATGGAGGTGCTATTTATGAGAGTTAAGATTACCTTAGCTTGCACTGAATGCAAACAGCGCAATTACAACACAATGAAAAACAAGAAGAACACACCTGACAGACTTGAAATGAACAAGTATTGTCCTTTCTGCAAGAAGCATACACTTCACAGAGAAACAAAGTAGTATAGGAGGACGAAAATGGCTGACGAGAAAAAGACTTCAAAGAAGGCTGAAAGCACTGATAAGTCTAAGGCTGCTGTAAAGAAGTCAAAGAAAAATCCTTTTAAATCCATTGCGTCATTTTTTAAGAGTGTAAAATCAGAAGGCAAAAAAGTTACATGGGCTAAGCCAAAGGATGTACTTAAGAATACTATCGTAGTATTAATTGTATGTGTTATTGCTGGTCTTGCTATTTTTGCTGTTGATACTGTTCTTTCTCAGGGTATGGGGCTTATAAAGAAAGCTGCCAATGCTAACAATGAAAGTACCAGTGTATCAACAACTGCCGAAGATACTACAGAGGATGTTACCGAGGGATTAGAGCCTGATACAACAGCTGAAAAAGCAGAGTAATCTGTAAATCGTTTGTTGTTATTCTAATTTCGGGAGGCTTTATTAATGGAAGAGGCAAAATGGTATGTAGCACACACATTTTCGGGTTACGAAAATAAGGTTGCTGGAAATATTCTGACAGTAGTTGAAAACCGTAATTTGCACGACCTTATTCATGAGGTTGCTATTCCTACAGAAACAGTTGTTGAGGTTAAATCTGACGGCACGGAAAAAGAGTATCAGAGAAAGCTGATGCCTGGCTATGTGTTCGTTAAAATGGTTATGACTGACGACAGCTGGTATGTTGTAAGAAATACCCGTGGATGTACAGGTTTTGTAGGTCCGGAAAGTAAACCCGAACCGTTATCAGATGAAGAAGTCAAAAGACTCGGTGTAGAAAAGATAAGCGTTGAGGTCGGCTATGAGGTTGGTGATTTAGTCAACGTTGTCGATGGTCCTCTTGAGGGCTTCTCAGGTACAGTCGATGTAATTGATGCTGATAACAACAGTGTTCAGGTAACTGTATCAATGTTCGGCAGAGAAAACTCTGTTGAATTTGAGCTTAACCAGCTTGAAAAGGTTAGTGAATAATTTTAGTAATTCGCAGTATATCTGCTTATTATCATTGTGACTGCAACTTGCCGGTTCGGTCATGATGGTGGGAGAGATTTTTATCTCGCCAATTACCACAATATTAGGAGGAATTTATTATGGCACAGAAGGTAGCAGGTTTAATTAAACTTCAGATCCCTGCCGGCAAAGCTACTCCGGCACCACCTGTTGGTCCGGCACTCGGTCAGCATGGTGTAAACATCATGTCATTCACAAAAGAGTTCAATGAGAGAACCAAGAATGATGTTGGTCTTATCATTCCTGTAGTAATTACAGTATATGAAGACCGTTCATTTACATTCGTTACAAAGACACCGCCTGCAGCTGTTCTTATTAAGAAGGCTTGCGGTATTGACAAGGCATCAGGTGTTCCTAACAAGAACAAGGTTGCAACACTGTCAAAGGCAGATTTACAGAAAATCGCTGAAACAAAGATGCCTGATCTTAATGCAGCATCTCTTGAAGCAGCTATGTCAATGATTGCCGGTACTGCACGCAGTATGGGTATAGTAGTAGAAGACTAATTCCCTTGTGGGAGGAAGTATCCGATTTAACCACTGGAGGTAATTTATTATGAAACACGGAAAAAAATATACAGACGGTGCTAAGTTAATTGACCGTTCAAATTTATATGATTCAGCAGAAGCTCTTGATCTTTCAATCAAGACTGCTACTGCTAAGTTCGATGAAACAATCGAAGCTCACATTCGTCTTGGTGTTGACTCACGTCACGCTGATCAGCAGGTTCGCGGCGCTGTAGTTCTTCCAAACGGAACAGGTAAGGATGTTAAGGTTGCTGTATTTGCTAAAGGCGATCTTGCTAAGGCTGCTGAAGAGGCAGGCGCAGATGTAGTAGGCGATGCTGATTTAGTTCAGAAAATTCAGGGCGGTTGGATGGATTTCGATGTTGCAATCGCCTCACCTGATATGATGGGATTTGTTGGTCGTCTCGGTAAGGTTCTTGGTCCTCGTGGTCTTATGCCTTCACCAAAGGCAGGTACTGTTACAATGGACGTTGCTAAGGCTGTTCAGGAGGCTAAGGCTGGTAAGATTGAGTATCGTCTTGACAAAACAAATATCATTCACTGCCCAATCGGCAAGGCTTCATTCGGCACAGATAAGCTTCTTGAGAACTTCAATGCTCTTCTTGATGCTATCATTAAGGCTAAGCCTGCTGCTGCTAAGGGACAGTACATTAAGTCTGTAGCAGTTGCTTCAACAATGGGCCCTGGTATCAAAATCAATCCAAATAAGGTTGGTTCTGTAACTACAGCTGAGTAAATTATTAAATAGGTATTGACAAGGAATAATCCTTGTGATAAAATACAATCGCTGTTCAGCCAAAGACAGTAGGTATCATTATTGATGTAAGTTTATCGCCTACCGAGGAATGAACATTCTGATAACTATTTTTGTTATTTTGTAATGTTATGTGCATTCCTCTATGGAATGCACTTTTATTTTTTGCTAAACAGCCTCTAGGGCAGACGCCCTAAATAAGACCACTTCGGTGGCAAATATTTATGGAGGTAAAATTATGCCAAGTACAGCAGTTCTTGAAAAGAAAAAGCAAATGGTTGCTGACCTTTCAGCAAGAATTAAAAATTCTTGTGCAGGTGTAGTTGTTGACTACAAGGGCATCAATGTTGAGGATGATACAAAGCTTCGTAAAGAGCTTCGTGAGTCAGGCGTTGAGTATACTGTAGTTAAAAACTCAATCCTTGGTAGAGCAGCCGATGACGCAGGACTTGAAGGTCTTGAGTCAGTTCTTGAAGGTACTACAGCTATCGCAACATCTGCTGATGATTATGTTGCATCAGCTCGTATTCTTCAGAAATTCGCTGATACTCATGATAATTTCTCTCTTAAGAGCGGTTATCTTGATGGCGAGGTAATCTCTATGGAAAAGCTTATTGCTCTTGCAAAGCTTCCTTCAAGAGAAGTTCTCCTTGCTACAGTTTGCAGCGTATTCAATGCACCTATTGCAGCATTTGCTCGTGGTGTGCAGGCCATCGTTGATAAGGGTGGCGTAGAAGCTTGTGAGCCTGCAGAAGCAGAGGCTCAGGCTGAAGAAGCACCTGCAGAGGAAACTCCTGCAGAAGCACCGGCTGAAGAAACAGCTGAATAATTAAATTCAAAAATAACTTATAACTAAAATAAAATTTTATCGGAGGAAACTAAAATGGCATCAGAAAAAGTTACAGCAATTGTTGAAGAGCTTAAGACTCTCACAGTTCTTGAGCTTTCAGAGCTCGTATCAGCAGTAGAAGAAGAATTCGGCGTAAGCGCTGCAGCAGCAGTAGCAGTAGCAGCACCAGCAGAGGGCGGCGCTGCAGCAGCTGAAGAGAAGACAGAGTTTGACGTTGTTCTTACAGATGTAGGCGGCAACAAGATTCAGGTTATCAAGGCTGTTCGTGAGGCTACAGGTCTTGGTCTTAAGGAAGCAAAGGCTATCGTTGACGGCGCTCCTGCAACAGTTAAGGAAGCTGTTCCAACAGCTGACGCTGAGGCTCTTAAGGCTGCTCTTGAAGGCGCTGGCGCTAAAGTTGAGCTTAAGTAATTACAGCTTAATTTTACATTCCATTAAAAATATGTTGAGGCACTGTTTTATACAGTGCCTCAATTTTTTATGTTAATACTATTGCCTAGAAGATTTTATATATTTTCTCAGTTGTATTCTAAAAGAGATAAAGTTTATCAAATAAACGATCGCTAATACTATATATATTATAAATATGATTTTTCCCACTTCATTATTGTTATGGCTTTGAATAAATAGCTGAGGAATAATTATACCCATAAAAATAATGATCAGAGGTACTATTCGTCCTTTATAAACACGCTTCATCATGTCAATTCTTGAGTTTTCATCACAGAAAATTTCTTCTTTACCGTTAGGCATATTAGAAATAGGCTTTCTGAAATAACTATATCCAACAAAATCCTGTAAGTATTCCCATCCGCAATCATTAAACATTTGAATATAATTTTCTTTGTTCAATGTATCCTTAGAATTAAAATCAAGTTGATAAATAACTTCTTCAGGCTCGCATTTTTCAAAATGATAAAGACAGAAGCCTACTTTTGTAAACTTCCAGCCATTTTGGTGCTGTTTTTGCAGATATTCCTGTTCTTTTTTCCACTCGCACACACTAAAAAATTTAAAAGTAATCTTTTTATTACTATTCAAAAATATTCACCTCGTTTATGTTTTTGTATAAACGCTTTATACGTTTTACTTCTAACTCTAATATTTCTTTTCCTAAGTTGGTTATTATATAGATTTTTCTTTTGTTTTCTTCGCGCATAAATTTTATTAAACCATCTTTTTCCATTTTTGACAGACTTCCGTACATTGTTCCTGGGCTTATGATGATTTCATTATTTGTCAGTTCCTGAACTTTTCGTACAATTCCGTAGCCATGATTTTCTTCGCATAGGCACAGAAGAATATAAAATCCTGTTTCTGTCATAGGAATATATACTTTTTTTATATGAAAATCCATATCATTCTCCTATGTAAATAATATATCGCACCTCGATATAAAAAGTATAACACTGCGATGTATATTTGTCAACATGAAAAATTGCCCTGTTGCTTTTTATTCACTTGTATGATATAGTGCTAATATATATGTTTTATATCTGCTTATAACTGAAAGGTAATAGATTTTATGAAGAGATTTTTGAGTGTGCTGTTATCACTTGTTTTAATAATTTCATCATTTTTAGTTGTTGATATTTCTGTATTTGCAGTTCAGCAGAGCTTCGGCATAGATATTTCTGAATGGGATGAGAATTTTGATTTGAAGTCCTCTAAGGCTGACGGAAATGATTTTGTTATGATTCGCCTTGGATATTATAATCATTTAGACAAATATTTTGAGAAGAATGTTGAAAAGGCTTATAATGAAAAGATGAATTTTGGTGTTTATCTGTACAGCTATGCCTATGATATGGAAGAGGCACAGGTTGAGGCTGATTTTGTTATTGATACATTAGCAAATCTTGACAGCAAGTACTTAGAATATATGACACTTCCTGTTGCTTATGATTTGGAAGAGCAAAAGATGAGCGAAAAATGTACTAAGAAACAGATTACTAATCAGATGGTGCTGTTTTGTGATGCTGTTAAAGATGCAGGTTATACACCAATGGTGTATGCAAATCAAAACTGGTTTAAGAATTATATTGATATTAACACAGCATTTTCAAAAGGATATAAGCTGTGGTATGCATACTATCCATCCTCAGCACCTAAGTTTACTTCTCAGGCTGAGATAGGTGATACCGGTATAGCTGCAGACATGTGGCAGTATAGTACTACAAATGAAACTCTTGATAAAAATGTAATGTATCCATCTATGAAATGTGACGGTCATACATATGATGACAGCACAGTTAATCCAACCTGTACCTCAAAGGGATATGTTTTGCATAAGTGCAGTAAATGCGGTTATTTTTATAAGACTGATTTTAAAAATACAATTGCTCATAAATATAAAGATTACACAACAAACGCAACAGTAAGTAAGAATGGAAGCATTATAACCAAGTGTTCAGTATGTGGAACAAAAAAATCAAGCAAAACTATTTATTATCCGAAAACAGTAACACTTTCAACTACAAGCTATACATACAACGGCAAGGTAAGAAAACCGACTGTAACAGTTAAGGACAGTAAGGGTAATAAGATATCTGCAAGTAATTATACTGTTGCCTATGCAAGCGGAAGAAAGAATGTCGGCAAGTATAATGTAACAATTAAATTTAAAGGCAGCTACAGCGGAACTGTTACAAAGACATTTACAATTAAACCGAAATCAACAAGCATATCAAAGGTGACTGCCGGAAAAAAGAAATTTACTGTAAAATGGAAAAAGCTGACTTCGCAAACAACAGGTTATCAAATACAGTATTCAACAAGCAGTAAGTTTACAGCAAAAACAACAAAAACTGTAACAGTAAGCAAGAACAAGACAACATCAAAATCTGTTTCAAAGCTTAAGGCAAAGAAAAAGTATTATGTAAGAGTCCGTACCTATAAGACTGTAAAGGTTAACGGAAAGAATACAAAGATCTATTCATCATGGTCAAAAGCAAAAACTGTGACAACCAAGAAATAAAACATAAAACGGATTAGCCTGAACTGAGTTATATCTCAGCTAAGGCTAATCCGTTTTTAGATGTTAGAATTGTATTTTAATTCTCAAAATGCATATATCCGTCACTATCAAAGTATAGATTAAGGCTTGCAGTTTTTACAGTTCCGTCATTAAATTCAACTGTAAAAGTGATTGTATCTTTAATTTCAGACAAATCAAAGTCCGGATTATTTCCGATAGTATCATATAGCAATTCCAATGAAGGTTGCCATTGGATATGATATCCTTTGTTTACTTCATGCTTTGTTCCGCCTGCATATAATCCGTCTTTCTGACTTCTGCGAAGCTCATCACCTGTTATTTGAAATTCATGTCCCCAGCCACGAAAATCAAGAGAGTCCTGATCTGTATCAACATGATTCTCGTCAAAATAATCGTCCTGAGACATTTCTATCATTTTTTCTCTTTGACCTAGGTAGTCAAATTCAATATAACCATATTTGCTTGTGTTTTCGACCTTAAATGATTTAACCTTTGAATAATCATCAAGATTTAATGCAAAAGAGCCTGCCCTGACTGTATATAGAGTGGCTGTTTCCTCATTGTCAGCGTTATAGCAGTCATGTCCACCTTCACCTGAAAGACTGGCTGCAAATCCTTTATTTCCGAGTCTTTCGAGTTCATCATATAATTTATCATAATCAGATCTCCACCTTTTTTTTGCACTTTCCGCTTTCTTTATGTCATCTTTCGGTGCAATATAGAGAGAATAGAATAATTCCTGCTCATTTTCGCTGCCTATTTTAATATAATCTCCCGTCGATGCATAGGCAATAAGTACGCCAAGTTCCTTATTTGAATTGCTTTTTTGTAAAGCATAGTTTGTACCAAAGCCACCTCCCACTAAAATTGCTAAGGCAAGTGCAGCCACAGCAAGACGTTTAAAGTTTATGCTGAATTTATGTTTGTTTTTTTGTGCCATATTCATTACCCCTTCAATAGATTCGTCAGACGGACGAATCTGAGAATAAGTTTTTTTGTAATTTTCAAAATTTTTATTCATTTATCCATTCATCCCCTAACTTTATTTTTAGTTTTTTTCTTGAACGATGCAGCAGTGATTTTATTGTTGACTCTTTTATATTTAAGAGTTTAGATATTTCTTTGACTGACATATCTTCATAATAAAACATATGTACTACAATTCGTTCCTTTTTCGGCAGTGAAGAAACTGCATTGAATAAGTCTATATTGAAATATTGGTCACAGCATGAAATATCAACAGCCTCATCAAGCGGAGAATTTTTTCTGAAAGACAGTCTAAAAATATCTTTGCATGCATTGATACAGACTTTTATCAGCCATTTGTCCATGTGCTCATGGCTTTCAAAAGTAATTTTGCTGTTCCATAATTTCATGAAAGTTTCCTGCATAATATCTTCAGCATCATGCTGATTTTTCATATATGAAAGAGCAATCAGAAATATTCGATGATTATTTCTTTTTACAGCCGATATATATTCATTCTCTGTCATTTCTTCACCTCCCTGTTGAAAGGTCCTTTCACTATAATTACGTATGAAAGAGGAAAAAGGTTGCATGTATTTTAAAATTCTATAACAATTTGTGAAATATAATGATATTGGCATAATTATAACATGTTTTATATGCAAAGCCTATGATTTGAGGTTTTTTGGGTTTCTACTTTTATTCTACCTGAATTTTATTGATTAAAAACTGCCATTTTGCTATACTTTCGTTGAGGTGATCAGATGGATTATTACAAATTTGGAAATACTCTTTGTAAACTTAGAGAAGAGCATAATTTAACTCAGAAAGAGCTGGCGAAAATTCTTGATGTTTCTGACAAAGCAGTATCAAAGTGGGAAAACGGACAGGCAATACCGCGAATGGAAACTCTTGAAAAAATTGCAGATACTCTTGAAACTTCTGTTGAAGAGTTGATTATAATAAGTAAAGATAATTCAAAAAGAGTTTATATTGTTAATAACTATGCCGAGGTTACGCATATAGAAATTGACGGAGAGCTTTACAGTATTAAAGGAGACGAGGGAAAATGGATAGAGCTTAATCCGTCTTTAAGTGAGCATATAGTTACTGTCAGCGGTGAGTTTTCTGTGAATATTGATGATATTACTGAAAAGGGGAAGAATTTTAAAGACAAGCTGATAAACTTCGGTATAAAAAAAGTAACAAAATATGCTCAGAAATTAGTTGAAAATTGTATTCTTCATGCCGAATGTACATATTGCCTGACAGATATAGAAAATGAAAGTAATATTGAAATTGTTTTTGATGGATTTTCTATTGGTGATAAAGCGTGGATTTGTGAGGATGTTGTAATCGGATATCCAAAGATTAATGTCAAAGGCGGAAACACATGTCTAATAAGTGCTGTAGGAAAGAACAGCAAAGAATTTTTGAGACACAAGAAGAAACTTGCTATGGTAAGTGAACTTGGAATAGACATTCCGATGATGATTATGGCCTTCCCGTTTAGAATGGCTTATTTTAAAAGTATCTGCAAGCCTCAAAAACTTAAAGATTATATAAATAAAGCAGATTATTATAATGAAAAATATGACAGAAAAGAAGAAAAACGCAAGAAGAGAAAACATCCTTTTTTTAAATCACTTTTTATAGTAATATTTTTTATTGCCGCTTTTTTTGCTGTTGATTTTGCAGGTGATGTAATGAATGTTGAAACTGAAAAGCCTGCACTTGTTTCTGCCGACTACAGCAGTATTGAGCTGTTCAGAGATGAGTATGCAAGAATTGAACAAATGCCTTTTGATGCAATTCCCGCAAAGGAATTCGGTATTGAAACATGGTATGATGCAAGGCTTGACGGTATGTCAAAGCTTGATCAGACACTTTCAGAGAATAAGGTAACTATTTTTGAAGATACTCACGGCAAAAAGTATCTTTGGCTGGTTTGTAATTACACAGATAATATATATAATGACGATGGAGAGTATAAGGAGTTTAAAGACTTTGATAATCCTATGGTATATGAAATTATAGAAGCGTAAAATTGATTTTTTGTTTATAATAAGTATAAAACAATAAAGGTCAGAAAAAGTCAAAAAATATCTTGACTTTTTCTGACCTTTGTGCTATTCTAACGATAGAAGGTCAAAGAAAGTCAAAGTCAAATAAAAAATTGCTCTTTGATTACCGACGTATTGACCTATAGTATAAGGAAGTGATGAAGTGAAGCTAAGTGATGTTATTGCTGATATGATACTTGATATGTTTGATGATGACACACCGACAATTCAAATTCAAAGAAATGATTTGGCTGAGCGTATAGGTTGTGTTCCAAGTCAGATTAACTATGTTATAACCTCAAGATTTACACCTGAGCAGGGTTATCGTATTGAATCAAGACGCGGCGGCGGAGGATGTATAATGATTACAAGAGCCGCCACAAAAGAAAATGCAATTGTTTCGCTGATAAACTCAATCGGTGCAGAAATTGATGAGAAAAATGCCCGAGCACACATATATAATTTGAATTATCAAAATCTTATCAGTGACAGAGCAGCAAGTATGATGCTTGCAGTTATATCTGACAGCAATTTTAAAGGACTGCCGCCAGAATTCAGAAATGCTATAAGAGCAAGCCAGCTTAAACAGATATTGCTGGCATATATTAATTAGGAGGGATTTATATGTTATGTCAACATTGTAATCAAAATGAGGCTACTACTCATATAAAAAGAAATATAAACGGTCAGCGTGAAGAAATGCACCTTTGCAGTGAATGCGCAAAAGAGCTTGGTGTTATGGAGGAATTTAAAATGCCTTCAATGAGCGAATTTCTCAGTGAAAGCCTGTTTGGAAGTTTACTTGGTTCAGGTGCTTCTGCAATGAATTCTATTGCTGAAATTGAGCGCTGCAGAACCTGCGGATCATCATTTGATGATATTGTGAACAGTGGACATATAGGATGCAGTGACTGTTATGACAAGTTCAGTGAACGTCTTGAGCCGTCTATCAGAAAAATCCACGGCAAAACAAAGCATTTAGGCAAATTTATTTCATATACTCAGCAGGATGAAAAAAAGAACAAGTTTAACAACAAGGATATAGAAAAAGAAAATCCGGTAGAAGCCTTAAAAAAGGATTTGGAACAAGCAGTTAAGGAACAGCGTTTTGAGGATGCAGCGACACTCAGAGACAAGATAAATGAGCTGGAGGGACATAATGGGTAAGTGGTATAACAAAGAAGGAAACAATGGTGATGTAGTAATTGCGTCAAAAATAGGGATTGCAAGAAATATCGAAAGCACACCATTTCCCTGTAAAATGACAAATGAGCTTAGAAAATCGGTGTGCAAAAAGATTTTTGCCGCTGTACAGAACTCAAAGCTGGCAGGAGAATTTGATCTTTTTGAATTACCTTTTCTTAAAAATTATGAGAGAGCAGCGCTTTATGAGAAAGGTCTTATAAGTGCAAAAATGGCAAAACAGAATGAGTATGGTGCTGTTCTTATTTCTAAGGATGAAGATATCAGCATAATGCTCTGTGAAGTGGATCATATCAGAATTAACGGCAGACTGATAGGGCAGGATTTAAAAGCACTTTATGCAAAGGTTGATTATATTGACAACATATTAATTGACAATATCCGTATTGCTTTTAATGAAAATTATGGATTTTTAACCTCAAATCCTATTCATTTAGGCACAGGAATGAAAGCATCTGTTTTGCTTCATCTTCCTGCAGTGAAATCACAGAATATGATTTTATCTCTTGGCAATATGGTGAGCAAGCTGGGATTTTCTGTTAAACCTGCATTCGATGGAAATGGTGATTTATTTGAGTTGTCAAATGAAATATGCCTTGGAATCAAAGAAGAAAATGCACTTGATAATCTGGACACAATATGCAAACAGATTATTAAGCAAGAGCGTATTATAAGAGAAAATCTTACATCACTTGATGATTTTGATGACAGACTATACAGAGCTGTTGGAACATTGCAAATGGCAAGAAAAATCAGTATGCAGGAGATGTATTCTCTGTTGTCTGTTGCAAGATTAGGTATAGCAAAAGGAATTTTTGACGACAATGATAATATCAGCAACGAGCTGATGAATAAGCTGCTGTTTACTCTTGGTACTGCTTCAATTATGCAGACATCACACGAACAGCTTACATCTGATGAGGCCGATAAGCTTCGTGCAGGCTATATAAGAGAAATACTGAAGCAATAGAACAGAATAGAATATTCTATTGCTTTTAGCGGTAGGAGGTACTATTATGTATAAATTTAATTATTTTACGGTAAAAGCTAATGAAGTATTGAATTTGGCAATCAAAGCCGCTGAGGCATTTGGTCACAATTATGTAGGCAGTGAGCATTTGCTGGTAGGCTTGCTTTCAAAAGATGAAGGTATTGCTTATTCGGTGCTTGAAAATAAAGGCTTAAGCTATAATGATATAGAAGAATTTATTAAAGATAACATAGGTATAGGCACAAGCACAAGACTTACACCTGATGATTTTACACCAAGAAGTAAAAGAATACTTGATGTTTCTTTTCAAATAGCGAGAAGTATGATGCATACATTTGTAGATACTGAACACATTCTTCTCGGAATACTTCAGGAAAGTGACTCGTTTGCAGTAAAATTTTTGAATTCACAGGGAATTGACGAACAGACACTTTTTGAAGAACTGGTAGCAACTATAGGAAAAGTGTCCAGCCAGACAGGTGATACTAACAGTAAAAAAGGAAAAAATACAAGATCAAAGACACCTACTCTGGATGAATTCGGAAAAGACTTGACAGAGCTGGCTAAGCAGGGGAAGATAGATCCCGTTATCGGAAGAGAAAAGGAAATTGAACGAGTAGTACAGATTCTTTCACGGCGTACAAAGAATAATCCATGCCTTATAGGTGAACCCGGTGTAGGTAAAACTGCAATTGCTGAGGGGCTGGCATTAAAAATCGTGCAGGATGAAGTTCCCGAGTTGTTACATGGAAAAAAGTTGGTAGCACTTGATTTAACATCTATGGTAGCAGGAACAAAGTACAGAGGTGACTTTGAAGAGCGAATTAAAAAGGCAATGGATGAGGTTAAGGCGGCAAAGAATGTTATCCTTTTCATTGATGAAGTGCATACTCTTATGGGTGCAGGTGCGGCAGAAGGTGCAACAGATGCTGCCAATATCCTTAAACCGTCTCTTGCCCGCGGTGAAATTCAGGTTATCGGTGCAACTACAATTGATGAATACCGAAAGAATATCGAAAAGGATGCCGCTCTTGAAAGACGTTTTCAGAGTGTTATGGTAGGTGAGCCTACAGAAGAAGAAGCAGTACAGATACTTAAAGGACTTCGGGATAAATATGAGGCACATCATAAGGTTAAAATAAGTGATGAGGCTATAGAAAATGCTGTTAAGATGTCATCAAGGTATATTGCAGACAGATTTTTGCCTGACAAGGCAATTGATCTTATTGATGAGGCGGCATCAAGAGTTAGATTAAAAGCACTTACTGTTCCCGATAATTTAAAAGAAATGGAAAAGGCACTTAAATCTCTTGAAGAAGAAAAGGCATCTGCTGTAAGAGCACAGAACTACGAACAGGCCGCTGTTATAAGAGATAAGGAAAAAAATCTTAAAACCCTGCTTGAAGAAGAAAAAGAAAAGTGGAAAAACATCTCTGCCCATCAGGTCAAAGAGATTTCAACAGAGGATATAGCATCAGTTGTTTCTGCGTGGTCGGGAATTCCTGCAAATCAGATTACACAGGAGGAATCGCAAAGACTTCTTAATCTTGAAAATATTCTCCATGAAAGAATTGTAGGACAGGATAAGGCGGTTAAGAGTGTTGCGAGAGCTATCAGAAGAGGTAGAGCAGGACTTAAAAATCCTAAGAGGCCTATTGGATCATTTATTTTTCTTGGTCCGACAGGTGTTGGTAAAACAGAGCTTTGCAAAACTCTTGCAGAAGCAATGTTCGGCAATGAAGAAGCTATTATAAAGCTTGATATGAGTGAGTATATGGAAAAGCACACCGTTTCTAAGCTTATCGGCTCACCTCCGGGATATGTAGGCTTTGATGAGGGTGGACAGCTTACCGAAAAGATAAGAAGAAAGCCATATTCTATAGTTCTTTTTGACGAAATAGAAAAGGCTCATCCTGATGTGTTCAATATGCTTCTTCAGATTTTAGAGGACGGTGTACTGACAGACTCACAAGGCAGAAAGGTAAGCTTTAAAAATGCCGTAATTATTATGACATCAAATGTGGGAGCGTCAAAGATAACAGATCCGAAATCTGCATTGGGATTTGGTAAAGACAGTGCTGAAGATAACATAGAAAAGCTTGTTATGGCAGAGCTTAAGTCCACTTTCAAACCTGAATTTCTTAATCGTATTGATGAAATTATTGTATTCAATCAGCTTGAACAGGAGGATATTGAGAAGATCGCAGGAGGAATGCTTAAAAATCTGGCAAAACGTATGAAAGATCTTAATATTGATCTCAGCTTTACAGATGATGCTGTATCTGCTGTTGCAAAAGCAGGCTTTGACAAGATTTATGGTGCAAGACCTCTAAGAAGAGCAATTCAGACTAAAATTGAAGATCCGCTCAGCGAGCTGCTGCTTGAAAAGAAAATTTCAGACAAATTCACAGTTGATTTTGCCGATGATAAGTTTATTTTCAATTAAATATTCAAAAAAAACAATAGCAGTTGATTTAATCAACTGCTATTGTTTGTTACGACAAGCATATAGTACACTTTCTCTGTTGTATTGATATAAAAAAATATTTATATTATATTTTTGCATCAATAAGCATGATATCATCACCTATAATATCTATCATTCCGTATTCGCTGTTGGCAACCGATCCGGGATTCATTACGGCAAGATTTTCTCTGTATTCTTTATATTGCACATGAGTATGTCCGAATAAAACTATATCTGCCTCTCTCTTTTCTGCTTCTTCTATAATCATATTATAACTGTGCTTAACAGAAAACGGATGGCCATGAGAGAAAAATATGTGCTTTTTATCAAAAATAATTTCCTTGTATAAAGGTTTGGTTGAATACCAGTCACAATTTCCGGCAACTATGTGAATAGGCAGATTTGGGTATAATGCGATAACATCTTCAATATCAGATTCACCGTCACCTAAAAATATAAACAAATCCGCATCATTAAGATGCATTTCAACAATATTAAATAAGTTTCTTTTGTTTCTATGCGAGTCAGACATTACTACTATTCTCATTCATAAATCTCCTGCCAAAAACATATATTTTATTAGATTATACTATAAAGAGGAGAGTTTTTCAATGAGTAAAAATATATTTGACGATGTAAAAAACAAGGCAGGCATAGATGTGTCAAAAATGAAGCAGGCTGCAGATGAGGGCAAACTTGATGATTTTATCAACAAAAATCTGTCACAGAAAGCATCACAGCAGCTTAAGAACGTACTCAGCAATAAAGAGGCTACGGAAAAGCTGCTGTCAACACCGCAGGCGAAGGAGCTGCTGAAAAAATTGACAGAAAGAAAGTAGTAATATGGATAACCTTAATATAAATGATATTATATCAAGCCTTAGTTCCGACGATATAGATATGCTAAAGGGAGTGGCATCATCTATTCTGGGCGGTGATGACAAATCACTTTCATCGGCTTCATCTTCAAATTCACATAAGAGCACATCTGAAAATTTAAATAAATCTTCTGCGGCAGATGCTCTTGGCAGTCTCGGGCTTGATGGCGTGGATTTTGAAATGATAATGAAAGCAAAAAGCATATTTGAAAAAATGAATAATACTAAAAATAAAAATGTTGATTTGATAATGGCGCTTAAACCGCATCTTAATAAGGAAACTCAAAATAAGGCAGATAATGCTCTGCGTATATTAAGACTTTTCGAGGTGTTGCCGCTTTTGAGGGAGCTGTTTTAAATGCCTGCTTTTTCTGAAAATGAAATAGAAGCTGCAAAAAGACGTGTACAGGAAATGCGAAATCGTGCAAGTAAATTTAAAGAGGAAGAGGCTCAGGATTTTGTTCCCTTTTTGCCAGAAAAAGATGATAAATTATCAGGCAAAAGCAATTCATCAAATCATAATGATGAAAATGAGCAGGCAGAGGAAAAAGAACCTTTGCAGGACAAATCCTTTGTGTTGATTTTAGCTCTTATATTGATTTTATCTCAGGAGGGTGCAGATAATAAATTAATTCTTGCTTTGCTTTATTTATTACTTTAAATAAAATGTGGAAATTTTGCCAATAATATGTTATATTGTATTTGTATTTTCTATTATATTATTTGGAGGAATGATTTTGAGCTGTAAGATTTATGAAATAGCTGAAGGTGTTGAGTTTGTAAGTGTTAATACAAACATATTTAAAACAAATGAGCTTTCAGTTTCTCTGGCACTTCCGCTTAAAAAGGAGACTGCCTCAGTTAATGCTCTTATGATAAATTTAATTTCGCGAAAAACTGCAAACTATCCAACAATTCTTTCGCTTAATAAAAAACTTGCGAATCTGTATGGTGCAATTGTTTCTTCTTCTGTATCAAAGCTTGGTGACTGCCAGATTTTAAAAATTAATATGACAGGTGTAGACGATAGATTTTCTCTGGATAATCAGAGTATTGCTCTTGAGGGTGTAAAGCTGCTTTGTGACATGTTGTTTAACCCCAGACTTGACGACAGCGGATGCTTTTTTGCAGAAGATATTGATGCTGAAAAAAGAATTCTGACAGAAAAAATAGAGGCTGAAGAAAACGAAAAGCGTACCTATGCCTTAAAGCAGGCTGAAAAGCTGATGTATGCCGATGATGTTTATGCTGTTGACCGTTACGGAACAATTGATGACATAAAGAATATTCAGTGCAGTGATGTTTTTACAGCGTGGAAAAATGCTCTTTCTTCATCAAAAGTATTAGTTACAGCTGTCGGCAGTGCTGACATGGAGGCAATTAAGAATTTGCTTTCTTCTGCGTTTGCAGCTGTTGACAGAGATTACAGAAATGTAATTAAAACAAATATAATTACAAAATGTGATGATAGCATAAAAGAAAAAATTGAACGTCAGGATATAAAGCAAGGCAAATTAGTTCTCGGACTTAAAACGGGATTAAAACCTGATGATGAGTTTTCACCTGCGATGCGGGCATTTTGCGATATTTTCGGCGGAGGACCTTATTCAAAGCTATTTGCTAATGTAAGAGAAAAAATGAGTCTTTGCTATTATTGTTCAGCAAGATATGTGCGTGCAAAAGGTCACATTATTATTCAGTGCGGCTGCAATGAAGATAATATGGACAAGGCAGTTAACGAAATATTAAATCAGCTCGAAATAATAAAGAATGGTGATTTTGATGAAGAGCTTAAATCGTCAAAAATGGCTCTGTCAGATATGTATAAGTCTGTAAATGATACACCTGATGCTATTGAAGCATGGTATTCATCACAGATAATTTATGATGAGCTTAAGTCACCGTTACAGTATGCTGACGAAAATAATTCAGTCACTAAAGAGCAGGTACAGCAGTGTGCCTCTCTGGTTAAACTTGATACTATTTATAAGCTTGCAGCAAAGGAGGCAGAATAATGAAAGAAATTAAGTCAGCCTCTTTAGGCGAGAAATATTATGAAATAGATCATAAATCAGGACTTAAAATATTTGTTATGCCGAAGGAAAATTACAGCTCAGCGTATGCTGTATTCGGTACAAAATATGGTTCAATTGATACTAAATTTAAAAGATCTGACAGCAATAGCTGGACAACTGTTCCTGAGGGCATAGCGCATTTCCTCGAGCATAAGCTTTTTGAAAGTGAAGAACTTGATGCCTTTACCAGATATGCAAAAACAGGTGCGTCTGCAAATGCATATACCTCATTTGATAAAACCTGCTATCTATTTCAGTGCAGTGATAATTTTGCAGAATCACTTGAAATTCTGCTTGATTTTGTAACTCATCCATATTTTACAAAGGAAACTGTTGAAAAAGAGCAGGGTATAATCGGTCAGGAAATTACTATGTATTATGATGTTCCGGGCTGGATGAGCACCTTTAATCTTCTTAAATGCCTGTATAAAAATCATCCTGTCAGAATTGATATTGCAGGAACTGTTGAGTCTATTGCAGAGATTACGGATAAGCTTCTTTATGATTGTTATAATACATTCTATAATTTACACAACATGGCATTAGTTGTTGTCGGAAATGTTACTCCTGAGCAGGTGCTTGAAATTTGTGACAAAAACTTAAAAAATGCTTCTCCTCTTGAAATTGAGCGTTCATTTGAAACTGAACAGAGAGAGATTGTTAAGACTTATGATGAATATAATCTTGCTATGAGTGTTCCTGTATTTTCCTTTGGCTACAAAGAAAAATGCAATAAAATGGTACAGACTGTAAAAGACGAAATTGAAACGGCTATTCTTCTTGAAATCATTGCAGGAAAAACATCATCTCTTTATGAGGATTTATTTAATAAAGGTCTTATCAATGCAGGATTTTCAAAAGAATATTTTACAGGCTTTGGATATGAAGCAGTAATATTTGACGGCGAAAGCGAAAATCCTCAGGCAGTTGCGGATGCAATCAAGGCGGAGGTGAAAAGACTTAAGCAGGACGGCATTGACAGTGAACAGTTTGAAACTGTCCGCCGTATGCTTTACGGTCAGGAGATTATGGGGTATAATGATATTGATGGTCTGGCAAATGCAATTATATCAGATTATTTTTCAGGATATTCTATTTTTGAATGCATTGAAGAATATAAATCTGTAACCAAGGAAGACATCGAAAAACGTCTGGCTGACATGATGGATGAGCAGTACAGTGCATTGTCAGTTGTCAAGGAGAAAGAAAATGAGTAATTATACAAGAGTATATTTTGAAGGACTCGGGATTGATTTTGACCTTCCGTCAGTTGCATTTTCAATTTTTGGACATGATGTTCATTGGTACGGAATAATAATTGCCTTTGGCTTTACTCTTGCGGTATTATATGGCGGAAGAATGGCTTATAAGTGGAAAATGGGCCTTGACGGAATGACAGATGTTTTAATCTGGGGAACAATTTTCGGAATTATATGCGCCAGAGCATATTATGTGTTTTTTGAATGGGATTATTACAGTCAGCATCTTGCAGAAATTCCTCAGATATGGAATGGAGGAATAGCAATTTACGGCGGTATTATAGGTGCAATAATAGGTGCTGCCATAGGATGCAAAATCGGAAAAATTAATTTTCCTAATCTTCTGGATTTAGGTGCTCTCGGTCTCCTTATCGGACAAGGCATCGGAAGATGGGGGAACTTCTTCAATCAGGAAGCTTTTGGCTGTAACACTGATACTGCACCATTTAGAATGTGGAGTTTTAAAATTAAAGAGACTTTAATAGAGTCTGCAGATGAGCTGGCGGCAAAGGGTATGGAGGTTAATCCTGATATTCCCGTTCATCCAACATTTTTGTATGAGAGTGTCTGGTGTATATTAGGTTTTTTCATATTAAATTATCTCATTCATAAGCATAGAAAGTTTAAGGGAGAAATATTCTTGCTTTATGGTGTATGGTATGGATTAGAGAGAGCTGTTGTCGAAGGCCTGAGAACAGACTCATTGTATATCGCAAATACTTCTCTTAGAGTAAGCCAGCTTCTTTCAATGGTAATTGTAGTTGTTTTTGCGGCAGCATTTGTATTATTTATGATAAAATATAAAAAGGGCACATTGCCTAAATCTCTAGTTATTAACAATTTGGTTGATGAAAATAAAATATCAGCAGGGACTGAAAGGGTTTCTGCAAACAATAAAGCGGAGGATAAAAATGGCACAGATAATTGACGGTAAAGCAGTATCAAGACAGGTAAGAGAAAGAGTTGCAAAGGAAACAGAACAGCTCAAGGCTAAAGGAGTTACACCGGGACTTGCTGTAATTATAGTAGGTGATGATCCTGCATCACAGGTTTATGTAAGGAATAAAGAAAAAGCATGCGAAGAGGTAGGATTTTACAGTGAAAAGTATGCCCTTCCTGCTGATACTACTCAGGAGGAACTTAATGCTCTGGTAAAAGAGCTGAATAACAAAAAAGATATTTCAGGCATATTATGCCAGCTTCCTTTGCCTAGCCACCTTGACGACAAAGAGGTTATAAACCTTATTGATCCTATCAAGGATGTTGATGCTTTTCATCCTGTAAATGTAGGCGCTATTATGATAGGAGATTATAATTTCCTTCCATGCACTCCTGCAGGTGTAATGGAGCTTATTCATTCAACAGGTGTTGAAGTAAGCGGAAAGAAAGCAGTCGTTATAGGCAGAAGTAATATTGTCGGAAAACCGCAGGCAATGCTGCTTCTTCATGAAAATGCTACTGTTGAAATTACTCATTCAAAAACAGTAAATCTTGCAGAGGTTACAAGCAGTGCTGATATTCTTGTAGCAGCAATCGGAAAGGCAAAATTTGTTACTTCAGATATGGTAAAAGAAGGTGCTGTTGTAATTGATGTCGGCATGAACAGAGATGAAAACGGCAAGCTTTGCGGCGATGTTGATTTTGAAGATGTAAAGGATAAATGCTCGTTTATAACACCTGTACCGGGTGGAGTAGGTCCTATGACTATATCAATGCTTATGCAGAATACTCTCACAGCAGCTAAAATTCAAAATAAAATATAAAAGGATGATTTTATGGCGTTAGAAGAACGTCTTGCAGAGAAATTAATAGAAAAAAATTATCATATTTCTTTTGCAGAGTCTTGCACAGGAGGGCTCTGTTGTGGTACACTTGTAAATGTTACAAATGCTTCAAAGATACTTGATGTCTCTTTTGTGACCTATGCTAATGAGGCTAAGATGAAGTTTCTCGGTGTCAGTGCAAATACAATCCTCTCCAATGGAGTGGTTAGTGAAGAAGTTGCCTATGAAATGGCTGAGGGTGTTGCAAAAACAGCTGAAAGTGATATTGGTGTAGGAATTACCGGTATAGCAGGTCCGGGCGGAAGTACAGATAAAAAACCCGTCGGAATGGTTTGCTTTGGATTTTACATTCAGGGTAAGACCATTACCTTTACTAAACAGTTTGGCGAAATAGGTCGCAATCAGGTGAGAAAATCAAGTGTAGAGTTTGTATTTCAAACACTTCTTGAATTAATTGATTAATAATGATAGAGGATAAAGAATATTATGAAAAAGCTTTATAGAAACAGAACAGAAAAAATGATTTCAGGTGTATGCGGCGGAATTGCTGTGTATTTTAATATTGATCCTACAATTGTAAGACTTTTATGGGCAGTCATTTCTTTGTTTTCAGCAAGTGTTCCGGGAATATTGTTATATGTTATTTGCTCTGTTGTTATACCTGAAGAGCCTGACTCATTTGATACTACAGGCTATTATCATGATGAAAACAGATAGTTGTTAGGTTAATAATTTAATAGTAAGCTGGTGTGGCGCAGCTGGCAGCGCAACTGATTCGTAATCAGTAGGTCACTGAAATACACCAAAAATATAAAACTGAATAATCGCTGATATGGCTCAGTAGGTAGAGCAGTTCACTCGTAATGAACAGGTCGTCGGTTCGAATCCGACTATCAGCTCCAAAAAATCCCCATACTGAATTCTCAGTATGGGGATACTTTTTACTCTCTGACCATCTAAAGACCATTTATGATTGAAAAAAGAAACTTAGTGTTAATTATTATTAGTTTATTTGAATCAGATACGATTTTTCATATTAATTGAAATAAACACTCTAATATGATATAATTAACTTGAATTTACTAATATAAAATATCAGGGGAATTTATTAAAGTGAAACAAAAAATTGTAGGTTTAAATACGGAATTTTCTTCTTTAAAATTTAATGGGTTTGAAGAATTTGACTTTATGTCTTGTATTTCTTTATTGGATTATGATTCTGTGATAATAGATACAGACCATATTGCAGATAAATATAATGGTGATTTTCATAATAATAGTATGTTCCAAAATAAGCGTTGTTTATCTGAAGACGCTTCGGTACAAATTAAAGAAGATTATGAAAGAATTAAAGATCAATTAATAGAGTTATTGAAGCATGGCAAAAACATTTATATTCTGTTAGGCAAAAATGAAAACTGTTATATTTATACTGGAGCAAAACAATATAGCGGAACAGGTAGAAATATGAAAACTACAAACATAGTTAATATATTTGATGTTTATTCATTTTTGCCAATAGATATTTCCGTAACACATATTTTGGGTGATAATATGGATGTGTGCTGTGAACAACCATTTTCTCAATTTTTTAAGAACACAGATGATTTGTATTGCTATTATGCGTGTTTTTCATCAAATATATTAAAGTCTTTAGTAAAGATACATAATAGTTCTAAAATGGTTTCGGCAGTATGTGAATATGAAAATGGCAAAATTATTTTTTTACCGCGACCATATTATGAAGATGGCTATGAAAGTGGAACTTATTGGAAAAAATACGGAAAACTCTATTTAAAATCTTTATTTGAGTTAGAAGCGTGTTTGAGTTCCAGTCTTAATGAATTTACTCTGCCAGAATGGACAAATTCTTTTACCATCTTAAATGAAAAAGAAGAGCAAGACAAACTTGAAACAAGTATAAAAAAGATAGATAGACTAAAAGAAAAAATAGAAAAGCAGAGAAATGTAATTAGAGATATTCAAAAATATAAAATGCTTTTAACCTCTACAGGTACACAATTAGAAGAAATTGTAAAAATCGTTTTATCTGAACTTGGTTTTTCGCTAATTGAACCAGAGAAAGGAAGAAGTGATATTATAGCTAAATATAAAAATATTGATGTTGTGGCAGAAATAAAAGGTATTTCAAAATCGGCAGCTGAAAAGCATGCTGCTCAATTAGAAAAATGGGTTTCACAATTTATTGAAGAAAATGATAAAGTGCCTAAGGCTTTATTAATTGTTAATGGATTTTGTGAGATGCCTGTTCAAGAAAGACCGAAATCTATTTTTCCTGATCAAATGTTGTCATATTCTACAGTTCGAAATCATATATTAGTTTCTACAACGCAGCTTTTATGCTTGTATATAGATGCCAAGTTGAATAATGACTGTGCAGAAGAAAAAATAAAAGAATTACTTTCAACTGTAGGTGTTTATCAAAAGTATGAAAATGTAAATGAATTTTTAAAATTTGAACAGTAATTTCTTTAATGGAGATTCTTTAGAAAGTTAAATAAAACTAAAAATAATCCTCACTTTGATTGAAGTGAACCCAAAAGATTAGACAAAATTAAATATTAACTTGCAGCAAGATGAGTTCGGTAATTAACTGGACTCATCTTTAGTTTTGTAATGATTCTATCATTGTTGTAGTAATCAATGTAGGCATTCAAACAGTTGATGAATTCATCAACTGTTTGAAAACTCCCGCCATAAAACATCTCGACTTTAAGCCTGCCGAAGAAATTCTCCATAGCTCCATTATCCATGCAATTACCTTTCCTTGACATACTTTGTACAATGTTGTGTTCTTTAAGTAATCGCTGATATTCTTTGTTTTGATACTGCCAACCTTGATCTGAATGAAATATCGGTTTTGCACCTATCGGTAATTTATCAAATAGTCCATTAAGCATATCTCTGATTTGTTGCATATTCGGACTTGTTGAAATTGAGTATGATACAATTTCTCGATTGTATAAATCTAATACAGGAGACAAATATACCTTTTCATCACCAATTTTAAATTGTGTAACATCTGTTGTTAGTTTTTCAAATGGCTTGTCTGCTGTAAAATCTCTTTTTAGAATATTATCAGCAATTTTACCAACTGTACCTTTATATGAATGATACTTATCATTTCTCCTTTGCTTAGCTTTTAAGCCTAATTCATTCATTAACTTTTGTACTGTTTTATGGTTAATTGTATACCCAATATTTTTAAGCTCAATAGTTATTCTTCGATAACCATATCTGCCTTTATGCTTTTCAAATAACTCTTTTATGCTTGCTCGTTCTGTTTCATATTTATCTACATCTTTTTGATTAATGTGATAGTAATATGTACTTCTTGCAATTCCTGACAACTCTAACAAAGCTTTTAGCGGATATTTTTGTCTTAGCTCAGAGATAATCATTGCTTTTTGTTTTCTCTCGCTCTTCCGCAAGAACTAAGGCACTCAGTTTTTTTAAGTATTCTATTTCCATTCGCAAACGTTGATTTTCTGCGATTAAATCTTCTTCTGTTTTCTTATCCAACTTTGGTGGACGACATTTATTCCCTTTGCCTCGTCTTTCTTTCATCAGACCTTCGGCTCCTTCTTCCAAGTATATGCGTTCCCACCGTTGTATTTGTTTTATGTAGTTTGGTTCCTGTCCTATATTAGTGTTCCAATATTTTCGTACAGTTTCTCTATATCCCAAATGGTGTTCTCGCATATCCATTATAACACCTATTTTGAATTCTGCACTATACACTTTATTTTTTCTTCCTGTTTTACCCATAAAAAATATGCACCTCCTAAAGTGTCTAACTTTTGGGGTGCATATCATTTCACAATTTTGCTATCCTTAACACTTGACTCTAACAATGTTCCCATCGTATCAGCAACTGTCTGTTGCATATTGTCAGTAACATGCATATAAGTGTTCATTGTAAAACCTGCATCTGTGTGACCGAGCATGTGAGATACGGTTTTAATGTCAACGCCTTGTTCAAGTGACAGTGTTGCAAAGCTATGCCTTAAATCGTGAAATCTGATTCTCGGCAGTCCTGCTCTGTCCTGCATTCTGTGCAGCCTTCTTGTTACAGCAGATGTGTCTTTCATCTCGCCTGTGAGTGGCGATGGGAATATATATTTTGAATCACTCGGCTGACGCTGTCTTAGTGCAACAAGCAAATTCACACACTCATCACATAACTTTATTGTTCGGATTGAAGTTTTTGTTTTAGGTGTATTGATAACGATTTCGTTATTTACTCGTTGAACACTTTTGTTAACGGTAATCGTTTTGTTTTCTACATCCAAATCATCCCAAGATAAAGCACATATTTCGCCAAGTCTTAATCCTGTTGTGAGTTCGAGATAATAGAATTCATAGCAATCTGATTTCTTTGTTTCTTCAAGAAATGCTGTTAGTTCTTCTTTCTTTAGAGTTTGCATTTCAGGCTTTTCTGCGTTTGGCAGTTTAACTTTTGAACAAGGATTTTTGCTGATTAATTCTTCATCAACTGCCTTTTGTAAGCAAACGCTGAGTGTTCTTTGAATACCTTTTACGGTGTAGTAGGAAAGTCCGTTACCTTTTTTGCTCCTGCCCCTTTCTCTGCCGTTATTGTAAAGATTAATCAGAAACTGTTGACAGATTACTGTTGATATTTCGCTGAGTTTTAGTTTTCCTAACTCTGGTAAAATATAAAGTCTAAATCTTTGTGCATATCCCTGAACAGTATAATCTTTGATAACATTTTTGCAGAATGTGTTTATCCAAATTTCATACCATTCGTTAAGCGTAGGATTTGAGTTCGTAAGATAGGTGTGTGAATTCAGCATTTTCTGCTCATTGAAATAATCTTCTTTAGCTTTGTTGAGCTTTTCTTGGCATTCAATTTTAGTTTTGGCAGTAACGCTTTTGCGTTTGATTTTACCATTTTCGTCAGCACCGATATTAAACCAGCCTTCCCATCTGCCGTCCTTTCTTTTTCTCAAAGTACCGTCACCTTTTGCTCGTCTTGCCATTATATCACCTCCATTTTTTATTTTAGCAACCAAGACATTACCACATAATTTATTCAATATCCAGCTAATTTGTAGATATTTTTGAATTAATCCAATTTATAAGATGCTCTTTTGGAATGACCTTCCTTCTGCCCATTTCAATAACCGGGAAGGTATGGTCTTTTTTAATCAGTTTGTATAAGCTGACTGTTGATATTCCAAGCACTTCTGCTGCCTGAGCAACAGAAAGCATAACAGGTAATTCATCAAAATCCTTATACATAATACTCCTTTCTGCCTGCCGATTATTCGTCAGGATTTTTAATTTACATAATTAAATTTGGACCTTGCTCTTCTTCGTAGTCATCATTGTAATTGCCGTCAGAAGATAAATCTCTTAGCCCGTGAGCAAGTCGTTTTTCCTGCTCTTTTGATAACTGTTTTTTGTCAATTTGATTGTTTAGATTATCAAATCTTTTCTGTGCACTCATATTAAACATATCAGCAAGCAAACTTACAACAGAAGATAAAATCATTCCGTTGTCAGTGTAATGCCACTGTTGATATGGAATATTGCAATTCATATTTAGTACGGCTTGAATAATTTTATTTTTGATTGATCTGAACTCTTTGTTATCTTCAATCGGAATAGATTTATTTTTGTTGTCATAGTAGAGCGATAATTTTTCATTGTTAATCTCATTCCACTTGTCATATAATTCCGAAAGATTTTCATCTTTCATCAATTCTTTTAGAATTTTATTGACGATATCTTTAGTCTTTTTGGGAAGATAGCCATACACTTTCTTACCTTTGCAGTTATCAAGCTGCTTCCTTAAATCTAAAATCAAACTGAAAAGCTGTGGTGAAGCATCGAAAGAATAATTACAATCGTCAATAATTTCTTCAAGCAATTCATCAAAGCTGTCTTTCAACTCTTCTCGATATTCAGTTTGTTGTTTGAATAATTTGTATTGTTCATTACGAAAAATATCATTACCAAATGCACTTCGCATAGTTTCAATACCTTTGTTTGTCAGATAACCTTGTCCGCTTTTTGAATAAACAAGCAAATGAATGTGTGGGTGGTTTGTTGTATTATGGAATGCTGCATACCATTGTAAATCTGATGTTTGGATATTATGAGCCTTTGCTATCTCAATCATATTTTTTCTGACTTGCTTTTTCCATTTGTCAGCATTGTTATAGCCAAGTCTTTCGGCATCTTCTCGCTTAAGACTTATGACATGCGTCCATACAATTCCTTTGTGATTTGCAACCTCATCTGCAACAGAATCAAGGTTGATTTTATCATCACTCTGCGAAAACAGTCCGTGCTTGCCTAATTTTTCTACGCTTGGTCGTTCTGCAATATATGAAACTAATGCTTTCAGTTCTTCAGCCCTGTCTGCATTTCTTTCTATGAATGTATCAATAAATTCTGTTGCATTTGCTTTCGTTTGCTTGCTTTCATAGTCCTTGTATTCTAAATATTTTTTAGAGTCAGGATAATTTTTAACTATGCTTCGCACAAGATTTTGTTGTCTTTTAGTCGCAGGACTGTTATCAATTCCGTTTGGGAGTTTCTCTACACCTTCACGAGTTCCCATATATTTTACGAGCTTTCCGATATTAGAATGCTTAGGATTTCTGAAATATCTGCTTGTTAAAATTATCTTAGCCATAGCACTCCTTTGCCAAATCGTTGTTATATTTTATTGTTTCAAAGTCAATAATTCCATTTGTTTCAGCTACTTTTTCTGCACAGATATTTTGAATTTTATCCGATAATTCATCATCAATTTTATAAGCACAGCTTAAAATAAAATTCTGTTTTGCTGATTCTACCGCTAATTTGAATATCATTTCTGATAAACAATCCTGTAAAGATTCAACTTGATTCTTGATTTCATTGCTTATCAGAGGAGTGATATAGTCAGCACTTTGTTTGTGCATAAGGTAGCCGATATAGAAGTTCACCGCTGATCTGACGAATGAACTTCGGTTGCTGTCATACGAATATGGCAACGCTTTTTCGATTTCTTTTATCATTTCTGGACGCATCCAGAACGAATATTTCTCTTTGTTTCCCATAAATGCCTCTCTTTCTTACATACGCCTATTATGGCGCATATTCAATATTTCTAAAATTCCTTGAAATTCGGTCGGCTCTGCCGTCCGATGTGATTCGTCAGGCGTCATAGCATACGCCTGACTTTAACCTGCTTAAAATAATAAATTGCAAAACCTTTGAAAACGAGTTGAAAAGTATCGTCACAAGTGGCGTATATTGGTATTAGGAGTTTATTTCGGTTAGTGACTTTCCCAAAATACAAACTCTGCAAATTCTGCCGACAGCTTTGCGACAGGCTGTTTATTATTTTGAAATGGACAGGCTTTTATATTGTTTGTCATCATATTTTAAGGTAGGGGTACATTAAATTCTGTTGACCGTATAAATGTTACTTTGCTGCACATTATCACGGTATCTTTCAGAAATATCAATGTATCCTTTTTATTTTAATGATGATAACGCCTTGCGACAAGTAGTATCGCATATCCCACAGTAATGAGCCATATTAGGTACTGACCAGTAGCTCTGATTTTTCTTGTCTTTGGCTCTTGTCAGAAATGAATATACAACAAATTCATTTGGTGTTAGACCTTCATCAAATATTTTATTTGGCAATATAAAATAATTTCCCTTGATACTATCAAACCTCCTTTTATATTTTTGGAGAAGAAGTGTGGAATTTTCTTCTTTAATTTTTGGTACAATTGATTTTTATTTTGAATAGGTACACGGTGCTTATAACAGAATAAAAACTCGTTATATCGTCACACTGGGTTTAATAACTTGTTTTATTTATCTTGTTTATATATTACCGTCCACTATGTGACCACATTAGTCAGATACAAAACCATCAAGAAAACAAGCAAAAAAATTTCCTCTCATATATAGAAAATATGGGGGATATCTTTTTTGGAGTATTGCAGAAATGTTTACAGATTGTTCAAAAAGAAGAGGTCAAACAGAAACATCAGATAAAGCAATCATTGAAATCTATGTTCTGTTCAACCTCTCCATATATAAGGACACTAAAATGCAATTTGTAAACCAAATTTGTAAAAATTTTAAAAAAATATTTTTACACAGAAAAAGGAACCTATGTCGCCATGAGTTCCTTAAGCTTTTTGATGACACGATTATGTCGTTTAGATACAGCCATTCGGCTGATTCCAAAGTGCTACCCGATTTGTTCCATACTCCAATCCTTGTAATAGTACAGATCAATCAATACCTGTTCATCCGAACTAAGCATTTGCAGTGCACCTTGCAATTTTTCCAGTTCCATTTTATGAATAACCTCAAGATAGGTTTCGTCAGTATAAATAGGCACTCGCTGTGAGCCAATGCAGTCCTGTTCAAAAGTTCCTTTACTAAGGTGCCGCCTGTCACTGCGCTCTTGTGCCTGCTGACGCCTCCTGTCCTGTTCAAGATATTCATAAACTTCATCGGAAATATCTACTTCAATACAATCGTCATCATATTCAATTGTGGTTTTAACCAAACCCAGCCTTTCCGTCAGAAAAGCGGTAAGCGTGGCATAGCCGAAACAGTACCACAGCTGTCAATTCCTCAGCGTTTCGCTATTATTATCAGGATTGCAATGGCGGCAGCCAAGAAATCTAAGGTTGAACGAATTACAACCTTACCGACTATTTTATTTCATTAGCACAAGCTAATGATATTTATATTGTATTCTATTATTATTTTTTGTCAACAAAATTTTTTAATGTGATTTTTTTTGCGAGTAATGCAATTTTATAGTATTGTCATGTTATAATATCTTATATTCCTTTATTCCTTGTAAAATTTATCATTTGCTTATATAATATTAACAACAATGTAATGGAGGATAAAATAATGAAAGTTACTTGGCAACAATTTGAATATTATAATCCTGATACTACAAGTGCATTTGAAAATTTATGTAGGCTTTTATTCAAAAGAAAGTTTTTTAATAAAGAGATGATATTACATTCAAATCATAATAATCCTGGTGTAGAGGTTGAACCTGTTTTTTGCCCTAAAATCAGAAAAAATATAAGCTTTCAAGCTAAATATTTTGAAAAATTGAATTATTATCAGATTAAGCATTCTGTTGAAAAAACTGTTGAGTATTATGCTCAAAAAATAGATGCTCTTTATCTTTATTGTAATAAGGATATTTCTACAAACAGTCAAGCTTACAAAAAGATAAAAAACATTTTGCATTCAAATAATATAGAACTAGTTTTAATAACAAATCAGGAAATATTAGATGATGTACAATTAGATCCAATATTAATAAGTGGTTATTTTGGTAGGCCCTCCTTGTCGAGAAATTGGTTTGAAGATAGGTTGAGAGATAGTATTGAATCATTGGGTTCTAGACACAACGAATTTAATGTTCCAACGAGTGAGGAAGACTTTCTTGATTTGTTTACCCAAAGTAGTAAGTCGATAGATTACATAAATACTAAAATTATAAATGCTGTTGATGAAATAAAGCATCATAAAAGCAAAGTTCCTAAATATACACTTTTATTAAATCATATATCTGAAAAGATATCCAATATTAAAAAGGTGAATTATGCAAATGTTTGTGAATGCTTACAATGGAAAGATATAATTTATAATGAATTTAAAGATGAATTTAAGAAAATCGAGGCTGCAGTTTCTGAAAAAGAAAAGTTATTGAGTACAGTTAATCGGGAGGAGAAAAATAGTAAATATGAGGAAATACAAAATTTAAATTGGATTTTAGACATACCATATAAGTTGTCTTTAACAAAGTATGAAGAAAATTTGTTAGCAAAGAAATGCTTAATAATAAAAGGTGATGCTGGAACAGGAAAGACACAGTTATTATCGAATAAAGCTGAAGAACTTATCAATGATGGAAAATTTGCAATTTTATTGTTAGGACAGAATTTTATATCAAGTGTTATGTTTTCAAATCAAATATTATCATATCTGGAATTTGATGGTAGTATTGATGATTTGTTAAATGCTTTTGAATGCCTCGGTGAAGAAAACGATTGTATGATTTCAATATTTATTGATGCACTTAATGAAAGTACAGATAGAACAATATGGAAAAGAGGTCTAAATTCGTTTTTAAACAAAATTGAAAAGTACAATCACCTGAAACTTGCAATATCAATTAGAACCGGATATGAATCTTTTGTTTTTGATGATTCAGTGAATAAAAAATTAGCGCAAGACAATATACCAAGACTAATACATCGTGGCTTTTGGGAAGATACAATTGATAAGATGAGAACTTTTTTGGATTATTATCAAATACCATTTTCGCCATCCTATTCTTTGAGCTATGAAATGACAAATCCTATGTTCTTAAAACTGTTTTGTGAAACATATGATGGTGAAAAGTTAGATATGTTTTCGTTATTTGAAAGGCTTATAAAAAAAGTTGATAAAGAACTTAAAGAAGTGTTTAAAATTGAAAGTGATTTGGATTTATTAACAAATTTACTGAGTGAAATTATAGAATATCAATTAATTTACGGGACTAGAATTTCTGCGAATGATTTGTTAAATCTATCTTTTTGGAATACTTATGGTTTAAATGATAAAAAAGTGCAATATATCTCTGTTGCAAGCAGAACTAGTATATTAAATAATTTTGCAAAAGAGGATACTGAATATTATTATTTAGGTTATAACCTTTTAGAAGATTTTTTAACTGCAAAGCTTATTTTTAATCAGTTTACTAATAAAAATAAGCTAATAGACTATATTAAAAATGATTTATTAAAAATTGTAAATGATGACATTTCCAATTATGGTAATATTGGTGCTTTTGTTGTTCTTTGCAGTTTGATTTATAAGCAATATAAAGAAGAAGTAGTTGAAGTATTTTTAAGTTCTATAAAAGATGATTCAACTAGAAGTAGTATTATAGAATCTTATATAGAATCATTTCAATGGAGAACAGAGGATTCAATAAATAGTGAAATTTTTCTTGAATTTATAAATAAATATAATGTTGAAAGGGATTGTATTTTTGATGTTCTTTTTCAAAATGCAGTTAAAATTAATAATCCATTAAATGCGGATTTCTTGCACAACATATTACTTAATAAATCATTATCTCATCGTGATTATTTATGGACAACATATATCAATAATTATTTAGGAGATGAGAGCAGAATTTTTCAGTTAATAGAGTTATTTGAAAAAGGAAATACATTTGATGATTTTGACAGAGAAAGTATTAGGTTGATACTTGTTTTATTTTCTTGGCTATTAACATCTTCAAACAGATATCTGCGAGACATAACATCAAAAGCTATTATTGAAATTCTAAAAGATAATTTTGATTTGTGTTTGGATTTATTAGGAAAATTTGAAAATGTAAATGATCCTTATGTAATACAAAGACTTTATGGAATAGTGTTTGGCGCTTGCACGAAAAGGATTGACCTATGTAAAAATGATTATAAATTATTAGTTGAATATGTGTACAATACAATATTTAATAAAGAATTAGTTTATCCAGATATATTACTTAGAGATTATGCTAAACTTATAATTGAAAGATATGTTTATGAATTTAGTATAGACGAACTAAATATTGATGTTAATAAAATTTATCCTCCATATAAATCTATAGAGATACCAATTGTAGAAAAAGAAGAATATTACAAAGAAAAAGATTATTGTAGTGGATTCAATAGAATTGATATGTCAATGAGACCTGCATGCAAGAGCCATATGTATGGCGATTTTGGAAGATATGAATTTGAATCTGCACTAAATGAATTTGATGGTGTAGATGTTGAAAATGTTTACCATTATGCTATGCAGTATATTAAAGATGAATTGGGATATGATGATGAACTCTTTAGCAATTATGATTGCAACATAATTGGCTATAGATATAGAAATGAAACTAAAAAAATTGAACGTATAGGTAAGAAATATCAATGGATTGCAATGTATAATATACTTGCTAGAATTTCTGATAAACATTTACTCGATAATTATAATGATGATGCTCAACCTTATCAAGGTACCTGGGAACCATATGTTCGTGATTTTGATCCAACAATAAATTTGCATTTTTTAATATCAGATAAAACTCCAACATTCAAGTTTAAAGATTTTGATTTTGAATTGTTATTTACTAATTCTGATAGTGATGATGAAATTCGTAAATGGGCAAAAACTGAAATTGAATTCTTTTCTGAGCATAAAAATGATTTGTTATTAGAAGATAGTGATGGCAATGAATGGATTTTATTACATCAATATCAAAAAATAGTAAATAAGAAATATGAAGAAACCAAGGAACACTCAATTTTATCAAATGGTAATCAAGATATTTGGAAAATGTCAAGAGGATATTTAGTTGATAGTAGTATTTTTGAAGAATTTAAATCATCCTTGCAAAATACAAATTTTTTAGGTAGATGGTTTCCTGAAATTAGAGAAACATATCAATTATTTAACAGAGAGTATGCTTGGTCAAATGGATATAATAGCATTTTTTCGGATTTACAGTTGCAGTTTGAAGTAGATAATGGTGAATTTGAAACTGTAAAGTCAATTGCTCTTAAACCAGTCTTTGATAGTGAAGAAATCATTCTAAAGAGTTTTGAGGTTGAGCGTGAGGTTCCAATAAAAAAATATATTGGAGAAGTTACACAATCATTTCTTATATATTTATGGGAATGCCAATATGATGCATCACAAAATGATGCTACTACTCTATATGTTCCATGTAAGAAAATAATTGATTGTTTTAATTTAAAACAAAAGAAATATGATGGATATTATTACGATGAAGATATTCTTGTAGTTTATGATGGAAGCAATTCAGGTATTGATAGTGGATTATTGATAAGAAAAGACTATCTTATTCAATTTTTAGAAAAAAGCAATATGAAATTATTTTGGACATGTCTTGGAGAAAAACAATATTTTCGAGGAGATAAAAATCAAATATGGAGCGAGTGGAGTGGATTTCTTTATCTAAACAATAATGGCAATATAGAAGGTTCTATGAAATTCAAAAAAATCAAATAGTTGGGATAATTATCAATAAGTTAGAATTGACTTTATAGTCTTATAAAATAGAGGTTTAATCAGATTATGATTAGGCTTCTATTTTTATTCTAATTAAGACTTGCAATCAATTAGAAACAGAGTTAACATACGAAAAAAAACAAAACCGTTGGTGAGTACACCAACGGCAATTACTTTTTCGCAGAATATCCACATAAATGAACAGTAAATTTAATGATTTTCTTTTCAAATTATGTGTATTTTTAAAAATTATATCAAATATTTATGCATATTTCAACATATTTGTTCATATATAGGGTTATTTTGTATTGATTTATTTTTATTTATGGTCAAATATTTGGTATTCATTTTAGAATATATCTGTGCTTGCACAGAAAGGGTGATGAATATGCCAAGACGAGGCGAGAATATTTACAAGCGTAAAGATGGCAGATGGGAAGCAAGATATGTCAAAGAGGTTTTACCTAACGGCAAGAAAAAGTACGGATCTGTTTATGCTGATAACTACAAGGATGTCAAGGTTAAACAACAGCAATGCCTATTACATCCAACGAAAGCAGTTTGTAATTCAATGAATATGACTGTTAATGTTCTGATTGCAGAATGGCTTGACAGTATTAAAAATCAAGTTAAACCAAACACTTATCAAAAATATGAAAGTGTATGTAAAAATCATATAGTTAATGAGATTGGCTCAGTGTTAGTTAAACTGATTTCAAATTATACAATTATCAATGTCACAAACAAACTTAAAGAAAAGAATTTATCTGCTAAAAGCGTTAATGATATTTTAATTGTATTGGGTTTAGCTTTTAAGTATGCAGAGGAAGAATATGAAATAATCACACCAAGAATTCGTTATCTTAAAGAAGAAAAGAGGGAAATGAGAGTGTTGTCTGTAAATGAGCAATTACAATTAACAACTTATCTTAATCTAAACATTGATATTTACAAATTTGGAATTCTGCTTGCGCTATATACTGGCATCAGAGTTGGCGAGCTTTGTGCATTACAATGGGATGATATAACTGACGACTATATTCAAATTAACAAAACTATGACAAGAGTGAAAACAGATAATAAAACAGCAATTAAAATCGGTTCACCTAAAAGTGACAGTTCAAAAAGATTAATACCTACACCACAATGCTTGCTGCCATTAATAAGTCAATTAAAAAGTATAGGTTATGTATTATCAACGGATAAATTAGATTATACCGAACCGAGGTTAATGCAAATTAAGTTTGAAAAGATAATTGCAGAATCAGGTTTAGAAAAGACTAATTTTCATGTACTCCGTCATACCTTTGCAACACGATGTGTTGAAGCAGGTGTAGATGTTAAAACCTTATCTGAAATACTTGGTCATTCAGATGTTAAAACTACACTCAACAGATATGTTCATTCATCTTTTGAATTAAAGCAAAAGAGTATGAAACAGTTTGAATTATCCTTAATTTCATAGTTATAAATAAAACAATAACCGTCAGAATTATGGTCAGCAAATGCCGTAATCCCTGACGGTTATTATATTATTTATCCCTTTTTCATTTATGTGGATAATAAATGAATAGATGTATATCGGTAAATGAAAAGAAAGGGAAATTTTTATTATGAAAAAAGAAATAACTCCAGATATTGAAAGAACATTAAAAAAAGAATTAAAGCATCAAAACAGAATGGCTGAAATTAAAATTAGTCGTGGTAATTTAGATAGTGCTGATTTTAATATCAAGAAAGCAAAAGAAATTGCAGATCGTTTAAAATAAATCAATTAAGTATGTCAATATGCATCTATTCACTAACATTAAATATACAGATAATTTTGAAAGGAAATGTTAGTGTGAAAAATTACACTGCTCCGATTATACACCCTCAAAATTTGCCTAAAGCATAATTTTGAGATGGTTAAATTTCCATTATACGCCTTGTCTGGCTACAACGAGGCGAATAGGTGATTTTTAATAAACTATTTGTAGCCAGAAAGGCTATGGAAATTATTATGCAAGAAATTAATGAAATTAAAGTTAACAACATATTTGATGATGAAAGATTTCAAATAAAAAAGGAAATTGATCAAATCTACAAAAAAATTGAAAATGATATTATTGAGGATAATGTGGCTATTGAGAATATGTCAACCAACGAATCTGATGAACTTGAAAAATGTATTGATAAAGTCAATTACAATTTGAAGGAAAAGCTTTTAGTGGTTTTAGAAGAACTTGAAATTCCAACAGAGGCAATAGAGATTATTTGGTCAAGAATAAAGAGAAGTGTTGATTATCCTCAAATTAAGTCGTGTGGTACCGAAAAAATATCATATAGTGATTTGATAGAAAATTCGAAAGAAGAGTATTCTGATAATCAGGAATTTGAAAAATATAAAATGATCAGAAATATTAGTGGCACGGTAGCAGGCATTACAGGCATAACAACAGTACTGTTGCTTATGGTACCTGCATGGCGAGAGATAAGTGCGATAATAAAAATTGCTGATTCTGTCTTATGTGTCGGAAGCTCTGCTTTAGCCGTATATTCGCATTCAAAGTACAATAATATGGCTAACAGTGATTATATACCTGAATTTACCATTAATGATTACATCAAAGGTGTTTGCAATGATCAGGCAGATTTAAATAAAAGCGCTATTATAGATTGGCTTGATAAAGTTAGAGACGCATTTATAAAAGAATGTGAAAATGAAATGGAATATTACCAATAAGGAGTTCATTGAATGAAAAATATTATACTGGTTGATTATGATTGTAAAGAGATATGGAAAGACAAAGAATCAATAAAAGATATCATTAGCGAGAATTGTGAAGAAGTTGTATTTTTGGAAGATTTAAAAGATTATTCTCTTGAAGAATTCAAGAATTCAAGAATTCAAAAGTGTTTTTTATTAACAAAATTCAAAAATGGAGCAATGCGATATCACGATGATTTAGTATTAAAAAATCCATATTTTAAATGTTGGTTTGTTGTAGCGCTTGACTGTCATAGCGATTATTTTAAATCTCAATTTGTATCGCAAGTTGATTCTTTATTTTATGCAAAAAATTTAATGTACCATATTATTTTTGATGACAAAAGATTAATTGAAACAATAAAAGAATGTAAAAGAGAATTAGATAGCAAGAAAAAATTTTTTATTGTTTCAAAAAATAAAAAAATCATTAATAGGTGCGAAAACATAATGACAAAGTATTTATCACAGAACGATTGGGATATTATTACATATGATGATATTTTAAGTGACACTTACAATATAGCCGAAAAAATTCTTGTGGTTGGAGAAACATCGGAAGATTTTGTAATAAATCCACCAGTATATAACAAAAGAAGAGTTAAACTATGGTTGAACATACCAATTGGACAACCATTTGATATTACGATGAAAAGTATTAGTGAAATACAGGTAAAGATGAATGAATGTGGATGGAATATTGCAGATTATTCACATTGCACATATTACAGTAATGAAATCTATGAAGAATTTTTATCAAAAATTAGGAATAATGAAATGACTTATTTGTCACTGAAAGACAATGATGATTTTGTAATATGGGACAAATATCTATTACCAATAAGCAATAGTGAATATACAATTCAGAATATAGAAAGTTTTTTAAATGATTATTGTTGTTTTGATAAAATAGCACAGTGATCGAAAAAGGAGAGTATAACTATGAAATTTGGGGATTTATTAAAAAAAGCAAAGTCACAAAATAATACCACTAATGGTGAGCGTGAAAAATTGGAGGATTTTCAGGAAACGATTGGTTTAGAATCAAACGGAGAAGCTGACAAATTTATTACAAGTCTATATAATACTACATCGGCATTATTGCAGAGCATAAAGCCTATTATTGAGAAGTATAATTCTGATGTTTCCGATAAAGCATATACAAATACTGTAAAGGCTTTGGAAAATCTTAAGGATTTTGAATATAACATCGGTTTTGCCGGTGAGCAATCTTGTGGAAAATCAACCCTTATAAATGCTATTATTAAGTATCCTCTTATGGCAACCTGTAACTTACCAACTACAGGAAATGTTGTTCAATTGAAATATGGAAAAAATATACATATATCAGTTTTTGACAACAAAGAAGAACTTGTAAAGGATTTTAATTGTTCGAATTTTTCAACAACCCAGTATAATTCGCTTCTAAGCTATATTTGTGCTGTTATGCCTATAATGCTTATTGAAAATATATGCTATTTTACCGATAAAATAAATACAGAGGATTTGAATTCTAATGATATTGCCTCATTTGAAAGCGTCAAACTTAGTCCCTCTGATATAGATATGAATAATGACAATCCAAAACACATAGCAATTTTGTTGTTGATTTTGTTATCGGTTTATGTTGGAGAGGACAATAGAGAAATTGCAGATGCTGATAAAAGGCATCTCATCGATTTAAGGACGAAAACATTTAAGTTTTTTGGTTTAAACGATTCTATAAACTATTCTATTACTGTTCATTGGAACAGCCCATTTTTGAAGCAAGGATTGGTAATTACTGATTTACCCGGTCTTGGTGCAAGAGCAAAAGAGCATGACAATATAACTCAAAAAGCTATTGAAAAAACAGATGCAATTGCGTTTATAGCGACTCCAGAGTTGCGTAATGCAGGTACACCCGTATTAGAGAATTTGTTGTCAAATGAAGATTTGAAAGGTGTTGTAAGCAAGAATAATAGAATCGTTCCTATCATAAATCAAGCTGACAGATTAAATAAATCAAATGCGATTCAGACTATAAATGAATTTTTAGGGGTTTTCAGCGCGAGTGGAATAGAAATGGAAAAAGATAATATTCATTTATGTTCTGGACTTTATGGTGAATATAGCTATGCTTCCAATGAAATACCCTTGGAAAGAACGATGTTCTATAACAAAAACTCGAACTCACCATTTTTAAAATATTCTCAAGATGATCCTAAATTAATTATAAAAGAAATGCTAAAAAAAGAGTTTGACAATTCTGGAATAAATAAATTGAATACATTCTTTTACACAACTTTTATAGAAAAAGGTAAATTCAGTAAGTCCGTAGAAGTTTTGAATGCAGTAAAGAGTTTATATATGACAACGGCATTCAGAATGAAAAATGATGAAAAGAATTTTGCTGCTTCTTGTGAAATTGATGCAAATTTATTAGCAGATATTAATGGGAATGCTCAGCGTAGAATAACTAAAATAACATCCGATAATATAAAAACAATTGATAGAGAATTAGATAAAATAAAGAACGAGACTATAAAGAGCATCGAAAAAGAATTAAAGAATCTTCCTGTAAAATATGATGAAATGATTCAAACTTCTTTTTCTCAATACAAGAATAATTTAATGGAAATTATCAAGAAACTTCCATTTAACAATCTCTTGCATTTGAATTCGTGCTGTATAGAGAAGCCAGATGCAAAAAAAGTTTATGAAGAGCTTGTGTCTGCTAAAAGCAATGTTCCTATAGAATTTAAAAATGTAAATTTTTTATTGAAAAATATATTTGAAATTGTAACAATTAAAGTAAATGAAATGTTTCTTTCCGAAATCAAGATTTTAGATGCATCACATAAAACTATAGTCGAACAGTTGAATTTAAATAATGAGTATGAAAAGAATGCAGATGCCGCAATCCATATTGATTCCTTAAAACAATCAATGATTGGTCACATAGATGAACAAGTCGTATTGGCAAATGCTGCATCTGAAAATAAACAAAAAGAAATTATAAATTTCAGTAGTGAAAGTATTCAAAAAATAATTAATCAAAATAATCAAGTTGTACAAATTATTACAGAAGTTCTGTCAGAGCAAATAGATGTCGCCTCAAGAGATGGAATGTTGTTTGATATGGGCAAAAGATATCTAGTTGTTGATGGTAATAGAGGTATAAAAGGGAAAGTTACCACTTTAAAATTACCTGATGAAATTTATGCACCGGTAATTAACGATATTTATCTGTCGATTAGAGAGAATATTAAAATTTGGTTAAGGGAAACAGTAAATTCTATATCAGGAGTTAACGAAGACTTTAGACACGAGGTTGCCGAGCAAATTAAAAAGACTACTGTTATTATGAAGGAACAAGCTTTTGACAAAAAAACTTATTTGAAAGAACTTCATGAAAATTCAAATACCCTTACTTCAGAATTTTCACAGTATAATAAAAAAATACTTCCTGAAATTAAACAAGCTATTAAAATCTCAGGTGATAATGATTTGAAAAATTTTAAAGGAAATTTGTTTAAATAATTGGAGAAATTAAATGAAAGAAAACCAAAAGTCAACAATTGAAAAAAGCATAAACAATCTTAATGTTTTTTTAGATTATGAGCCTCATAAAGACAAAGATAAAATGGAAAAAGTCCAAGGAATTCTTGAAAATATGAATTTGGGAACCCTTGAGGAATCAAATATCAAAATTAATGATTTAATCGACGATTTAACCGATATTTCAAGTTATAGCTTACCTTTAGAAGATATTGCATATAAGACGAATTTGGCGATTAAGCGTCTGGGTAAAGAAAAAAATGATGAAAAAAATAAAGCTCAGACTGAAAAGCCATTAGTAAAAATGGCAAGAATTTTGTCTGCTTATGAAGAGGATTTTGCAATAAGCGTTATTTCCTCAAACAATAATGGAAGACCTTCAATGAATTTTATTGTTTCAACAAACGATGAAAGCAATAGCAATATTGAAGCTATGGTAAATGGTGGGTATGGAAGAGTTGAAGTACAGAATTTTAATGATTTTCCTGATTTCACTATTAAACCAATTTACGCAATAGGAAAATTTGTGAATCGGGACAAAAGGGATATTAAGCATGTCTCCGAGAAAGATTACAGTAAATTTGAGTCATGGACTTCATCTATATTGTCATCTATGCCTGAAGATAAAAACTATTGTGTAAAAATTCGTTTTTCTCCAATAGAGGATAATAGTGAAATAGAAAGAATATACGAGAGTCTGAATGGATTTTATAAGAAAGTTAAATTCTATTCTGAATTCAGTTGGGGTAATTCTCAAACCACAGGTGTGGCAAAAAATTTACGGGAAAGCAAAGGAAAAGAGTTTTCTGATGCTGTAAAAAAGTGGATTACTTCATTATATAAGCATTCATTTAATTATTCATCAGCATATTCACTTTCAAGCAAAGATATTAACAAAAAATTTGCTATTATAGCAGATGAGATTGAATATGAAATGCTGAGATTGGAGCGTGGTATAAATTCAAAACTTTGGAATGTTTGTATAAGTGTTGAGGCTAACGATGAAAATACACTGCAAAGTTTAACTTCCATTCTATCCGGTGTCTTACAAAATGCAAATCTAAAACTTGATTGGTCATTAGAACCAAGAAATGCACTTGTTGGCTCTACAGTAGAAATATTGTCATTAATGTTTTTCCCGACAAAAGAATTCCCGGGCTTTGAATTTGTTGAAAATGAAGAGTTTTCTCTTGTTTCTCCAGCAAACATAAATGATGGATTTGAAATAGGTAAAATATTATGGAACGGTAAGAATATAGATGATTTTTATTTTTCAAAAAATGCATTGAATCGGCATGGTTTCATTTGTGGAATGACCGGTGCAGGAAAAACTAATACATTATTTAACATTATTGAACATATAGATATGCCATTTTTGGTAATTGAACCTGTAAAAGGAGAATACAGATCCTTGCAAAGTTCATATTCCGATATGAATATTTACGTAATGAAAACAGGATTTGGAAATTCTAATGCCGAATTATTGCGTGTTAATCCTTTTTGGTTCCCGGAGAATGCCAATCTTGCGTTTCATATAGACAGTATAAAAACTATTCTTGCATCGGCATTTGAGTTAACTGCCGCAATGCCTAATATTCTGGAGCAATGTCTTTATAACATATATATTAAATCTGGATGGGATCTGGTTTCAAATAAAAACAGATATGCTGGTAAATTACCTGAGGAATTTTTTTATCCAACCTTTAATGATTTATGTAATGAGATTGAATTCTATCTTAATAACAGTGATTTTGGTGCAGAAACTTTAGGAGACTATAAAGGTGCATTATTAACAAGATTAAGATCTTTTATAAATGGTTTTAAAGGAATACTTCTTAATACAAACGAGCATCCTGATTATGAAAAACTTATGTCAGGAAGAAGTGTTATAGAACTTGAAGGATTGGCTGATGATGCGGACAAATGTCTGGTTATGGGAACCATAATTGTTCAGTATTATGAATATCTAAAGTTGAATTTTAAAGACAATGATAAACAAAATTCATTAAAGCATCTTATTGTAATCGAAGAAGCTCATAGATTATTCAAAAATGTAAAAAAGAACAATAATCAAGAAACTGCTGATCCAGCAGGACAACTCGTTGAAACATTAAGCAATATTATGGCTGAAATCCGTGCTTTCGGTGAAGGTATACTTGTAGTTGATCAAAGTCCTACCAAAATCGCAGAAGATGTAATTAAAAATTCAGGTACTAAAATTATTCACAGAATGGATAATGAAAAAGATATTAAGATTTTACAGTCGTCATTACTTTTGAATAATGATTTAACTAGCATTCCTTCACTTAAGCAAGGAGAAGCACTAATCCGAACAGAAGGAATGTTGAAGCCTTGTAAAGTTAAGATTTTTCGTTCAGATGTTAAAGAAGCATATTCTCTTTCATATTCTTTTAATACTAGCAGTATTAAAATTGAAAATGTTGAAAATATATTTGCGGCTGCTTCGATATTTTCTAATGAATTTTTACGTTACGAAGTTCAAAATAGCATAATAGATTATCTTAATTGGTTTGACGAATTTAAAGAAACAAATGATTGGTATGAAATAACATATCAGTTTATAATTGTTTTAATATATATAATAGATTATTATCAGATGACCGATTATCTTAATAACAAAGCTGATGTTTTATTTAATCTTGTATATTTAGTAATAAAGAATATGTGTTTAAGTAAAAAAGATATAGGATATTTGCTTATGCTTTTTAGAAAAACATTTGATTTTTACCTTTATAGTAAAAATGGAGGTTTTATAAAAAAAGGAGCAATTGAATTGTTAAAGAAGTATTGGCTTTATAATATAAAACATATATTGGAAGAACAATTACAAGAAAATTTGTAAGATAATATGTATTAGGAATTTTACAATGATTTAGCATGCCGAATAAATGAGATTAACAATATGAACCAATTAATATCACAAGAATAGTTATATGATATGTCATATAGCTTAATTAAGAAAAAGGCAATTCTTATAAAGATAGTAGTTGATTCTTGGAAATATTTTCATATTTCAAGTGGGCGAGTATATAAATCATGAAAACTTATCAAAGTGTGAAGCAATAGCTATGATGATAACGGAGAAATGAAAAAACGGAGTTAAATGTATATGGAAAATAAACAAAGTTATTATGATCGACTGAAGTTATTAATTGGAAAGTGTTTTGAAGGTATACTCAAATGGACAGAAACAGAGGAAGATACCACTTATTATAGTGGATACTATTTTAAAATTCCCGAGGGAAATAATATGGGTTGTGTCAGACTGATTAATCCGAGTGAAGCAGACAGACGACTTGAAATTTTCGTGACTATCGGAGATACGGATTACAAAGTTTCTTCTTACACTTCGAAGTGTAATAGCATTGAAGAAATGCGTACGTATCTCAAAGACGAAAGTAATATTGCTGAAGTTGCAGACATAGTTGTCGATTTGAATGAATCAGCAGATAACAAGAGCAGTGAATATCCATTTTGGAGTTGAAATTATTAATAATGTAACTTTAGTTTAAAAGGCTTCTACATTTGAGAAGAGGACCAATCAATAAGTAAAAAATAAGATAGAGTTTGTATATTGTTTGTCAACAGATTTTAAGGCAGGGGTACTGTAAATTATGCAGTGAATCCCTGCCTTTTGTGTTATCAGATATAATTTTTAACGACCACTTATTGACCATTTATTATCGGAAGACGGTTTATAAAGAGAGTGCTGAATGAAAAATCAAGCAAGAATTGTATAAAAGAAAGCACTGAAAATCGTTAAAAAGCATTAGATTTATCTATTCAGAGCTGTTTCGTAATCAGTAGGTCGTCGGTTCAAATCCGATCACCAGCTCCAAAAGAGGTTATCGTTTTGATAACCTCTTTTTTGTTGCGTAAATTAAAAATATGTGCTACTATTTTTATAGACTCACAAAAGGGGTGACATTATGAAAATACTGATTTGCGATGATGAAGAAGAACAGCTTAAAGAATTAAAATTACGTATAGAAGAATATATGAAAAATCATTATATCAAAGCAGATTTTGTTACTGCAACCTCACCGAGTGAAATACTTAAAAGTGATGATGCTTTTGATTTTGCTTTTTTAGATATTCAGATGCCTGAAATTGACGGTATTACCCTTGCTAAAGAATTAAAAAACAGAAATGAGAAAGTAATACTATTTTTTATAACAGCATTTGACGAATATCAGGATGAAGCAATGGATTTGCATATTTTCAGATTTTTTGACAAGCCGCTTGATGTTGACCGTCTTTATTCCAGCCTTGACAGAGCAATAGAATATCTTGATGAATCATATATAGAAATTTACATTGAAAATGACAGCAGGCATATCAAACTCCCTGTTGACGAAATCAAATATATCAAACGAGAGAACAGAAAAAACACTGTGTTCACAAATAACGGAAATTATGTGGTGAGATGCAGTTTTGATGAACTGATTAGCAAATTGCCGAATACATTTTTCTATTTGGTGCATAAATCATTTTATGTAAATCTTCATTACATTACGGAATACGGATATAAAGAAATTTTTATTGACGATACCCGAATATCTATTGCAACACGAAAACAAGCAGATTTTCATAAATATTGGTTTAACTATGTTAAAAGGAGATAAATATGCTGAATAATATTGCAATTTGTGCAACATATTTTTTGGAAATGCTTATTGCTTATATATTCTTTTCACAAATTGGCGAGAAAAAGTATAACCTTTGGATATGCTGTCTTATCGGCACTGCCGTTTTTGAAATCGGTGCAATCAGTGACATTGTTTTTTCAAATACAATATGGATAAATGCAATTATGTTTATCATCATTAACTTTCTGTTTGCATTTTTCTGTTTTAATATCAAGACAACAAAAATACTGTTTTATTCTGTAATATTAGACATATTTTCAACAGCTCTTGAGTTTGCTGCTATCTTTTTAATATCCACCATAACAAACACAGAAGTGACTGCTTATGTCGACAATATAACATTTTTCATTATTGATGTTTCTGTAAGTAAACTTTTATATTTTATAACCTGTCTTATACTTTCGGCTTTGGTAAAAAAGGAAAAAAGGAATGTTAAAATTCCTATTGCATTGTATTTTTATCCGGCAGTAATCATATTTGCACTAATTATCTTTTGGAGCATTTGTGCAAACTATGATTTAAGTAACACGCATCAGGTGTTATTGTCTGTTGTAAGTGCAGCAATGTTTCTTGCTACTGTGATATTGTTTATTGTATATCAGGATAATGTTGCTAAAGAAAATCAATATTTAATTATTGAACAGGAAATTGAAAAAACAAATATAGATAAAAAGTTCTATGATATTCTTGAACAGCAAAACAGCGAACTGATGATTTATGCTCACGATACTAAAAATCATCTTAATGCAATTAAAGCATTGAATACAAACGAGCAGATAGACAAATATTTAACCAAAATGACAGATGAGTTAAAAGCACACAGCAGCACCTGCCACAGCGGAAACCATACGCTTGATGTGTTAGTAAATAAGTGTGTTACTGAATGTGAAATAAAACATATCCGTTTTGATTTTGACCTTAGATTATCCAATCTGAAAATTGTAGATGATTATGATTTGGTAACAATTCTCGGCAATATTCTTGACAATGCCGTTGAATCGGCAAGCAAAGCTGAAAATAAATATATATCATTAACAACAAACAAGGTAAATACTTATGATTCCATAATGATTATTAACAGCTGTGATACCCCTCCAAAAAGTGTAGAGCGAGAGTTAAAGACCACAAAGAAAGATAAAAAATCTCACGGTTTGGGAATAAAAAGCGTTATGAAAATACTGAAAAAGTACAAGGGTGATTTAGAGTGGGAATATGACAGTGAAAAAAGGCAATTTACAACAACAATAATATTAAAATAATAATTTCCATAGCCTTTCTGGCTACAAATAATTTATTAAAAATCACCTAAACACCTTATTGTAGCCAGATAAGGCGTATAATGGAAATTTAACCATCTCAAAATTATGCCATAGGCAAATTTTGAGGGTATATAATCGAATTAGTGTGATTTTTCACACTAATTACACTTAAAGCGATTTGACAATGTCAAGTCGCTTTTTTCTTGCGTTTCGACACAAATTTCTTGCGTTTCGTCATTTGGTATTAAGTATTTTACGAATAAATGATATAGTTGATTTATCTTAGGAGGTATATTTATGAAAAAATTTATTAGTATAATACTGACATTAACAATGTTTACATCTGTGATATATCCTTGTCAAAGTGTACTGGCGCAGGAAAAGAAGTTAGATAACATTCTTTCAATCGGGCAGGATATATCAGAAATGTGTGCTGAATATGATGAGGATTATATCGACAAATCAACTTCATCAAGTAATGAAGATAAAATCATTTATACAAGATTAATTGTAAAAACGGATGATCCCATTGATGAATACGGTGCAATTGACAGTATATATGGTTTCGGCTATGCCTTTCTGCAATATACAGATGATGAAACAGCAGAATTTGCAAAAAAACAATATGAAACTTCAGGTTATGCAGCAGATTATGACAGTGTTATTACCACTTCTTCTACATCCATAAGCACAGGAAGCAATTGGAGTGATGAGTGGGCATATGAAGAAACAGATGCAGCTGCAGCTCTTGATTATTATAAGTTAAAGGTTAAATCTAATATAAATATTGCCATATTGGACAGTGGAATAAACTATAACCACGAATTGTTCAAAAACAGAGTTGTTCGCACTAAAGCAGATTTCAGTACAAATACTGATGACGAAATGGATAAATATGGTCATGGAACAAAGGTTGCAGGTGCAATTGCAAAAAGCACACCAAGTAATGTTAAATTATATGGCTATAAGGTCTTAAGAGATAATGGAACAACTAATTCTTCTATGCTTTTCAGTGCATTAGAATATATCAAACAGCTTTCAAATAAGCCGGATATAATCAGTTGCTCCTTTGAAATTGGTTCAGGTCTTGGTACTGCAGTAGATGAACTTGTCGATATGGGTGTAACTGTTGTTGCCGCTGCCGGAAATGAGGGAAAAGAAGTGTACAATCAGCCTGCAATATTTGACAGTGTTATAACTGTTGCAGCCACCAATCCATATGGTAATGCGTGGGAGTCCTCTAACTATGGTTCTTGCGTTGATATTGCTGCACCGGGCGTAAATGTATACACGGCTGATTTTCCGGGGTACGACACCTATACTCTTGCCAGCGGTACATCACTTGCAACACCTCTTGTATCTGCAGCAGCTGCCTATATTTTGATGGAGAATAAAAAATATACACCCGAACAGGTTAAACAAGAACTTATTGCAACTGCAACACCATTCAAAAAGAGTTCATGCTACTATGACCGTTATGGTGCAGGAATTATAAATTTTTCTAATATTATAAACGGCACAAGATGCAAGGATGTCACAGCCAATTATGTCAGTGGAGCATATCGTGAAAATATAAGTGTTGAATTGAAATGTGCCAACACGCTTGTGGATATTTACTACACAACAGACGGCACATTGCCAACAGAAACAAACGGCACAAAATATACTGCACCTATTGATATTACAGATTCTACAAGAATTATTGCAGCTGCCTTTGCAAGAGCAGGTACACCTATGCACAGTAAGTTCACTTGCCTTGATTACTATATTTTAGAAGATGACGAAAGTGAATTTGTAATTGACAACGACCGCATTATAAAAGCGTATCTTGGTAACGAAACAAATGTTGTTGTTCCTGATGTAGTAAATGGAATAGTGCCAACACAAATAGGCTCAAAGGTCTTTAGTAACAGCAATATTGAAAATATCGTTTTACCTGATTCAATTAAAACAATCGGTAATGATGCTTTTAGTAACTCGAATCTGAAATCAGTAACTGCGAATGGTATCGAAAATTTAAATGAACGCTGTTTCTATGGTTGCAATAAACTTGCTGATATTGATTTATCAAAAGTAAGATATATTGGCAGTGAGGCTCTTTCAGGTTGTGAATTGCTGAATCAGGATTTGGAACTTCCATTACTTGATCGTGTTGGCGATAAGGGATTAGCAGGAACATATTTCAAAAGCATTAAACTGCCAAATTGTATTCAGGCAGGCGATAGTGCGTTTGAAAATTGTACTGCAAAGGACATTGTTCTGAATACGGCTGAAACAATTGGAAACGATGCTTTTAATAATTGCAAAAATCTTATAAACCTTTATGTTCCGAATGCTAAAGATTTGAGTGGTAGTATGAATGGATGCACTAAACTTGAAGTGATTTTTGCTCCTAAAATTACTTATATTACACTATCTATTCCAAATAACACAACAATTTATTGCAGTGAAAAATTAACAGGTGTTGATTTCCCTGATGAATATACGGATTATATCTATACATTTATAAGTCCGGAATACACACCGGGGCTTAATGAAGCCGACAGAGATGGTTATACTGATAGATTTACTCGTGTAAACAGTGATAAATTTGCCTCAAGCAAAGGTGGACAAATACGCACACGAGATAATGGCTTGCGTTTTGGTTTTGAATTTGACGAATCAAACATTGATTTTGATTTTGGAAAATATGCTGAAAATATTGATTATGGTTTTGTTTATACTTTTGATTCTCTTGAAAAAAAGAGCGATTTTCAAAAGAATCTTAATTTGAGGGCAAACAAAAACAATGTTCTTGTAAAATATGCAGATAAACGAAATGTTGACGGCACAGTTTCAACCTACAATGCTGTATTTACGGGTATTCCCGTAAGCCATTATTCAGATAAAATTTCTGCAAGAGCTTATGTTTATATTGACGGAATGTATTTTTATTCACCTGTAACAACAAGAAGCTTTAACGATGTTGCAACAAAGATTATTGCAGATGATGAAATAGATCAGAATACTAAAAATGAAGTAAAAACTTTATTAGGAGAAGAGGTGTAACAAATGAAAGAATTATATACCAAGCCACAAGCAGATATTGAAGAATTCAAAACTATCGATGTCATTACAACAAGTGGTGAAATTACCGACAATGAACCTGACACAGACATCAAAGTACCTTGGAGTTAATTATGAAAAAGCAAATACTCATAATTTCAGTGTTAGTTATAATAGTCAGCATTTTCGTTTCCTGTTCTGCTAACAGCAGTGGTGAGGATATTTCAACTACTGCTGTTACGGACAGTAAAGGCACAACACATTACTATGAACCTGTTACAGATAATAAAGGCAATGTGTCGACAACAGAAAAACAACAAGGTGTTTTTGCTGAAATTGAAACACAGTCAAACGGCAAGGCAGTTACTAAAAAAGATGGTACATATGTTACAAATGAGCATACAACTGTTCTGCCGATTGAAAATACAACAAACAGTACAACTATTTCAACAACACAAAAATCAACATCTGATACTACAAAAAACACTGATGATGCTGATAACGAAATTGAATTCAAGCCTGATGAAACCACAACTTCAAAACCGACTGTAACAACTACTACTGAAAAAGAAACAACAAGCACTACAGTAACCACAACCGAAACCACAACGGAAAAAGAAATTCCACCTGCAACTGACAAAGACGGGTGGATAACAAAGTGGTATTAAAAAATGTTATCATAATTTGAGGTATATAACTCAGTGTTGCTTTAATTTAAGATTATTAAAAAATCCCATTAGGACGATGCCTAATGGGATTTTATGCCGTATGTTGATTGAAAATTTAATGATTTTAAGTGTTATGCAGTTTCTCACCAATGAAATCAGCAAAATATAATATAAAATAATGAATAATTTATTTTATATTATTATCTTTATTCATCTGTTTTTTTATTATCTTTAACAAATATTATTATAAATAAAATAGCCAGTAGAATATATCCGATAAATGAAATGATATCAGTTCCTATTGAAGATGAATTGTTTTCGTCAGTCCAGCTAAAAATACAATTGCTTATAGCGAAGGTGCATAATGCCAATTCTGCAGTAAGAATTAATATGCTTTTTAATTTTCTTTTCATATGTTTTAGTCAGCAGTTTCTTTTTCTGATATAACGTTTCTGAAAAATTCGGTTGCATCATCAATTGTGCTTGTTCCGATTTCGTCAAAAGGTTCTAACACACTGAATACATGGGGAAGGCTTTTTCCGTTGAATTTATCATAATCCCTTACTGTAGCGTCAACGCCTTTGTTTTGAAGCAGTTCACCTGCTTTGAGTGTTTGGCTGTGGGCAAGACTGTCACCGCTGCTTGTAATCAGATATGTAGGAGGAAGCTGAGCATAATCAATGATTTCATCAAGATTCATATAATTATACGTGGCTTTGTTTTTATAATCTTTGCCCCACAGCAATTTTGTATATATGCTGAGAGCACCATCCTTCATATACGAAACAGGCGAAGTAAGCAGGAGTGCATCAATATCCATTTCAGGATCAACAACATCAAAGATATTTCTGAGTTCTTCGCTTTGTGCCAGCACTGCAGAATATGCAGACAGCATACCGCCTGCTGAGTCACCTGTAAGCATTATATTTTCAATATCGCAAGGATAATTCTGCATGTTTTCGTTAATCCATTTAAGAGCAGACATACAGTCCTGAATCTGCTCATTGACTGTTACGTCAGGCACCAAACGATAGCTTATATTGAATACAACGAAGCCTCTGTCTGCAAGGGCACGGCAATAATATTCATTAAGGTCCTTTGTTGCGTACATCCAGCCGCCGCCGTGAATATCAATGATAACAGGCAGCTTATCAGTTTGTGCTGTTCCGCGTGGATAATATACGTCAAGCTTATGATAAAGATTTCCGTCATCAATGTAAGAGATATCCTTAACCATATCCACTTCAGGAGGTGATTGCTTTGCGTGCTTAGCCATATCACCTGAAGAGCAGAAGTACCATATCATTTGCATAAGCTTGATTACAGGATTTTTTTCAAGTCCCTTTGCACTTTCGCTCTGATAGTCTATAGTGCTTGATGAAAGCATACCGCCGACATATACAACATTTTCTTTTGTATCATCCTGTTTTCTGGTTACAACGCTGATGAAAATTGTTGCAACAACGGCAATAATTAATATTATTGAAATTATTATTTTCACTGCTTTTAATCCTTTGCTTTTACTTTTTACATTTACTTCTTTAACTGTTTCTGCCATATAAAGATACCTCCAATTAATTTAATTTTATCATAGCATCAAATATGTGTCAATTAATAATATATTATAATTAAGATATATATAACAATTATATGAAAAATGCAGACCGGTTATAGTTTGTTAGCTTTTTCCAGTCTGCATAAATTTTTTGATAATGATTATTTCATAAGAGAACGATACATCTTAATGTATTCGTTGGCGCTCTTGCCCCAGCTCATATCACAATTAAGGGCTCTTTTAACAAGGGTATCCCATCCATCACTGTAATATGCATCATTAGCACGGTAAATAGCACCGAGCATGTCATAAGCATCATAGGTTTTAAAGGTAAAGCCATTGCCTTCACCGTCACCGCTGTCTGTGATAGAGTCTTTAAGACCGCCGGTTTCACGAACAATAGGAATTGTTCCGTATCTAAGTGCAACCATTTGTGATAATCCGCATGGCTCTGATTTACTTGGCATAAGGAACATATCTGAGCCTGCATAGATTTTTCTTGCCAAATCAGGAACAAATCCGATAGTAATTCCAACCTTGTCAGGATATTTGTCATGGAGATAGCGGAAATAGTTTTCATACTGCCATTCGCCGCTTCCGAGTACCACATACTGAATATTGCGCTCGCACAGGCTTTTTTCAAGAACCTCTTTCATCAGGTCAACACCCTTATGACCTACAAGACGCGTAACAATACCGATAACAGAAACATTAGGATCAACGTTAAGTCCCATCATTTTCTGAAGCTCTTCCTTGTTCTTAGCTTTATTTGAGTAATCTTCAGCGTTGTAGTTAACCCAGATATCCTTATCTGTTTCAGGATCATAACCTACTGTATCAATACCATTAAGAATACCGCAAAGCTTCCAGCTTCTTTGATTTAAAATAGGATCAAGTCCATGACTGAACCAAGGATCAAGTATTTCTTTTGCGTAGGTAGGTGATACGGTAGTAACCTTGTTAGAACATTCAATACCTGCCTTCATAAAATTCACAAGGCCGTCATACATGATGAGGTTATTATGTTCAGGCGCAATACCCAGAACATCATTAAGAAGCTCATCACCGTATTTGCCCTGATACTGAATATTATGAATTGTAAATACAGTTTTGATATTTTCATATCCCATTCTATTTGCATAGTAACAGCTGTAGTAAAGCGGAGTAAGTGCACTCTGCCAGTCGTTGCAATGGATAATATCAGGCTTCCAGTCAATTGCAGGGATAATTTCAAGCACTGCTCTTGCAAAAAAAGCAAAACGCTCTGCATCATCATAGTGACCGTAAATACCGTCACGCTTGAAATAATACTGATTATCAAGCAGGTAGTAAATAACACCATTTACCTTTGCCTCAAATATACCGCAGTATTGTCTGCGCCAAGAAACAGGAACAGAAATTGATGTGATGAATTTCATCTGATCCTTAAGCTCCTGCTTAATGCCGTCGTAAAGAGGCATTACAACTCTGCAGCCAATAAGTCTTTTTCTGAGAGCAACAGGAAGAGAGCCTGCCACATCACCGAGTCCTCCGGATGCCATAAACGGCAGTGCTTCGGATGCTACATATAAAACTTTCATTTTTATCCTCCTAAATTCTTGTTCCCTTTGTTAAGCAGATAGGGAAGGTGGATGCTCCGGAAAGCTCTACACCGTCTTTTATGCTAACTTTTTTGTCAGATATGATACAGCTTATTTTTGCGTTTCTGCCGATTACTGTATCCTGCATAATTATAGAGTCCTTAACAACAGTATCTTCACCAATTTGTACACCCTTAAATATGATACAGTTTTCAACAGTGCCTTTAATTATACAGCCGTCTGCAACAAGTGAATTTTTGAGCGAAGAATCAGGACCGTAAATTGTAGGCATATCATCACGTTCTTTTGTAGAAATAGGTGATTTGAAAAGCTTGCTTCTGCCTTCTTTTTCAAGCAGTGACATAGAAATGTCATAATAGCTCTGAATAGAGTCAATTGTTCCTACAAAGCTGTCTGTTGCGTCATATGCATGGATTTTAAGCTTATCAACATTAGCCATAATAATATTTCTTTGATAAGACACTTCATTTTTAGAATGAGCTGTAGTTACAAGTGTTTCCAGAAGATATTTTTTCATTATCATAATATTGCAGGAGTAGAATACTTCGCCGTCAGTTTTTTTGTCAAGGCTCATTTCCCTTATTCTGCCGTCTTCGTCAACCTTATCAAAGCACAGAACTGATCCGATATTATTAGGCATTTTGCTCTTTACACCCAGAATTGTGATATCAGCACCGCTTTCTTCATGAGCATCAAATAGCTTTGAATAATCGACTGAAAGCACATTATTGCAGTCTGATATAAGGACATATGTCTGATTTGACTGCTGAAGAAAACTCATATTACCGTAAAGAGCATCAATTCTGTTGCCCCACATAGATGTACTGCCGAGTGAAAACGGAGGAAGAAGATATAAACCGTCGTTTTTTCTGCTTAAGTCCCAAGGCTTTCCTGTGCCGACATGATCCATAAGTGACTGGAAATTGGCATTTGTTACAACACCGATTTTAGTTATTCCGCTTGCCACCATATTAGAAAGAGGAAAGTCAATTAATCTGAATCTTGAACAAAACGGAACTGAACCCATTGTTCTCATAGCTGTTAAAGAGTCGAGTGCCTCTTCATGAACATTAGCAAATACAATACCTAATACTTTATTACCGTTCATTGACTTATACCTCCTCTCCTGACTTAATCATTACCCCGGGTTCAATATATTTGCCCTTGGTGATTTTTGCGCCTGCACCGATAACAGGAATTCCCCATGCTTCAGGATTTTCGAGAAGCTCAGGAATTTCACCGATTTTTGCATCCTCTTCAATAACTGCATTTTCTGCAACGATTGAGTAATATACCTTTGCACCTTTTTTGATATGAGCACCGGGCATTATTACGCTGTATCTTACATCAGCATCCTCTTCAATAATAACATTTGAAGATACTACACTGTAGTCAACATCACCCTCAATTTCACAGCCTTCACTGATAGATGAATTTTCTACCACCGCATTTTTACCGATATAGTGAGGAGGTGCTAATGGATTTCTTGAATAAATTCTCCAGCTTGAATCACTTAAATCAAGATCAACATTTGGATTGATAATATCAAGATTTGCTTCCCAGAGAGAATCAATTGTGCCAACATCCTTCCAATATCCCTTAAAAGGAAATGCAAACATTCTTTCACCTGAATCAAGCATGGTAGGAATAATGTTTTTGCCGAAGTCATTTGATGAGCCTTCGGTGTTTTCGTCCTGAATAAGATACTGTCTGAGCTTATCCCAGCTGAATACATATACACCCATAGAAGCCTTGTTGCTTTTAGGTTCAGCAGGTTTTTCAGCAAATTCATAAATTTCGTTATTATCCTTTGTGGCAAGAATACCAAAGCGTGAAGCCTCTTCCCACGGAACTTCCAGAACTGCGATAGTGCAAGCTGCATTGTTCTTTTTGTGGAAGTCTATCATTTTTGCATAATTCATTTTGTATATATGGTCACCTGAAAGAATTACCACATATTCAGGATCATATTTTTCAATGAAATTAATGTTCTGATAAATTGCATTTGCAGTTCCCTTATACCATTCAGCACCGCCGATAGCCTCGTACGGTGACAGAATATGAACTCCGCCGTTCTGACGGTCAAGATCCCATGGCTGACCGTTTCCGAGATAGTCGTTTAATTCAAGGGGCTGATACTGTGTAAGAACGCCGACAGTATAAATGCCGCTGTTTACACAGTTTGATAACGGGAAATCAATTATTCTGTAGTTACCGCCGTAGGGAACTGCAGGCTTTGCAATGTTTTTTGTTAATACACCCAAACGGCTTCCCTGACCGCCTGCCAAAAGCATTGCAACAACATCTGTTTTATGTGCCATTTTTTATCTCCTTATATGGTTAAATTATTTATTTGCTTTTTTATTTGGTTTTTTAGAATCGGATTTTTTGTTGTCTGATTTTTCAAGATAAATTGCCGATAATCCGTTCAGTTTCAATCCGATACTCTGCTCATATGAGTGCATTGCAATCGGCTTTGCCTTGTAAGTGCCGGAAAGGCGTGGCTTTTCACCGCCGTATTTTGCTAATGATGTGTCAAGAACAACTTTGTATGTGCAGTTTTCAGGTACACCGATTCTGTATTCTTCAAAATTATTAGGTGTAAAATTAAATACTGCAATAATTTCTTTTCCTTTTTTATCTATTCTTCTGAAAGCTATAACTGAATTTGCATTATCTTCGCTTGAAATCCACTGAAAGCCTTCCCAGCTGTAGTCTATTTCCCACAATGCCGGATTAGATTTGTAAAATTTGTTAAGCTCTTTTGTAAAGCCCTGAAGCTTTTTGTGCTTTTCATAATCAAGCAATAACCAGTCAAGCCCTTGTTTATAGTTCCATTCAATAAACTGGCCGAACTCACTGCCCATAAATAACAGCTTTTTGCCGGGATGTGCAAACATGTATGCGAGAAATAAGCGTATTCCGCTGAATTTCATATCATAATCCCCGGGCATCTTATTAATAAGACTTGCTTTGCCGTGAACAACCTCATCATGACTTATAGGAAGAACAAAATTTTCGCTGAAAGCATAGAAAAAACTGAAAGTAATGCAGTTATGATTGCCTTTTCTGAATAACGGATCCATAGAAGTGTAGCGAAGCATATCGTTCATCCAGCCCATATTCCATTTGAAATTGAATCCGAGGCCGCCGATATCAGTCGGCATTGTAATCATAGGCCATGCTGTTGACTCTTCGGCAATCATCATTACCTCAGGGTGTTCTTTGAACATAGCACAGTTCAGTTCCTTGAAAAATTCTACAGCTTCAAGATTTTCTCTGCCGCCGTTTGTGTTTGGAACCCATTCGCCTGCTTCTCTTCCGTAATCAAGATAAAGCATAGAAGCTACGGCATCAACTCGAATTCCGTCAAAATGAAATTTGTCTACCCAGTACATTGCTGATGAAATAAGAAATGATTTTACCTCATTTTTACTGTAGTCAAATACTCGTGTACCCCATTCCTTATGCTCGCCTTTTCTTAAATCAGAGTATTCATAGGTGCATTCTCCGTCAAATTCATATAATCCGTGTGCATCCTTTGGAAAATGAGCAGGTACCCAGTCAAGTATAACACCTATATCAGCCTTGTGGCATGTGTCAATAAAGTACATCAGGTCTTCAGGAGTTCCGTATCTTGAAGTCGGAGCAAAATAACCTGTTACCTGATATCCCCATGAACCGTCAAACGGAAACTCCATGATAGGCAGCATCTCAATGTGCGTATATCCCATTTCCTTAACATAAGGAACAAGCTCTTCAGCCATTTGTCTGTAAGAAAGAAAATCACCGTTTTCATGCTGTTTCCATGATCCGAAATGAACTTCATAAATATTAACGGGTTTTTCAAGAATATTTCCTTGTTTGTTTTTATCCACCCATTTTTTATCGTTCCATTTATATGACGGATTTACATAAATTTTTGATGCAGTACCTGGTCTTGTTTCTGCATGAAAGGCATATGGATCAGCCTTTACAATTGTTTTTCCGGTTCTTCCTGTAATTGAATATTTGTAGCAGTTGTATATATTTATGTTATCAATCTCTGCTTCCCAGATTCCAGGTGAAATAACATTCATTTTATTTTCTTCGGCATTCCAGTTGTTAAAGTCGCCTATAACTGAAACAGCCTGTGCATGAGGTGCCCAGACTCTGAATACAAATCTGTTACCATCTATTCTATGACAACCGAAGAATTCATATGCTTTATAATTCTTGCCGCTGTGAAAAAGATAAAGCGGAAATTTATATTCCTCTTTTATTTTTGGCATTATATCATCTCCTCGTGTGAGTATAAAAATACTCTTTTTAATCATTTGAAGTCTGATTTTTACGGAATATTTTTCTATACAACAACATAATAACATTATTAGAGATAATAATCAAGGCATTTTTGTTTAGTTTGTTACAAAATATAGATAAAAATTCTTAAATTATGTGTATTTTGCCGCAATTGTGCAATATAAAAATATCATATATTTAGTATTGAACATTTTGCATGTCTTATGATATAATAGGTATAACCTGAGAGAGCGGAAAATAGTATGGAATAGCAGAAAGATAGCAAAAATATGAAAGAAATAATTATAGCATACCCTGTAAAAGATGTTGCCTTACAGCTCCGTTCCATGATTGAGAATGAAGGTTATCATGTTTCGTATATATGTGCCTGCGGTGCTACTGTTTTGAATATTGCCCAAAGAATGAATGAAGGTGTTATTGTGTGTGCCTCTATTCTGAGTGATATGGGTGCAGGCGTTCTGGCTGAAAATTTGCCTGTTGGCTTTGATGTTGTTGCATTGTCAAAAAACGGTGTTGAAAGCTATATGGGAAATCTTATCAGTCTTCCTCTTCCTGTAAACAGGTCAGAGTTTCTAAACACAATTGCAATCCTTGTTAGCTCACGCTCAGGCTTTACAAGGCGAAAAGATAACGAAAATGAAATTATCTCAGATGCAAAGACAATTTTGATGAATAATAATGATATAACAGAAATGCAGGCACACAAGTATCTGCAAAAGGAAAGTATGAAAAGCGGTAAAAAAATGGTTGAGCTTGCAAAAGAAATTATAAATGACTTTAGGCAATAAATTGTAATCCAAACGTGTCTAAACGGTAATTAAAAACGAACAGAACACCATTTGCATACTTCACAGCATTATTAAATATTTTGTCTGCGGATATTTCAGGTATAATGTTGAAAAAGAAGACTTAATTTATTACGAGGGTGAAACGATATGAAATTTACCAAAATGCACGGCTGCGGTAATGATTATATTTATATTGACGGTTTCAAAGAAACAGTTGCTGATGAAAGTGCTGCAGCAATAAAGCTTTCAGACAGGCATTTCAGCATAGGCGGTGACGGTCTAATTATCATAAAAAAAGGTACAAAAGCCGATTTTGAAATGGTTATGTATAATGCTGACGGCTCGCGTGGTGCAATGTGCGGCAATGGTATTCGATGTGTTGCAAAATATGTATATGATCATGGTCATACAGATAAATCCTGCTTTTCCATTGAGTCAATGGGTGCAGTAAAATATATTGATGTTTCAGTTGAAAACGGCAAGGCAGTATCAGCAAAGGTTGATATGGGAAAACCTGCTTTAAAAGCAGCTGATATTCCTGTTGTCAGTAAAGATGACAAGGCTATTATGCAAAATGTAAATATAGACGGCAGAGAATTTAAAATGACATGTGTGTCAATGGGCAATCCTCATGCAGTTATGTTTATTGATGAGCATCCGAAAGATTTTGATTTGAACAGATATGGTGCTTTTATGGAAAGCAATACAGATTTGTTTCCTGACAGAGTTAATGCAGAATTTGCCAAAATAATTGACAGAAACAATATTGAAATGCGTGTCTATGAGAGGGGCTCAGGCGAAACACTGGCGTGCGGTACAGGTGCATGTGCAACAGCAGTTGCGGCAATTCTCAGCGGACTTGCAGATAATGATGTGACAATTCACCTAATTGGCGGTGATTTGAATATTCACTGGGATGGCAGTGAAAACAGCAGTGTCTTTATGACGGGACCTGCCGAATATGCCTTCAGCGGTGAAGTTGAATTATAAATTAATGGAGGTTTGAATGTATGAAGATTAATGAAAACTTTTTGAAAATTGAATCAAGCTATCTGTTCTCAACTGTTGCAAAAAAGCAGAGAGAATATCAGGCTGCTCATCCCGATGCTGATGTTATCCGTCTTTCAATCGGTGATGTAACAAAGCCTCTTGCACCTGTTGTTATTGAGGCAATGCATAAGGCTGTTGACGAAATGGCAAGCGAGGATACCTTCCGCGGTTATCCGCCTGAGTATGGCTATGATTTTATTTTAAATGCCATTCAAAAGCATGATTATGCTGACAGAGGTATTGATATTGGCGTTGATGAAATTTTCCTTTCAGATGGTGCAAAATCTGACTGCGGTAATATCGGAGATATTTTCTCTGTAGACAATAAAGTAGCTATTTGTGATCCTGTTTATCCTGTATATGTTGATACAAATGTTATGGCAGGCAGAAGCGGTGTTAAGAATGAAAACGGACTTTGGTCAAACATCATTTACATGCCTTGTACTGCTGAAAATAATTTCACACCTGATATTCCAAGTGAAATTCCTGATGTGATTTATCTTTGCTTCCCTAATAATCCTACAGGTATGGTTGCCACAAGAGATCAGTTAAAGAAGTGGGTTGATTTTGCAAACGAGCATAATTCACTGATTCTATTTGATTCAGCATATGAGGCTTTTGTTGTTGATGATGATATTCCAAAATCAATTTATGAAATTGAAGGTGCAAAAACCTGTGCTATTGAGCTTCGTTCTTTCTCTAAGACAGCAGGCTTTACAGGTATGAGATGCGGATATACAGTTGTTCCGAAGGATTTGGTATTTAATGGTACAAGCCTTAATCCTATGTGGGCAAGAAGACAGGCAACTAAGTTTAACGGTGTTTCTTATGTTACTCAGAGAGCAGCTGAGGCTATTTATACAGAAGAGGGACAAAAGCAGATTAAAGAGACTCTTTCATATTATCAGAAAAATGCAAAGATTATTTATGACGGCCTTTGTGATGCTGGCTTTGAGTGCTACGGCGGTGTAAATTCACCTTATGTATGGCTTCGTGTTCCTGAGGGATATACTTCATGGGAATTTTTCGACGAGCTTTTGGAAAAGTGTCAGGTTGTAGGTACTCCCGGCTCAGGATTTGGTCCTGCCGGTGAAGGATATTTCCGTTTAACATCTTTCGGTAATGCTGAAAAGACAGTTGAGGCTATTGAAAGAATTAAAAATGCTTATAAAAAGTAATTAAATTTTGTTATTATAAAGGAGATGTAAAAATTATGACTAAAACAGAACAGCTTTATGAAGGTAAGGCAAAGAAAGTTTGGGCAACAGAAGATCCTGATGTTGTTATCGTTGACTACAAGGATGATGCAACCGCCTTTAACGGACTTAAAAAGGGTACTATCGTAGGCAAGGGTGTTGTTAATAATAAAATGTCAAACTTCCTTATGCAGATTTTGGAAAAGAAGGGTGTTCCTACTCATTTTGTAGAGGAGCTTTCAGACAGAGAAACTGCTGTTAAGAAAGTTACTATTGTTCCTCTCGAGGTTATTATCCGTAACCGTGCAGCAGGCTCAATCTGTAAGAGATTAGGTCTTGAGGAGGGTATGGATTTTGTATGCCCGTCAATCGAATTTTCTTACAAGGATGATGATCTCGGTGATCCGCTCATCAATGGCTATCATGCTGTTTCATGCGGATTTGCTACACAGAATGAGATTGATACAATCAAGAAGATGGCATTTACGGTAAACGATGTGCTTAAAGAGTATTTTGCATCAATCGGTGTTGAGCTTATCGACTTTAAGCTTGAATTTGGTAAGACATCAGACGGTACTATTGTTCTTGCTGATGAAATCAGCCCTGATACATGTCGTTTCTGGGATATTGAAACTCATGAGAAGCTTGATAAGGACCGCTTCCGCAGAGATATGGGCGGTGTAGAAGATGCATATGCAGAAATGATGAAGAGAGTAGGTCTTGACTAATGCCAAACAATACATATAATTCACCTTTTAATGCACGCTATGCTTCAAAAGAGATGCAGTATATCTATTCTCCTGATTTTAAATTTAAAACATGGAGAAAGCTCTGGATTGCACTTGCAGAGGCAGAGAATGAGCTTGGTCTCAATGTTACACAGGAGCAGATCGATGAGCTTAAAGCTCATGCAGATGATATCAACTATGAAGTTGCACAGAATTATGAACGCAAGTTCCGCCATGATGTAATGAGCCATGTTCATGCGTACGGCGAGCAGTGTCCTAATGCTAAGGCTATTATTCACCTTGGTGCAACAAGCTGTTATGTTGGTGATAATACAGATGTTATCACTATGAGAGAGGCTTTGCTTCTTATTAAGAAAAAGCTTGTTAATGCAATTTCCTCTGTTTCTAAATTTGCGGATGAATATAAGGATATGCCATGTCTTGGCTTTACTCATTTTCAGCCGGCTCAGCCAACAACTGTAGGTAAGAGAGCTACTCTCTGGCTTATGGATTTGGTAATGGACTATGAAGAAATCTGCCATGTAATTGATACCCTTATGCTTTTAGGATCAAAAGGTACAACAGGCACACAGGCATCTTTCCTTGAGCTTTTTGACGGTGATCATGAAAAGTGCAAAGAGCTTGATAAGAAAATAGCAGAGAAGATGGGCTTTAAGGCATGCTTCCCTGTAAGCGGACAGACTTATGCAAGAAAGCTTGACACAATTGTTTGTAACTGCCTTGGTCTGATTGCACAGTCATGCTGCAAGTTTTCAAACGATTTGAGACTTCTTCAGAATCTTAAAGAAATTGAAGAGCCATTTGAAAAGAATCAAATCGGTTCATCTGCTATGGCTTATAAGCGTAACCCGATGAGAAGCGAGCGTATTGCATCCCTCGCAAGATATGTTATGATTGATGCACTTAATCCTGCATGGACTGCATCTGCCCAGTGGTTTGAAAGAACTCTTGATGATTCAGCTAATAAACGTGTTTCAGTTGCAGAGGCATTTCTTGCTACAGATGGTATTCTTGATTTGTATATCAATATAACATCGGGATTGGTTGTTTATCCTAAAGTTATTGAAGCAAGACTTATGAGCGAGCTTCCGTTTATGGCTACAGAAAATATTATGATGGATGCCGTTAAAAAAGGTGGAGACAGACAGGAGCTTCATGAAAAAATTCGTCAGCATTCTATGGCTGCAGGGGCAGTTGTAAAGGTTGAGGGCGGTAAGAATGACCTTGTTGACAGAATTGCTGCCGATCCTGCATTCATGACTACAAAGGAAGAAATTATGTCAATACTTGAGCCGCAGAATTTTGTTGGCAGAGCACCAAAACAAACTGCTGATTTTCTTGCAGAGGTTGTTGCTCCTATTCTTGAAAAAGAAAAGGATTTACTTGGTGTGGATGTTGAAATTAATGTTTAATTATTTATATATGTATATTAAAATAACCCCTCTCGGCTTAGACCGAGAGGGGTTATTTTATGCTCATATCAAGTTTTAATCTTGATTTTCTTCTTCGCTTTGGCCGGTTGTGTTAATACCTGCTCTTGCAGATATTTCATCGGCAATGGTATTTACACAGTTTTTTGTGGTTAGTCCTATGTCAATAGTAACTACTCTTTCATCTTTTAATGTAATGATTATCTGTGAACTTCTGTCAATGAAATTTTTTACAAGGCTTGCCTTAGTGTCTTTCTTTGCTTCAACTGAAACAATATCTTCATATGCAAATACGTTGTCATTATCTATTGCATTGAATTCAAATTCGTCATCATAAAATTTTACGCCGTTGGTAAGCTCCTGCTTTGTTACAAGCACGGCTATTACAAGTGCAGCTAAATCAGCTACAGCAAAGAATATTGCATTTGCATTTGCAGCATCGATAAGTTTTTTTATTGCAAAAATTCCATATCCTATAACTGCAATATCAAGAACGGCTATAATAGCAAGAGTGATAGGTGATAATACTCTTATAAATTTTTCTTTCATATGAATTTCCTTTCTTTATAATCGTCAAGAAGTTTTATGTTGTCAGCTTTAAATACTTTTTTGTTTAAATATGATAAATCATTTTCATCGGTAAAATTAAATTCAAGCTTATAGCTGTAAAGTGCTTGTCGGTATCTGCCCTGCTCAATGCCGTATTTTCCGTCACCATAGAGAGCATGACCAATATGAGCCAGATGTGCTCTTATCTGGTGAGTTCTGCCTGTAAGAAGGTGTATCTCGAGAAGAGAAGCATTATCATAATAATCCAGCACTTTATACTGAGTTATGATTTTTTTTGATCCGTCTGTTTGATTGTCGGTAACGGTTACTTTGTTCTTCTTTTCGTCTTTTTTCAGGTATGCAGTCAGAGTTTCACTCTTTCTCGGCATTTTACCATGAACAACTGTGAGATAATATTTTTCTATCTCTCTGCTCTTTATTCTCTCGTTAATAATTTTGAGAGCATTGGAATTCTTTGCACCGATTACAATACCGCCGGTGTTTCTGTCAATTCTGTTAGCGAGAGAAGGTGTGAAGGATGATTTTTCAGGTGACCATTCACCTTTTTCATATAAATAACGCTTTAATCTGGCGACGAGATTGTCGATATAATCTTTTCCGTCGGGATGACAAAGTATACCGACTTTTTTGTTAATCAAAATTATATTTTCATCTTCATATATAATGTCAATATCTGTTGAGGCTTTTAAAAAGTCATAGTGCTTTTCTTTTATATGGAGTACATCATCCTTTAAATAAAGCTCAAGCAGATCACCTGAATTCAATATCTGCTCAGCAGTGCAGCGCTTTTTGTTGACTTTAATATTTTTTTTTCTGATTTCTTTAAACATAAGGGATTTTGGAAGCATATCAAAGGTTTTCATAATAAACCTGTCAACACGCTGTCCTGCATCCGTATCACCAATTACAAAGCTTTTCATTAGTTGTTTTCGCTTTTCTGTTTCTTTTCTTCTTCAAGCTCCTGTATTTCCTTGTAGAACATATTTGCTCTTACATAAACTTGAATAAAATCTCTCATTATCTCTGCAAGCTCACCTTTTTTATAAGGATTAAGAAGCAGTCTTTCGTCATCATCAATAACCAGCGGACCTTTTTCATAATCATTAAAGGTTGGCATAAGAGAATAATTCTGAGCAGTTTTAACGATTGAAATAAGCGTAAGGTCAGCAGTAGCGTTTACAAAGCCTTTCTTTTTTGTGTATTTTTCAATTGTTGAAAGAGGTGAGTCATCATTATGCTTTTTTGTGTAGCAATAAGAAATAACCTCTTCGACAAAGCTTTCAATCTGATGGTCTGAATAAGGTGCTTTAAGTAAAACCACTTTATCAATGTCTGCAATTTGATATTTGTCACTTTCACCGCAGGGAATACCAATCATATTTTCATTTTCGTCAATATAAACGGATATAGTATAAAATTCTTTTTCCATAATTATACCTCACTTGAATATTGTATTAATTATAACCTATTTGATTGAAAAATACAATATCAGATGATATAATCTATTTTACGATAGTGTTAATTATTTGTTAAGCATTCATAATGCTGAAAGGTTATGATGATTTATGAAAAAGGTTTTGATTACGGGCGGTGCAACGGGAATAGGAAAGGCCGCTGCTGTTCTTTTTAACGAAAAAGGCTATGATGTTTTTATTACATATAATAATACGATACCTGATTTTAATGGTGCTACAGCAATAAAATGCGATTTGACTAATCTTAAAGATATAGAAAATCTGTTTAATGAGATAGGAAATATTGATGTTTTAGTGAACAACGCAGGTGTCAGCCTTGTTAAATTGATAAATGATACAACAGAAAATGAATACGATGATTTAAGCAATGTCAATGCAAAGTCATATTATTTCTGTGCTAAGTATGCTCTTAAATATATGATAAAAAAACACGAAGGAGCAATTATCAATATTTCTTCAATGTGGGGGCAGGTTGGTGCTTCCTGCGAGGTAGCATATTCAATGAGCAAAGCAGCAGTTATAGGTTTGACCAAGGCTCTGGCTCAGGAGGTTGCACCAAGCAATATAACAGTAAATTGTGTTTGCCCCGGTATAATAGATACCAGAATGAATAAGCAGTTTGATAAGAACGAGCTGGCAGACGAGGTGCCTCTGGGCAGACTGGGTACTGCCGAAGAGGTGGCTAAGGCAGTTTTATTTTTTGCTGAGAGTGAATATATAACAGGTCAGATACTCGGCGTTAATGGGGGAATAGTATAAAAATTTCATAGGGCATTTTTTGACTGTGATAATTAAGTAAACCCACGAACAATTAATATTCGTGGGTTATTTGTGACTCAAAAGCCAGTATATTTGCAATTAGCTAAACAGAGTTTTAGGGTTGATAATTATTTAAAATATCAAGAATACCTTTTTGATAAATATTATCATCTAAAACATTTCCGTTTGGTGAAAAGCATATAGCTCTGATATCTTTTGGATTTTCATCATATGGACTTGTATACTCTGCATTTTCGTCAAAATATTCGTTGAGATATTTTAATGCGTTTCCACTTGGAAAAATAATATTTCCTGAGCCAACAGGAATATGCAGATAATCAAATTCTTTTATTATTTCTCTCGTTCTTTCATTGTATGGGTTGTTATCAGTCTCACTAACGAGCCAGGCCGGACTTAGTTTTATATTTATTTTTGATTTTGATACACATTCAGCAAAATGCTTCACCGGTTCAAGAGGGATTGTTTCCTGGTGAAATGCATCAACAGATAATAGTATTTGACAAACACCGCTGTCCTCAAGTTTCTTAACAACTTTTTCTATTCTATTTGAATCTTTAGTAAAAAAACCATTTGTAATCAAATCACGCTTAGAAATTCCCATTTCCTTTGCAGCATTATGAATAGCACATACCACTTCAGGATAGAGCAGAGGCTCTCCGCCAAATGTCATCAAAGATTCAATTTTATATTTATTACACACTTCACGAATTGCCGTTTGTGCAGATTCGGCATCAATATGACCTGTACAATTTGTATGCTCTCCTTGAGAACAATGTTTACATCTGCCTGTACAAGACATAGTTACTGCAAACTCAATTCTATTTAAATTTTTAACATATTCATTCATAATAAACTACATTCCTTTCAAAATTCATTCTGAAATTAAGATTATGATGCAGTTTTGACAACATAGTTAACCTCGATACAATCTGCTGTCAGTATTAAAACTGCATCGAGCTGCTAATTCGTTTTCTCATTGAGAACCTCTCCTAAAAAATATATTTATTATTTAGATCATATCATAAAATAAACCAAAGGACAATATTATCATTATCCTTTGGTTTAAATTTTTGTTATGGTGCTATTAACGTTTTATTGACTTCTTATCTTTAAGATTTATTTTTTTGTTGTAACAGATTTTGCATTGCTCCAAGAACCGTAAACCTTTTTCTTGTCAACAGTCTTGTATGCACGAATCTTTACATAATATTTTTTCTTGCCCTTGAGCTTAGAAATAGTTTTTTGTGTAGTCTTTGCCTTTGATACAGTTACATATTTTGTGGTTTTCTTTGTGAATTTTGAAGATGTGCTGTATGCAATTTGATAGCCTGTTACATTAGCATCCTTTTTCCATTTTGCTGTAATCTTCTTTGATTTAGTTGATTTTACAGAGCTTAATGTGGATTTCTTAGGCTTAATGGTGAATGTTTTTGTCATTACACCATCATACTTTTTGCCGTTGAATGTAATTGTAACAGTTGCTTTTCCCGGTTTATAATTGTTTTTATAGGTTACTTTGTAGTTTGATGCAGGGATAATATTACCTTTTCTGTCTTTAACTGTAACCTTTGGAGTTTTCTTTTTGCCGTTGTAGGTTGTTGATGTATATTTAAGAGAAGCTGATTTTGGTGCATAATATGTTTCAATAGCTTTTTCATAACCGCAGTATTTGCAGGGCTGTACTTTGCCTCCGTCAGAAGAAAGCACTTCTTTTATATCAGTAAGATACTCATAATAAGCTGTGTTTGTGTAGACTTCTGCAAACTCATGGCTGTGTGAGCCAACTGTTACATTAGTAGTGTATTTTCCGCATTCTGAACCTGAAAGCATAAAGTAATAGGTTTTGCCCTTAGTCAGCTTTGCAGCTACCTTGAATTCAGGCACTTGTGCATCTAAACCTGCTTCGCCGATACCTGAATAAATTTCTTCTTCACTTTCATAATCAAGTGACATAATCATACTCAAAGCCATTCCTGTTGTTGGTTTTGTGTCACATTTAAATTCATAGAAGGCTGTCGATGAAGGGATTATTTTCAAAATTGCAACCTGCTCATCATAGTTGTTAGACTGTGAATTGATTGAAACTGAAACAGTATCTCCCATTTTTACCTGTGGTGAATTGCTGTAAAGCTTCATAATATCATCAAATTCATCAGCAGATGCTGTAAATGATCCTGCACCAAGGCAGGTAAATGCCATAATAATAGCCATTAATACCGATAATAATTTTTTCATAATTTTTCTCCTTTTAAACTTGCTGAATATATTTAATTATAAAGTGTATGCTTTTTTATCACCTCATATATCAAATTAAAGTATATCTTAATATTATTATACTTCTATAACATAGTCAGTGTAAATAGGAAATATGTCACAAGTTTTTTCAAATTTTTTGTATGTTATACTAATTTTAGCTTTTTCTGTATTTTTCTGCCTGCAGGTTGAACATGTATGCATAGGTTTTGTTTAATTCCATAAGCTCTCGGTGCGATCCTGATTCAATAATCCGCCCTTTTTCCATAACATATATCTTGTCTGCATTTATTGTTGTTGATAATCTGTGTGAAATAAATATTACTGTTTTATCCTTGGCTGCTTCCATCATTGCCTGATTAAGATTATATTCAGCAACGGGATCAAGATTTGCAGAAGGTTCGTCAAGAATTACATATGGGCATTTTTTGTAAAATGCTCTTGATATTGCAATTTTCTGTGCTTCACCGCCTGATGTCATGACACCGTTATCATCAAATTCTCTTAAAATCTCAGTGTCAGCGCCGTTCGGAAGATCTTTATCAAATCCTGAATGCTTGAGTGAAGACATAACCCTTTCTTTATCAGGATTTGTATCAAGTGCTACATTTTCGCCCATTGAACAAGCAAACAGCTGAAAATCCTGAAACACTGCTGAAAAACGGTTTCTGTGTGACTCAAGTGTAACATCCTTGATGTTTTCATTGTCAATAAGAATTTCGCCGTCAGACGCATCATAGAGCCTTAGCAACAGATTTGTTAGAGTGGTTTTTCCTGCTCCGTTATAACCTACAAGTGCAATTTTTTCATATGGTTTTATTGTAATGTTTATATCTTCAAGAGTCGGCTTGTCATTACCCGGGTAAGTGAAGGAGAGATTTTTTATCTCAATATTTTTAGGCTTTTCACATGGAATATTTTTTTCACCATCAAGTATTGTAGGTTCTGTTTTCAAAAATTCTCTGTATTTTTCTATCATTTTGGCTTGCTCTGAAAAATTTCTTACAGCGGATACTGTCAGAAAAGAAAAGGAAAATGCAATTGATGTTGCTCCGTTAAAGGCTGCTACAAAATCGCCTGCTGAAAGCGAATGCTTTTCCAGTACACAGTAACCAAGATATAATGGCAGTAAAAACATAAAGCCTAATATCTGAACGCCTGTTTCCTGTATAAAATACAGTATATCAATTTTTCTCACATATTTTACCTGATTATCGCATACAGTTTGTGCGGCTTCGTTATATCTTTTCATAAGCAGAGGCTTGATATTGTTCATTCTGACTTCCTTTGCATAATCCTGAAGATAAAATACCCTTGCAAAATAATCTGCTCTTCTGTGAAGTCTGTTGTTGTCTATTCGTCTTTGCATTTGCAGTGTGCCGATCTTTTTGCTTATTGGTGTGAAAATAATAACTATTGCAATTATAATCAAAAGGCAAAACGGATCAATTGTCAGCAGAATTGAGCATATTGTAAAGAGTGAAACAAGCTCACCTATGTAATGCCTTACATAAGACAGAACATTTTGTATATTGTCTGCGGATGCCTGTATTGTAAGAATAAAATTATTGTAAAAATGCGGATTATCATAATTTTCCAAATCAAGAATTTTAGCCTTTTCATAAAGCGTTTGATTTAATGCTTTTGAAGCCCGCTCTTTTTCGGCATTCCAGTAAAATTCACGAAACAGTGCAATTGCAAGCTCACTGAGCAGAAGAACTAATGCTATTGCTATTATAGCTTTTATAATATTTCGCTTGTCTCCGTTTCCGGTTACTGTGTCAATAATATATTTTACACCTACTACAGCAACAATTCGTGTAGGCAGTTTTTCAATAACTCCCCAAAGAATTTCGCCTATTACAAGACCTGGCGAATGCTTGAACATAAGGCGGATAAAGTAAAATATATTTGAAACCATTGAGCTGCTGTCCTTCTTTTTATATTTCATCTTTTTCTACCTCTTCATTGTAGCTGGAGGCTTGCAGGGCAAACATCTCGCTGTATTTTCCATTGGCATTAATAAGCTCTTCATGACTGCCCTTTTCAAGCAGCTGACCATTGCCAAGCACATATATTATGTCTGACAAAACTGCACTCGACAGCCTGTGAGATATATAAATAACAGTTTTATCCTTTGTTGCTTCTATAAGGCTTTCATACATTTTGTATTCTGCAATCGGATCAAGCGCTGAGCTTGGCTCGTCAAGGATTGCAAGCTCAAAATCTTTTGCAAACATTCTTGCAACGGCAGTCTTCTGGGCTTCTCCGCCTGAAAGTCCTGCACCGCTTTCGTCAAACTCACGGCTGAGAACAGTGTCCCCCTTGTTATCAAGACGGCAAATTCTTTCCCACACACCGCTTTGCATAAGTGCCGTCTGAGCTTTAATTTTATCATCTTCACTGCATTCACGGCACATAACATTTTCATTTACTGAAATTGCAAATGTTTTGTAATCCTGAAATACTGTTGCAAACTTATTTCTGTATTCATCAACGTTATATTCCTTTATGTTTATGCCGTTATATAAAATTTCTCCTTCATCAGCATCATAAAAACGCAGAAGAAGCTTAACCAGCGTTGATTTGCCTGCACCGTTTATGCCGACAACAGCAACGGTCTGACCTTTTATAAATTTTAGATTTATATTTTTTAGCGAATATTCCTTTGCACCGGGATATTTGAAAGACACATTCTTTAATTCCAGGCTTTTAAAATCATCTATACTCTTATTTCCGGATACTACCTTGCTTTCGTATTCAAAGAAGTCACGCAGATTTTGAAAATACAGTGCTACCTCTGAAAGCGATGACAGGCTTTCAGCTATATTTGTTGTAGCACTTCTTACAGAATTTATAGAGCTTAAGACAACAGAAAATCCTGATACATCCAAACCTTTTGTTACAACAAACTGATAACCCGAATAAGCATATGTACAGAAAATGGGAATAAATTCACCACAGATTGAGCTTAGCATGCTCATCCAGAACAGCTTCCAGCCATATGTTTTGATGATTTTTATATTATCCGTTACGGCCTTTTCAAATCTTCCGATTATAACGCTGAAAATATTTGATGTTCTTATATCTTTTGAAAATTCTTTCAGATAGACAGTCCTTTGAGTGTAGGATTTTATTCTGTTGTTTGTTGTCATTTCCAAATCTCTTTTATATACAACCTTGCTTTTGATAATTTCAACAATGAACACTAAAATTACAGGCAGTAAAAATAAAAGATATGCAGGATCAATGCTGGTGACAACGGTTATGACAGACATAAAAGCCATAAAAGAGCCGAATACTATTGATAAATTCCATGAAAACATTATGAAATATCCATTAGTAAGTATGTCACTCGCACGCTGGTATTTGTCGTAAAATTCAGGATCTTCGTAACAGCTTATATCAACTCTTGATGCCTTTTCAAAAATCATATTGTTAAGTGCTTTAAATATCTTTTTCTGTCCTACATTTGTAACATAATCTCCCCAGACAGAAATTATCTCTGTAGCCAGACCTATAATGAGAAATAAAGCAAGATTTTTAATGTAGTATTCAAATGTTCCGCTGCCCTCTATCACAGTAAGAAGTACCTTCAAAAATAAAACGCCCTGAACAAACATTTTGAAAAAGTCTGCTGCACATTCAGACAGTATTCCGCTTATGATAAACCATTTGTCTGCCTTGAAAAGTATTTTTACAGCCCATATTAAGTTTTTCATAACAGGAACTTTAACCTTTTCATGCACCGGTATCCATCTCATATTATCACCCCTTTTAGTTTTAGCCAAACCTGATTCAAACCACGGCTTTGCTATGATTTATGATTTTAAATAAAAATTTGTGTTGTTTTGAGTGTTTCGGTGTCAAGAAGCTTTACACTGCTTTTGCAGAATTTGTCATATGAATTGCTTCCGCTTCCAGTGCATTGAATGAGCTTTACACCCATAAGCTCAAGTTCAAAGCTGTTTTTATGATCATGTCCGAAACACATTGCTTTGAGATAAGGAGATAATCTCTCAAGCTCTTTTGTGTTTATATCCGGAGGGCAGGGACATTCTCCCAAAAAACCGGTATATTTAATGTTTTCCTTGAAACGATAGTATTTTTTACCGTCACGCACTGCACCCTTTTGTTTTTTCTCGAATACATCTATACAGTCCATAATATCAGGCACAATAATATGCTGAAAAGCTATTGCTTTTTTGCCATTTATCATTTTCAAAGCATTATCAATTTGTTCTGTCTTGACTGTGTCATAATAGCTTTCTTCGCCGTCATAATACGAGCCGCTGTCAATGAAGAGCAGGCTTTCTCCCATCATTTCAACAAGGTAATCTCTTCCGTTTGTAAGCGAATTTTTATATTCTGAAATTATTTCAAGAATTTCATCTTTTTTTGTGCTGCATTCATCATCGTGATTTCCGAAAACTGTTGCAAACGGAATATTGCCTGTTAAATCAAGCACCTGTCTCAGATACTTCCTGTAATTTCTTTTTGTAGACGGACCATGAACCGTGTCACCTAAAAATACAATTAGGTCAGGATTTGTTTTATTAAATACTTTTTTCAGAGATGCAAGTGTTTTCCTGCTTCCAAGCGGTTTATTATGTACATCTGCAACAAGTAAAATTTTCATTATTTTTCCTCGCGGTTTACTATTTATTGACTATAAAATGTTGTTTTAAATTTTAACATAGTAAAAAAATATTTTCAATGGCTAAAAGCACCTGAGATAATTACCTCAGGTGCTTTGTGGTGTTATATATTTTATTCACAGATTAATAAGCCGTAGCCTCGTCCTCGTTTGTAAATAATTTTTGTTTCTCCGTCAATTCCGAGATATACGAAAAAGCTGTGTCCCAGCATTTCCATCTGAACTATTGCTTCGTCATCTGTCATCATATGAGGAGAAATTGTTTTTCTCCTTCTGATTTCAACAGAGCTTGAATCAAATAAATCAAAGTTTTCCATTGTCACTTCGTCATTAAGTGAATCAAAGGCACTTGCAATTTCATCAATTCCGCCTTTTCTTTTCTTGTCAACAAGGTAAGTTTTTAGCTTTCTTATTTTACGCTTTAAATCATCGACTGCCATATCAACTACAGGCTCAATTCTGTCTGCAACAGCTTCACCTCGGATAAATGATCCTACATTTAATACAGTTATATCACATTTGTATCCGTCTTTTTTCTTTGATAAAGTTACATCAAATGACGCTGCATCGGGAAGCATTTTTTCTATTCTTTTGAGCTCCTTGTCAATACCGTCCTTTGTTCCTTGCTTCAGCTCGAATCCTCTTGCTGCAATATTAATCATTTATATCAGCCTCCTGCTGTGTAAAAAATCAGGTTTCCCTGTAATTAAATTATACACTCTTTTTGATGTAATTAACAGTATTTACTTTAAAGTGAATATTTGGTATAATATTAAGCTAGATAATTACAATTTTAGAGGATTATTTATGGCTAAGATAAAACGAACACCGATAGATAAGCTGAATACTTTATTTTTTGGTAAGGATTTAAGAGTTACCGAAGGTGAGCCTTATACAGAAGTCAGAGAATATGATTTTTCTTCCTATTATCCTGAGAATGATTATATACATTATCAAAGTGTTCCTGAGAGCAATGTTTTTGATATACGTGATTTTGGTGCATCTGTTGATAACGAAGATAATTCACAGTATATAAATAAAGCAGTTGAAATTGCGTCTCAGTTTGGCGGCACGGTTGTTGTTTCAGGCGGTGATTATATTTGCAAAACGGTTGAACTGAAATCAGATGTAACATTATTTATCGAGCGTGATTCAGCTATTTGTGCAAATACTACAGGCAAGGGGTATGAAAAGAGAAAAGCTCTTATTTATGCTGAAAAATGTAAGAATATAACTTTTACAGGCGGAGGAAAATTAAAGGGCAACGGCAATCTGTTTGGAAGAAAACCTCTTGCCGACTGCAATAACACTGTTCCTGCCAAATACATAGATGTTATTGAAATGAGAAAAGATTACCGAAGTCAGCTTCGTTTTGCTCATCCAAGCAAATACGGAGGTCCTGTAGAGCTTAAGAATTGCAAAGACATTACTGTAGAGAATTTTATAATAGAAAACAGTGCTTATTGGACATTTAAGCTGGTTAATTGTGATAATGTAAGTTTTAGTAATTTTGTTATAAACAATAACCGAAATGTTGCCAATGCAGACGGAATTGATATTGCTGGCAGCAGCAATGTGTTTATAAATCACTGCTTTATTTCTACGGCAGATGACGGAGTAGTAATAAAAAATGCTCTCTGGCTTGGCAATGAGGGTGAAATGAATAATATCTGCATTACTGACTGTGAGATAATCAGCAGGACTAATGCCATAAAGGTTGGTACTGAAACAACTTATGATATAAATGATATCAATATAACTGACTGCAGACTTTTTATGACAGATTTATATCCCGGAAGTGTTTCAGGAATTTCTCTTGAGGCATGTGACGGAACAGTTTTGAGTAATATAAATATAAGTAATATAAAAATGAACAGATGTACATGCCCTGTATTCATTCGCCTCGGAAACAGAAACCGTGCAAGTGAGGTATCTGCAGAAAGTGCCAATGCCATAGAATTTGGTGCTAAAATTAATAAGCGCAGTAATATTGGTAAAAAAATGTTTGACGGCAGAAGCAGAGTGAGAGATATAAGAATATCGGATGTTACAGCAGATAATGTGGAAATACCTGTAATAATTGCAGGCTATCGTCAGGGCTCGGCAGTGAACAGGGTGCAGAATGTTGAGCTTAATAACATAACATTAAATTATGCCGACATTCCTGAAATTATTGATAAAAGAATTTTTATTCCTGAATATGCAGATGTTTATCCTGAAGGCTGGCGATTCAGAAATTTGCCGTCTTACAGCTTATGGATAAGACATGCAGAGAATATTAATATAGAAAATTTTGTATGCAATCATCCTCAGCCTACATGGAAAAAAGAAATTATCAAGGATGATGTTATATAAATTTTATTTGCAAATTAATACAAAATGTAAAGGCTTGACGGTAAGCTAAGGTGCTGTAATGCAGTGTTAGTTTCTCTTTTCTGAGTACTTTCACTACGAAACTGCAAAGCATTTAAAATTATTGGATTTTCAGATAAAATAAGGCATAAAGTGTCATTTGATTTATTACAGCATAGTTTGACTATGCTGTTTTTTCTTTTACTGCAATGCATCTGATGTAAACCTGCATTTTTCTATTATCTGTGCTTTTGTATTTGTTGACACAAAAGACTCGGCAATGTATTATATGGAGTTATTGTTATGAAAAAAAGTATTTTTGTATCTGCAATTCTTGTTATATATATGATAACGGCGTGTTTTACTGCTATGCCTGTAAGTGCCAATGATATTTCATCTACAGCATCTTATGAATATATTGACTTGGATAAAATAAATGAAATAAAGGATAATCAAGAAATGTTGGACACAGTAAAAACTGCAGAAATATCATATGAAAATGATATTTCTTTTGCTGGTTATCTTAATAAGTGTAATAATCTGGAAAAATTATTGATAAAAAAAGCAACTGTAAAATGGAAAAAAGTATCAGGTGCAACAGGCTATCAGATTCAGTACAGCACCTCTTCAAAATTCAAGAGTGCAAAATCTGTAACAGTAGGTAATAACAAAACTACATCAAAAACGATTCCTAAGCTCAAGGCAAAGAAAAAATATTATGTTCGTATTCGAACTTACAAAACAGTTAAAGTAAACGGCAAGAATACAAAGATTTATCCATCTTGGTCTAAGGCAAAGTCTGTTACAACTAAAAAATAATATTGTCAAAAATGTTGTCAAGCTGATTACAAAGACATAAGGAATACTTAAAAGAACATCATAGGGTTATCTATTATAATTTGCTCACAAATGATAAACTTAATTCATATCTGCATAAAGTTGATATTAGAGCAAAAGAACAATATGATTTACTTGTCAAACAGCTAGCCGAAAGTCAGGGCGTTACAGAACAACTCAAAGCAGAAAATCAAATGTTATGGGTGCAGATGATGAATAGCATTTCTAATCAGACCAGAGAAATGATTTTTCATAATATAATTTATGTGATTTGATAATATAGTTAATTTATCTTTTGAGTAAATAGGATACTTGTTTTTAGTATCCTATTTTTTATTATACTAAATACCTTGACCAAATAAAATTGATTTGTTATAATAAGTCTGATATTGGACTATTTATTGCGTGGTGATTGTATGACTAAAAACGAAATGCGAAAATATGTAAATCAATACTGCAAAATACTTGATATGCAGTTTGCAGTTTATGAGCTGTATGCAAGAAAGCACGGATTGACTGCAAAGGAGCTGTTTGTTTTGTACATAATATGGTTTGAACCTGACGGCTGCTTACAGTCGGAAATTACGGAGCAATTATCCTTAACAAAGCAAACCACAAGTGCAATTGTAAAAAAGTTTTTGACCAAAGATTACATATTCTTAACCGAGTCAAAAACCGACAGGCGAAATAAAATAATACAATACACTGCAAAGGGTAAAGAATATGCAAAGCAAATCATTCAGCCTGTTGCCGATGCTGAAATTGCATCAATGTCAGAAATGTCTGACAAGGATATTACCGAGCTTGTACGCCTTACAACGATTTATTCCGATTATATGAAAGAAAAGTTTGAAAAGGCTTATTAAACAGAACAGGAGGACAGAGAATGGAATTTTATGAAGCTGTCAGCAAAAGAAAAACAACGAGAGAATTTTTGGAAAAAGAAGTCGATTTTGAAGTTATTAAAAGAATTTTGGAGGCGGGAAACAAAGCTCCTACCTGGAATCATAACCGCAACTGGCAGTTTATCGTTTTAAGAACCGACGAGGAAAAGGAATATGCTTTTCCCGAGGCGAAAGCTATTGCGGATAAATTTGATGCCGACAGGTATCTGAATATGCCAAGACCTTATCCGATTACATTAGGGCAGAAAATGTACGGCTATGCTATGCCAAAGCAATATACAATGCTGAAGGAAGTCCCTTATGTCATTATTCCCGTATTCAAATCAAAGGAACTGAGCGGCGAATACGTATCAAAATTAAACCCTTTTGCTACAATTTGGTGCGTGATAGAAAACATCTTTTTAGCGGCAACGGCGGAAGGGCTGTCCTGCTCTATGCGTATCCCGCTCAATGAAGAGCACGACACCGTCAAGAAAAGACTGAAAGTACCGCCAACCTATATGATACCCGTATTTATCGGAATTGGCTATGCAAATCCCGATGAAGTACAGTTAGAACAGTATACCCCCAACATTGATAAGCAAATACGATTTGGAAAATGGAAATGATTATTAAAAAAATTGAAACGAAAAATGTAATAACAAAATCCAATTTGCCTGTGTGTGAATACTCGGTAAATACCTACACAGGTTGCACGCACGCCTGCAAATACTGCTATGCATCCTTTATGAAACGCTTTACAGGTCATACAGAGCCTTGGGGTGAATTCATTGATGTAAAGTATTGGGATGCAATTAAAAATCCTAAGAAATATGAAGGCAAGGAATTATTTATCGGTTCGGTTACAGACCCGTATAATCCGCAGGAGGAAACTTATGAACGCACGAAAGCCCTGCTTACAGAACTAAAAGGCAGTGGTGCAAAGCTGAGCATTGCCACAAAATCCGACTTGATTCTGCGTGACTTGGAACTTATAAAAACCTTTCCTGATGCCCGTGTTTCTTGGTCAATCAATACACTCGACGAAAATTTCAAAAACGATATGGACAACGCAGTATCAATTGAACGCAGATTTGATGCAATGAAGAAATTTCACGATGCAGGCATTTGCACAACCTGTTTTATTTCACCGATTTTCCCCGGAATTACAGATGCTAAAGCAATTATAGAAAAAGCAAAAAATCAGTGTAATTTGATTTGGCTTGAAAATCTTAATCTGCGAGGCGATTACAAAGCAGTCATAATGGCATACATAAGAGAAAAATATCCGCAGCTGCTGTCACTTTATCAGGATATTTATATTAAGGGTAACCGCAGCTATTGGGAAACACTTGATAAAGAATTAAGACAATACGCTAATAAAATCGGATTGGATTATCTGACAAATGATGACAGTATCAGCCGTCCGTTAGATGCACCTCCAATTATCGTAAATTATTTTTATCACAGTGAAATTAAAAAATCAGCCGCTCATAATCCAGTTAACAATAGGTGATTTTATGACAAATGCAAAAACAAGCTTTAAAAAAGAACTATTAACCATTGCACTGCCTGTTGCATTGCAAAATCTGATGATTGCACTTGTCGGTGCATCAGATGCACTTATGCTCGGCAGATTTTCACAGAATGCAGTTGCTGCCGTTTCACTTGCAAATCAGATTTCCTTTATTATGAATTTATTTATCAGCACAGTTATCGGCGGATGCAGTGTGCTGATAACGCAGTATTACGGCAAGCGGGATAACGATACGGTCAAAAAGCTTATGTCAATCGGTATAAAGCTGTGTACTGTAATTTCGTTAATATTCTTTGCCGCAACCTTCTTTTTTCCTGAGGCGTTAATGCGGATTTATACACCCGAGCAGGACTTGATAAATGCAGGCAGCGAATACCTCAAAATCGTCAGCTGGTCATACCTCTTTGCAGGAATATCACAGGTTTATCTTATGGTTATGAAAATCTGCGGCAGAGCAGCAATGAGTGCGGTAGTCAGCGTTATGACTGTGATTATTGATATGGTTGTGGATTTGTTCTTGATATACGGTCTGGCAGGCTTTCCTCGTCTTGGTATTGCAGGCTGTGCAATATCAACTGTAGTTGTTGAGGTCAGTGCCTTCATTTTTTGCCTTGCAGATTCATACAGAAGGGAGCATATCCGACCTGACAAAGTTTCCTTTTTCTGCCGACCAAAGACATTATACAAGGACTTAACTAAAATTACACTCCCTGTGCTTGCAAGCACACTTACCTGGGGTATCGGTTTCTCTATGCGCTCTATGATTATGGGGCATCTTGGTACAGATGCAGTTGCTGCAGATGCCGTTATTGCTGTTATCCTTGAGCTTGCAACCTGCTTCTGCAAAGGACTTTCAAGCGGTGCAACCATTATGACAGGTCAGCTGCTCGGGCAAAACAAATTGGAGGAAGCCAAGGCTTGCGGTGCAAAATTCTGCAAAATATCCTTTTTATGCGGTATGATAAATGTTATTCTGTTACTGATTGCAGGACTTATTGCAAAAGCTTTTTTTGTGTTGTCAGATACTGCCAAGGGTTATTTTACAATAATGCTATTTGTTGCAGCCGCCTATATATTTGCTTATGCACTGAACACAATTATTGTCTGCGGGGTGTTCCCTGCAGGCGGTGACACCATTTATGATGCGAAATCCGTAATTATAAGCAAGTGGTGCTTTTCACTCCCTCTTGCACTTTTAGGTACATTTGTATTTCACTGGTCTGTAATACTTATTTATGTGATTGTTATGTCTGATGAAATGGTAAAGCTGCCGTGGATTTACCCGAGATACAAAAAATATATATGGCTTAAAAATCTGACACACGATAATGATTGAATTTATTAAAACGAGGAGAAAACTATGCCCGAATTACCCGAGGTGGAAACGATAAAAAATGTTATTAAACAGCAGATAGAGGGACTGAAAATTGACAGACTACTACTTGAACGACCTGAAATTATAGCACATCCGACTGCTGAGGAATTCTGCAATACTATCACAGGTCAGATAATATCCTCAATGTCACGAAGAGGAAAATTCATAATTATCAATCTTAACAGTGGAGATTGTGTTATTATTCATCTAAGGATGACAGGCTGTTTGCTTGTAACGCCGTCTGATTATCCGAAAGAAACACACACACATATTATTTTCAGCCTCAGCAACAGTACGCAGCTGCGATTTTCAGACACTCGCCGTTTCGGTCGATTTTGGCTGATAAGAGATAATGAAACAGATATATACAGTGGCATACATAAATTAGGCATTGAGCCTTTTGATGATGAGCTGACTGCTCAATATTTGCAAAAGAATTTCGGTAAGCGAAAAAAAGCGATTAAAGAGTGCCTGCTTAACCAAAGCGTTGTTGCAGGGATTGGCAATATTTATTCGGATGAAATTTTGTTTAAAGCAAAAATTAATCCGTCACGCTCTGCAAACAGTCTCAGCCAAATTGAATGGAAAATGCTTGCTGATGTTATCCCTGAGAGGTTGTCATATTTTATTGAAAGGAATGTGATTACTCCTTTTGATTATCTTGAAACCAAAGGCAAGGAGTATCGCAACACACCGTTTTTGCAGGTGTACGGTCACAGTAATCAACCGTGTCCTGTCTGTGAAAGTATCTTAATTAAAACAGTTATAGGTGGCAGGAGCAGTGTATTTTGTCCTGATTGCCAAAAATAATTTTATAAAGTTAATGCAAAAAGTATTCAGATAAAATTCATTGACGGAAGTAAAAGTATTTGCTAATATTTAAATACAAAATTGAATATGTGTTTATGTTTTTAGTGATGTAAATCATCACTACCTATCCCTTTCTGTTTTATAAAGACAGTTTGGATAGGATATAATTCAAGATTAAAATTAAGTCGTTTACATAGTGATAAACACTCTATGCATGTGGAGTTAATAGCTCTGCTGGCTTGTGTTATTCACTTATGTAAACGGCTTTTTCTTTTATCAGAATTTGTAAATTAACTGTTAATTATTCGAAAAAGCAACACATTTGAGCATTGAAATATCCTTATAGTGTGGAACAATAATTTGAAAATATATCTGTAAAAATGTCAAAGTATTAAGTAATAAGGTGAAAATATGATTGGCTTTTAAGCAGTTTTTATGATTATAAAAAAGTATGTCCATACTTTAGCGAGCATCGGATTTTGACATACAAAATCCAAAAAGTCAGGGAACACCTAAAGAATGTAAGAAAGTACACTGATTCTGAAACCTTAACGGCTGAAATGGTAAATGGACTAATTGCAAACGACAGCAGAAAAGACTGTTGGTACAAACAATCTGCTTAAATGCACAAAGACGGCACAGTTTTTCAACTGTACCGTCTTTATACATAAAACTTCGTTATATCGCCTTTGCATTATCGAGTGTACGCCTTTTGTCTTTGCTTAATGATGTTATAGATGAGCAGTTTTATTTAGTAGCTGATACAGTTTGTGGTAATAACGTTTACACCGTTATCTACAAGCTTATCAAGCACATCGGGTTTATCAATAGTCCATGAAGCAAGAGACAATCCTGCATCGGCACAATTTTTAATCATATTATTGCCGTTATCGCCAACCTCGTAATTTTCTTCTTTATTTCCGTTAAAGCTGATACCGCAGTTATCAATCTTTAATGCTTCGTCAATATCTTCCTGCTGAATTTCCTGCACAAGATAATATACAGGTGCATCAGTTAAAGCTCTGATTTTTACAAGGTTTTCATGGTGGAAGGAAATATACTGTGCATCAAGCTGATATTTTTCTACAAGATTTACAACCTCGTCGTAATGCTCGGTATTATTTGTTCCTTTGAGCTCAACAATAGGAACCATATCATACTGCCGGCAGATTTTAAGATAATCTTCAAATGAACATATCTTAAGATCCGGATAATCTTCCAGCTTAGCACCATTATTGACTGTAAGCTTCATAAGGTCTTCGTAAGTGGATTTTTCAATAAATACAGATTTATCCATCATGCGATATGTATTTATATCATGCGATACTATCCATACACCGTCAGAAGTTCTATATATATCACACTCAGCACCCCAGTAATTGTTTTTGCCGGCCTGTTCAAAAGAAGCAGTTGTATTTTCAGGAGCTAAACTGCTCATTCCTCGGTGAGCAATAAGTGATACCTGCTGTTCTGTTTTTGTAACAGTGTATTCAGAAACTTTGCAGTACATGTTAAGTGCAGTTACACCTGCAACAACAATCAGTACGATAAGTGCAAAGATAACTGAAATTACAGCAACAATTACCTTTTTCTTTTTTGACCATTTTTTATTTGCTGTGCCGTCATTCATTTTCGCTCTCTCCTTTGTTTTCGTCGGTATTGGTGTTGGGCAGCTTTATGATTTTGCTGTCCTCAGTGCAGAACTCGCCTTTGAAATTCCATTCTCCTTTAACTCCAAGAGAGGCAGCACCAAGATTGAAGTGAAGCTGGGCAATACCAAATTCTATGCTTTTGTCTGAATATGGCTCATCAACATAAGCAGACATAACACCATTTTCATATTTAAAATGAATATCTCTTCTGTTTGTATCTGAGGGAGCTTTTTCAACCAGCTTCATTGCCTTTTCATAATATGGCGGAAGCTTTGCATCACATACCTCAAACATTTTTTGATATGGCTTATTTTGTTTGTGATTTATGTTGCTGATAAATTTTTCTTTTCGGCTGAGCTTTTTCTTTGGTATGCCGATAATAATTATTCCGTAAAGTCTTTCATTTTTCGGAAGCTTCAGTCTGGCAAGAACTTTATTTTCATCATATGTTCCTGTTACCCAGCAAGTACCGAGCTCGTGATAAACGCATTGAAGAACTATTGTTTCGCCCCAATAGCCTATTTTTATTCTTGTTTTTTCACTGTCATCACCGCACATGGCAATTGCAGAGTATTTTCCGGAAATAAGCTTTGAAACACCTGTTGCATCTTCTATAAGTCTGAATCGAATGTCCTCATTCTGATTTGCAATATCAACAAGCTGTCTGATAACGGATACAGTTGTGTCGTCCATAAGCCTTGGGGCATAAGCTCTGCGCGATACACGCATTTCTATTGCTTTTATATATTCTTCGTTTGTCATACATAAATTTCCTATCCTGATATAGTAAATTTATTATAACACAATTATATATCAAACTCAACATTATAATTTTTTGCCCAAATATATATCTGATAAATGTATGCAAGAACCTGCGGTGCCTGCATAAGCTGACCATACCACGGCTCTGTCATGCTGTCAGGATGTTCCATAAGATTAAATATTGCTTTTTTGTTCAGCATATCTCCGATTGGCGTATTCTTGTCATCCAAAGCTTCTTTAGCTAAATCACAAACATATTTAAAATATATAGGATTGTGAGTTTTAGGATAAGGGCTTTTCTTTCGCCATGCAATTTCATATGGCAGTGACGTATCAAAGGCTTTTCTTAATATTCCTTTTTCTCTGCCGTCAAGGGCTTTTATGCTCCAAGGCATATTATATGCGTATTCTACAAGTCTGTAATCACAGAAAGGAACTCTTACTTCCAGTGATGCCTCCATGCTCATAACATCTTTTCTCGCCAGCAAAGTCTGCATAAAGTAGTTCATATTAAGCATAAACATTTCTCTCATGCGTTTTTCCAGAGGGGTGTCACTGTCAAGAAAATCAGTGTTTTTGACTGTAGACAGGTATGCATTTCTGGCATATTCGTCACCATTAGGTAAGAAGCCGTTTTTTAGTATACTTCTTCTTACGTCTGTTGATCTTGACCATGGGAAGCAGTCTTCAAAAAGTATTTCTTTTCTGTGATACCATGGATAACCTCCGAAAATTTCGTCGGCACATTCCCCTGAAAGACATACTGTATAATTCTTTTTTACTTCTTTGCAGAAAAGAAGCAGTGAAGAATCCACATCTGCAAATGCAGGTACACCTCTTGCAATAGCAGCAGGTGCAAGTGCCTTTGCAACATCACTGTTGTCAAGAATGATATTATGATGCTTTGTCCCTATAAAATCAGATATCATGCCGATATAGTCGCTGTCTTTGTTAGGTTGAAACAGACTTTTTTTGAAATATTTGTCGTTATCAACATAATCGACGGAGTAGGTGTTGAGAGTTTTGCCGTCAGACTTAAAATAATCACCTGCAACCTTTGATATGATTGATGAATCAAGTCCGCCGCTTAAAAATGTTGCTAACGGAACATCTGAAACAAGCTGTCTTTCTATAGAGTCCTTTACCAGATAGTATGTATGCTCTATTGCTTCATTTATTGTCTCATTTTGTTCTTTTGCCTCAAGCTTCCAATAGCTTTTTATATTAATTTTTCCTTTTTTATAAGTCATATAATGAGCAGGCGGGAGTTCGCTGATATCTCTAAATATGCCGCTGCCTATTGTTTTTGCAGGACCAAGCATGAATATTTCATTAAGTCCGTTTTCGTCAACAACAGGTTTTATTTCAGGTATGCACAGCAAACCGGCTATTCTGCTGGAAAAAGCAAATAAATCACCTACCTTTGAGTAATATGCAGGCTTTACACCAATTCTGTCACGGGCATAAAACAGACTGTTGTCTTCTTCATTATATACTGCATAAGCGAATATTCCGTTAAGCCTTTTTACGCTTTCATCCTGCCACTTGTCATATGCCTTAAGTACAACTTCAGTATCACAATGTGTGTTGAAATTATATCCGAAGCCTGTCAGCTCATCTCTTACCTCTGCCGTGTTGTAAAGCTCGCCGTTATAGACAATAATATATTTTCCGAAGCGCATCGGCTGAGCACCCTTTGCAACATCAACTACAGACAGTCTTCGGTGAATTAAAGCAGTATTTGCGGTAATATATTCACCCTTTCCGTCAGGACCTCGCTGTTTTAACGTGTTGCTGATTCTTTCAATTAATGGTTTTTTTGCTCTTAAATCTATTGATTGACATAATATTCCTGCTATGCCGCACATAGTATCACCTCAACAATAATATATGAAGATATTATGCATATTGTTACAATTTCAAAATATGTTTCCGAAAGATATTTCCTGTCCTTTTTTCATTGCCTTTATCTGATTTTTCAGTTCTATCAGTGAATCCTCCAGACTGTCACTTTTCTGCTCTGCCAAATCCTCTAATGAACTGATACTGAGTGATGCATCCTCAAGACTTCCGTGATCCACCATTGCTGACATTAACGGATAATTTTTCTGCCAGAGTTTGTTTAAATCACTGCATAGTCTTTCAGTTTGTTTATAATCATCTTTTTTTATGGCAGTAACTGCCTGACTGATAATTTCTGAAGAGCTTTCATACATTTTTGAAACAATCACCTGCTCGGTTGTGCATAAAGAAATTGCTATAATCAGGAAAGAAATGGCTGCATATATTCTTTTCATTTTTTATTCACCTTTTATACTACTGTTCTTTATCAATTTTATAGATGTTTCTATTATTATCTATAGTAAAAAGCATAGTCTTTTCTTCTTTTGTACTATTGGTTTTCAGTATCAGCTCAATTTGAGCTCTGTCAATTTTTTCATCACTGAAATATTCAGACACCATTTTTCCGTCAAGAACGATAATCATAGGCATTCCGTTTTCTTCTGTATTTATTTTTACTGTTTTTGCAGTAAGCGGCTGTTCCTCTGCTTTCAGGAGAACTGATACTGAGCCGTTGGTTTCAATAATGGCATCCTGAACATGAGATATATCAAAAACATCCTTTTGTCTTAATGCATCCACGAGGTCATCCATTGTAAAACGAAGCTTTTTTAATTTTTTTTGATCAAGCTTACCGTTTCTGATAATAAATATCGGTCTGCCCTGAAGAAGATTTCTGAACCAAAGACTTTTCATTGAAATTACTGATGCTGTTATTTCAAGACTTGCAAAAAGCAGTATTGGGATAATACTGTAAGCAAGAGGCATTGAATTATCTTCTAAAGGTATTGCAGCAACTGCACTTACAAGAATTGTAATAACCAGTTCGTGTGGTTTCATTTCTCCCACCGTGCGTTTGCCCATAAGCCGAATTGCAATTATTACGAATACATAAATTATTCCTGCTCTAATAAAATTTATTGTCATATTTTCACCAAGATTATTTTGAGCAAAAAGTCGGAATTTATTTCTGCAATGAATAATTTTTATAAATTTGCAAAAATTAATTTTGGTGAAGTATATGACAAATCTGTTTTCGGGTTATGATGACAATAAAAATAAATTTGAAGAAGACTTTAAAGACTGTTCTGATTTTCTTCTTCGAGAGGCAATAACCAGCGGTCAAAGATGCTTTTTCTGTGTTATGGACGGTCTTGTTGATTCTCTTCAGTTAAGCGAAATGATAATGACTCCTATTCTTGAAAGAAAATTTGAAAAGGGCAAAAACTTTAAAACCAATAACGAGCTTATGGAGATAATCAAGCTCAAGGCTGTTAATTCGCTTGAGCTTGATGAGGCCTTAACCTTTGAGGACTGCTATTACTTTTTGATGAGCGGTTTCTGCGTTCTTATTTTGGAAAATTGCAAAAGGGCGTTAGTTTTTGGTATACAGGGATGGTCTAGGCGTTCTATTGATGAACCGTCGAATGAAAGCAACGTAAAAGGTGCTAAAGAATGCTTTATTGAATCTCTTAATGATAACAAAGCTTTAGTAAGAAAACGTCTTAAAACTCATCATCTGAAGTTCAAACAAATTAAGCTTGGAAGTGCAGCTGAAACACCGGTGGCTATTACTTATATTGATAATCGTGCAGACAGCGAATTGGTTGCAGGAGTAGAGAAAAGGCTGAAAAATGCTGAATTCAATACAGTTATCGATTATGGAGAGCTTGTACCTTTTATTGATACTGATATAAAATCATTTTTTTCATGTGTCGGTAATACCGAAAGACCTGATGTAGTAGTATCAAAGCTGCTGGAGGGAAGGGTTGTTATTATGATGGAAGGAACACCCTTTGCTATATATGTTCCGTATCTTTTCAGTGATAATTTTCAGTCTGTTGACGATTATGATAATCCTCCCTTTTACAGCAGTTTTATACGAATTATTAAATATTTTTGTTTTGTGATATCAATATTTCTGCCGAGTCTTTATGTTGCAATCGGAACCTTTCATCAGGAATTAATACCGACTAATTTGCTGTTTACTATAGCTTCTGAAGAAATAACTACTCCTTTTTCTTTAATGACAGAAGCGATAATTCTTCTGGTTTTATATGAGATAATGAGAGAAGCAGGTTTGAGATTACCAAGTGCAATAGGTCATGCAGTATCAATTATAGGCGGTATTATTATAGGCGAAACCACTGTGTCGGCAGGTGTGGTAGGTGCGCCTATGCTGGTTATAATTGCGATGACAGCCATATCTTCTTATGTTGTGTATTCACTTTATGAAAGTGTGGCAGTTTTAAGATTTGTATTTATCATTGTTGGCGGGGTTTTCGGAATGTATGGTATTGTTTTCGGTGCGGCATTAGTGTTTGTAAATATCTGCGCATTAAATCCGTTTGGTATACCGATGTCTTCTCCGATATCGCCGCTTAATACAAATTCATTAGGGGATATTTTTTATCGTGAAAGCTGGCGTAAACTTTCACAGCGTAAGGTAAGAGTAAGTAATTTCAGAGGTGTTAATATAGATGCAGGCAATGAGAAATAAAATCGCACCGATCAGTATATTTTTTCTTTTGTTTATCAGCAGAATTGTTGTAAGCATGACTACTACTCAATCGTTGACAACAGGCTTTATAGGTTCTGACATGGTTGTGAGCATAGTAATTGCACTGCTTGCGGTGACACTGTTATCTGTTCCGTCCATTCTATGTGTGAAATATAACAAAAATCCTTTTGATATTGGTTGGCTGAGCTGCCTTTACGGATTATATTTTATTTTTCTGGCAGGGGTTAATGTAAGCAGATTTTCATATTTTGCATCAACAACACTTAATCCTGATTCTCAGCCATGGATATTTACGCTTATTGTTATACTTTGTGCCTTTTACGGTGCATATTTGGGAATTGAAGGCTTATCTCGTTTTTCGGCATTTGCTTTTTTTCTTCTTATGCTTGCTACTATTATTGTTTTAGGGTGCAATATAAAAAATTATGATGAACTGAATTTTTATCCGGTTATCAATAATGGAGCACAAAATATGCTTAACAATTCTGCTGTTGTTATAAGCTCTACTGTTGAGATGTCGCTGTTTTTATGCTTATCTAAAAGAGTAAATGGTGTAGCGATAAAACAATATATTTATGCAATTATCGGTGCATTTGTGATATTAATTCTTTTGTTTTTATTTGCCACGGCTGTTATGGGTGATTATGCTTCTTCACAGGCTTTTCCGATTTACAGCCTTTTTCAGCAGGCTAAAATAGGCGGTTTTGAACGAATAGACGTAATTCATGTTTCGTTCTGGATTTTGGGAGTATATGTTAAAACGACGCTTCTCATTTACTGTGCATCTGTTTCATTTAAAAGAATTAAGCAAAAAAACAGCGTGATTTTTTCATCAATTGGAACATTTATCGTTGCTGCACTGATATCATTGATATTTAAAGCAGGCAGTATTACTATTGCTGCAACAGTTGTCCCGTTTATAGTATTTTGTATAGTTATTCCTTTGGCAGTTGTAATATTTAAAAAGAAAAGTTTTGGTGATAGGCTTGTTGAAAATTATTAAAATCATTTCTGTTCCTTTAATATGTTTGTTTCTCATGTCAGGATGCATGAATAAAACGAATCTTAAGGATATAGTTGTTGTTGAGGGAATGGCAATAGATAAAAGCGAGGATGAAAGCAGTAAGCTGGAGCTGACTGTACAAACACTTAATGTAGCTAAAAATGCCAGCAATGGTGAAGCTCCCAGCGGAAATATGACGCTTAATATCAGTGGTAACGGCAATACAATTGTTGATGCTGCAGCTTTGATGTCAAAAAAGCTTTCAAAGAATTTGTTTTATGGTCAGACTAAATTAATTGTTTTCAGTGAAGAAATGGCAAAAGACGGATTGGCAGATGATTTTGACTATTTTCTTCGCTCTTCACATGCCAGAAGTGATTTAGCTGTATGTATATCTGCCGACAAGTCAAAATATATTCTTGAAAGCAATGAGAATGACAGTCGAGTGCCAAGTGAAAATTTACTTTATCTGATGAAAAATGGTGAGCTGGCAGGAGTCAGTGCCTATGTTACCACAAGTCAGCTTTTAAATCAGTTTGAGGATAAGGTTGCTGACTGCTATCTTCCTGTTCTTAAGCCTGATAAAGATAATAAAAATGTTCAGACTCAGGGAATAGCTGTGTTTAATGGCGATAAGCTGTCGTATATTTTAAACGATGACGAAACCATGGGCTTTTTGTTGATAAGTAACCTTGTGCATAAATGCACTCTTGAATTCGATGATGCACAGTTTGGTAAAGTCGGTGTAGAGATATCCAATATAAAGGTAAAAAATGCAGCAGATGTAAAAAATTCAAATATAGTTTTCAGTACGGATTTATCAGCTTCTCTGATTATAAATGAGGTTGAAAAAGGCTCTGTGACGAAGCTTGACAGCAGAGATGAAGAAAATATATGTCATGAAGCTGAACAATATGTAAAAAAGCTTTGCAGTGATTCTTTTTACGCCTGTCAAAATGCTGAAAGCGACTGTTTTAGGGTAGGAGAATATACAGCGAAAGATTTACCTGAAACCTACAGCACTTGTGAAAAAGACTGGAAATCATACTATTCTTCAGCAGACTATTTTTCTTCAGTGAAAATGGATCTCAAAAAGCTGAGTGAAAATAATCAGCAGTAGCATTATGCTGTGTTTCACTGATAAGTGAGATACAGCTTTTGTTTTGTCTGAAAATATTGATGAGATCTTTTTTTGTGCTTGCTTCACTTACAGCAAAGCTTACAATTATCGGTACTGCAACCGTAAATGCAAATACAATAAAAAAGATAATCAGGTGTTTTTTCAAATTTGTCAACTCCTTGACTTTGATTTGGTTTATATGTATAATAAATTGATATAGCGTTTTACTAAGTGTTACAGCACAATCGACAGGTTTGCAGAAAGGAGATTGATTATGCCATCTAATTATATTTCACCGATTTCAATGGATGCTCTTTCAAATTTATGCGGTGAGCTTGATAAAAATAACTCTATAAAAAAATCTGATTATGAAAGATATCATGTTAAGCGCGGTCTCAGAAACAGTGACGGAACAGGTGTTATGGCAGGCCTTACAAGAGTTTGCTCTGTTGAGGGATATTATATTCTTGACGGTGAGCGTGTTGCCAAGGACGGAAAGCTTTCATACAGAGGCTATGATATAAATGATATTGTAAACGGTTGCATTAAGGATGATCGTTTTGGATATGAAGAGGTTGTATGGCTTCTTCTGTTCGGAGAACTTCCAACAACCAGCCAGCTTGTAGGACTTCGTGAGGTTATTGCAGAATGCCGTGCATTGCCTGATGAATTTATTGAAGACGTAATAATGAAAAATCCATCAAAGGATATTATGAATAAAATGGCACGCTGTGTGATGATTTTATATTCCTTTGATGATAATCCTGATGATACATCTATTCCGAATGTTCTCAGACAATCACTTCAGTTGATTTCTCAGCTTCCTACTATCATGAACAGTGCATATCAGGTAAAAAGACGTGCATTTTATGACAAAACAATGTTCCTTCATCCTATAAGAAAGGATCAGACAACTGCGGAATATATATTAAATCAGCTCAGAGCAGATAAACAATTTACAAGAGAGGAAGCAAAGCTTCTTGATATTTGCCTGATGCTTCATGCAGATCACGGCGGTGGTAATAACTCAACATTTTCTACCAGAGTTCTTACATCAAGCGGAACAGATACATATTCTGCTATAACTGCCGGATTCGGTTCTCTTAAAGGTCCTCGTCATGGCGGTGCAAATCTTCGTGTTGCAGAGCAGATGAATGAAGTTATGGAATGTGTGCCTGATTCTACAGATCCTGCACAGGTCAAGGATTATCTTGTAAAAATTATGAAAGGTCAGGCAGGCGACGGCTCAGGTTTGGTTTACGGCATGGGCCATGCAGTTTATACATTGTCAGATCCTCGAGCAGTAATTCTTAAGGAAAATGCAAGAAAGCTTGCTTACGAAAAAGGATATGAGAAAGAGTTTAAAACTCTTGAAAATATAGAATTGCTTACACCGCAGGTTTTCGCTGAGCTTAAAGGTACTGATAAAGCAATGTGCGCAAATGTTGATTTATATTCGGGACTCGTATATAAAGTTCTCGGTATTCCACAGGATTTGTATACACCATTATTTGCTACTTCAAGAATAGCGGGTTGGTGTGCTCATAGATTAGAAGAGCTTACATCAGGCGGAAGAATTATGCGTCCTGCATATAAGAGTGTCAGCAAGCCGAGAAAGTTTGTTGAGCTTAAAAATCGAAACGATAAGTAATAAGGAGAATTCAAGGTGCAGAAGACTAAAGTAAGATTGCCAATACTTTTAATAGTAGTAACGGTAATTGCTGCTTGTTTTCTGCGCTTTTTTCAGTTGATTCATTATACTGATATTTCAACAGGCCTTGTAACTGACGGATTTAATTTATCTTATACAATATACGGTTTGCTGTTTCTGATTATGATAATATCAATAGGAAATGGTATTGCATTTACAAAAAGGTGTGAGACCGTTTTTTCTGATAACCATAATAGAAAAATTGTCTTTTCTTCGGCTTTTGCCGCACTTTGTATGTTTGCCGATTTTGTCAATCAGTGCCATAACTGTTATTTTTATGTAGCTGACAGCGAATATATCGAATACGGATATATGATTCCTTTGGGAATTTCTGTTTGCTTTGCTCTTGTAAGCAGTTTTTATTTTATGACTGTATTTATAACTGCCAGAGGCGGAAATTTTGATATAAAGAAGTTGATATGGCTTCATTTTACTCCTATAATTTGGGCAGTTTTCAGGCTGATTTCAATTACTGCCAAATTCATTAACTTAGAAAGCGGTATTGAAATTGCACTTGAATTTTTGTTTTTGACATCATTTATTTTTTTCTGGTTCAGTGTAATGCTTTCTTTTGACGGCAGAAAAAAGTCAACGGATATAGTGCTTACAGTTACTTCTGTTTTTTCTTTTTGCTTATCTGCGGTATTATTTTTACCTGAAATTTTGTTTGCATTAATAAATTTTGAAGCTAATTATAAAAGCTTTGTCATAACATCTCTGTGCTATATGAGTCTTGGTATAATAGCTTTGTGCTTTTGTGGCAGAGATAATAGTTAGATCTATTTAGTGAGGAGAATATTTTGTTTTTAGAGAATTTAAAGACCATAGGGCTGCAGGTGCTTATTTTGTATTTGATTGCAGGAATTGGTTTTGTAACTGACAAGATAGGTGTTTTTAAGCAAAAGGATGCAAAAAGGCTTATTGATTTGCTTTTTAATGTTATACTTCCTATTGCTATTATACATACTTTCATTACAATGGAATATTCAAAGGAGCATGTAAAGGGATTGCTGATTGCATTCATATGTGCTTTTGCAACTCACCTTGTGGGTGCTCTGATTTCCTTTTTAACTTTCAGAAAAAGATCTCTTAAGGAAAGAGGTATTTACCATTATGCAACAATTTTGTCAAACGCAGCATTTCTTGCATTGCCTTTGGCTAAAAATGTAATCGGCAATGAGGGAATATTTTACTGCTCGGTTTATGTTGCTGTATTTAATATTGTGGCATTTACCTTGGGAATTTATGAAATGTCAGGGCACAGTGCAAAAATTGACTTGAAAAAACTTATTTTTAATCCCGGTTCAATGTCTGTAATTATTGGATTGCCGCTGTTTTTTCTGCAGATCAAACTTCCGTATTTTATAGAATATCCCATGGAGGTGGTAGGTAACTGCAATTCGCCGCTGGCAATGATTGTTTTCGGCACATTTCTTGCAAACTCAAGCTTTAAGCATATGTTTGCAAAAAAGGAAATATATTTTGTTTCTTTTTTAAGACTGGTGCTCATTCCTATGTGCATGATGGGAATATTCTATGTCTGCGGTATTCGCGGTGAGCTTCTGGTAGCTATGATTATTTCGGCATCTGCACCTACAGCAACAAATACGGCAATGTATGCAGCAAAATACGATAATGATACTGCTCTCGGCTCAGAGCTTGCAGCACAGTCGTCGGTTCTGTCTATTGCCACTATGCCTGTTATAGTTGCACTGGCATCAGTATTAAGTTAAAAAATACAAATTGTAAATTTTGTTTTAAGTTATTTGACAATCTGTTGAATTTAATTGCTTTTTATTGTATAATTTTGGTTGTGAACGAAATTTTCAAGATAACCTAAATACGATATTATACAAGGATAAGGTGATTATTTATGAAACTGGTTATCGCAATAGTGTCAAATAAAGATCTGGCAAACGTTCTGTCAAACACAAGCAGAGAAGGATTTTTTTCTACAAAGATTTCTACTTCAGGTCAGTTCTTGGAAAGCGGACAGACCACTATTCTTTTTGGCACAGAAGATGATAAGGTTGAAAAACTCTTTGAAATAATTGAAAAAAGCGTAACAAAGAGAATAGTAAGAAAAACCGGTGTTGAGAGCACTATTGAAGGCTCATTGTTAAAGAAGCCTGTTGATGTTGAGGAATTTGGTGCAGTTGCGTTTGTTATTAATGTTGATGAATTCAGAAAGCTTTAATTAATAATTATGAAGAAAATAGACTTTGCGGGAAATGAAAAGGTTATTGAACAGCTTGGTTATCTTATAGATACCAAGCGTTTTCCTCATGCCCTGATAATTGAGGGTGAGCACGGTCTAGGCAAAAGAACTCTGGCAAGGAACATTGCAGCTGCTTTGGTTTGCAGAAATGAAGAAAAGCCGTGTATGGAATGTTCTCAGTGCCACAAGGCTAAGGAAAATATTCATCCTGATATATTCGAGCATTCAGCAGGGGGCGGAGCTAATTCGTTTCATGTTGACGTTGTAAGGAATGTTATAAAAGATGTTTATGTTCAGCCTAATGAAGCTGAGCATAAAGTTTATATACTGGGGAATGCTGATTGTATGAGTGTATCTGCACAAAATGCATTGCTGAAGGTATTGGAAGAACCTCCAAAATATGTTGTGTTTATTTTAACAGCTCAGTCAAAATCAAGATTGCTTGAGACTGTACTTTCCAGATCAGTTATTGTAACCCTTGAGGGTGTTAATGCTGACGAGGGTGCTTCGTATATTGTTAAAAACAATCCGGCTATTATTTCAAGTAAGGCGAGAGAAGCAGTTTTAAATCTTAACGGAAATATCGGAAAGGCAATTGATTTTCTGGAAAACGGAAGAGAAAGTGAGCTTGTAGATGTTTGCTGCGATATGTGCAAGGCTCTTGTTGATGACAATGAGTATGCGCTTCTTAAGCTGTGCTCAGCATTTCAGCGAGACAGGCAGGGAATAGTATTTGCATGTGATTTTTTGAAAAATATTTTCAGAGATGCGCTGGTATATAGTGATAAAATTGATTTGACTACAGGAAAAAAAGAGCTTGCAAAGCATCTAAAAAATAAACTTAATCAGCAAAAACTTGTTGACTTAATCAATGTTTGTGATACACTAAAGATATCGGCAAATATGAATTGCAACAATTCGTTGCTGATTACTAAAATCTGCTACAGCTTAAGAGAGGCAGCCGGCAGATAATGGAGGATATATATGACAAAGGTTGTTGGTGTTCGTTTTAAGGACACAAGCAAGACCTATTATTTTGATCCAAAGGAATTGGAAATAAAAAAAGGTCAAACCCTTATAGTTGAAACTGCTAAGGGCATAGAAAGCGGTATTGCACAGTCAGATGTAAAAGAGGTTGAGGATGACGAAATTGTATCTCCTCTTAAGCCTGTTTTGAGAATTGCTACCGATGAAGATTTAAAAACTATTGAAGAAAATAAAAAGAGTGAAAAGGAAGCACTTGTTGTTTGTGCGGAAAAAATAAAAAATCACGGACTTGGAATGTCGCTGACAGGAGCAGAGTATTCTTTTGACAGATCAAAGATTATCTTTTTCTTTACTGCTGACGGAAGAGTTGATTTCAGAGAGCTTGTAAAGGACCTTGCTACTCATTTTCACACAAGAATAGAGCTTAGGCAGATTGGTGTAAGAGATGAAAGCAGATTAATCGGCGGTCTCGGAATTTGCGGCAGACCATTTTGTTGTTCAACATTTCTTGATGACTTTCATTCCGTAACAATAAAAATGGCTAAGGATCAGGGATTGTCACTTGCACCCGGAAAAATCAGTGGTACTTGCGGCAGACTTATGTGCTGTCTTAAGTACGAGCAGAATTCATACGAACATCTTCATAAAATTACACCAAGAAAGGGTGCAATTGTTGACTGTCGTGAGGGCAGGGGTACTGTTGTTGATGTATCTCTTCTTACGGGTATGCTTAAAGTTCAGCTTGATAGTTCACCTGAGGGATTGCCTGTTATTGTAAACAGAAGTGAGGTAAGAGTTGTAAAAGGATAATGTTTTTTTCATTGTGAGAAATGTATTAGAAAATAATAAAAAAATTCTTGATTTTTTTACATTATACTGTTATAGTAGTCATAGAAGTTTGGTGTAGGAGGTGTATCATAATGGCATACGCAATTTCAGATGATTGCATTTCATGCGGTGCTTGCGCTGCTGAGTGTCCTGTAAGTGCTATTTCAGAGGGTGACGGCAAGTTCGTTATCGATGCTGATAGCTGTATCGAGTGTGGTGCTTGTGAGGGTGTTTGTCCTGTAGGCGCTCCTGCTCAGGCATAATGTGGATACATAATTGTGAAAAGCGTACTTTTCAGTACGCTTTTATTTTTTATATATTTTATGTATATTTATTCATATATGTAATGAATATTGACGTTTTTATTTACAATTTAATCCTGTTATGATAAAATAACATCATTATGAATTAAGGAGGAGTAAAATGACAACATCACAGATTTGTATAATGATTTCTATTGTTGCATATTTATCAATTGTAGTCATCATTGGTGTTATTTATTCTAAAAAGACAAAAAATGTCGGTGACTTCTATCTTGGAGGGCGTAAGCTTGGACCACTGGTTACAGCAATGAGTGCCGAAGCCTCTGATATGTCCAGCTATTTGTTAATGGGCCTTCCCGGATTAGCTCTTGCAGCAGGTCTTGCAGAGGTTGGTTGGACTACCATCGGTCTTGCAGTAGGTACATATTTTAACTGGCTTATTGTTGCTAAGCTTCTGAGAAACTATTCAGCAAAAATCGGTGCTATCACAATTCCTGATTATTTCTCTTTAAGATATAAAGATAAAAGCAGAGTGCTTATGGCAATCGCTGCTGTTATGATTATTATCTTCTTTGTTCCTTATACAGCGTCAGGTTTTGCTGCATGCGGTAAGCTTTTCGGTACTCTTTTCGGTGTTGATTACCATATTGCAATGATTATTTCTGCAATTGTTATTGTTGGATATACTTCTTTAGGCGGTTTTACAGCTGCTTCAATAACAGACTTTATTCAGTCAATTATTATGACCATTGCATTGCTTATTGTTTTGGGATTTGGTATTTATAAAGCAGGCGGTATGGATGCAGTAATTGAAAATGCAAGAAACCTTAGTGGTTACCTTAATATGTTCCAGGGGTATAATGCTGAAACTAATTCGGCAGGAACATATTCTGCATTGTCTGTTGTATCAACACTTGCATGGGGACTTGGATACTTCGGTATGCCTCATATTCTCTTAAGATTTATGGCTATTGAAAATCCTGACAAAATAAAGCTTTCAAGAAGAGTGGCTTCTGTCTGGGTTGTAATTTCAATGGCAATTGCTGTTTTGATTGGTGTAGTTGGTATGTCAATGATTAAAGCAGGTGTTATTCCGGCTATTGATGACAGTGAGACTATTATTATTCAGATAGCAACTTATCTTGCAGATTCCGGTATTATTCCGGCTCTTATTGCCGGTATTATACTGGCTGGTATTCTGGCATCAACAATGTCTACTGCAGACAGCCAGCTTCTTGCAGCATCATCTGCAGCCAGTGAAAATATTGTTGGCGGTCTCTTTAAAATTAAGCTCAGTGAAACGGGCAAGATGGTTATAGCAAGAGTTACTCTTATTATAATTTCTGTTATAGGTGTATTTATTGCATGGGATTCAAATTCATCAGTATTTGGTATAGTATCATTTGCTTGGGCCGGATTTGGTGCAGTATTTGGTCCTGTAGTAATTCTTTCTCTGTTCTGGAAGAGATCAAATAAATACGGTGCTATTGCAGGTATGATTGTAGGCGGAGTAATGGTATTCCTTTGGAAAAATGTTATTTCAGGTCTTGCACCGATACTTAATATATATGAGCTTTTACCTGCATTTGTTATCAGCATTGTTGTAAATATTGTTGTTTCACTGCTCACACCTAAGCCTGAGCAAAGCATAATTGATGACTTTGAGGCTGTAAAAGCAATGAACAAGAAAAAGTAAAATTATAAAATAAAGCTCTGTCACGGGGTGACAGAGCTTTATAATTTATTAGGATGTTTTTTATGAATTATAAATCTTTTGACAAAAAAACTGCATATAATAATGAAAAAGCAAATAAAGCAGTAAATTTTACGTTTCTTAATAAAAATTACTGCATTGAAAACCAAACTGTTCTTGCAGGGGATTCTATAACAGAAATCTGCAATATGGAATTGTATAGCAAATATAGCGAAGAAAGTGGATTAAAAGTTTACAACAGAGGCATAAGCGGTGATACCAGTAACCGCCTGCTTGAAAGATTTGAGGAAAATGTTCTTTTGCTAAAGCCACGAAATCTTGTTATTATGATAGGTACAAATGATTTGTCACAAAAAGCAGAAGTGGGCTATGTTGCAGATAATATTGATAAAATGATTTCGCTATCGAAGAAGAGTAATCCTGATATGAATGTTGTTCTTCAATCTGTTTACCCTGTAGTACATACAAACAAAAAGAAAAATGAGAAAATTACTCAATTAAATTCACTTATTAAGTCGATTGCAGATAAATACGGAATTTTATATCTGGATATTCACAGTCTTCTGCTTGATGATAAAAACGGATTAAATCCAAAATTCACTTATGATGGTCTGCATCCCAATGTATTTGGATTTGATATTGTGGTAAAGGAAATTATTCCTTGCCTTAAATAAGTTCTTTTGTAACGTTTTTCAGCCATTCTCTTTCCGTATCTGTAAGATAAGGAGAGAGGGTGGCATATACTTTTTCATGGTATTTGTTAAGGGCACTTATTTCGTCACTGTTTAAAAGTGAGATATCTATAGCATCGCAGTCAAAGGGAACTACAGTGAGATTTTCAAAATGCATGAAACGACCATAGTCGTTTTTTTCTTTTTCCTTTACCAAGACAAGATTTTCGTGCCTGATTCCGAATTTCCCTTCAATATATACACCCGGCTCATTTGAAACAATCATTCCTTCTTCCAGAGGGCAGCTTGCTGAGTTTGATGTTGTCCAGCTGATTCTTTGCGGTCCTTCGTGCACATTAAGCAGATAACCTACACCGTGCCCCGTTGAATGATTGTAGTCAAGTCCTGCACACCACAGAGGATATCTGGCAATATAATCCAAATTTTCGCCGCTTACGCCGTATTTGAATTCGGCCATAGACATGTTAAGGTGACCTTTTAAAACAAGCGTATAGGCTCTTTTTTCTTCATCTGTGAGACTGCCTAGTGCAATTGTTCGAGTAATATCAGTTGTTCCCTCATAATAATGTCCGCCTGTGTCAGCAAGACAGAAGCTTTTTGCTTCCATTTTTATATTAGTATCCTCTGTAGGCTCATAGTGAACTATAGCACCATGGTGACCATAAGCAATAATCGGATCAAAACTTGGACCTAAATATCCATCACCCATGTTTCTGAACTCTTCAAGCTTGCTTACCGCATCCAGCTCTGTTATATCTTCATTCTGCACGGTCTGCTTAAGCCATCGAATAAATCTTGTTATGGCAACACCATCCTTTATATGTGCTTTTTGCATGTTTTCAATTTCCTGTGGTGTTTTAACCGCTTTCATTTTTGTGACAGGGCTTATGTTGTCAATAATATTATTTTGTGAGGTTATACTTTTGATAACGCAGTAGTTTGCAGTGCTGCTGTCAATCATAATTTTTTTGCTTTTGTCAATTGAAGAAATAGTGCTGTAAAAATTATTGTATGGCAAAATGCTGATGCCTGCATTATTAAGCTTTTTGCAGATTTCTTCAGTGAGGATTTCTTTTTGCATAAATAAATTTGCACTTTCATTTGTGATTATCATATATGATAAAAATACAGGTGTGCATTCAACATCATTGCCTCTGAGATTTAAAAGCCATGCAATTTCATCAAGTGCAGTTAAAAGCAGTATATCCGCATTATCCTCATTCATTTTTTCTCGAAGTAAAATAAGCTTTTCTTCTCTTGTCAGTCCTGAATATTTTACATCTAGCTCCCAGACAGGCTCTGCAGAAAGTGCCGGCCGATCGGCCCATATTTCATTAATTAAATCTTTCTGCCATGAAAAAGTGATGTTTTTTTTGTTTACCTTTTCTTCAATATGCTGGGCAAAGTAATTGCTTACCGTTCTGCCGTCAAAGCCAATAACAGCATTATCGTTCAGATTTTGTTCAAGATATTCGGGGATAAACGGAACATTTTTCTCTCCCATTTTCATTAGTGTTATACATGTGTTTTTCAGTTGATCCTCTGCTTGAAGAAAATATCTGCCGTCAGTCCATAACAGTGCCTTGCTGTGCGTAACAACAAGAGTTCCTGCTGATCCGCTGAAGCCGGACATGTATTCACGTGCTTTGAAATATTTTCCTACATATTCAGAGTTGTGGAAATCACCTGAAGCTATTATATATGCATCAATATTGTTCTGCTTCATAAGTGTTTGCAGAGCATTGATTTTTTCATTTACAGTCATATTTATTCCTCGCAGATGTTTGATAAATTCATATTATCAAATATTTTTTTCTAAGTCAAATTGTATTGAGTTTCTGAAAATAATTATTTGTTGCCATATATTAATCATTAATGTATAATCAAATTAGAATCATTACCTATAGGGAGAAGTTTTATGAAAAAAGTATTAGCTGTTTTGCTGGCAGTGTTGATGACATCATCAATGCTTTCTGCCTGCACTTCAAATCAACAGTCAGGTAATTCTGCTGAAAGTGTAAGTACAAGCACTGAAATAATAGAAGCAGTATATCCGGCGAATAATTCAGTTGTTAAAATACATACAGAGAGGCAGAAATCAGGACTTGAAAAATCAGACTCTGTTATGTTCTTTTATGCACGCGGTAAAAAAGAACAGAGCCGACCTGAACCCGTAGAGTTTAAGTGGAAAAGCAGTATTCAGAATGACAATTCCGAATATGTTTTGAACATAAGTGAAAATGAAAATATGGCAGAGTCGGTTTCATATTACTCTTCAACAGAAAGCTTGGATGTTTATAATTTAAAAATAGATACAACATATTACTGGACTGTTACATTAAACGGAACAACCGGCAGTGTTAATGAATTTACAGTTGATAGTGCTTGCCCGAGAAATTTATATGTTGACGGTGTTACAAATGTTCGTGATATAGGCGGCTGGAATACTGAAAATGGATTAAAAGTAAAGCAGGGATTATTGTTCAGATGCGGAAGACTGAATGAGAGCAGTGCAGAAACGGTAAATATTGAAGTAACCAATGCCGGTAAAAATGTTATGCTTAATGACCTTAAGATTAAAAGTGAAATTGATCTGCGAAAGGCTGATGACGGAGAAATCGGCGGTATATCCTCGAGTCCTTTAGGTGATACTGTTGCATATTATAATTGCCCTATGGAGTGGGAAGGAGATATGTTTGCAGATAATCGTGAACAGATTTTAAATGTATTTTCTATTCTTTCAAATGAGAAAAATTATCCGGTTATATTCCATTGCAATATTGGGACTGACAGAACAGGTATGATTTCATTTTTAGTTAATGCACTCCTTGGTGTACCCGAATATAATTTGCTGAGAGACTATATGTTCTCTAATTTTGCGGATATTGGCGGATCAAGAAAGGTATCAGGTGTAACTGAAAGCGGATATTATAAAGCTGTTATGAATGCCGATGGTAATTCGCTGAGTGAAAAAACCTACAATGCTCTTCTACAGCTTGGTGTGCCAAAGTCTCAGCTTGACTCTGTTATTGAAATATTGTTGGAAAAATAATAAAAAGTGATTGGAATTTAAGCAGTGCTGCGTTATAGCATCTCAGCTTTTTCCAATCACTTTTTTAGTTTACGTTAAATATAATAGAAACACTAAATTGATTTTCTGTGTCGTCATATTTCCATGCTAAATCGCCGTCATATTTTTTTATACATCGCAAAACACTTTTGAATCCTAATCCATGAAATTCTTTATTCGGTTTTGCTGAAATAAGTCTGCCGTTTTTTACGATTGGTTTAGTATCACAGGAATTGACTATATCTAAGATAAACATATCTTCAATTCGGCTTACGTTGAGTGAAACTGTTTTTTTATGGCTTTTTGCTGCTGCTTCAACAGCATTATCCAGCAGATTATTGAAAATAGATGTTAAATCATTGTCTGCAATAAAATATAAGTCGGTATTCGTTATATTTTTTATAAAATCAATATTATTTTTTTTACATATGTAATTGTAGTTGTTTATTATTAAATCAAGAAGTTTGTTTGAAGATTTTCCAATACGGTTTGCAGTATCTAAATCATTAATAATTTCTTCTATATATTTTTGGGCTTGCTCGGTGTTATCTAATATGTCATATAAATTTTTATAGTGTTTTTTTGTATCGTGTACAAAAGTCTGAAGCTCTTCATTCTGGTGTTCAAGAAGTTCGAAATATGTTTCGTTAAGCTGTTGCTCCTGATAAATTGATTTGAGCTCTAGTAATTCTTTTTCTTTTCTTGATTCACTTTGTTGAACAATATTTATTAATATAACCGGAATTATTAAAATAAAACTTGATACTGCTACTAAGGCCCTTGATTTATCTGATAAATTCTCTTCATATGACACAATTGAAAGTATAATAACTTCTAACAGCATTGATACAGGATATGCCAGTAAAATGAAATTAAATTTTTCATTTGTTTTGAATTTGTTTATTATTGATGATATTATTTGCAAAGATACCAGCAATAGTGATTTGCTGATGAGAATATGAATGAAATATGAAAGATTGTCGTCATTTTTATAGAAATGCGGATTCCCGTTTGCTGCTGAAATAATATTTATTGCAACAAGCTCTGTTGTACCGACAAGGCATACAATTATTATGGCATACATTAATGAAAACAGAGGTTTTTCTTTATATAGTATTAGTGCAAAGAAAAATTGAAATGCACATAACACAATTGCATTAACTAAAGAATTATATTCGAAAGTTAAGTTGATTACACACATAATAATGTAGCTTATTATAATGATAGCCGAGTTTTTTATTTTGATTTTCTTTGCCGAATTATTTATACTTTCATAAAATGTAAATGTAATAAGACCTTCGATAATCTGAAGTATTACATTCAAAGCATTTGATAGCACAGTTTACCTTCTCCTTCTAATATAATCATCAAAAAATTCCCTAAAGTCCTTTTGACATCTGTATGAAATAGGAATTATTTCATTATTTGTCAGTATAACCTCACATCTTTTATATTTTTTTACATAATTGAGATTTATTATGAAACTTTTGTGAATTCTGCGAAAACAAGCCAAAGTAAGCTCTTTCTGCCAGTCGTCAATTAATTCTTTTGAATAATATGTTTCGTTTTCAGTAACAATTTTTGTTTTGCGGCTTAATGTTTCAATATATAAGATATCATTTGAATTAATTTTTGTGATTTTTGATGATTCTTTTATGTATACATCTAAAGGTATATTACTGATAAGTTCAACTGCACGATCAAGACCGCTGTAAAATCTGGAATAATCAAGAGGTTTTTTCAAAAATCTGAGTGCCAGATAATCCATTGCATTATCCATGTATTTTTCGTAATTTGTTATAAAAAATATAATTATATTTTTATTTTTCTTTTTCAGATGTTCTGCAATATCCAGACCTGTTTTTTTATCAATTTCTATATCCAAAAATGCTATATTGTATAATGATTCAGATTTAGCTGCCTCTTCAGTATTATCAAAGCTATCATAAAAGCAATCAATGTTGTGTTCGTCACAATATTTTTCTAAATAGTTAATAATAGTTTCACTGCATGTTTGCTCATCGTCACAAATAAGTGCATTAATTGTCATGTTATCTCCTAAAAATAAAAAAAGACTCAAAGCATTAAACTTTAAGTCTAATATTACCATATTATTACATCTTTATCAATCTCTATTTAAAGATTTTTGCTTTCTACATAAGTTAGCAGCAATTTAAAAATTGTTTCTTTTTCTTGTTGAGTCAGTTCACGTATTAAATCAATAATATTATCATCAACAGTATCTTTTATTGCACCTGAAAGAAGCTGACAGGGACAAACATCCAGCTCCTTGCATAGACTTATTAAGGTGTTGAATGAAAGATTATTTTTTCCCCGTTCAAGATTTGAAATTTCCGTAACGGATAAATCTATTCTTTCTGCAAGTCCCGCCTGTGTATATCCATTTGCTTTTCTAAAGTTAGAAATTCTTTTTCCTATTATTTCACTGCTGTCTATTCGCATATTATCGCCTCTTGCTAATATTAACATTATTAAAGCGTTATTAAAATATAACAGTGTTTCAAAACTACCAGTTAAACTTGAAAAATATTAAAATGAATTTTATATTTTTATGTTTTATTTGAAAAATGTGCAGTTTGGTAATAAAAATCTGCAGTTAAGGTGAATTTATTGATAATTTAATCGTGAAATTGTATAAAAATTAAAAGGAGGTATAAAAATGAAAAATAAAAAGGTATCAAAAATAGTAAATTTAATTAACTTTTCTTTAAAAGTTGATGCAAATTCAACTAGCACGCTATCTGTTTTTCAGCCTAAAATGCCAAAGCAGTTAGAGCAGTTCAAGAAGAATAATGATTAATAAACTATCAGCTTATCTAACAAATGTTATGATAAATAAAAAAATAATCGAGCCGGATGAATTTGAATTATATCATTATGGATTATTTGTAACAATTACAGAAGCATGGCTTATGATATTCTGCATCCTTGCAGGGATAATATTCAATGTTATACTTCAAAGTATAGTGTTTTTTATTATGTTTTTTCTTGTGCATAGATTTGCAGGTGGTTTTCACGCAAAAACCGAGTGGCAATGTCAGATAATAACATTATCCACCTTTTTTCTTTGTATAGCAGGAATAAAGTATGAAACTAACATCAATATGATATATATGATTGTTGTATATATTGTATGCTGTGTTGTCATAATTATACTGTCGCCTGCAGATACTCCGCAGAAACCGCTTAGCAAGGCGGAAAAAATGAAATTCAAGAAAATAACTGCTGTAATTGTTTTAATATGCTCAGTTATTGCTGCATTGTTTTTATTAAACAGCAAGACCGTTACTTTTGCATATGCAATCATAAATGGCATGATGCTGCAAACAGTATCGGTTATATTCGGAAGATTGCTAAATCAAAAAGTGCTTTCGGAAAAACAGTAAAGCAAACCTCTATGGTGTAAAAACGCTATAGAGGTTTTGTTTTGTCCTAAATACTGTTTGATTTTTTATTTATCTGTGTTACAATACACTTGGAGTGATCAATATGGATAAATTCAAATGGGCATATATCGGAAGCGGAAATATTGCAAACAGTACCGCAAAAAGTATTTTAAAAGGAAATCATAAGATAGTATCTGTATACAGTAGAAATTTTGAAAAGGCAAAGAATTTTGCACAAAAGTACGGTGCGTTGGCTTTTGATTGTTTTGATGATGCTGTAAACAGAGATGATGTTGACGGAGTATATATTGCAACCCCTCATACTTCGCATGTTGATTATGCAGTTCGTGCAATGAAGCTTGGCAAACCTGTGCTTTGCGAAAAGCCTGTTGGCGTGACTGTTAATGATGTTGACACATTAGTCAGTGCATCAAAAAAGTATGATAAGTATTTTTGCGAGGCTATGTGGACCTGGTTCAGTGATGTTGCACTTACCGTAAAAAAATGGGTGAATGACGGTGAAATAGGAAATATAACCGATGTTGAAATTAATTATGCTTTCCCCGGTATTATGATGCCAAAAAAATCAAGAGTGCTTACACCGTCTACTGCGGGAGGTGCACTCCTTGATATCGGAATTTACCCTATAACGTATTGTTATAATCTTTTCGGTATGCCTAATAAAATAACCTGCAGCGGCACAATAAAGAACGGAATAGATATTGAGGAAACAGTTGTTCTTGAATATGCAGGATTTAAGTGTAATCTTAATATGTCTTTATGCAAACTTAAGGAGAACGCTGTAATAAACGGCACGGAAGGAAGAATTACTTTACCTGTATTTTTTCATATGGCGTCAAAGGCAGTGCTGAAAAACAAAAACGGAAGATTTACATTTAATGGAAAGACAGATTATCTCACTGAATTTACAAGGGCATCAGAGGAAATCAGAAACGGCAAAAAGGAGTCTGAATACATTCCTTTTTCTGCTACAAAAAATTGCATGATGATTATGGATGAATGCAGAAGACAGATGAATCTGGTTTATCCGTTTGAAAAGTAAAAAAATAGGGAGGGTTAAATATGACTGAAACAGAAAAAATGGAAAAGGGCTTGATTTATGACTGCTCAGCAGATGAAATCATGGAGGTTCAGACAAAATTTGTAACACATATGAAAGAATATAATACTCTTGGACTCGGTGACGAGAAAAGAATGAACGAATTAATGCCTCTTATGTTCAATGAAGTAGGTGAGGGCAGTTTTGTTCAGCCACCGTTTTATGCTAATTGGGGCGGTGCTCATGTTCATATCGGAAAAGAGGTATATGCAAACTTTAATCTGACACTTGTTGATGACGGGCATATTTTTATCGGAGATAAAACTATGATAGGACCTAACGTGACTATTGCTACTGCAGGGCATCCGATTATGCCTGAGCTTCGTGAAAAAGGGCTTCAGTTTAATGTTGATGTTCATATCGGAAGAAATGTTTGGATAGGTGCAGGTGCTGTTATTATTCCAGGTGTTACGATTGGTGATAATACAGTTATCGGAGCCGGCTCAGTTGTTACAAAGGATATACCATCTAATGTGGTTGCAGCAGGTAATCCATGCCGTGTAATGCGAGAAATAAGTGATCATGACAGAAAATTCTATTATAAAGATAAAAGAATTAACGATTAATAAATGTAACTAAAAAGATAAAGGTCCGTAGTTATTTTACGGACCTTTATCTTTTATATTTGGATTATTAAATTATTTTTTTATAACTGTACCCATTGTATTTGGTGCCATGCCTGCAGCATTTGCTTCGTCAGTATCGATGTGCATTGCAAGTGCATATGAATCTGATACTCTTACAACAACATCGCCGAAGGTAAGATTTCTGCCGTTAGCTGTAGGGATTTCAACTGAAACGATTTCGCCGTTTTCAAGTCCCATTTTTTCTGCATCAGCTGTTGTGGCATGAATATGTCTTTTTGCTGCGATAACACCTTCTGTAAGCTCAACCTCACCTGCAGGGCCTACTAATTTGCAAGCACCTGAACCGCTGATGTCGCCGCTCTCGCGAACAGGAGCCTGAACGCCGATTGAGCGTGCATCGGTAAGAGAAAGCTCAATCTGAGTTGCATTTCTGCAAGGGCCGAGAATTGATACAGCAGGGAATTCACCCTTTGTGCCGATAACCTTAACTCTTTCTTCACAAGCATACTGTCCCGGCTGTGAAAGCTCCTTCTTTACAGTAAGCTCATATCCTGCACCGAAGAGAGTTTCCAAATCTTCTTTAGACACATGAACATGTCTTGCAGAGATTTCTACTAAAACTTGATTTTCCATAGTTTTTCTCCTTATTTAAAAATATTAACAGTGATATTTTATACCTATTAACATGGTTTTTCAATAGCAAATTTGGTATTTTAAGATAAGACAGAAAAATATATTAAAATTTCGAAACCTTTTTTATTTTCCATTCGTTACTATTGTGAAAGGACCTTTCAATGAGTGGTGATTATGACAGAGAGTGAATTTATAAGAGCTGTAAAGCGCAATAATCAAAGATTGTATCTTATAGCACTTTCATTTACAAAAAACACTGATGATAGTGAAGATATAATTCAGTCAGTATTTGAAAAGATGTGGTGCTGTAATAAATCATTTAACGATGATGAGCATATGGATAAATGGCTGACTGCTGTATGTGTAAATGAAAGTAAGGATCTGCTGAAATCTTTTTTTAAAAGCAGACGTGCTGATATTGATGAATATATTGACAAGGGTGCTTTTGATGAGTGCAGGGATTATGATTTGTTCAATGCTGTTATGAAATTGCCGAAAAAAGAACGAGTCGTAATACATCTGTTTTACTATGAGGATTTGACTGTAAATAAAATTGCAGAGATTTTAAAAACAAACAGCTCTACGGTAAAAACAAGATTACGGCGAGGGAGATTAAAATTAAAAGAAATGTTGGGGGATGATTGGATAAATGAATAGTGATAATTATAAGAAGGCTTTTTCTAATATCCGTCCTTCTGACAAAAGATTGGAAAGGATTTTTGATATGACGGAAAAAAAGAAAAGAGCAAGAGGTTTTAAGAAAGGTCTTATCGTGGTTATAGCTGTGATGAGCGTGTTGATGTGTGGAGCATTGACGGCTAATGCTGCAACTGACGGTGCACTTTTTGAGGGCGTCAAGCTCGTTATAAATGGTGAAGAAGCAAATATTTCAGACTATCTTAAGAATCATAATTCATATAAGAATGATGACGGAGATGTTGTTGATCAGTACACATTTGATTTGCCTGATGATGCCGGCTCAATTTCATATGAAATGGTTGGTGGTGCAGCAGATAACACAGCTTCAATAGAAATTCAGACTGACGAAACCACAACCGAAAAGTAATATATTAGATAATTAAATACTAACCGATTTTAAGCAGTAAGGATATAAAATTCTTACTGCTTATTTATATTGTTTTTGTTCTTTGGTTTTGGTATAATATTTTCGGGTGATAAAAATGACATTAGATGAACTTGAATTGAAATGTAAAAACTGCACAGAGTGCGGACTTTGTGAGGGAAGAACCAATCTGGTTTTCGGTATGGGCAAAAAGGATGCTGATATTATGCTTATTGGCGAAGGTCCCGGTGAAAATGAGGATTTGCAGGGGAAACCATTTGTGGGCAGATCAGGTCAGCTTCTTGATAAATTTCTTGCAAGTGTAGATTTATCAAGAGAAAAGAATGTGTATATTGCAAATATGGTAAAATGCCGTCCGCCGAAGAACCGTGATCCTAAGCCTGAGGAGCAGGATACATGCATTAAATGGCTTAGAGAGCAGTTTAAGATTATAAGACCTAAGCTTGTTATATGTGTTGGCAGAATATCGGCTCAAAGACTCATTGATAAAAATTTTAAGGTAACACAGCAGCATGGCGAGTTTATAGATAAGAATGGTACTCTGTTTATGGGAACTTATCATCCTGCTGCTATTTTGCGTAATCCTAATAATAAAGAACTTGCTTTTGGTGACTGGCTTAAGGTAAGAGACAAGATTGAAGAGCTTGGAATTGAAATTTAAAATCTTTATTATTTCTTTACTTTTCCTTTTCATTATGTTTGAACAAGTGTGATTTAATGTGTATATCGGAAAAGGGATTATTTATTATTTGGGAGATTAAAAATGAAAACAGTATTGGTTTGTGATGATGACGAGGCAATTTTGGAATCACTGCGAATTTACCTTGACAATGCAGGCTATAACGTTATAACTGCAGTTGACGGAATGGATGCACTTGAAAAGGTTATTAAAAATGAAATTCACTGTGTTGTCCTGGATATTATGATGCCGAAACTTGACGGTCTTAAAACAACACTCAAAATCAGAGAAAAATATAATTTTCCTATTATTCTTCTTTCTGCCAAGAGTGAGGACACTGATAAGATTGCAGGGCTCGGATTTGGTGCGGATGATTATGTTACAAAGCCTTTTAATCCGCTGGAATTGGTTGCACGAGTTAATTCGCAAATCAGACGTTATGTTACACTTGGAAGCCTTGTGATCAAGGAAAGCCAGCTTGTTACAGGCGGTATTGTTCTTGATAAGGATACAAAGTCTGTAACTGTTGACGGTGATGAAGTCAGACTTACTGCCATGGAATATAAGATACTTGAACATCTTATGAGCAATATGGGTAAAGTTTTATCATCATCACAGATTTATGAGGCAGTGTGGAATGAACCTTCGTATTCCAGTGAAAAAACTGTTACTGTTCACATTAGAAATCTCAGAGAAAAGATTGAAATTAATCCTAAAGAGCCGAAATACATAAAGGTGGTATATGGACTTGGATACAAATGTGAAAAGATTTAATTATTCAATGCTTAAAAAAATTATTTGTGTAATTCTGTGCTTTATAACCTTAATTATGGCAACTGATAAAATAGTTGAAACTTTTATCGGATGGTATTATTTTAATGATGAAACAGACTATACTCAGGTAACGGATTTTACGGAAAATATTACATTCCAGAATTATATGTATTCTGATATAAGCAACATCAATTCAACGTTTAGTGAAATGAAAAGGCATGATGATGCAGAAAAGTCTCTGAAGAATGTAAAAGATGATGTAATCCAAAGGGCTTATGACAAAGCGGTACAGCTTTTAGCTTCTGCACCAAAGCTTGAAGAATATGATGAAAACTACGAAGAAGTTGCCGACTATTATTATAAAAACATAAATATAAAAGCAGGAAATTATGCTTTTACCTTTAATTTGAACAGCTTGGCAACAAACAATGATTTTGAAGTAAATATAAGTAATATTAAAAAGCAGTTATCTGAAATCTATGACAGCTTTGTTGATTCAACATTGTATGAAGTCGGATATGATTATTATCCGGTATCCTATGATTCAAGCCTTAAATTCTATGCTGAAAATTACGGTGAGAAGCTTTCAAATACCTTTTTGGAAGAAAAGCCTGCTTTAAGCGATATAAAATCTCATGATATGTATTATATCTATGAGAACGGAAAGGCTGAGCACAAGGGCATCAGTAAGACCTTTGCAGACTCAATAGCCAAGGATATTGACAAGGGATTAACCCTGTATCTGTATTTCCAGTTCCCTGAATATAAAGATGATAATATTATAGACGGTATTATTCAAAGAGCAGAAAATTATGATAACAGATATGAGGGAATAAGGGATTTATTTGTCACTGCAAAAGAAAGCAGAGAAAATATTAATAAAAACTGTGTATTATCAGTCATATATATAGTGCTGTCCTTTGTATTCGGATTTTTATATCTTGCCGTTGCAGGAAAAAAGGACAGGTATGAAAAAGCAAAGCTTGCATTTATAGATTATCTCCCTGTAGAGTTTCATTTAGCAATTACCGGCGGACTCGGAACGGGTGCTACGATGCTGATGTTTACGGTTGCTGACTCAATAGGTATATCAAAGTATACTAATGATGTTATTGTGATTTATGCAGCTGCTATCTGGATGCTTGCAATGGAGCTTTCCTCTTCAATTGTAAGGAGTTTCAGGAGCGACAGAAAATGGTATAAATTCTTTTTTACCTATTGGTTTGTTTATGGATTAATATGGTTTAATAAAATTTTATTTAAATGTCTCGGCAAATTATTCAGTGCAATGAAAAAATCATCGGCCAGAACAAAGGGCAGATTAAGAGCAACTGTTCATTCCATAGCTTATAAGCCAAAGACGTTTAAGAGAAATATTATTTTATTGTCAATAGCATATTTGATGATAAATATTATCTTATCAATTATCGGCGGACTTTCGATAAGTGAGGATTTTTATATTTTTACAATATTAACTGCAATTGTGTTCATTGCTTTCAATGCCTTTGTGCTTTATCATGTAATAAGATATATAAGTCAGCTTGATAGAATAATTGCATGTTCAATTGAGCATAAGGAGTATGACAGTGATTTAGACAAGCTTTATAATTCACTTCGATATCTTGCCGACAGTATGAAATATACTAATACTGAATTACAAAAAGCAGTTGCAAAGGCGGTAAAGGATGAGCGGCTCAGAACAGAGCTTATAACAAATGTTTCTCATGATTTAAAAACACCTCTTACGTCAATTATTAATTATGTTGACTTGCTTTCAAAGTGTGATATTAATGACGAAAAAGCTCAGTCTTATATTAAAGTTCTTGATGAAAAGGGCGCTAAACTGAAGAGACTTATTGATGATTTGATTGAGGCATCAAAGGTTACCAGCGGTAATGTATCGGTTAATCTTGCGCCTATCAATTTGACAGAGCTTTGTCTGCAGGCAACTGTGGATGTTCAGGATGATTTTGATAAAGCAGGACTGTCACTGATAATTAAATCAGATGAAACATCGAACATGATTATTGCTGACGGACCTAAAACCTTCAGAATTGTAGAAAATCTGCTGTCAAATGCCAGAAAATACAGTGCAGTGTCAACAAGAGTTTATGTAAGCACTTATGAAGAAAAAGGCTTTGGTGTTTTTGAAATTAAGAATATATCTGCACAGCCTTTGGATATTTCTGCCGATGAGCTTACGGAGCGCTTTGTTCGCGGTGATAAATCGCGAAATAAGGAGGGTAATGGTTTAGGCTTATCAATAGCAAAGGAATTGACTAAGCTGCAAAACGGTGAACTTGAAATAACTATTGACGGTGATTTGTTCAAGGCTAGGGTTAAGCTTCCTTTAAGAAACAATTAAATATTATAACAAATAAGTGCCGGACAAAATATCCGGCACTTATTTCTATTTGATATTTTATTTATTAGGAAGGTAGTTGCTGTTGATTTTTTGGATAGTGCTTATGGTGTCATTTACTGCTTTATCAAAATCATAGTCTTTTTTGCCTGAAAGATAGGTAACTATATATTCACCTGAATCAAATCCCTCGTTATCATTCAGGAACATAGGAACTTTGTGCCCTTGTGATTCAAACTGAGATTCATATGAATATTCGCCGTCAAGGTAATAATTTTTATAGCCATAATCATAATCCATTCTAGCATTATATACAGTATCAAATTTTTCTTTTTTCAGTCTGTAAATTCTTGATGTTGCAGTATAAGTGTAAGAGGTTTCAAATGAATATGAATTGATGCATATTTCAGCACCTTTACTTGTTTTGTGAAGCATTACATAATTTACAGTGTCATTTTCAAGATAGTTTGATACAGAATCTTTACTGAAAATCTTTTTGGCAATTGTGCCGTTCCAGCTGTAGACCTCTATGCAGTAGGTGGGTTCTTCAATGACAATATAATTTCCGGTGTAGTAATCAGTTGAACTTTTTTTCATCTGTTTTCTGTATGCGATTACAAGCTCCTCGTTTTTATCGTTGTTGAAGTCAATTAAATCCACGTATGCAAGACCGTCAATATAATTCACACCTTTTTCGGATTTTACTTCAGCTTCACCATACTGTGAAATTCGCTTTTCGATTATTTCATAATATGCATCATTTCGTCTTTGAGTTTCGCTTTTCTGATTTTCAAGCTGTGCTAAAGATACACTTGAAAATGTTTCCAGATTGTTTGTCACTATTTCGGTAATGTATTCAGCTCGTGAGCTTTTTATAGCAGAAAGCTTAATTGTTTCAAAATCCTCGGCATTTATTTTACCTTTGACAGAATAAATATTATTTTTATAATCGTAATCACATTCACCGGACTTTTTGAATTTATCACCCTTAAGTGTATATAAAACAACATTTTCAGGTGTTGCTTTTTCTGATTTGCAAATATAATATTTGTTGTTTTTGTGATAAAAGCCAATCCAGCTTCCGTCCTTTACATCTTTGGTTGAATTTGCTTCCTCACTGTAAACCTTTGAAAACTTTTTGTCAACGTAGCTGAAAATTTCAAGTTTATAGATATTATTTTCGTTATAGCACACCATAAGCTCGACTTTGCCGTCATTATCAAAATCCATCTGTCTTGCATAGCATAAGCCGATAAGCCTTGCCTTGTCTTTACCATAGGTGTCACTATCAAGTCGTTCCCATTTAACAGAGCCGTATTCTGTTATAATATCTGTGCACACTTTTCCTGCATCTGTTTTAAATTGATGCAGCTTTTTGTTTTGTATGCTGATTGTGTGGCTGAAACATATAATAATTATCAGTACAAATATAATAAACATTGCAAAGGCAAGCAGTTTAAGCATTGCACTTTTTATGTTTGGCAGCTCACGCATCTGCTTTGCAGTTTCGCCGTGCAAAATATCTTCAATAGTATATTTTGCATTATAGGCAAGGCGGCGCATGTCTAACTTGTTTTTTAACTTTTGAAATGTCTGTGCACCGAGTTTTTCTCTTTCTTCGTTTTCAAAGTCATCGTCAAAATAATTGTAGCTCAGAACGCCTCACCTCCGAATTTACATATTTTTACATCTTATTTTAACACATTTATAAATAATTATCAACTATATAATATATGCAGGAATTATTGTATTAATAATTGAAGCGGAAAAATCAAAAAACTGCCGGCAATAACAAACCGGCAGTTTTTGTTTTATTTTATGTATCTTATATCATTTCCTAACAGTATCATAGTGTTATATTCGCCTGTAATGCGTGATGTAATACGCTGATCGTATTTTTCTTCTATTTCTTTTATACTGAAATTAGTTGATACAATTGTAGGCAATTTTGCTGAAAGACGGGTGTTAATGATATTATAAAGGCAGGCAACCGTATAACTGTTTTTAAACTCAGTACCCAAATCATCAATTATAAGCAGATCGCAGTTGAGCACATCATTTTCAGTGTACCTGATATTATCTGTTCTGCCGAAATTTTCATTCTGCAAATCACTTAAAATATTTTGTGAAGTGCCGTAAATTACGCTGTATCCTTTGTTGATTACAACATTAGCAATAGCGAGTGACAAGTGAGTCTTGCCTAAGCCTGTTCCGCCCATAAATAAAATATTAGGTGATTTTCTTGTGAATCCGACAGCGTATTTTGAACAGCTTTCTTTTATTCTTTCCGCCTTTGTTCTTGGAGAAATTCCTACGTAGGCTTCATCAGGATAATAATTTGTATTAAAGCTGTCAAATGTGCATTCGTCAAGAGGTGCTATCTTTTGCAGTTTATCCCTTTCAATGTCCTTCAACAGCTCATTGTAGCATTTGCATTTTCTGTTATGTATAAAGCCTGTATCGCAGCAGGCAGAGCATGAGTATTTTACTGATAAATCCTCTTCGCTATAGCCGTTTTTTCTAAGCAGCTCTTTACGCTCTTCCTGAAGAGAAAGACTTTCCTTCATAAGTCTGTCCATATCATTTTTTTTATCATTGCTGTATAGAAATACTTTTGATATACTTAAGCCGATTTGAGAGAGCTTTGTTTTTATGTTCATTAGCTCAGGTATCTTTTCACTGATTTCTTCAAGCTTTGCGTCTGCTTTATATTCAGCATTTTCTCTTCTTCTGGCTAAAATATCTTCAGCCTTATTAAAAGTTTCAATAGAGTATGACATATTCTACCTCATATTTATATAATATCTGTATTATTCATAGAATCCTTCATGAATTTTTCAAGATCGTATGACGGCTTGCTTTGCAGTCTTTCGCCATCTTTTTTATCCTGCTTTTGCTTTTCAAATTCTTCTTGCTGTGCCTTAACCTGTGCAGGATTTGTAATTCCGTTTTTACGCCATTTTTTTATTATTGAATCCATATATGCCAGTTTTGGTTCAGGTATGTTTTCTTTCATAAGATCAGCTGCAAGGCTTATCATTGCTATGTCAAAATCAGTAAACCATGATGTTACCATTTTTCTTTGATTATCAGTAGGCCGTCTGTGTTTGATTCCTGTTATCGCAACAATTTCGTTCCACAGTCTGTCACTTTGCTCAATTTCTTTCAGCTTTTCTTCGGCGGCAGTAACAGTAACTATGCCCTCGTCAGACCAGTTTTTTGCCATTGAATTTATATAGTTGATACCTATTGATTTTCCCCGTTTTTTTTCACAACGGTAAAATTCAAGTATCATAAGGATAACTTCTACAGGCAGTCCGTAGTAATTTACCATATTTATCAGCATTTCCTGTTCTGCGTGGCTGATTGTTCTGCCAAGTACATGCTGTGCCTGTTCAAGAAGAGTAGCTATATCGCTGCTTTCTCTTATGCATATTACTATATCCTTTGGTGAAAGACGGGGAGGAGACAGCTTTTCTCTTGATGAAATTTTCATTTCTTTTTCTTTTTCTTCTTTAATTTCATCAATAATAACAGGTTGGGGAATAGGTGTTACTGTTTCTCCGTTTACTGCAAGCACACCTTCCTCATTCCAGAATTCAAGCAAATCATCAATATCACCTGCAGTCTGACCTAAAGCTTTTGCAATTTCTGCTGAAGATGACTGACCGCCGTTTCTTAAAATATAAAGCAGTGCCTTTAATTGATATTCACTTGCCAGCTTAAGATATTTATCAAGAAGCTGATTTGGAACATTGAATATTCCGTTTTTCCAAATATCACCGAAAGGTGCTATGCTGTAGTCCATATTTACTCCTCTTTAACAGATATAATAAAAACTGTGTAACATTTATTTTATCAAAATTTATTTAATATGTAAATAGCAAATAATAACAGAGAAAATAATATTTTTTTCAAAAATCTATTGACAAATTATTAAAGTCTTTGTATAATACATTTGCATTTGCGGATGTAGCTCACCCGGTAGAGCGCAACCTTGCCAAGGTTGAGGTAGCGAGTTCGAGCCTCGTCATCCGCTCCACAGCTACGCTTTATGCGTAGCTTTTTTCTTTTTATAAATAATTAAACCCCTGTAAATTTAAAAATCTACAGGGTTTTAATTATTTAAGCGGTTAATTATTAGTCATCGTTATAATTTTCAACTGATCGTTCTATAATTTTCCATGTGCTTGCATTAATTTCATATTCATATTCTTTAATTGATGTATGAAATTCGATGTCGTAAACTTCAATGCCATCATCGTAGTCAAGTTTAACTTTTGTGAATGTTACTTTTGATGATTTCAGTCCTGCATCTTTTAATGCAATGCTTTTTGCTTTTTCTTTGCCGTTAAGTTTTGCAGAAGCGGAAGAAGAGCTTGCGTTTTTTCCTATGCTCTTCTTTGCTGAATACGGACCGTAAAATTTTTTTCCATTGACAGTTTTATATGCTCTTACTCGTACATAGTATTTTTTATTGCTTTTTAGACCTTTAATGGTTTTTGATGTTGTGCTTTTTTTTGAAACTGTGACTTTCTTTGATGAGCTGAAATTACTGTTCGTTGAATACTGAACTTGATAGCCTGTTACATTATTGTCCTTTTTCCATTTGACAGTTAAATTTGTTCCGTTTTTCTTAATTGATGTCAGTGAGGATTTTTTAGGTTTAATTGTAAAGTTTTTTTTGAATGTTCCATGATATTTTTTATCATTAAACTTGATTGTTGCAGTTGCTTTGCCGGGTTTTGTATTATTTTTATAAGTTACCTTATAATAAGAAGAAGAAATATTTGAGCGTCCGTCGTCAGTTTTTATAGTTACTGACGGTTTTTTAGCCTTTCCATTATATATATAGGTTTTAGTTGAAAGACAAATATCAAGGTCACTATCTCTGCTAACTATTTTTCCTGTTGATGCATTGATTTCATACTCATATTCTGTTAAATTCGTATAAAATTCAATATCATATATCTTTATTCCATTATCATAATCCAATTTGTTTTTTGTGAATTTTACCTGAGATGATTTCAGACCTGCATCTTGAAGTGCGATTGCTTTTGCTTCGCTTTTGTTTATTTTTGATGCTGCTTGTGCCGTTATCATTCCGGTAAAACATGTTGAAATCATAAGAAATGATAATAAAATTGATAATGTTTTTTTCATGAAGATTCTCCTTTGTTATTTATTTTATGTATTCATTATAAAATCGAAATATTAAAAATACATTAAAATTTTAATATTCTAATAAAAAATGCTGTCTTAAATTTTTATTTAAGACAGCATTTTTGTTGCTTTATATTGATTAATAAGTTTATGTTACAGTTTTGCGATTAATTCGATTTCGCAAAGAACTCCTTTTGGCAGGTCCTTTACTGCTACGCATGATCTTGCCGGCTTTGATACAAAATAGTTGCCGTAAATTTCATTGAATTTTGCAAAATCATTTATATCTGCCAAAAAGCATGTGGTTTTTACAACCTTATCCATTGAAGTTCCTGCTGCCTCAACTACAGCCTTGAGATTTTCACAAACCTGAGTAGTCTGCTCTTCAATTGTTTTTGCATCAACATCATTTGTTTGAGGATTGATTGCTATCTGACCTGATGTAAAAAGCATGCCGTTTGCTTTTACAGCCTGTGAATAAGGTCCGATTGCGTTTGGCGCATTATGAGTTGATATGTATTCCATATTGTTAATACCTTTCTTTTTAAATTTATTTATACTTAATCGCAAACCTCAAAGCCTGCGTCCTTAAGTGCTTGCTTAATTTGAACAATGTGCTGATAATCTCTTGTTTCAACGCCTATTCTTAGATAACAGTCAGTGATATTCATATCAAGATCGGTGCTGTCGTAATTTACTGAAACGACATTTGCACCAAGCTGTGCAATAATCTGGCTTACTCCGAGAAGCTGACCTGGTTTATCAGAAAGAGCAATAGTAATGTTGGCAGTTCTGCCTCCCATTTTGAGACCTCTTTCAACAACTCTTGAAAGAATAGTTACATCAATATTACCGCCTGATACAAGACAGCAAACCTTTTTGCCTGCGATATCCGGAATTTTACCATTCATTATTGCTGCTACAGGAACTGCCCCTGCACCTTCTGCAATAAGCTTTTCCTGCTCAAGCAGAGTAAGTATAGCCAAAGCAATTTCATCATCTGTTACTGTAAAAATACCGTCAACATATTTTTGAGTGAGCTCAAATGTCAGGTCACCTGGCGTTTTTACAGCAATGCCGTCGGCAATTGTCTGAACTTTAGGAAGAGTTTCAATTTCTGAATTCTTAACTGACTGCTCCATTGAAGGTGCACCTGCTGCCTGAACTCCATATACTTTGCAGTTAGGATTGATTTGTTTGATTGTATATGCGACACCTGCAATCAGTCCGCCGCCGCCTATTGGAACAACTACCGCGTCAACATCCGGAAGCTGTTCTAATATTTCAAGACCTATTGTGCCCTGACCGGCAATTACATCAGGATCGTTAAAAGGATGAATAAAGGAATATCCTTTTTGCTCCTTTAACTCAAGTGCTTTGTTATAAGCATCATCATAAACACCTTTAACCATGCATACTTCTGCACCATATCTTTTAGTGGCCTCTATTTTGCTGATTGGTGCTCCATCAGGCAGGCAGATAAGTGATTTAATACCGTTTTTAGCGGCGGCAAGTGCAACACCCTGTGCATGATTTCCTGCTGAGCAGGCAATTACACCATTAGCTCTTTCTTCTTCGGTAAGCTGACTGATTTTAAAATATGATCCACGGATTTTGAATGATCCTGTTACCTGCAGGTTCTCTGTTTTTAAGTAAATTTCTGCATCGTTGCTTAAATTTTTTGCAGGTATCATATCGGTTTTTCTTAAAACCTCCTGAAGCACCCGTTTCGCTTTGTAAACTCTGTCTAATGTTAACATTTTCTATTACCTCCTATATGACTTGACCAAACAAAATTGGGTTTGACTACTCATTGCCTACCATGTAAATTCACATTTGGCATAGTATACAGTGCCTGTTGAATCTGCATAAACAGTCAGCGACTGGTTTTGAGAATTAATATAAACTGCAATATAGTTTACTGAGTCTATACCGTTATCACCAAAGCTTAACTGCTGGATATCTGTGCTGAAACGCTCAATTTTTTTGTTGTCCGGATAATTATTTTTTATTTCTTTTACAAAAGCATCAATGTTTTCAAAGGCTTCTTTTTCCATTTCATCGCTGTATTCCTGTGAATACATTTTTGTTTCATCCAAATCAGGATTTTTATATTCAAATCCACCGTCACTTTGAACGGCTACATCTTCTTCAGGTACATTAAGAACAGAAGAAACATTCTTCTTTAATTTATTTGCCTTACTTTCATCCTTTTTTGCTTTGGCTGTGGTGCTTGCTTTTGGTAAAGCTTTTTTTGTTGTCTGTTCTGTTACTGTAACGGCAGAAGAAACTTCGTTACTTTTGTCAGTTGTTTTTGAGCATGCACAAAAGCCTGCAATTAATACAACTGATAATGCTATTGCTATGTATTTTTTCATAAGCACACCTCAATTTTTTTATCAATAATCATACTGTCTTCGGTTACTTTGCAGTCAACAGCAATTATTTCAACATCATTATCATACGCCTTTTTAAGTTCATTTGCAAATAGCGTATCTGTTTCGTAGTTTGGCATAAATTTTGTACAGCCTTTCATTTGCACAACAAAAATTATTGCTGCTTTGTAGCCTTCTTTTTTTGCTTTGATAAGCTCTGTAATATGTTTTCTGCCTCTTTCTGTAGGTGCATCGGGGAATATTGCGGTATTGCTCATTTCCAGAGTAACACCTTTAACCTCAACAAAGCATTTTTCAATTTTGTTTTCAAGATAAAAGTCAAGCCTTGAACTGCCGTATTTTGCTTCAGGCTTTAAAAATGTCGGATTGCTGATTAATTCACCATTTTTCAGCCATTCGTACACAGCTTTATTAGGTGCTTGAGAATCCATGTTTATCAGAGTGCTTCCTTTATAGACAGCAATGAGATCGTATGCTGTCTTTCTATTTGGATTATCACTTTTTTGAAGAACAACTTTTGCATTAGGAATAAGAAGCTCCTTGCATCTTCCTGTATTTTTTACATGTACTGTCTGCTCAGCACCTTCTGCATTTACCTTGGCAATAAATCTGTTTGGTCTGCTGATAAAACTTCCGCTAAGAGTGTTTGTATATTTCATAATATTTTTTATTTTGTTCGGTTCTAGGCATTATAACGGACGAATTTATTTATATTGTATATAGATTAAGACAAATCTTTTAAGCTGTCAAGAGTTAATTGCAAGATGAGACTTTATTTTCTATTGACTTTATTGTGATTATAATATAAAATTGATGTAGAATTTATTAGTTCTTTAGGAGGATAATGATATGACATCAATCAAAAAGATTATTGCATTAATTCTTTGTGCAATAACAGTTGTTCTGTGCTTTGCAGGATGCTCAAAGGCAGAGGAAGCAGCTGAAATCACAGATGAAACAATGCTTATTGCTTATACAGAAGAAAAAGCACCTTTTATTTACACTGAGAATGGAAATCTTACAGGATTTGATGTAGAGATTTTTAAAGGTATCTTTAATGATATAAAAAATGAGTATAAAAATTATGAATTCGTTAAGGTTGATGAAGGATACAAGGTAGGGGAAGATCCTGCATATATTGATGCCGAAGGAAAAGAGTATATTGCTTATGTAATGATTGGCGGAGTGCAGACAAATACAGGCACTTTCAATAAGGATTTTACTTTCAGCGAAAGTGTTATTGATAACAGAATTATTACAGTAACGGCGTCAGGAAGCAAGATTGCTACATATGCTGATATGGCAGGTGCAAAAGCAGGTGTTGTAACTGATCAGGCTAAAGCTGCTCTGGATAAAAATGCTTCTATTAAAGCTTCCTGCAAAAGTGTAAAGGAATATGCAGATGTAAATACTGCACTTGCTGATCTTGATGCAGGAAAAATAGATGCAGTTGTTGTTGACGAATTTTCATTTATGGTGCTTGAGAATAAAGACAGTTATGCAATTCTTAACGGCGAGCTTGATACAATAAATTATGTATACGCATTCAAGAAAAATGACTGGTATGTTGAATCTATTAATGAAGCTATTTATCAGCTGAAGAGTCCAAATTATAATGATGCAGATAACTTCACTCCTCTTGTTGAAAAGTATTTTAAATATAATGCATCTAACTTTAATTTCGTACCGGATGAAAAGAAGTAATTAAATCATATAATTTAACAATGCAGACCGATTGAAAATTTTCAGTTTGGTCTGCTTTTTTTATAAGCGTTTAGATATAAATAACAATAATTTTCATGATTCTATTGACTTTTTGTGGATAATGTTATAAATTTTAATTGTAATGTACTGTTATCAGCTGCATTTTTCGTCATATGAATCATATATCTGCGCTCTGAGGAGGCAATGCCTATGAAAAAATTTACCAAGAGTACCGCATTAGTTATTGCTGTTATATTAGTATTGTCATCATTTACAGGCTGTGCCAAAATCAGTTATGTAGCAGGTGGTGCAGTGAATGCTGTTCAAAAGATTAATGACGGCAGCTGGAAGGATGACTTGAAAGAAGAAATTGCTGAAGCAGGCGAGAATGAAATTGTAATTGAGACTTTTAAAGCAGGTACATACGGTTCTAAGGAATTCAAGACTGAAGAAGATGTTGTTAATTATTATATAGAGTGCTACAATAATACAAAGGCACAGACAGCTATGTATACTGACAAGGATGGAAATTCTTTTGAATACTATGATTTTGTCAGTGAGGAAAAATTATCTATTGATAGTATTTTGATTGACGGAACCAAGAATGATATGCTCAATAGTGTTGTTCCCGGAATTGTTGATACTGCTTTTCAAAAGGGTGTTTATGGTCTGCCGCCAAGCAATAACAGAGATCCTCTTATTGATAACACAAATATGGATGATGCAAATCCGGGTGATTATGATTTCAGAACATCGCATTTCAAACCGGAGTATTGTCTGGCATGCAATGTTACTGAAAATAGTGACGGAACAATTACAATGACTATTCAGCCTAAGGATACTTCTATGGCAGTACGCGGTGCAGATTCACAGGGAAGCTTTTTTGAAGTTCTTAAGGACTTAGGCTCAACAGTAGCAGGAATCTTTAATGATTATGATGCTTTGTCGTGGGCAAGCGGATCAACTGAGGAAAATTGCCGTGTTGACTATAAGGGCGGTACGGGAACAGTTACTATAGATCCGAAAACAAATCTTATTATTTCAGCTGACTATGAGATGAAGGTTATTGTTGAAGTAAATCATGCTAATGTTTCTGTAATTAAGGATAAGAGCGGCGCAATTTATATTACACATAATATTCATTATCCTGCATCTGATACTTACCTAATGGAAGCTAAAGAGTTGGCAAGACAGTAAAATGATAAAAGGTCCGTTTAGATGAAATACCATAGTAAAGTATTGGTGTATCAGCTGAACGGACTTGCTTTATGCTGTTGGTTACAGTATATTCTATTAAAATATGTAAAAGAGGTGCAAGATGTTTGAATTAAATCAGGTGGGTGAGAATAGTTATTATATTAACTGTCCTGCAAAGATAGGTATATATAAAATAAATGATACAGAGGTTTATTTAATAGACAGCGGAAATGACAAGGATGCAGGAAAAAAGATCCACAAAATACTTGACAGTAATGGCTGGAAGCTGAAGGGAATTATTAATACTCATTCCAATGCAGACCATATTGGCGGAAACAGATATTTGCAGCAACAGACAGATTGCAAAATATTTGCTAAAGGTATAGAGGCTGATTTCACAAAGCATCCTATTTTAGAACCATCCTTTTTGTATGGCGGATATCCGTGCGAAGAGTTAAGGCACAAATTTCTTCTTGCCGCTGAAAGTGAAGTGCTTGATATTACAGATAATGACTTCCCTAAGGAGCTGGAGGTAATTTCTTTATCAGGACATTTTTTTGATATGATTGGTGTGCGTACACCTGATGATGTTGTTTTTCTTGCAGATTGTATAAGCAGCAAGAAAACGTTAGATAAATATCAGATTGCATTTATCTATGATGTTGAAGAATATCTAAAAACCTTGGATAAAGTAGAAACTATTGATGCGGATATGTTTGTTCCTGCTCATGCAGATGCTATGAAGTATATCAGTGAATTGGTACAGCTTAACAGAGAAAAAGTTTTTGAAATAGCTGATAAAATTAAAAGTATTCTGCAAGTGCCTATGTGTTTTGAACAGCTTTTGAAAATACTTTTTGATGAATATAATCTCACAATGAATTTTGAGCAGTATGTTCTTGTAGGAAGCACTGTGCGTTCATACTTATCATGGCTTAAAGATAATGGACAGGTTGATGTGAAATTTGAAAATAATCTGCTTCTATGGAAAACAGTATAGAAAACAAAAAAGCTGATGAGGGGTGTCCCTTCATCAGCTTTTTTTAGCGTATATTTTTACGATTTTAAAATTTTTTAATCCTTCAAAAATATTATCATATTGTGCTGTAAGATAATTGCAGTATTCTGCTATTTCTTCGGCAGTTTCTAAATTATCAAATAATTTATGCTTGTTCAGCTGCTGTTCATATTCATGCCGAACCTCATTAGATATATTTTCAAAAAACGGAAAATCATCACTGACTTCTTCATCAACCATGAATTCAATATCCTCTGAAGTGAATTCAAGATATTCCATACCTAACGGTGATGTGTAGTAATCTTCGGCACAAACATCATATCCTAAAAAATCATCTGTAGATTCATGCGGTATTTCATCAACATCGCAGTATATAAGAATACCGGTGTCTACACCTATTTTTTTGAATTGCTGACAAAGTGCTTCTGCATAATATATTGAATATGAATTAAGCTTAATCAGCTGACTTTCAAAATCAATATATTGGTCAATATACTGAAAAACACTGTCACCGATTTTACTGTTTTCGCAATAATCTCCTAAACAGCAGGGAGTTGCAACTCCTTTGTAACTGCTTCCTTGATTTTCATAAATAATAAGACCTGTCATATCATTACCTAATTACAGCTATAAATCTTTGTTAGTTTCTTTTTGGAGGATTATATAAATGAATTCGTCCTGCATCATTGAATGCTTTAATGGTTACGACACAGATAGGTACAATAAACATACCCATAAAACCAAATAGCTTAAGACCAAAATAAAGTCCTGCAAGAGTTACAATAGGATGAACACCAAGAGTTGAACCTACAATTTTCGGCTCAATATACTGACGTATTACTGAAATAATGATATATATTACAATTATTCCAACAGCCTGACCGATATTACCCAGAATAAGACTGACTATAGCCCATGGGATTAATATGCCGCCCGATCCTGCCACAGGCAGAATATCAAATATTGCTATGGCTATGGCAATCATAAATACATAACTGTTGTCCATAACACCTATTAAATTCAAAATTGATAATCCTAAAAACAGTTCACAGAAGGTTATGAACATAATGATTCCATAAGCTCTTATCATTTTTAAAACTGTTGCAGAGAAAATCTGCTTGATTTCACCCAACAGATTTTTTTTATTATCAGGAAGCTGAAGCTTAATAAAACCAACAATCTGCTTATAATCCTTAGTAAAGAAAATCCATGCAATTATACCGATAACAATTGCAATAAGAGCAGCAGGAATATTTTTTACAACGCCATATACTCCGCTTATACCGCTTGTTAAGCCTGAAGTAATTGATTTAACATCAATACCTATAGCAGATAAATCAAAATCGTTAATTGCTTTTGAAAAAAATTCATTTATTGTATCGCCTACTGCTGTGTAAGCACTGTCGGGAAGAAATTTAAGCAGTGCAAGAAGCTCTTTTTGCAGTGTTGCCAAAAAAGTTGGAATGTCGTTTAGCTGAGAGGTCAGATAAGAAATGAAATTACCTATTTCCTTGCCGATGAGTGCCAGTATTGTTACCACAGGTCCTATTATAATTGCTACACAGACTAATACCAGCAATATTGACCATAATGCGTGGAATTTGTTGTTCGTTTTTTTATCAAGAAAGCGAAGAGGACGCTGTAAAACAACAGCAAATAAAAAAGACAGCAGAAATGGTGCTGCCACGCCGAAAATATATTTGAAAAAGACATAAGCAAGACCAAGTACCATTGCAAGAAATGCAACGTTAATTATTGAATCTCGTCTTTTTTGAACTGCAGGACTCATATTTTTTACTTCCTTATCTAATTAATTAAGTATATTTTAATAAAAATACCATGATTTATCAAGTGTATATTAGTAGTTTTTATAAAATTTTAAAAATATTCTTGATAGTTCTTAATTTTTCTGTTAATATAATTAAAATGTTTTTCACAGCAAAACAAATGTCCGTGTATGGAGGACAATTTATTATGGAAAAGGTTAAGTATTATTTAGTTAATTCAACCATCCTTCCTGATGTGTATTCAAAGGTCATAATGGCAAAACGATATATCGCTTCGGGTGAAGCATCTTCGGCTTCGCAGGCTGCAAAAATGGCAGGCATATCCAGAAGTGCATACTATAAATATAAAGATGCGATTTTTGAATATAATGGTGACAATAGTGATGAGACTGCTTCAATAAGCGCAAAGCTAAGAGATAATGCGGGTGTTCTTTCGTCACTTATGAATGAGTTATATAAAGCGGGTGCAAATGTACTTTCTGTCAATCAGAGCGTGCCTGTTAATTCTGTGGCAGATGTTTCTGTTACAGTAAGAATTACTGAAATGATTTTGAGCAAAGCAGAGCTTATGCAAAATATAAAAAATCTTTACGGCGTCAGTGCTGTAAACATAAAATAAGATTTAATGTATTATATATAGGAGGTTAATTATGAAGGTTGCAGTTATGGGATACGGAACAGTTGGTTCCGGTGTTGTTGAAGTTATAGAATCCCATTCAGATTCCATTCCGGGAAAAATCGGCGGTGATGTGCTGGAGGTTTCTCATATTCTTGATTTGAGAGATTTTCCTGATGATCCGCACAAGGATTTGTTTACAAAGGATTTTAATGATATTCTTAATGATGAAGAGGTTAAAATTGTTGCAGAAACAATGGGCGGTGTAAATCCTGCATTTGATTTTACAATGAAATTGCTTAAAGCAGGAAAAAGCGTTGTAACTTCAAACAAAGAGCTTGTTGCACAAAAGGGATTAGAGCTTCTTGATGCAGCAGAGGAAAGCGGAGTGAATTATCTGTTTGAGGCATCTGTAGGCGGTGGTATTCCTATTATCAGACCGCTCACCCAGTGCCTTGCAGCAAATCATATCGAGGGCATTGCAGGTATTCTTAACGGAACAACTAATTTTATTTTGACTATGATGATAGAGCAGGGAATGTCTTTTGACGAGGCACTTAAAATTGCTCAGGATAAGGGTTATGCCGAGAAAGATCCTACTGCTGATGTTGAAGGTCATGATGCCTGCAGAAAGGTATGTATTCTTGCTTCGCTTGCTTTTGGAAAGCATGTTTATCCGTCACAGGTTGAGGCTGAGGGTATTACAAAAATTACTCTTGAGGATGTATCATATATCAATTCTGCAAACGGAGTTATTAAGCTTCTTGGTCAGATTAAGTATATCAACGAAAATGAAATTGCAGCTTTTGTAAGTCCTGCTGTAGTATATAACGGCTCACAGCTTGCATCTGTAAAAGATGTATTTAATGCTATTTTGGTAAGAGGTGATTCTGTAGGTGATGTATGCTTTTATGGTCCCGGTGCAGGAAAACTTCCCACAGCTTCTGCAGTAGTTGCTGACATAATTGACTGTGCTAAGCATACAGAGCGAAAGAAAATCTTTGGCTGGGGTGCAGGTGAAGAAGATTATGTAGTTGATTACAAAAATACAATTAAAATGCCTTTCTATGTAAGAGCAAAGGCTGAGGCTTCAAAGATTAATGGAATTTTCTCAGAGGTTAAATATCTTTCAAGAAAAGGACAGCCGTCTGACGAGGTTGCATTCATTACAGATATTATGACAGAAAATGAGCTTGCAGAAAAGCTGCAGAGCATTGATGTTATTAATACTATAAAGGTTACAGACTATTAATTTATAAGAGGAGGACATAACAATGGGTCTTATTGTTCAAAAATTTGGCGGCTCTTCTGTTGCCAATGCCCAGCGAGTTATGAATGTTGCAAAGATTGTAACAGATACTTACAAGCAGGGTAACGATGTAGTAGTTGTTGTTTCTGCACAAGGCGACACTACTGATGATCTTATTGCTAAGGCAAACGAAATTAATCCCAATGCGGCTAACAGAGAAATGGACCAGCTTCTTGCAGCAGGCGAGCAGATCTCAATTTCACTTCTTGCTATGGCTATTGAAAAGCTTGGCTTTCCTGTAATCAGTCTTTTAGGCTGGCAGGCAGGTTTTAACACAAATTCAATTTACACTTCTGCAAGAATCAAGAACATCAAGCCTAACAGACTTCAGGCAGAAATTGCAAAGCACAATATTGTTGTTGTTGCAGGTTTTCAGGGCATTAACAGATATGATGACCTGACAACACTAGGCAGAGGCGGTTCTGATACATCTGCAGTTGCAATTGCTGCAGCACTTAAGGCAGACAAATGCCAGATATTTACTGATGTTGAAGGTGTTTACACTGCTGATCCAAGAAAGGTTGATAATGCTAAAAAGCTTAAGGAAATCACATATGATGAAATGCTTGAGCTGGCAACTCTGGGTGCACAGGTGCTTAACAACCGTTCAGTAGAAATGGCAAAAAAATATGGAGTAGAGCTTGAAGTTCTCTCATCACTTAATCCAATACCAGGCACTATCGTTAAGGAGGTAGCAAAAATGGAAAAAATGTTAATTCGCGGTGTAACTAAGGATAAGGATGTTGCACTTGTTTCAATATTAAATTTACAGGACACACCTGGCGTAGCTTTCAAAATTTTCTCAAAGCTTTCTGCAAAGAATATCAATGTTGATATCATTCTTCAGTCTTTTGGAAGAGATGGTACAAAGGATATCGTATTTACAGTAAGCAGAGACAACGGTCCTGTTGCAGTAGAGCTTCTTGAAGATATGCTTGATGACTGCAAAATTGTCTGCAATACTAATGTTGCTAAGGTTTCAATTGTTGGTGCCGGTATGGAATCACATCCGGGTACAGCATCAAAAATGTTTGAGGCTCTTTATGAGACAAATATTAATATCCAGATGATTTCTACATCTGAAATTAAGATTTCTGTTGTAATTGATGCAGATGATGCTGACAGAGCTGTTGCTGCTGTTCATAAGGCATTTATTCCTAATGACTGATTGCTAGATAAAATTATTATATAAAAAGCGTTGAAGTTTTAGCTGATGTGCTATAACTTCAACGCTTTTTGTTTATAAATATCTATTTTGTATGTTCATCAAGAGTGAGATAATAGGCATGAAGGAAATTTTCTTTGAAATATTTTACTTCTTCCAAATCAATTTCCTCAATCAGTTTTTCCTGCGATTTTAAGGCTATATCAAATTCAAGATTACCCATACGGTGCTCTTCGATGCATTTGATTAATGCACTGATTTTATCTGCAGCCTTAACCAGTTTCCAAAGCTCTTTATCACTCTCTTTATGCTCGAAGAAAGGCTCATAGTCCTCTTTGAATTCATCCGGAAGCATGGAAAGCAAACGATTTCCTGCAATACGTTCTATATCCTTGTAAACATTTTTTATGTCATCATTATAATATTTTACAGGAGTTGGCATATCGCCCGTTATAACCTCAGTAGTGTCATGATAAAGTGCAAGAAGGGCTGCACGCTGAGCATCATAATTCTTTTTGAATTTTTTGTTGCCGATAAGAGCAAGTGCATGAGAAATAACTGCAACATTATGGCTGTGCTCAGCAATGTTTTCTGTTTTGCTGTTCTGCATTAAGGCCCATCTGTCAATCAGCTTCATGCGGTTAACCATTGCAAAAAAATTGCTACTCATTGTTGTCCTCCTGAACAGCAAGATTAATTCCAAGCTCATTAAGCTGAATATCGTCAATTGTGCTTGGAGCACCGCTCATTAGCTCACTGGCGTTTTGAACTTTAGGGAATGCTGTAACATCTCTTAAGCTGTCAGCACCGCAGATAATCATAGCAAGTCTGTCAAGACCTATGCCCATACCGCCGTGAGGCGGTGAAGCATAATGATAAGCTTCAACAAGAAAGCCGAATTTAGCATCAATTTCTTCTTGTTCCATTCCAAGAAGCTCAAACATCTTGTTTTGGAGCTGGCAGTCAGTAATTCTCATTGAGCCTGATGAAAGCTCTGTACCATTAAGTACAAGGTCAAATGCCTTTGCGCGTACCTTGCTCTTGTCAGTGTCAAGATATTCGATACATTCCTCCATAGGCATGGTGAATGGATGATGCATAGCAATCCATTCGCCTGTTTCTTCGTCCTGTTCAAAAAACGGCATTTCTGTAATCCAAAGATAATTCCATTTACCTTTTGGTATTATGTCAAGCTCTTTTGCAATAATGAGACGAAGTGAGCCCAGTATTGACAGTGCAGAAGAGGTTTTATCTGAAACGATAAATACACAGTCTCCTTTCTTAACACCAAGCTGCTCGATAAGTGCGTCAAGCTCACCGTCTTTAAGAAATTTGTTGAAGGAGCATGAAGGAGCATCGTCTGCCCAGCGGATATATGCAAGTCCTTTTGCACCAATGCCCTTAGCATAGTCGGTAAGTTTGTCTATTTTCTTCCTTGTATAAGTGGATGAAGCATTTTCGGCAACAATAGCCTTTACACTGCCACCATCTGCAATTGCGTTTTTGAATACAACAAAATCAGTATTATCTGCCCAGTCTGTAATATCATTGATAAGCATATCAAATCTTGTATCAGGCTTATCTGAGCCGTATTTTGACATTGCTTCTGCAAAGGTCATTCTCGGAAGAGGCATAGGAATATCAACATTAACAGTTTCCTTCATAAGCTTTGTAATAAATCCTTCTGCCATATCCATGATATCTTCAGTGTCAACAAAAGACATTTCAAGGTCAATCTGTGTGAACTCAGGCTGTCTGTCAGCTCTTAAGTCCTCATCTCTGAAACAGCGTGCAAGCTGAATGTATCTGTCGAAGCCGGCTACCATGCAGAGCTGTTTGTATATTTGAGGAGATTGAGGAAGTGCATAGAATTTACCATTGTGCACGCGTGATGGAACAACATAGTCTCTTGCACCTTCAGGGGTAGATTTTATCATCATTGGTGTTTCAATCTCAATGAAATCATTAGCGTAAAAGTATTCTCTTGCAATTTTTGCAATCTTGTGACGCATAATAAGATTTTGAGTAAGCTTCTGATTGCGAAGTTCAAGATAGCGATATTTTAAAGTAACATCATCGCCTACTTTTTCGCTGTTTATAATCTCAAAAGGAGGAGTTTCGGCTTTTGAAATTATACGGAAATCTTTTACCACGATTTCTATATCACCTGTAGGAAGATCTTTGTTTTTGCTTTCTCTTTCACATACTGTTCCTACTGCGGCAACAACATATTCGCTTCTTACACTCTGTGCTTTAGCGAAAATTTCACGATCAGTAGTATCATTGAAAGAAAGCTGAACAAGACCGGTTCTGTCTCTTAAATCTATGAAGATAAGATTACCTAAATCACGCTGTCTCTGACACCAGCCGAAAAGAGTAACCTCTTTACCTGCATCACTTAATCTAAGCTCGCTGCAGTAGTTTGTTCTTTTTAATCCTTTAATAGAGTCTGCCATTTTTTATTCCTCCTCTTTATTAAGTCCGAATAGTGAGCCGAAATCAAATTCTTCTCCGTTGATTTCGAGGTCAGCCAGCTGTTCCGAAAGGGAAATGTTATAAAATCCGCTTACAAAAGTATCAAGAGCAATTTCTGTTTCCTCACCGCTTGACATATTCTTTAATTTAGCAATTCCTTCTTCAACCTCGTTATCACCGATAACAATGTTGAATTTCGCACCAAGCTTATCTGCATATTTCATCTGAGCACGAACAGAACGCTGGTTTAAGTCCATAAGTGCGGTAAATCCCTCGGCTCTCATATCCTTGACAATTTCCAGTGCCTTCATTGTAGCTTTGTCTCCAAGAGCAACAACAAATAAATCTGCAGTGTTTGCTTCAGGGAATGGCGCATTTTGTGCTTCAAGCAGCAGCATAAGTCTTTCAAGCCCCATACCGAAACCGAGTGAATGAGTTTTCTGACCGCCAAGCTCATCTACCAGACCGTCGTAGCGTCCTCCGCCGCAGACAGTACCTTGTGCACCGATTGAGTTTGATACAAATTCAAATACTGTTTTAGTATAATAATCAAGACCTCTGACAATTTTTGGGTTTATTGTAAAATCAATATTCTGCACCTTGAGATATTTTTGTACCATATCAAAATGCTCCCTGCACTCGTCACAAAGATAATCAATAACAACGGGTGCATCCTCGGCAATTTTTGAGCACACAGGACTTTTACAGTCAAGTATGCGCATAGGATTTCTTTCAAGTCTGCCCTGACACGTTTCGCAAAGTTCATCCTTATATGAGCTGAAATATTCTTTAAGTGCCTTGTGATATTCTGCACGGCAGGTCGGACAGCCGATAGAATTTATTTCAAGGCTCAAGTCTTTTACTTCAAGGGTATCAAAAATTGATTTTGCCAGTGCGATAAGCTCTGCATCAGCAAGAGGTGACTTTGTGCCGAAGCATTCTGCACCGAACTGATGAAATTCTCTTAATCTGCCGGCCTGTGGTTTTTCATATCTGTAGCATGATGTGAGATAACATATTTTTTGAGGAAGCACTTCGTTGCAGAGCCCGTTTTCAAGATATGCTCTTACTGCACCTGCTGTACCTTCGGGACGAAGTGTGATTGAGCGTCCTCCTTTGTCTTCAAATGTATACATTTCTTTTTGTACTACATCAGTAGTGTCGCCTACACCGCGCTGAAAAAGCTCTGTATGCTCAAACACAGGTGTTCTAAGCTCTTTGTAGCCGAATTTTTCAGCCATGTCAAGACAGGTGGCTTCAATATATTGATTTTTATGTACTTCAGCGGGAAGTACATCTTTTGTACCTTTTATTGCTTTAGTAATAAGTGCCATAGCTATTACCTCCATATCAAAAAAATAGGGTGAGGATTTCTCACCCTTGTTTGTTTAGTTTATTGTCTTGCAGGGTTATATCTTGGATTGACAATCTCTCTCCATTCAAAGTCACCGCGCTCAACGCCTCTTATAAGCGCTTCGGCAGTGGCAATATTTGTAGCAAACGGAATATTGTGTACATCGCAGAGACGAAGCAAATCATTGTCATTCGGCTCGTGTGGCTTAGGAGAAAGAGGATCTCTGAAGAAGATGAGTAAATCTATTTCATTGCATGCAATACGGCTGGCAATCTGCTGACTTCCGCCCTGACTTCCTGCCAGAAAGCAATTGATTTTTAAACCTGTTGCTTCTGATACAAGCTTACCGGTAGTTCCTGTTGCGCAAACATCATGTCTGCTTATGATACCGCAGTAAGCTATACAAAACTGAACAAGTAATTCTTTTTTTGCGTCATGTGCAATAAGTGCTATATTCATAAAATACCTCCTATTGTTAATTATAATTATAAGAACTAAAGTTATTAATCCAGAATATATTAACACAAATTTTGTATATATTCAATAATTAATGTATCTTTATTAGTTTTTATTATGGCAGCAGTGTGCCAACCTTTTGATTTTCCTTTGCATCAGTGTTATTTTGATACCAGTATTTTATTATTTCAGATGTCATTTCGGCTGTTTCTGAACCTGATCCTGCAAGCTCAACAACAGAAGAGATAGCAATTTCAGGATTTTTATATGGTGCATATGTGATTAAAAAGCCGTTATTTCTTTTTCTTCCGTTTACGATAACCTCTGATGTACCTGTTTTGCATGCAACCTGTGTGCTGAGTGCATTATAAATTAATGACGGACCTCCGTTTGTAGCAACGAGCCTCATGCCCTTATAGATATTTGAGAGTGTATTTTCACTTAAGTCCATTGATTCTTCAATAGATACTTCTTTTTCATCAACTATACCGGAGGATGATTTTATAACAGATTTAACAAAATGAAGCTCGTATCGTGTTCCGCCGTTAGCTATAGTTGAACAGTAGTTTGCAAGCTGTAGGGGAGTAAAGAGGTTATCACTCATGCCGATAGCAGTAAGCATTGTGTCACCGATTCTCCATTCACCGCCTGCTTTTCTTCTGTTATCAGGAGAAGAGAGATTTCCTGAGCTTTCAGCAATTTCTACACCTGTTTTTTGACCGAGGCCATATGCTGATGCATACTCGTCAATTTTATCTATACCAGTGTCAAGAGCACAGTTATAGAAAAACATATTGCATGAATCTCTAAGTGCGGTTCTTACGTTTTCAGTGCCGTGTGCAGTTGAACGCAGACATTTAAAAGGCTGACCGAAGAATTCTTTTGAACCCTCACAGACATATGTTGAGTCTGAATCAATAACTCCCTCTTCCATAGCCGCTGTGGCAGTCACAGGCTTAAAAGTTGATCCGGGTGCATATGTTGCCATGGCAAATCTGCTCCAAAGGGGATTTCTGGAATCTGTTGAAAGCTCTTTGTATTTGTCATAATAATCTTTTAAATCAAAAGTAGGATAGGAGGCGGCAGCAAGTAAATCACCGTTATTGCAGTCTGTAACAACAACTGCACCGGCAGAGGAATATCTGTCGACCTTATTGCAGACCTTTTCAAGATTGTTTTGAGCTAAAACCTGTAAATCTCTGTCAATGGTCAGTACTATAGTGTTACCCTGAACGGGCTTTTTGGTAACGGTTTCAGTAACATTTCCGTCATTATCAATAGTTACAGTAAGTTCTCCTGCTGTACCCTTAAGCTCAGACTCCATTGCCCTTTCTATGCCTGATTCGCCTATCTGATCAGTAATTTTATATCCGTTATCCTTGTTTTCCTCATATTCTTCTGCATTGATTTTTCTTACTGTTCCGAGAATATGAGGAGCAATTGTTGAGTCTGTATATTCTCTGTATGCAACGACCTTTACATCTGCTCCTAGATAGCTTGTATGATCTTCCTTGATTTGTGCTACTGTTTTGTCACTTACATCGTCAGCAATAGTAACTGGATTTTCATAAGAAAACAGAAGTCTGGTCAGTTCATATCTGATATTTGCAATTTTAAGAGAAGTTTTTGCGTCATATCCTTCAATTCCGTATTTTTCTATAACTGCATCATAGCAGTTTTGTGCAGTTGCATAAGGCTGGAGATTAAGCATGTCCTTGCTTTTCATTGTTGTGATTGCTTGTTCATCGTCAGTGAAACGTATTTTACCGCTTTTACTGAATTTCAAAGGAAGATTTTGCACAAATTCTTCTTTGTTGTGTTCAAACAGTTTTATAAGATTGAAAATAACTTTATTTCGTTCATTGTTTTCTTCAGAAGAGGGAAAATAGATTGCATTAAGTATTATGGAATTTCCCTGTCTGTTAGTAACAAGAGAGTTACCGTTTCTGTCAACGATTTCTCCTCTTGCTGCCTCAATAGGTATTACATATGTATCGACCGTGTTGTTGATTGATTTATAATACTCATTGTCACGTATCTGTATTGTATAGAGGTTATAAGCAAAGCCTGCAATAATAGAAAAAATCAATATAAGAGCTATTGTGCTTCTGCTGCTTTTGTATTTGCTTTTCAAAATATAACCTCCTTTAAATTTTAATTTTACATTTTATATTTCTAATTTGTTTTATTTAGCTTTTTCTTGATAGGTTTTAAGGCAAGCCATGCAAATACAGAAATTACAATTGTATAAATTATACATGGAATGTAGAAAGAAAACAGTGTGTCATATCCTCCGTCAACGCCCTTTATTACAATGAATGAAAGCCAGTAGGCAATTGAATAAAGTATTGATGCGGCTGTTGATACTATGAAATTTGTTATAAAAATATCTCTTGCAATATAAGTAATTAATGCGGAGCATATAAAGCAGAACAGTGTAAGAAAAATACAGTTAAATCCGATATGCACCGATGCATTTAAGTCCCATAGTAAGCCGCCGAATAAGCCTAATAAAGCTCCTGCAAAAAAGTCTTCACTTCCTGACAGAAAAATAGTAACAGGTATCAGTAAAAAACATTTTGCGCCGAATATTTCCGGAAATAAACCGGGTGTATTTTGCAGTAAATCTGCCAGCAGAATTATAACAGCGTAGCAAAAATATTTAATTGTTCGCTTTTTCCTGTTAAGTTCCATTAGTTTGCCTCATTTTGTCCGTTAAATCCTGTAAGAACCAAGCAGCTGTCAATGTCACTGATATCAGTTCCGGGCTCTATAGCTGCATAGGTTGAAATATTTGTTTCCTCATCATTGATTTCTTTTACAGTGCCGATAATGATGTTTTTAGGCATGGTAGAGCTAATGCCGGCTGTAACAATAATTGAGCCGTAAGAAATTTTTGTTGCGGAGTCAAGATTTTCAAATTTACAGAGTCCGTCTTTTGCAAGGGAAGCATCTCCTGTAATGTAGCTAAGCTCTTTTGTGCTTAAGTCATAAGCAGACGCACTGAAATCAGGATCTATAATTGAGCATACTACACTGTAAGTAGGATATGCTTTTTTTATTACACCGACAAGATATTTTCCGTACAGAACAGCGTCACCGTCTTTAACACCGTTTAACGAGCCTTTGCTTATATTAAACGAAAGATACGGATTAGCACTGTCTCTGCTTATAACATCGGCCTCAAGATATTCAAAATCAGGGTTATCATCCTTAAGCTCAAGAGCTTCTTTGTAAAGTTCATTTTGAGTTTTAAGGTTGTTATAGTCTGCAAGCTGGTTTTGAAGTTCACCAAGCTGCTGCTGAAGTTCGTCAATTTTTTCGTTATATTCAATATCACCCTGAGCACTGTCAGTTATTTTTTCAATACCATCGGCAATCTTTGATGCTGCCCAGTGTGCAGGAGTAAAAATAGTTCCTACAATACTTGATTGTGCAGATTTTCCTATTCCGTTAGCGGCACAGATAAGCATGCCTATCATAAGCAGGGCAATAATGCTTATGATTATTTTAAAACGAGTGCTTTTGAAAAGATCTTTCATCTTTTTTGCCTTTCATGTTTGTTATTTTATCTTGCACGTCTCAGCTTAACAGAAGTGCCGAGAGCAACGCATTCAACAGGTTTTTCGGGAACATGTACATCAATTCGTGCGGATTCGGATATTAATTCTGCAAGTCCTCTGAGCTGGCTTGTGCCTCCTGTAAGGTAAATTCCGCTGTCAATTATATCTGCGGCAAGTTCGGGAAGAGTAATCTCTAATGTTTCTTTTATTGCAGAAATGATTTTTGAAACAGGAGCAGACAGCACATATCTGATTTCTTCTGATGTAACCTCAACGCTTTTAGGAAGTCCGTCAACGAGATTTCTTCCTCTTACCTCCATAGCCCCTTCACCGTCATATTCAGCAGCAGATCCTATTTTTAATTTGATCTCTTCTGCGGTGTTGCTTCCGATAAGCATATTGTGTTCTTTTTTCATGTAGTCAATAATTGCATTGTCAAGAGCGTCACCGCCTACCTTAATGCTTTTGCATGCCGCTATTCCACCTAAGCTTACAACTGAAATATCGCATGTACCACCACCGATATCAACAACCATAGAGCCTTTTGCTTCATATACGGGAAGCTGTGCACCCAGAGCGGCAGCCATGGGTGATTCAACCAGCTCAACATCCTGTGCACCTGCTGAACGCACAGCATCTTCTACTGCTCTTCGCTCAACTTCGGTGACGTCACTGGGGATAGAAATTACAACTCTTGTTCTTGTAAAAAGGCTTCTTTTGCTTGAACGGTAAATGAAGCTTCTGAGCATGTCCGATGTCATGTCAAAATCAGCTATAACACCATCCTGCAAAGGCTTTACAGCAATAATAGATCCAGGTGTTCTTCCAATCATTTCTTTGGCTTCGTTTCCTGTTGCAAGAACCCTTTTTGTTTTTACATCAACAGCTACAACGCTTGGCTCATTAATAATAACTCGTCCTCTTTTATCACAGACAATTGTGTTTGATGTGCCGAGATCAATACCTAAATCTCTTGAAAATAACATAATCTTCTCTCGCTTTCAAAATTTATAAAAAGGAATAAAATGTCTACTTATCCATTATAATCAGTTAATTAAAATAATATCTATATTATATAATAGTAGTGCCTTTATAACAATAGTAAAATTTAAAATTTACAAAATAAAATTTAAAATTCACAAAATGGTAAAAAACAGTTTTTACAGAGCAAAATATTATTTTGTCAAACTCATTTTCTAATCAATAATTTTTTAGTTCCTTGGGTGTAATTCCGAATTCTTTTCTGAATGCTTTAAGAAAAACTGAATAATCCTTATATCCGCAGTGAAAGCATGCAGATTTTGCCGAATATCCGTTTTTTATCATTGACATGGCATAAAGAAGCCGTTTAGTTTGTATGTAGGAGTGAATTGTTTTGCCAGTGGCAGTTTTGAATTTGTGCATCAAATGATATCGGCTTATGTAAAATTCTTCAGATATTTTTTCTATAGAAAGCTCGGTGAAAAGATTACCGTTTATATATTCAATTATTTTATCAATAGTTTTATCACTTTTATAGTTTACTTGGGAATGACTGTCAATTACGAGTCTGTTAATTAAAATCATAAGCTGTAAGAAAAGACTTTTTTCCATAAGCTCACCACAGAATTTATCTTTGTCATTTTCACATAATTGATAGAATAAATTTATTACTTGCTTTTCATTTATTCTGATTGAATTTACTTTGTTTTTTTCAGCAGTTTCAAAGCATTCAGAAAGCATGCTGTTATTTGTAAAAAATTCTGAATTCACCCAAATTATAATTCTTTCGTACTCAATATCCGGGTTGATAACAGGCTTATGAATATAGCCGCATGGAACTAACAGCAGATCATATGGATGAAGCTGGTATTCCTTTCCTTCCACAATGTATTTTACATCGCCTGAAATGAAAAATACTATTTTGTGAAATTCGTGATAATGGAATTCAAATGTTTCATTCTTTTTGTCTTTAATATTAAAAATTCTGAAAGGCTCTTTAAGATAGCCTCTTTTTCCGTATTCGCCGTCAGCGATATATTCTTTATTGTCCATAATCACATTTTACAGCACTATTTGCATATTGTAAAGCATTTTTCAATATTATAATTGCAAAATGATTTCAGTATAATTAATGCAGAAGGGTTGGTGGTTATTATAAAAATATTAGTTTTAGCAGGAGGAAAAAGTCCTGAAAGAGATGTGTCAATGGTGTCGGCTTCAAGAATTGCCAAGGCTCTTATTGAAGAGGGCAACAGTGTTTTGGTGGTTGATTTGGCTGAGGGTGTCAATAGCCTTGATGATGCTGAATTTTCAAATGACGCAGAACAAATTTCACAGTATATTGTACCTGAAGAAGCACCTGATATTGAAAGTATGCCTGATGAATTCGGAAATAATATAATAGAATGCTGCAAAAGTGCAGATGTTGTGTATCTTGCTCTTCATGGTTCAGTGGGAGAAAACGGAAAACTGCAGGCTTTGCTGGATATAAATAATATAAGCTATACAGGATCGGGCTTTGAAGGGTGTGCACTTGCAATGAATAAGCATATATCAAAGCTTCTGGCAAAATCAGTCGGTGTAAAAACTGCTGATTGGAGCGTCAACAAAAAGAATGCAGATATATCTTATCCCTGTGTTGTTAAGCCGTCAGGATGCGGATCAAGCGTAGGTGTGTCAATGGTAAATAATGATGATGAATGCGAAACAGCAATAAAAGAAGCATCAGTCTATGACGATTGTGTGCTTGTAGAAGAAAAAATTGAGGGCAGGGAATTTTCTGTCGGAATATTAAACGGAAGAGCACTTCCTGTTATTGAGATAGAAACAAAAAGCGGATTTTATGATTATAAAAACAAGTATCAGCCGGGATTGACTGCAGAAACATGCCCGGCATTATTAAGAAGTGATATAGCGATTGAAATGCAGAATTCAGCATTGAAAATGCATAATGTTTTGCTTTTGGGTTATTATTCAAGAATAGATTTTATGGTTAGCAAGAGTAATGAAATTTATTTTTTGGAGGCTAATGCACTTCCTGGAATGACACCTGCAAGCCTTCTTCCGCAGGAGGCGAGAGCAGCAGGTATCGATTATTCAAGGTTGTGTCAGCAGATTGCACTTAATCCTTTTAATAAAAAATAGGTATATATAAAAACGGCAAAGCTGATTTGTTGTCAGCTTTGCCGTTTTTATGATTACAATTAAACTTCAGTAGTAAACTGATATCCCTGCTTGATTACTTCGTCGATTACATCACCGAGTATTTCTGCATTTGTTTTGCTGACAGCATGAAGAAGCATTATCTCTCCATTGTGAGTGTGGCTAGTTATTTGATTAAAAGCTTCTTTAGGATCAGCGGGATTGTTAACATCCCAGTCTGCATATGCAAATGACCAAAAGACACTTTTATAACCTAAATCATCTGCCAGTGCCAAGGTTTTTTCACTGAATTCGCCTTTAGGAAAACGGAACAGTGTCATGCGGTATCTGAAATTTTCTTTCATATATTTGTCAAGAAATCGTATTTCTTCTGTTGCCTCTGCTTCACTTACCTCATCAAGAGTATAGTGTCTGTAGGTGTGGTTGCCTATGATATGCCCTTCATCAATCATTCGTTCAATAAGCTGTGGATTATCTTTAACAAAATCATAGGTAACAAAGAAAATTGCCTTGACATTTTTTTCTTTCAGCGTGTCCAGAATTGATGGCGTATATCCGTTTTCATATCCCTCATCAAATGTAAGACAAATAAATTTATCATCATTCATAATAAACTGTCCGCCGAATTTTCCGTAGCTTTCCTGCAGTGAAACAGGATCGGCAGGACGCTGATGATTGTCGGCAAGTCCCGGTCCCCATACAATTTTTTCGTTGCTGTAGTTATTTGATGCCACACCTGTTGCCTGAATTGTAGTTTCTGCAACATTTGTAGTATTTGTTCCTGATGTGCTGTTCGGTGCATTCTGATTTGTTGTGTTAGAAGTTGTATTATTATCAGAAGCTTTCGAACAGCCTGCAATAACCGCTGTAAAGACTATTATGCTTAGAATTAAAAATAAAAATTTTTTCATAAAAATCCCCCCAGACATATTTTTGTCTGAGGGGTGACTATTATTTGTGGTAATTAATTGTCTAATTTCCAGCCTGCTGAAATAATACCTTCATATTTTCCTATATGTGCAAGTATACTCTCAATCATGTCATTATTCTTTTTTACAGTTGAAATATATGCCTTGATTTTTACGTATCCATCGTCATTTTGTATGCTTTCAAGATTGTGTAAAAGCACACCGTTTTTATCTCTTATTGTTTTTACAAGCTTTGAACGAACTTCAACCTCGTAATCATCTCCGCATTTTATGGATATTTTATAAAAGCATTCCAAATTGATATCGCTTTTTTTATTATAGTGACGCAGTTTATCAATATGTGACGAAATAGGATGAAGCACCAGATGAAGAATGACAATTGAAAATGCAACAATTACAGCATAAAAAATATTGTCAACAGTGCAGAGAATGCCTATAGCGGCAGTTGCCCATATTGTTGCTGCAGTTGAAAGACCTCGGATATTTGTACCATCCCTTAATATCAGACCTGCACCGAGAAAGCCGATTCCGCATACAACCTGTGCAGCTATTCTTGTGACATCAATATTATCTTTACCTGCGATATATGAAAAAGCTGAATATGAAAATGCTCCGACACACACAATAACGTTAGTAAGTATGCCTGCCTGATGCTTTGTCCACTGTCTTTCCAATCCTACCATAAGTCCCAAACAGATTGAGATAAGCAGTCTTAATGAAAATCCTGAAGCAGTAGCTATATTCAGCACTTGAAGCATTATTTATTTTCAGTCCCTTCAACTGATTTCATTTTTAAATAAGCATTTATAAATCCGTCAAGGTCGCCGTCCATAACAGCATTTATATTACCCATTTCAAATCCTGTTCTGTGGTCCTTTGCCATTGTATACGGCATGAACACATAGGAACGTATCTGGCTTCCCCATGCAATTTCCTTTTGATCGCCTTTAATATCTTCTATTCTTTCAAGATTTTCTCTTTCTTTAATTTCAAGAAGCTTTGATTTAAGCATTTTCATAGCAACTTCTCTGTTTTGATGCTGGCTTCTTTCAATTTGGCAGGATACTACTATTCCTGTCGGAATGTGAGTAAGTCTTACGGCAGATGAGGTTTTGTTTACCTTCTGTCCGCCTGCACCTGATGCACGATAAACGTCCATTTTTATATCCTCTTCACGAATTTCTACTTCAACATCATCGTCAATTTCAGGCATTACCTCAAGAGATGCAAAAGAGGTATGACGTCTTCCTGAAGAGTCAAAAGGTGATACTCTTACAAGTCTGTGAATGCCCATCTCGCCTTTGAGATATCCATAAGCATTTTCACCTTCAACAAGAATAGTTGCACTTTTTACACCTGCCACATCACCATCAAGATAATCAAGAGTTGATACCTTGTATCCATGTCTTTCGCCCCAGCGGTTATACATTCTAAAGAGCATTTCAGCCCAGTCCTGAGCTTCAGTTCCGCCTGCACCGGCATGGAATGTAAGGAGAGCGTTATTGTTGTCAAGCTCACCGCTCAAAAGGGTTGACAGAGTAAGCTCCTCAAGACGTTTTTCAATTTCTTCAACAGAGTTTGTGCAGTCCTCCAGCAAATCAGGATCTTCTTCTTCATTTGCCAGTTCAATCATGACAAGAGCATCATCGTAATCATTTTTTACATTTTCATAGGAAGCAATTTTTGATTTAAGAGAGCCGATTTTTTGCATAACCTTCTGGCTGTTTGCCATATCATCCCAGAAATCAGCAGCACTGCTTTGTTCTTCAAGTTCGGTTACTTCTTTTTTTAATTTTTCTATTGCAAGTGCTTCTTTAAGATTTTTTACAGTGTTTTCAGATTCAAGCAATCTGAATCTGAGTTCTTCGTACTCAATCATAGTATAACTCCATAATTATTTTTATATTCATATTATTATATACAACACTGCCATATATTTCAAGTTTAAAATAGATTTACATATTTTTAATTTAATCATTGATTTATTGTGCTGTTTTATTTATAATAGATATTAATTTTATATGATATATATGAAAGGTTTTTAAAATGAATTTTTCTAAAGATGAAAAATGTCCTGTATGTAATCAAATTTTTCAGGATAATGATGACATAGTAATCTGTCACCGGTGTGGTACTCCTCACCATAGGGATTGCTATAATCAATTAGGCCATTGTGCAAATTATCAAAATCATAATATTAAAGTAGATGAGGCTTCGCCGGAAGACTGTAATAATGAATATGCAGAAGATACAGTGATTAATGACACTGCTTCTGTGCAGTCAGACAATCAAAACAGCTGCTATTACTATAATCCCGATAATAGTGCTGAGCCTGATATTAAAAGGTGCACGAAGTGTGGAGCTGAAAATGAAAAAGGTGTTGTTTTTTGCACTGAATGCGGAGAGAAATTTGATTTGAATGAGTCTGAATTCGAAAATAACAATGCAGTGCAAATGCCTTATCAGAGCTTTGAAAATAAGCAGTATGAAAAAAGCAGTGAAACTATTGACGGTAAAAGCATTTACGATGTTGCGTGTGTAGTAAAGTCAAATTCGCGCAGATTTATTGATAAATTTAAAAAGAATAAGAAGATATCATGGAACTGGGGTGCATTTTTCTTCGGTGCATATTATTATATGTTTAGAAAGATGTATAAAGAGGGCATAATTATCATGGCGGTTGATTTGGCTCTCAGTCTTGTAATTCAGGGAGCTTATGCTGAAAAGCTTGCTGATTTTCAGTCACTGATGATGAATAATTTTGAAGCTTTTGCGAATAACCCTACAAATGAGCTTATAACACAGTTTATTGATATGTACAGGCAGATATTTCCAATGTTTGCAATTCTGCTTGCATCTACCTTAATTATAAGCATATGCTGTGCATTATTTGCAGATAAAATATACAGAACCAAGGTTCTTGGCGTTATCGATAAAGTTGATGAACAGCTTAGCGAGGGCGGTAAATTCGGACAAAATCCGATGTTCGCCGTTGAAACTGATCTTTCGCAGGAGCAAATGCGGGGATTATATTTAAGCAAGCTTGGCGGTATAAGTATTTTTTCACCGCTGCTTGCATATATGGTGCTCAATTTAATATCAAGTTTGATATCAAAATTATAAACTATGGATTTTTAGGAGGATTTTATTATGAAAGTAAAAAAGGCGATTATTCCTGCAGCAGGTATGGGTACAAGAGTTCTTCCGGCTTCAAAGGCAGTTCCGAAGGAAATGCTTAATATTGTCGACAAGCCTGCTATTCAGTACATAGTGGAAGAGGCATTTGCTTCAGGTATAGAAGATGTGCTTATCATCACCAACAGAGGCAAGGGTGCTATTGAGGATCATTTTGACCATGCATTTGAGCTTGAATCAAAGCTTGAAGGTAATGAAAGCAAGAAAAAGATTTATGATGATGTAATGCAGTGCTCAAATTTCGGTAACATCTATTTTATTCGCCAGAAAGAGACAAAGGGACTTGGTCATGCAGTTCTTTGTGCAAAGAGTTTTGTTGGCAATGAGCCTTTTGCGGTTCTTTATGGTGATGATGTTATTATTTCAGATACACCTGTCACAAAACAGCTTTGTGATGCTTATGAAAAGTATGGCAAAGGTGCAGTAGGTGTTAAAGAAGTTCCCGGCATGGCAATTACAAAATATTGTTCATTGGCAGTAGATCATCTTGAGGACAATTGCTACAATTGTACGGATATGATTGAAAAGCCATCACCTGAGGAGATTATGTCAAATTATTCTATCCTCGGCAGAGTTGTTATGCCGCCTGAGATTTTTGATATTCTTGAAGAAACTCCTCTCGGAGCAGGTAATGAGCTTCAGCTTACAGATGCAATGAAAACTCTTGCTCAGACTAAGGGCGTTGTTGCAGTTGATTATGAGGGTACTCGTTATGATATGGGTAATAAGTTCGGTATTCTTCAGGCAAATATTGAGGTTGGTTTGAAGCATCCTGAAACTCAGGAGGAGCTCAAGGCATACATTAAGGAAATTGCAAAGGATTTAGATTAAGGATTGATTAAATGTCACAATATTATTATAACCCCTTTGGTAATAGCAGTGATGTAAATGCAGCATGGGAGGCACGTTTTCAGCTTGAACAGCGTGCAAAGCAGGAGAAAAGAGAAATCAGAAAAATCAGTCTGACTATGGGCGGAGCAATAATTGCTTATTTAATTGTTCAGGTGCTTGCTGTAAAGTTGTTAGATGTTCTTGGATTGACTGAGCTGTATTCAAGCAGTCCTGTATTTCAGTATGCTTTCACAATAATAGGAATATCAGTGTGTGCAGTGGCAGTGCCTTTTGGTATAATGGCACTGATAAACAGAAAAAAGTATATTTCTCCTGTAATTCCCGGTAAAAAGATAAAACCGCTTTACTCGTTATGCTGGGTGGCATTCGGTGTGCTTTGCTGTACTGCTGCAAATATACTTGTATCATATATTGTTGTTCTGACAAAGCTTATTTTCGGATATGAGCTTACTCAGGGGGAGTCAGCTTCACCTGACTCGATTTTGGCATGCTTAATGCAGTTTGTTGCATTTGCAATAGTTCCTGCGATTTGCGAAGAGTTTGCAATGCGCTGCTGTTCTCTTCAGTTGCTAAAGAAATATGGCAAGGGATTTGCGATTTTTGCTGTGAGTATAGTGTTTGGACTTCTTCACGGCAATGTAATTCAATTTATTTTTGCATTTACAATAGGCTTAATTTTAGCTTATATTACTATTAAGACTGACAATGTTCTTCCTGCAATTTTTATTCATGCAATCAACAACAGCTTATCTGTAATGCAGAGCGTAATTAAGCTGTATGGTACTGATGATATGGCAGAGAATGCTATTATAGTTGCATATGTAGTTTTTGCCGTCTGCGGTGTACTTTCAATTATATATCTTGCTTTTAAGAAACAGTTTAAGCGAGAGAAAAAACAAGCTGATACAGTTTTGTCAAACGGCGAAAAGTTTACAGCTTTTCTATTTCCTTGGATGATAATACCTTTCCTTATGTTAATATGCATAACAATGACTACTATAAAAAAGGTATAATCATGGAAAATGTATTTATGCAAAGAGCTATTGAGCTGGCAAAAAAAAGTGCTCTGGAGGGTGAAGTTCCCGTAGGTGCAGTTGTTGTCAGGGATAATGAGATAGTAGGCGAGGGACGAAATCGAAGAGAGTTTGGCAAAAATGCTCTTTATCATGCAGAACTTGAGGCAATTGATAATGCATGTAAAAGGCTGGGCGGCTGGAGGCTCTGGCAGTGTGATTTGTATGTTACGCTTGAGCCATGCCCTATGTGTGCAGGAGCTATAATTAATTCAAGAATAAAAAAAGTTGTGTATGGGGCGTCAGACAGCAAGGCAGGATCTTTCGGCTCGGTTATTAATTTCAATGATATTGCCTATAATCATAAGCCTGAAATAATTTCAGGAGTTGATGAAGAGAAATGTTCTGCACTTCTTACAGATTTTTTTATAGAATTACGAAAAAATAAGTAATGCAATGAGGTATTGCTATGTGTAATTTATTTGTACATATTCATACAGCTAACTCTCATATGCCCATGGATTTTCCATGGGCTTGTTTGCGTTGTGTTCATTTAAGTATTTAGTGAATTTTGGCTATAGTATTGAAACCGCTGATGAACACAATGTTTGTCAGCGGTTGTTTTTTATGTTTTAGAAAGGATGATAGAAATGAGCAAAGAACCTGTTTTGGAAACAGAAAGATTATTATTACGTCCTATTACTCTTGATGATGCAGAGGCATGCTTTAGCTGGAACAGTGATGAGCGTGTTGCAAAATTTATGTCGTACACAAGGTATACGGACATAAGCAAAACTATTGAATGGATAAAATCAACATTTGCTGATAATAATGAATGGAATTGGGCTTTTGTTCTAAAAAAAGAAAATAAAGTAATCGGTACAGGAAGTATTGGACAGGATTCATTGATGAAAGGATACTGGGGGATAGGATATAATATCCATTATGATTACTGGAATAACGGCTATACTACTGAGGCTATGAAAGCCGTAATTGAATTCGCACATAATGAGCTTGGTGCGAATAAAATATGTTCTGAACATGCTGTAGATAATCATGCGTCAGGCAGAGTAATGGAAAAATGCGGATTAAAATTTCACCATTATGGAGAATATACAAAGCTTGACGGCAGTCAAACATTTAAAGCAAAGTTTTATACATTGGAATTTGATGAGGAAAGGTGTGAGTGATACATGTCAGTCATATGCTGGGATTTTGATGGTACATTGGTGTATAGTAATCCGCTTTGGAGTAATAGTGTATATATTGCTTTAAAAGAAACCGACAGCAGAGTAAAAGTAAAATTTGAAGATGTTAGAGTTCGTATGGCAAAAGGATTTACGTGGCATACACCTTATGAAAATAATGATGAACTTACAGATGATAAATGGTGGGATTTTATGATGAATAAAATCTATAATGATTATCTATATCTTGGTGTAGATAAGTACACAGCAAAATCAGCTTCAAGAAAAGTTCCTTTGGTAATAAAAAGAAAAGAGAATTACACTCTTTATCCTGATTCAATCAAGGTGCTTGAAAAGTCAGTATATAAAGGTAATAAAAATATTCTTTTGTCAAATAATTATCCTGATTTAACAGATGTGTTGGATGACCTGAATTTAACAAAGTATTTTGATTATATTATTATCTCAGCTAAAGTAGGATATGATAAACCGCGGAAAGAAATTTTTGATATTGCAAAGAACCTATATCCAACAGAAGAATATATTATGATTGGCGATAGTGAAAATGCAGATATTATTGGTGGAAAAAATTCCGGAATGAAAACGGTACTTGTACATAATGGATTTAGTGACAAGGCGGATTATTGCATTGATAATTTGAGTGATTTCAAATTTTAATAAATGTTTAGCTAAAGAAAAATGTATTCTTTTTGCAACACTTTGACAAAGATTTTATACTATACATATGAAAGCGCCGAACATGTTTTGATAGGAAGGTGAATTTTATGGACCAAAAGAATTTAGTAAATAAGGCTAAGAATGGTGATAAGGATGCTTTTTGTGCTTTATATAATTCACATAAAGACAAGCTTTACCGCTATGCCTATTATCGTCTCGGTAAAGCGGATGATGCTGAGGATGCAGTGTCAGATACTATTGTTTGTGCATTTGAGCGAATCAGCACTCTCAGAAATGCAAATTCTTTTTCTTCATGGATATTTAAAATTCATTATTCAAACTGTTCAAAATATATTAAGTCTCAAATTGCTCAAAGAGAAACAGTCAATATAGCGGATTTAGAGAACAGCAACAGCTTTTCACAGTCAATAAGTAATGATAAAACAGAGCTTTCGGAGGCGCTTAATCAGCTTAAGTCTGATGAAAGGGAGCTTGTACTTCTCGCAGTGGTGGCAGGACTTAACAGCAAGGAAATTGCAAGGATTACTGATTTAACTTCCGGCAGTGTAAGATCAAAGCTGTCGCGAAGTCTTGCAAAAATGCGAAACTTTTTAGAATAAAGGAGCTTTTGTATGAAAAATAATGATTTTGATTTTATAAAAGAAAAGTTTGATAATGATTTCATTTCAGCGCCGAATACTCTTGATGAAAAATCGGCAAGAATAATGCTGGAAAATAAAGTGCCGTTGAAAATTAAGCTGTATCAGAAAAAGTCATTTAAAGCAGTGGCAAGTCTTGCTGCATGCTTTGCAGTTGTATTATGCTGTGTATTATCAGTATTTCAAAATGATAAAGTCAATTTAATTCCGAGTGATGATGCACAAAGTAATTTGTCTTATTTCAGCAGCTATGATGATATAAAAAATGCTGTTGATAACAACAATAATAATTTTTTTGAAATAGCTGAATATTATTACAATAATCTTAAACTCAGCACTACTGACACAGCAAAAAATATTTCTGCTCAAATAGGTACAGGCTCATCACATGCAGAAACATATACTCAGGTTGAAGGTATTGATGAGGCTGATATTATAAAAAATGACGGAAAATATATTTATCATTATTCATTTTGCGATAATGTTATAAGAATTTATGAAGGTAACAAGACTAATCCTGAGTTAGTTGGAAAAATTGATGAATTTGAAGGTGAAGGATTAATTTGTGATTATACGTCAGTGGGAGCAGAGACAAAAAGAATATGTGATATGTATTTGATTAATAATAGGCTGGTGGTAAATGTAACTGCAGGTGAATGGAAAGATGAAGAGTATTGTATTGGTACAACATATTCCTATATTTATGATGTAACTAATGCATCAAAGCCGAAAAAAATATCGTCATTTTCACAGTCAGGTGATTATATCAGCTCACGAATGATTGAAAACAAGCTATATATTGTGTCATCTAAAGAGGTTTACAAAACAAATGATAAGGATGATTATATTCCTTATACGGTAGCAGACGGCGGTCAAAAGAAATATCTTTCAGCGAAGGATATATGCTGTCCTGAATCCACAACTGAAAACAGCTTTGTTATAATCAGCTCTGTTGACATCAGCACAGGTAAAAAGTCGGCTGATTCCAAAGCAGTATTCGGAGCAGTAACAGATGTGTACTGTACAAATGAAAATATGTATATCGCAGTTAATAGGCATGGTGACGAGGCTGAAGTAGATATAATAAAGGTATCAATTAAGGATGATGATATCAAGCTTAAGAATTCCGTAACTGTAAACGGAAGTATTGACGGTCAGTTTTCAATGGATGAATATAATGGTTATTTCAGAATTGCTACAACAACAGAAAGGTATAAGAAAAGAAAAAATGGTGAAATTTACGAAATAATAAGAAACAATAATCTCTATGTCTTTAATGATAAATTTAATAAGATTGGCGAAATAACAGGATTTGCAAAAGACGAAAGCATTGAGGCTGTAAAATTTATGGGTGATATTGCTTATGTCATTACATTTGAAACTACAGATCCGTTGTTTATAATTGATTTATCAAATCCGTCAAAGCCTGAAATTATCGGAAGTGTAAAGATAGACGGATTTTCAACGCAGTTGCTGCCTATTGGTGACAACAAGGTGCTTGGTATAGGGTTTCATGAGGCTTTAGTAAATGAGCATGAATGGGAAACAGGAATTAAGCTGGCATTATTTGATGTGTCTGACAAAAGTAATCCGTCAGTGCTTGACAGCTATGTGTTAAAATATGGTAATTCAGAGGCACAGTCGAATCATAAAGCAATAGTAATCAATAAAGAAAAAGGTTATTTTGCAATTGATTATACTCAAAATCTTATTAGTGAAAAAGGGGATGATGAGGAGCATGCAGGTGCAATAACCTTTAAGATTGAAAATAATAAAATCGTTGTAAATAATAAATTTGATTATATATCTGATGTAAAGGATGAAGATTATTCACCGGATGCAAGCAGATGCACTTATATTGATGATATTGTGTATGTGTTAGATATGACAGGAAATATTTATGCGTTTGAGTATGAAGATTAATTGAAGAAATCGTAATCAAAAAAGTCACTCTTTGAAAGAGTGACTTTTTCTTGCTGCCCTACCGCAGCTAATTATAAGCTTAAAAAATAAACGAAAATTAAATTTGCTTACTTCATGCTCTCTTCGTAAGACTTAATCATTTTCTTAACCATCTGACCGCCTACTGAGCCAGCCTGCTTAGAAGTAAGGTCACCATTGTAACCATTCTTAAGATTTACACCAACCTCTTGACGCGTTCAATGACATCTTAAAATACACCTATATTGCCATTTTATACAACTCATCAGAGCTGTTTTGTCTAATTTGTTCGTTTTCTGCAAGTTTGCCGATAAATCTGTAATATATAGTGATTTTTTGCTTGTAAGGAACTTTTTTACCAGCAGCCTGATAACCCTCAGGCAATTCCTTTTTGCCGATTTCAATTCTGTCAATGAAAGTTCTGACAATTTCTTCAGTCAGTTCATCAATATGATTGTACTGTTTTGCAAGGCTGAAAAATTTTTTATAATCATCTCTAACCTTATTTCCTGTTGATTGCTCAGTTTCAATTTTGTAAAGCTGTTTTTTCAAGTCATCTGCTTCCTTTGAAAGCTTTGAAACCATATTCGTCAGCATATCGTCAGAGATAGTACCCGATGCATTGTCACCATATAGCTTGATTACAATTTCATCAATTGCTTTGAGCCTTTTTTCTATTGCCTTTTTGTTGTCTGTGGCATTTTGATAAACATTGACATTCCCTGATTTTTCAAGAGCATTTTTTGTAATCTGCTCAATTTCTGCATCACTTAATTTAATCAGTTCGTTAAGTTCTGCCTTGACGATTTCAACCAAATCAGAATATTTAATCCTTGCACCATGCTCGCAATGATTTTTGGAACGTTTCGGTATGTTAAGACAACTAAGATACCAATATTTTTCTCGTTCGCCTTTATATACCGAACCTGATGAACACATTGCTCCGCCACAGTTTGCACAGAATGTTATACCGTTAAAAATACTTGTTCTGCATCTGTCGTGTTTTTGCCAGTCTTTTGTATTCATTCCCATATAAAGCGCAGCCTTATCAAATTGACTTTGCGTTACAAGAGGCTGATGCGTGTTCTCGGTTATGAACCATCTTTCCTCGGGCAATTCAATTTTCTTTTTTGATTTAAGGCTTGCCTTTTTTGTTTTGCCAAGCAGAGTGTGTCCGAGATAAACCTGATTTTTCAGAATACGCTTGACCGTTATGTGATTCCACTCATCAACCGCCCTTGCCGCACCTTTTTCTGTGAAGGTATCTCTGTAAAGCACTCTGTATTTCAGCGGAGTGATTACACCTTCATCAGTCAGAATATTTGCGATTGCGTGGGCAGATTTGCCGTTTTCTGCGAGTTCAAATATTCTTTGTACGATTGGTGCAGTCATAGGATCGGGAATAAGTTTGCTCTCATCCTTGGGATTTTTCATATACCCGAATGGAGGGCATACACAGTATTCGCCTTTTTTCATTTTTTGGTTGAAAACCTGTTTGATTTTCCTTGAGGTATCACGAAGGTAGACATCATTCATCGCAAACTGGAACGGAGCCATAATATTAACCTCGTTTGAATCGAAGTTATCACTGATTGCAATGTAATGGATTCGGTGTTCGGGAAAATAAGTTTCAGCATAAAAACTTGATTCCGTCATATCCCTTCCGAGTCGTGACAGGTCTTTTGTTATTACCATATTAGCGTGACCTTGTTCGAGATGTGCTATCATTTTGGTAAAAGCAGGTCTGTTGAAATTAGAACCCGAAAAGCCGTCATCAATAAACTCATTTACGATAGTGATTCCGTTATCCTCGCAATACTGTCTTACAATGCTCCTTTGGTTTGTAATACTCGTTGATTCGCCCTCATTTGCCTCCTCAACGGAAAGTCTGTAATATGCGTCTGCAAGCTTCAAATTAGTAAACATTTTGTTCTCTCCTTTGAAGCACTGCGCCACAATATCCAACACAAATTATACCATAAAAAGAAGTTAATATCAATTAGAATCAACCTCCTCTGATAAGGAAATACTTTCCTCAATGATTGTGTTCAGCTCCCTGCTTTTACTGAAAATTCTGACAATTTCGTAATGGCTGTTGTCGAAGTCGTAAGCAGTGGTTTGCCTGTAGTCAGTTGAAATGTTTTCCACTTCAGCACCTCCGACATTAGTATTGTCACTGCCATTTGAAATTATGTTTTTGTTTTGTGGCATATTTACCACATCTTATATATTTGTTTTCTATATCACGCTCCTATCCTTTAGTTATTTATTGCAGTATATAATGCATTTGTTTTAATTGTTGTTTTCATATAAATCCTTTCTGCCTGCCGATTGTTCGGCAGGACTTTTTTTACATACTTAACATACTTATTCCACTATTGTAATAATCTTCATACTCCTCATAGCCATCAGATTTCTGACCGTGAGCGAGCCTTTTCTCAATTTCTTTTACCTCCAAGAATATAGTGGGTTTAGGCTACGCCCAATTCATTGGGTGTCCGGACTTCCGGACGCTCTGCATTGCCCCAGACAAAGTCTGGGATTAATACAGAAAATACAATTAAATCATATCATTATCACTTCCTATTTTTTATAAATTCCAACTACAAAACTGAATTGACAAAGCACTGAATTTTGGAGAAGAAACCCTGCTTTTTTGTTCCAAAATCCCACTACAATCGGTTTTAATTTTTAGTTGGTACACGGTGCTTACAACATAATAAAAGCTCGTTATATCGTCACACAGGGTTTATAACTTGTTTTATTTATTACCGTTCGCTACGTGACTACCTCGGTCACACATAAAACCATTCAGAATGTAATTATCCTATCCCGGAGTTTCACCACGATGTATCTTTGCTCTCATTTAAGGTCATCGCAAATCATATACCATTCTCTCTTTATTCAATTTTTAAGATTAAAATAATTTTGTAATCACGCTTGTGATTTTAACAAGTGATTGACAGTATGGCAATAGTTTTGTGGAATGTTTATTAGAGCGATGTTAATTGTCAAAAACTAAACAGATTTACATTTTCCAAAAAAGGAGCAATTATGAAAAAAGATTATTCAGAATATAAACCTTCGGCAGAGGAGCATTACGATAATTTAAGGAAGAACAATGAGTTTATTGAATATAACTATTTTGATAATAAAGTTTCGTATTCAGTTGATAACAAGAAAACATTTTATATCACAGTAGATTACAGCAAAGAAGATGATTTTGCAGGATATGTTAATGACGATGATGAAGATGTTATTTTGAGAGATATTGCTCAAAATGATATGGATTTTAATAAGTTAAGTTCAAAATACAAAATTCAAAAATTCGATTGCAGAGATAAAAAAATACCACTGAACAATGTGCTCAGCGGATGCAGAATTGAAATGTCTGTTGGTGAAGGTATTCTTGATTTTATATATGCGAATTTTGATCAGCCATTTTACATGGCTATTAATTTCTATTTATCCTTCAGAGATTTACTTGAGGCAGATTTTGGTGATTTGTTTCCGAACAGGAATAAAAAGAAACCTCCAAGAAAAATTAAAAGCAAGGAGCATGAAGATGCAATTAAATATTTGAATTATAAACATACATGTTATATGGCAAAAGGAATAAATTACTCATCATTGTATTCATCAATCTGTCCACCTGTGTTTATGAATTATGATAAGGACGATTACCAACTTGCATTTAATTTGTATTTCGGATACTTAAAGACACTGCAGAAAGAATATTTAGAACTCATAGAGTTTTGTTTTGATGAAGAAGTCTGTACGAGTGATTTAGGAAAACTTACACCTGCAGAACGATTTTTTATTTATATAGAATTAAAAGAATTACCATTAGAAATTAACAGAAAAGAAGAGTTTTCTTTATCAATTGCAGATGATGTGATAGATATAGAAAATGAGGACTTACAAGAATTATCAAATAAATTTGGTATTGAAGAATCTGAATTGATTGACATTATTCAAAATCATAAATCAGTTAGTGTTAGTTACCAAGTCAGCAGCATTCGTGATATGCTTGAACTTGAATTTACAAAAATGCTTGAGCGGGATATCCGCTTCAGAAAATGCAAACGCTGCGGAAGGTATTTCATTATGAAAGGCAATTACGATACGAATTACTGTGACAGAATTGCAGAGGGCGAAACTAAAAACTGCCAGGATATTATGGCAATGGAAAAGTATAAACAGAAAACAGAAGATATTCCGGCTATTAAAATCTATAACAAGTATTATAAAAGATATTCTGCAAGAGTAAAAGTTCATACCATACTTGAAGATGATTTCAAGAAGTGGAAGTATCAAGCTGTAGCCAAGCGTGATGAATGTATAGATGGTAAAATTACCGAAGATGAATCTGTTAAGTGGATGGAGGATTGTTTTCCTAATAGGAATAGAAAACATTGATTTAAACGATAATTTTGTTATCTGCAGGGTCAAAGAAAAATTTGTGCTATAATAAGATTAAACACTCGCCAAAACCGAATTATTAATAAATATGATTAATATACAAGGTTTTATTATAATGTGTGGTATAATGTTGAAAAACAAAGAAAAGGAGATTATTAAAATGGATAAGTTAATAGAAAAATTGGAAACATTAATTAATAAAGACGATAAGGACGAAATTCAAAAAATGTTACTGAAAATAGGTTCTGAATTACTTACAAAATACGAAATAAGGGTGGATAATATAATTATTGAACCTTTACGGGTGGAGCCTTATTTATTTATACCAAATGTTTTTGAAGATAAGTTTATTCATTCGGAAAATGGTGAATACGGACCACATCAACGAAATCGTTTTGGAAAATTATATATACACAAAGGGTTTTCTGGAGTAGATATTGTTTTATCTAATAAAGATGAATATGCATTTTCCTTTTTGATAAAGAACTCACGAATTTTAATTGATAACGAGGTAGCATATCCGTTTTTAAAACAATATGGAGTAGCAAAAATTCTTAAAGAACACGGAATTCAAAATAATTACGATGATGTTGTTTTATATAAAAAGGAATCGGCAAAGGATACTATCGTATTTAGAACTGTAAGAAAAGGATTAAAAATTGCGGAGCGAAAAGGTTTCGATAAACCGAAACAAGAGTATTATAGTAAGTTAGTGATTTCTTCTTTAATTGAATTAGAAGAGTGCTCTTCTTCACAATATGATTTTGAAACCGGATATGGAAAGCTATGGACAATAGCAAATTATTTATATGATCATTCTGAAAAGAACAATGCTGAATGGATACATCAAGTTTTAGGTTACAATGGTTTTAATGAGATAAATAAGTATTTGAGCGAAATTATTAAAGAAAGAGAAGTCAACTAATATGCTTTACTTTTCATCACTTTTAAAAACAATCAACGAATACAAACCTGCAGCGGAGCGGCTATTTGCCGCTCTGTCTTGTCATAATGTGGATTTTTGCTTGTTAGATGGCACCCGAGATATTTGGTTGCGAGATTTTATGCCGATAAAAACGAAGTCTGGTAAATATGTATCCTTCCGTTACGAGCCAAACTATTTGGAAAAATATAAACATTTACAAACTTATTTTAAGCTTGATATCAATGATAAGCTGTCTTTGCCCAATCTAATCTATTCCAATATTAATCTTGATGGTGGAAATGTAGTATTCTCGCCATCAAAACAAACAGCAATCATGAGTGATCGTATTTTTGAAGAAAACGAAAATAAAAACAAAACAGAGTTACTGCAAGAGCTTGAACAGCTGTTAGAAACACAGATAATTATTGTTCCGTCCCTGAAAAGTGATATGACAGGTCACGCTGATGGTATGGTGAGATTTGTAGATGAATGCACTGTGATCGTAAATGATACGCCATATAAAAACGGACTTGAGCAAAGAATAGCAAAAAAGCTCAAAGAATGTGGAATCAATACAATTCCTTTTTCATATTTCGGCTCATCTAAAAACAATGCAGTGGGATGTTATATCAATTACCTTGAAACAAAAGAAGCTCTATTTTTGCCTGTATTCGATGTTGATATGGACAGCAAAGCCATTAATACAGCAAAACATATTTTCAATAAAACAATTGTCCCTGTCAATATCAATGAAATTGCAAAAGATGGTGGAGTACTCAATTGCATCAGCTGGGAGAATTAATGGTTGGTTCAGGTGTAAACAATATATTTTATCGGTCTATGTACCATAAATAGTACATAGCGTATGAGATAATATAGCCAAACTATATTTAATTGGGTGGTTGCTATGGATTATATCAATGAGTTGAACGAAAAACAGTATGAGGCAGTTGTAGATACTGAAGGATATGTGCGTGTCATTGCAGGTGCAGGAAGCGGTAAAACAAAACTGCTTGTCAGTCGTTATGCATATATTGTCAAAGACTATGGAATAGATCCTAAAAATATTTTATGTGTTACATTCACAAATAAAGCTGCCGCAGAAATGAAAAAGCGCATTCGCAATATCATTGGTGATGGCTATGATACAACGCTTATATGCACTTATCACGGATTTTGTGCAAGATTGCTCAGAGAAAGCCCTGAAAAATTATTCCTCACCAAAAATTTTCAGATTATTGACACATCACAGCAACGTAATATATTAAGTGAAATTTATCGAAAATATGAACTTAAGCTTGATCATGCAAGTTTTGGGGATATATTGAAAAAAATCGGAGAGTTTAAGTCTGATATTGCATATGTTTCTAAAATGTGTACATCTGAAAACTTGCAGATAATAGATGATATAACAGATTTAAACAGCAAAATAATAGAAGAATATTTGCAAAGGCAAAAAGCAATCTATGCACTGGACTTTCACGATTTATTAAGTTTTGCTCTTTATCTTCTTACCACTGATGAGAAAATCAGAAATAAGTGGCAGAATCGGCTGAATTACATTCAGGTTGACGAATTTCAGGACAGTTCAGCAAGAGAAATGAAACTTGTAGATATTTTATCTGGAAAGCATAAAAATCTTATGATTGTAGGTGATCCTGACCAGAACATTTATGAATGGCGTGGCTCAAAGGTTGAGCTTTTAGTTGATTTTGATAAGGGGCATATTCCTACCAAAACGATATTTTTAAATCGTAATTATCGTTCAACACCGCAAATACTTACTTGCGCTAACACGATTATTGAGAAAAACAAAATCAGATTGGAAAAAGATTTATATACCTTGTCGGAAAACGGACAAAATGTTGTTCACTTTCATTCTAAAAATGATGACGAGGAAATGAAAAGAATTGTTGGCAATATTAAATTTGTTTGCAAAAACGAAAATTACAGTTATTCGGATATTGCCATTTTATATCGTTCTTCTTTTCTTTCAAGACTGATAGAAAAGAAATTGGTCGAGAGTAATATTCCTTATGAGATTTATGGCGGTGTAAAGTTTTATCAGCGCATGGAAGTGCTCGACATCATTGCATATTTAAGATTGATTGCTTTTAATGACGACCTCTCTTTTAAGCGTATCGTCAACAAACCCCGAAGAAAATTCGGACGAGTCAAAATGGCAAATTTAGAGAATTTGCAGGAAGATGAATTTTATAACACAGATTCTAATAACCAAACTGCTCTCTATGACATTCTTAAAGACTGTTTAGATCGTAATATGTTCAAAGGCAGCAGTGTAAATAAGCTTGTTAATTTTGTTGAAAAAATAAGAAACAGTAAAAAGAATATGCGTATCACCGAGCTTGTAAATATGGTGTGCAATGAATCGGGATACGAGGATTATATCCGAAATCTCGGTGATGAAGAGCGACTTGATAATCTCATGGAATTCAAACGCATTGCAGATGAATTTGAAAAGAACTTTGGTGAAGATTTAAGTCTTGAGGAGTTTTTACAGCAAATTTCACTTCAGTCAAATGAAAGTGAAGAAACATCACGAGAGGCAGTTAAACTGATGACCATTCATTCTGCAAAAGGACTTGAATTTCCGGTTGTATTTATTGTCGGATTTACAGAGGGAATATTCCGTCATCAAAGACAATTGAAGAAAGAAAAGAGGCTGGGCTTGAGGAAGAACGCAGGCTTTGCTATGTTGCAATAACCAGAGCAATGAAAAGATTATTTTTAATGGATTCTGAGGGGTATTCTCAAAATGGTATAAAAAAACTGCCGTCAAGATTTCTGGATGAAATTGGTGTTCAAAATTATGAGCGAGTAGGAAAAATCTCAAACACCTTAAATGAGGAACAAAAGCAATATATTGCAAAAAGTGATATACAAAATTCAACTGTTCCTGTAAAAAATACAAACGAAGAAGTTGAACATCATATTTTCGGGAAAGGTAAAATCATTGATGTTCAGGATGATGGGCTTAGTTATCTCGTAAAATTTGATAATCTTGAACAGCCAAGAAGTATTGTCAGCAGATATTTTACTGAGGATTTTCAAAACAGAATTGTGCAAAGATATACTAATCAAAATCGTGTAGAAGATAATACTCCTGAACAGTCTGAACCACAGCTTGATTTAAAAGAAAAAAACACTATTGAAAGTGACAGTGGAAACAAAAATAATTTCAATGATTTTATATCCGAAGAAAAATTCAATATTCCTGTTTTAAAAGAACAAAAAACAAATAGTGAAAACAGTAGAGAAATACCCGATAATTTGGCATTAAAGAAACAGCTTGCAGACAGTGAAAATTTATGGAAGCGTGACGATGTACCTAAAACAGGCTGGATATGTCAAGGTGTTACAGATTTAGGTGAACCTGTCGGAATTTGTCAGATGTGTGGTTATCAGATAATCAGATATGTTCACCATATGTATCATAAAGACTGGGGAAATGTGGATGCTGGATGCATCTGTGCAGGTAAGATGGAAGGCAATATTGATGCGGCAAAACAGCGTGAACGTGATATGAAAAATAAATCACAGCGCAAAGAAAAATTTTTGAATCGCAAGTGGAAAACCTCAAGAAATGGAAACACTTATATAAAAATCAAAGACCATATTGTCGTGTTATATTGCAGAAAATCAGACGGAATTTGGAAGTATTCAATAGATAATAAATTTTGCGTTGAAATTTTTGAAAGCCGTGAGACTGCAAAAGCAGCAGCTTTCGAAGCACTTGAACAAATTATAAGCAGTTCAAAATGATTTTATGAGTAAATTTTAGCCCATAAGCTATTGTATAATACTCTTAAAAGTTGTAAAATAACTTTGAGGTGAGCGATATGGCAAACAAGAAAAACACGATTATTAACATTCTTGATATTCTTAAAAGATATACAGATGAAGACCACAGGCTGTCACAAAAGGAAATTGCTGAAATTCTGAAGGATGAATACAATATGACGATTGACAGAAAGTCAGTTAAACGCAATTTGTCAAATCTGCTGGAATTTGGTTATCCGATTGAATACAGCGAGTCAATCCGTATGGTGCCGAATAAAAAGACAGGCGAGCTTGAGGAAAGCTATATCCTATCTGATTTCTATTTGGACCGTGATTTTTCTGACGCAGAACTCAGGTTGCTCATCGATAGTCTGCTGTTTTCAAATCATATTCCGTACAGTCAGTGCAAGGAACTGATTGAAAAATTAGAAGGACTTTCAAATAAATACTTTGAATCTAAAGTAAAGCATATCTGCACATTGCCGCAAAACAGGCCTGCAAATAAACAGTTATTTTACACCATTGATATTCTTGACGAGGCAATCAGCAAGGAACAGCAGGTCTGTTTTCATTATGGTGAATACGGCACAGATAAAAGACTGCATAAACGACAGAACAGCAGCGGCAAGCCAAGGGAATATATCATCAACCCATATCAGATTGTTGCTACAAACGGCAGATATTATCTTGTTTGCAATTATGATAAATACGATGATTTGTCAAACTATCGTGTTGACAGAATTATGGATATTAAACTGCTGGACACCCCTGCAAAGCCTAAGCGTGAAGTCAAAGGTGCAGAGCATGGTTTTGACCTTGCAAAGCATATGAAAGAGCATATCTATATGTTCGCAGGCAAAAGCGTAAGAACAAAGTTTATTGCAGAAAAATATATCATCGGTGATATTATAGATTATTTCGGTGAGGATGTAATCTTTTCTGATGAAACAGAAGACAAGGTTACAGTAACCGTAACTGTCAATGAACGCGATATGCGGTTTTGGGCGTTGCTGTACGCCCTGCAGATTAAAGTTATTGAACCCAAAAGCCTTGTTGATGATATCAAAAGTGATATACAAAAAGCAGTAGAGCAATATAAGTAATAAAATACAGCTATGATAGCGATTACCTTAAATGTTTTAAGGTTGGGCAGCGAGTCGCTGTTCATAATATTTTAACTAAATACAACAAATAAACAAAAGTTTCGCTGAATAGAAAATTGCTGACACAATTCAGAATTCACCTCAACTTATGTTTTATCGAATGTATCATAGCTGTATTTTTTTAGAGGATAATGAATTATGAATGATTTTTCAATTGAAAAAATTTTCGATATGCGTGAAAAAGAAATTTATTATGTTTCTAATAATGTTTCAAAATACTATAAAAAATCCTTTATTCCCAAGAAAAACGGGAAAATAAGAACTTTGTATATTCCTGATGAAAAATTGAAATATATGCAAAGAGTGATTCTTAATGAATTTTTATTAGAATATAAAATATCAAAAATGTGCAACAGCATATCATAAGGATTCAAATCTTCTATCAAATGCACAGCCTCATCTAAACAAAAAGTTTTTATTAAAACTGGATATTAAGGATTTTTTCGGCAGTATCGCTTTTGGTAGAGTGTATAAAATGTTCTCAGCACATTTTCCTGATCAATACGCAAAGCTTTTTGCTGAATTATGCTGTTACAAAGATAAACTAGTTTAGGGTGCACCAACCTCTCCAGCCATTTCAAATATAATTATGCTGAATTTTGATGATAAAATTGAGAAATATTGTTTAAATAACGCTATTTCATATACCAGATATTGTGATGATATAACATTATCATCCAATTCTAACTTAAATGCAGCATATTATAAAATCAAAAAAGAACTTCAGAAAAACGGATTTGAATTGAACAGCAGAAAAACACATTTTGTTAAATATACTCATCAGCAGAATGTTACCGGCATTGTTGTAAATCAGAAAATTCAGGTATCTGCAGATTACAGAAAAACACTAAGGCAAGAACTTTATTATTTGCATAAATTTGGTGCAAGTAATGTCATTTTAAGAAATAACTATATTGATTATATAGATGGCGATAGCACACTTGATGAAAAATATGTCAATTATCTTTTAGGCAAAATAAATTATGTGCTGCAAATCAACCCAAATGATGCCACATTTTTAAAGGAAAAAGAAAAACTTTGTGCTTATAGAAGCAACATGGTTAACGGGAAATAATATGAACACACCCCCCTGAAAAATAATAAATGAATTATAGGACAAATCTATGACACTGAGTAAATCACAATATATAAGAGCACTGCAATGCCCAAAAATGCTTTGGATGGATATGTTTAAGCCTGACAGAGCAGCGGATACAAATTTAGATAACATTTTTGAAACAGGTAACGAAGTCGGTGACCTTGCCCGTCAATATTTCGGCAACTACTCTCTTGTTGATTTCAGCTTTAACAAGGAACAAATGATTGCCGATACAGAAAAGTTAGTAGATAGCGGTGCAAAGAACATTGCAGAGGCAAGCTTTATGTTTGATAATCTTTTCTGCAGTGTTGATATTCTGCACAAAAATCCGTATGGCTGGGATATTATTGAGGTTAAAAGCTCAACACATACCACTGATGTGTATATTAACGATATGGCATTTCAGTATTATGTTTTGCGTGGTGCAGGGCTGAATATCACAGGCGTTTACAATATGCATATCAACAGTAACTATGTGCGGTACGGCGAGCTTGAACTGGCAAAACTTTTCACGATTGAGGATTACACTAAAACTGTTTTATCAAGGCAGGGAATGGTTAAATATAATATCGACGGTATCAGAAGATATATGGCAATGGCTGATGATTTTGAGCCCGAAAAGGATATTGATATTTACTGTGACAGTCCTTATGAATGTGTATATAAAAACTACTGTGGTATGCATTTGCCGACACCATCTGTTTTTGATATTCACGGTCTTGGCAAAAGGAAAAAGTATGAACTCTATCACAATGATATTGTCAGCTTTGACGATATAATCAACTGTAAACCAAAACTAAGCAAAAAGCAGATGCTGCAGGTAGAAACGCATTACTATGAATCGGAGCCGATTGTGAATAAAAAGAAAATCAAAGAGTGTATTGATGAATTTACATATCCGCTCTACTTCCTTGATTTTGAAACCTATCAGCAGGCAGTGCCGAAATATGACGGCATTTCACCATATACGCAAGTGCCTTTTCAGTATTCCCTCCATGCAATACAAAGTAAAGATGCACAGCTTGAACATTATGAATTTTTAGGTAAAGAGGGAACAGACCCAAGGCGAGCACTTGCCGAACAGCTTTGCAATGACATTCCACTTGATGTCTGCACACTTGCATACAATATGAAATTTGAAAAAATGGTTATCAAAAATCTGGCTGAAACCTATCCTGATTTATCCGAACACCTGATGAATATTCACGATAGCATCAAGGATTTAATGGTGCCGTTTCAGAAGAAATATTATTACAGTGCCGATTTGTATGGCTCATATTCAATCAAATATGTTCTGCCTGCACTCTGTCCTGATGATCCCGAGCTTAATTATCATAATCTTGATGGAATACATAACGGCAGTGAGGCAATGACAGCCTTTGCAGAGCTTGAATACCATACACCTGAGGAGATTGAAACAATCCGTAAAAATCTTCTTGCCTACTGCCGCCTCGACACTCTTGCAATGGTTAAGATTCTTGAGAAGTTGGAAGAAATGTGTTAGAATAAAACAAAATCAGTAATGGGAAATTCACTATGAAATTTAACAGCATTAAAACAGAAATTATAAAACTTGAACAACTTTTTTCAAATAAAAAAAGTTATGTTGTCCCTGCTTATCAGCGCCCATATGAATGGAGCGATAAGCAAATCGAAAGCTTACTTAACGATATAACAGAATTTTATAATTCAAATAAAGGCACGGAAAATGTATATTTGGTTAGCACAATGCAACTTACAATTAATGAGAATGGAGAATTGGAAGTTATTGATGGTCATCAAAGAATAACTACATTTTATCTGTTGAAAAAAGCGCTGCATAGTACAATTGAATTTAAGTACAGAAATGAAATATATGGATTCAATAAAAGCTTGAATGATTTGGTGAGTGACAAAAACACGTTATACTATAAGAATTTTGACTATATAAAAAGGTATATCAATAACTTTCTGAACGATGTGAAGACAGATGAAAAATCATTTGTAAAATATCTTGATGAACATATTGTTTTTGCTTCGATAACTTTAGCGAATAATTCTCCTATTAAAGATACTCTGCAGGTGTTTAATTCATTGAACACAACAGGATTAAATCTTGATGTTAAGGATATATTCAAAATTAAATTTTCTAAATACTTAAATCAAGAAAATGGTTTTGATTGTTTTAATAGAATCAATAAAGCATATTCAGCAGTAATTTCTCCAATAAATAATTTGAAAGAACCAACTTCATCTGTTTATTGTTTGGAAGAAGATGATTTACTTGACACATATCGTTTTTATCTTATAAGTCAAACAGAAAAAAATTCGTACGCATCGGATATGAGAGAAAGCAATGCAGCATTCTTTGAACGATATTTTGAAAATAATGAGAATAAAATAAAACCTGAACTTAATTTAAATACTTTTTGCGATATAGCTGAATGTATAAACAAAGTCCAAAATTTCATTTATAAAAGAGATCAAGAAACATCTGAAAGTATGAATATTATCTGCTGTTGTGCAAGAAATTTTATTATAGAAAGTGGTTATTCTAAATTAAAAAATATATATTATTATTTAATATATATACAATATAAAAATAACAAAAAAATTGATAAAGCAGTAGAGACCGCTGATAAAATAACTGACCTTTTATGGAAATACTGTTCAATCTACAGATTTTTATACTCTAAAATAATAAATCATGTTTTTTTCAAGGTTGGAGAAGCATTATTTACAAATCGAAATATTGACAATTTACTTGAAAATGTTTCTTGTATTCTAAAAGATGATATAAGAAATAATAGTTGGAGCAACTTTGATGATTTCAATAAACTCCTCACTCATGAAGGAAATGTTATAGATTGTAATAAACCCCACTTATTAATAATTCTTAGTTATATAAACGATGCTAATAAAACTAATGTTTTTCAAATAAAAAAAGATATATTCTATAGGACATACTTTAATTCAGGAAAAAGAAAAAAATGGGATTTGGATATAGAACATATACTTAGCCGTTCATTATATGAAAATAAAACAGATGTAAATTCTATTGGTAATTTAATGTATCTTTCAAGCAGTATTAATAAAACTCTTGGAGCAAAAACAAAAGAGTTGATTGAAAAAGAAAACAACAAGAACAATCGTAGAGAAATAGATTTTCAAAATAAAATTGATGCTTATAATACTGATGCTAAATCGCTTATTTGTGTGAACACCTTTCTTAGCAATTATAAATATAATATGAAATTTATTGATGATAGAAATGAAAAGAAATGTGAATTTTTAAAAGAGGTTTACAGTGATTTCCTTAGAAAGTAAAATTTATGACTTATGTAATATCAGATCTGCATGGTTATCCGATTGAAAAAGTCTTGATTTCAAAGAATTTCATAATTAAATTTTTGCCGCATCGTATGATGTGGCTTTTTTGTGCCACCTAGTGTGATATAGTGTAATCAAAGGAGATAAGTCGGCGGTAGCAGATTTAAGTAATTTGTAGTTAATTGCTTAAGGCAGGAGCGAGTCGCTGCTGCTAAATAAAAATAATTATATTTGCGACTCCATTGAAATTTCGTTGAAATTTCACAGCATAACATTAAGTGCCGCCGACACCTTTCATTATGATTAATAACAAAGATGAATTTTCACTTGATGCAAATGAAATAGGCTTTATTGATGAAATTGGTGGAGTTAAAGAATTGTTATCTTTTATTAATTTAAAGAAATCCAATTTTGACTCTCTGTATCAACTCATATCAATTTTATTCCCGAAAATAAAAGACATTCATGAAAAAGAATATGAAATAAATGTGCTGTATTATTTAACACACAATATAAATGAAGCTTACCAAACTGCATATGTAACCAAGTCTAACGGCAAAAAAAGAGAGATAAACAAACCCGATTTACTTATAAAAAAATATCAAAAAGCCATATATAAAAACATATTAGCCAAAATTCCTGTATCGACTTATGCAACAGCATATCAAAAAGGTTCTTCTTTAAGATATTCCACTGCTGTTCATACAGGCAAGCCTATGATTTTAAAACTTGATATAAAAAATTTTTTCGGTAGCATTCTATACAAATTCGTGCAGGCAATGTTTATAAATCAAGGCTATGATTATTTTATTTCAACAACGCTTGCAACACTGTGCTGTTATAAAGGACGGCTGCCACAGGGTGCATCAACTTCACCTGCTATTTCAAATATTATAATGCGTGGATTTGATGAAATAGTTGCAGAATTTTGCAGAGAAAGAAATATTGTATACACACGATACAGTGATGATATGACCTTTTCAGGTGAATTTGATAAGGCTGAAATTATAGACTTTGTTGAAATCAATCTGAACAAATCAGGTTTTAGATTAAATAAAAAGAAAACCAAGCTGATTAAGCAAGGTCAAAGGCAAACTGTAACAGGTGTTGTTGTAAATGAAAAACAGCAATTGCCTAAAGGTTATAGAAAAAAGATCAGGCAGGAGGTATATTACTGTCAAAAGTATTCTGTTAAATCTCATATACTGCATGCAAATCTAACTGAGTATATTCGTCCGAATGGTGATGTTTATTACAAGGAGTATCTGCTGAATTTATATGGCAGAATAAACTATGCTCTGCAGATTAATCCGAGTGATACTGAAATGCTTAATTACAGTGTCAATGTAAAATCTGCAATGTGTCAGCTTGATATCGTTAAACGAAAAATTAATGATGAAATATTTAATTTAGATGCAGAATTTTATCAAAACGAAAATAGAGAAGATAATGACATCTATTCTTATTTGATACAATTAGGTTATACGAATGAAGAAATTGATTACAGTGGTATAGCACAGCAACCGGAATATAAATATTATCCGGTGTACGATGATAAAGCTAATATCATAGGGTTGCTGTATTTTAATTGTAATATAATCAATAAAAATTATGATACATTCTTCGGCTTCAGTTTTGATAAAAGTGTAAAGTGTATTATATTAACTTTGGAAAAAGAATTTGTATTTAGAGCTAAAAAGATCGGGCTGAAAAATGTTGTATCATTTTTGGCTGAGCCAAGCAATTTTGTTCTCACGCAAAGCAAACTTGATTTTATCAGGGCGTACGGAAACACAGTTGTTCTTCATGGAGAGAAGGGTGAGATATTTGAGCGAATCAGACAAATTTTAACAAGCAGAAATGTAATAGTATTATAAGTAAGCATCGCATCAAATGAATGGTGCGATGCTTGTTTAGTTTATTCAGTTTTAAAGGCATTTAGTGTTTTACGATAGCAAAGCATATTGGGGAAATACATTTTGCTATTGAGTATAATTGAATTATCTTGCCCCAAGCCTTCAAGTATACCTGCTGCAACGCCTGCACTGCGGGACATTCCCATATCACAATGCACCCATATTGTATCAACTCTGTCTTTCCATTTCAGTACAAAATCTCTGATTTTAACAGCGTCATCATCAGTCATTGCAGGATATCCTTTAAAAATATCCTGCGTTTCGGTGCTTACATCATAAAAGGATAGATAAAGAATATCTTTAATCGTGCTGTTGCCTGAATTAAATTCAGCCTTTTCATCACCGGGTGTGCGGATAGAAATAATTACTTTATCATCTGAGCAATCAGTATAACTTAACCGTTTAGCTTTAGATTTATTAAGGATAACAAATTTCATACTCATCAATAATTAAATTATTTTTGTCTGTAAAACGAATTGCTTCACGATCAAATTCCAATTCAATAGTACCTATATCTCCATGACAGTTTTTTGCAATAATCAATTCTGTATTATTAATATCATCTTCGTCAATTGAATCAAAATAATACGAATCCCTATAAAGAAACATAATTATATTTGCATCTTGTATTAAACTATATAAACCAAAAAAGATGAAAGTGTAGGTCGGTGTTTATCCACATCAACCTGCCTTGGTAAGCTTGTAGTGCAGATAACAGGAATATTAAGTTCTTTTACCATTCTTTTAAGATCTCTTGAAATGTCATGGCCTTCCTGCATTCTGGCAGTCCTTTTTATTTCCGGTGTAATCAATCCAAAATCATCTATAATTACACAATCTACATATTTTAAATTTACTACTTTTTGTTTCATTTCTGATACTTTTATTACGGGTTGGTCTTCAATATAAATTTCTATATCAGAATTAATTGTTGAGAATTTTTTTGCAAGATGTTCAGCAGATAAGTCTAAACTGAAAAAAACACATTTCTTTCCTGTTGCTGCTATGTTTTCTGCAAGATTAGCTGCAAAGGTTGTTTTGCCCATTGCAGGTCTGGCACCAATGTAAATCAAATCCGATTTTCTAAAACCTTGTGTAAGCTTATCAAGCTGCTTAAATCCTGTTGAAATGGATTCTTTCTCTTCCGTTTTGTTTTCAATAATATCTATAAGTTTTTTCATTTAATTCTCCTTTTAATTTACTTTTGAAATTCTGTAAAGCGGTGATAAATCAGGTTGATAACCGTTAGAAAATATAAAGCAATTCTTAACTGCACATGTTTTATATTTCTTATCCTTCTTGTCAAAATATTCTGCCACTAGGGAATAGCAGTCATGATTATCTCCTATCTCTGTAATTTCCACTTGCTTCACAGGTGCAAACGGTCGGCAGTCAATATTTACAATGTCGCCAACTGTAAAAGGCACAGGCAGGTTCAAATCTATTGACTCGCTAAATCGGTAATCAGGAGCTTGCAGTGCATTGTTTGTATAAAAATATTTTGTAAAATAGCACACTTCGTCCTTTATCAATATGTATTTATATACGCACCTATTAGTTTTATGTTTCGTTTTGCTTTTGAACTGAACCATCTTTTTGAGTGTGTACCAGTTTGTTTCATCGTAATACTCCCAGCATTCAGCTATTTCACCTCTGATGTGTTCTAAAACAGAATTAAAATCATAAAACGGTCTGTTTGGAAATTCTTCATAACCAAATTCGTCATCATACCAATTGTCAAACAGATAAAAATGCTCGTCATTATTCAGTTTAAGTGCATCAAGAGCCTGCTTGATTTCGTTATGCTTATTGTCGGTTGTCCATTTCAGTTTCGTTTCAAGCGACACAGGCGCACCGAGGATTATACTTGAAATCTGTTTATTATTCAGTTTTATATCAGCAAGATATTTCTGCATTTCAACAGACGGAATGAAAGTATCTAATATTTCTAAATACTTTTCTTTGTCCATATCTAATCCTCCTTAATATATTATTAATCGATTCGGCTTTTGAATTTAGTCCGCTTTTATAATTTTATTGCTTCAAAGCATCATAAATTTTGTGATAAATAACTTGATTTGGATAATAGCAGTAATCGGCAAAAACTGAAATTCCGTTTTTATTGTAATACTCTTGTATTGCAGCGGCACAGGCGGCACTGCGGCTTTGACCGTATTGACATTGACAAATAATATCAAGTCCTTTATCGTGTGCAGTTTTAATGAATTTTGCAATATTATCAGACTCTGGTAAATAGGTTTCATAGGTTAAGCCATAGTCTTTTAAAACAGTTATATCAATATCATAAACCGCAACCTGAAACAACATTTCTGCTTTGCCCTTGTAGTCAACAGGATTTAAATTATCACTGCGAATACCAGCAGGGTCATAAAAGCTGATTACAGCCGTGTTTGACGGAAAACCTTCATCAATTAAATTCTCAATTTCACTTCTTGAATAAATACTGATTTTCATACTCCATACCTCCTTGTGATGACTTGATGATAATAAAAAAGATGTGCCAAAAACGGCACATCTTAAATTTAAATATTTGTTTAAAAATTATTTACTGCTCATATACTTCCAAATAATATAATCAATTTTTCTTGCATTGATATTATTATGAGATTTTGACAATTCATCAACCACTGAGTTTATTACACTCTGAGCATCATCACAATCACATCCATATTCGTTCAAAAATCTAATAATATGTCTATCGGGTTTTATTACTTTTTCATCACCACATAATATTTTCAGATATGAAAATGTTATGCCGCTTCCTTGACCCTTAACAGATTTAAATTCTTTTTCAATATCAGCATTTAAAAGAGAATTAAAATCGTCAATCGTTTGAATAGAATTTTTATCAAATACTTTAGCACATTCAAATACAGCTTCTGCTTTAAGAATACCATTGGTTGATGATGTTCTTTGGGTATTCTTTACAATATTTTCAGCAAAACTCTGAATACCAATTTTTTCTATGTAATTGATAAATTCTTTTATTGTATAATTTTCAGTTGTGTTTGATTTAAAAATTTCCAAATTATTAACATCGCAAAATCTGTCAATAACATTCTGTGTCGACTTATAATTCGCACCAATAGAAAATATGGCATCCATCAAACATAACGGAAGGCAAAAATAATTATATTCTTCCGGTAATTCGTAATTATCTAAGTTAAAATTCGTTTCTAAAAAATTAATTATTTCTTTCATTTTATTATACCTTTGACAATTTTTTATATGTGTATATTATATCATAATCAATGCGATAAAAACAACACGTCTATAATGACCGGATTTTGATAGTGAATATATCTTGACTTTTTGGGGATAATATGATAATGTGAATATGTAGTTTACGATTATCATAAATTTGGAGTTGGTGTTATGGAATATATTGAACGAGAACTTGAAAGAAAATTTATGGAAATGGATTCTTTTTTCAAGGCAATACTTGTTATAGGTGCAAGGCAGGTTGGCAAATCAACAATGCTCAAGCATCTTGCAAAAGAGCAAAACAGAACTTATGTAACTATGGATGATGATTTTGCAAGAGAGCTTGCAAACAGTGATCCTGTATTGTTTTTCCAAACTTACAAACCGCCTATCCTGATTGATGAGATTCAGAAAGCTCCTGTACTCCTTGAACGCATAAAAATTATGTGTGATGAAAGCGATGAAACAGGTCGTTTTTGGTTGACAGGCTCACAAAGAAAAAAGCTTATGGAAAAATCGCAGGAGTCACTTGCAGGCAGACTTGGCATATTAAAGTTATATAGTCTTTCTCAAAGAGAAAAGGCAGGAATTCTTCACACGAGTGAGCTTGATTTTTCTTTGGATTGCTTGCAGGAAAGAGCAAAGCATTTACCCGAAAATGATATTGATGCGGTGTACGAACATATATGGCGTGGCGGATATGCAGATGTTCAGAATGCAACAAACGAGCAAATGCAGGTTTACTATCAGTCATATATCGACAACTATTTGATTGCAGATGCTGTCAATGATGAGGGGATAAGCGACACAAATTCGTTTAAAAGATTTCTGCGTTCCTGTGCTGCTCTTGTTGGTAATTTGCTCAATTACAATACGCTTGCTGAGTCAGCAGCAGTATCTGTACCGACTGCAAGGAAATGGGTATCTATTCTTCAGGATATGGATGTCATTTATCTTCTTGAGCCGTATTCAAACAATGAACTACAACGACTTGTTAAAACACCGAAATTGTATTTTTGCGACACAGGTCTTTGTGCTTATCTTACAAGATGGCTCACGAGAGACTCTCTTCGTGACGGTGCCGCAGGCGGACATTTTTATGAAAACTATGTTGTTATGGAACTTGTAAAGAATTATGCTTATTCAAAATCAAGTGCTATTCTCACATTTTACAGAGATTCCAACGCAAAGGAAATTGATGTGTTCGTTGAAGAAAACGGCAAAGTTCATCCACTTGAAATAAAGAGGTCTGCAAATCCCGATAAACGAGAAATAAAAAAATATAATGTTCTTGATAAAACGACTGTTGAAATCGGAAACGGTGGAATAATTTGTATGTATCCAAAGCCGTTCCCGATAGACAGAATAAACTGCTACATTCCGTCAAATTTGATTTAGTATTCAATAAAAGTCTATTGCAACTAACTTTTGTCCGTCGCAACAGACTTTTATCTTTGTTACAGACAATTTATAGTGTGTTGATACTATATTTTATTAAATTTTGCTCGAAATACTTGACAAAATACAAAATTATCTCTAATCTGTGAGCTTATCCCTAAAGGGATAAAATTTGATATTGGAGATGATAAAAATTACAAGCTATGAATACAGGAATGATCCGTTGTTCCTGCGAAATCAATTTAAAAGTGTTGGAATGTTTAAATTTCCTCATGTAAAAAAACAAGAAATAAGTCTTGAAGATGTAAAACTAATCGGTTATGATAAGATTAATCAAAGTAATGATTACGAAAAAATTGTACATTTCTTTCTTGACGATTACAGGTTTGAGAGTATATACAACAATCCTGAAAAGAAAATTGAAACACTGAAACAGTATAAGGCTGTTTTGACACCCGATTTCAGTATGTTTACGGAAATGCTGATTGCGTTGCAATTATTCAGTACATTTAAAAACAGGTGGGTTGGTGCTTATCTTCAGGAGCAGGGAATCAGCGTTATACCGACAGTTCGCTGGGGTTATTTGACAAGCTTCAATTTCTGCTTTGACGGAATTGAAAAAGGCAGCATTGTTGCCGTTTCAACAATAGGAATCAAAAAAGAAAAATCACATTTTATGCTTGGTTATAATGAAATGCTGAACAGGATTAAGCCAAGTAAAATTATTTGCTATGGTAAACCTTTTGAAGAAATGAAAGGCGATGTAATTGAGGTTAACTATAGCGAAACAAATAATCTGAGCAAAGGATTTTTTGTAAAAAAGACATTTGTAACAACATTTGAGCCGATACATAAGGGCGGAGGTTCGGCAAGCGGTGAAAATTCTGCTAATCCCAAGCCAACATGGTATCCGAAAAAACGAGGATGCTAAAAGATTTTTAGGAAAACCTGGGGAGATTAAAGAAACTGTTGATAAAAACGGAGAAAGGCGTTTAACAAAAATTGGTAAAGACGGAAGGGCTGAAAAAGAACGCCATTTTTAAGATCATAATCGGCCGGACAAACACACTGTTCCACACGACCACAATATTGATTGGAGCAAGGGAGTTCCAAATCCAAGTGGACCAATTAATTATCCAGACGGAAATATTCCTGAATTTAAATCAATAAAAGGAGTTATAATGTATACTAAAAACGAACATATACTTGAATATCCTAATTATACAAGTATACAAGATTTCAAGGATAGTCTTATTTATGGTAAAGAAATAGTTATATTATGGAAGGGAATATACTTTACAATAGAATATGACGAAAAAACATTTTCTATTAGTGAAGCCTATAAACCTGAAACTGAAAGATGTTTTAAAACTATTGATGAACTTTTGAAATTCAAACTTAATAGTGGTGATTTACTAATGGATATAATCACACAGGCTGAAGTTGAATGGAGAAATATATGAATAATTTTGAAGAATTCAAAGAATGGATAGACATTGGAAATGAAGTTGAATTCACATATAAAGGTGATGAATATTCTGTTACTTATGGAAAAGATAATAATGGAAATAAAATTATCTCTTTCTGTAGGTTTTATTGTAAACCTGTTGATTTCAAAAGTGTCGATGATTTTATGAATAACTCTAAAATTGAGAATGAATATCTGAAAGATATTTGGGATAAGGTTGTCGATATATACATTTACTAATATCGAAAATATTTGAAAAGTTTATAGTCTATCCTTTACACTGGAGAGGTGTGAGAAATAAAAAATCAAACTTTATTCTATATTTAAAAAAACGCCGTAACTTGTGTAGTTACGGCGTTTTTTCGGATATGTAGCTGCAATGCTTATAAATATTTTAGTTTTTGATGTGCTTGTACGCCTCAGTCAGCAGCGGCTTCCATCTTAAATCTGTTGAGAGCCTCTTTAGCTTCTGGAACTACATTCTTATTGCTTGACATTTGAATACACCTCTTTTTCTGTTTACTTGCAAAAGAAGAATTTATTTATCAGCTCTTGCTGATATCTAAATTTCTCTCTTGCAAGTATAGTGTATGAAATGTATTCAAAATTACTATTGAAAAAATTTAGCAATTGTGTATTCTAAATTTTTGATATTAATTGTTCGGAGTCTTTAATTATTGATTTTTATAAATTTAAAACAAATTCATTGTTGCTTTCAATAGTTTTTATTATGCTGCCATCGATATCGCATAATGATATCTGTTTATTTCTCTCAACAGCATCATAATAAATTCCGTTTTGGCAATTTTCAATAACATATCCGTTGCCGAGATTATCCAGAAGCGCCATATAACCTGAATAGGATTTTATTACAAAGATATTTTCGGCTTTAAGCTCAATTTCCAGTCCGGATGACATAATATCAAAGAAATCAAAAATAATAAATTTATTCTTATCTTTTGACAGCAGTTTTGCTGTATGTGCAATATCTTCAGCAAGCTGAGTGTTGCTTGCAAGCAAGTAATCAGAACCAATGCAGTCTGCAGAAATAACTACTGCGTTTAAAGTGTCAAGATTATCTATATTTAATGAATGAATAACAAGACCTTCAATATTTCCGATAGATATTCTTTTAATATTATTGCTGTCGAAACTTTTTCGAGGGATATAATCAATCAGTGGTGCGCTTTCAAACTTATTATCAGCCTCTTCTGCGCTTGATCTAATTAAAATATTTTCAAAAATGACAGAGTAATTATCTGTAAGAAATTTATATTTGCCTTTTTTGTATTCAGGCTTTGAAGATAAATATCCTTTATTGTCGATATAATTAATGTTGCTGCATACTGATTTTAGAAGTCTGCACCAATAGAATGTGTCATGACCTATATTGATGGCTTTATCAAATTTTAAATCACCGAAAATACGCTTCGATTCATATTTTAGTTCAGTGCTTGGAAGAAATTCATTTATGTTTGAATAATCATCAATATACGAATGCTCCTTGCGCAAAAACAGCATTTTTCTGTATATCTGAGGAGTACAGAGAATTCTTCCTTTTTTCAATATTATATTCACTTTTTTATCGAAAGATGAAAGTATATTCTTGTATTGATTTATATACTTATTATCTATTAAAAGAGTAAGATTGTATTTATTAAAATCAAGCTGAGAGATAATGTTCATTACATAATCAAGTGAAAATTTATAATCACTAGGATTAAAGAGTACCAATAGCTGTTTTTTACTGCAGTCTTTTATTATTTCTTTAGGCTTATCCTTTGAAACTATTTTAAGAAAATCCTTAAAGCTGTAATCGTTATCAGGATTATTGTCGTTAATAAAATAGCTGCTTTTTTGTTTTGTAAGATAAAGATTTATTCTGCTTTCAAATTCAGATTTTTGTTTTGGAATATTATTGAAAACAAACTGACCGTCACGTTTAACAAAATTTGCAAATAATGGAATTTCGGTATAAACGTACTTTGAGGTGGCAAGTGCCTCATAATACTCATCTGTTTTTGGTTTTACAGGCTTAACAAAGCTGTATTTTTTAAAATCTTCAGCAAAATATTCTCTTACATAAACAGTTTTTTTCTTATGCTTTAATTTTTTTATGATTGCTGTAACATTATTAAGTCCGGATTTATAATTTTTGGTAAGAAGAATTACAGAGTTACTATCTATTGGTTTTGAAAACTGATTTAAATAAGGATTTTCTTTTATTTCTTCATTGTATTCAAAAGAAAGATAATCTATACGGTTTGAGCTGAAATTGTCTGTCATATTATTACCTCCTTTTAGTCTAAAAGGCTTTCAAACTCAGCCAGACATTTTTCATTGTATTTTACAGGATCAAATTTGTAATTGTTAGGTACTTTTCCGTCAATAAATGCTTTAAGTCCGTTATAAATATCATCTTCTCCCATTTCTATAACCAGCTGGCCGTCAGGAAATACACTGTCGGAAATGGTGGCGAAATTCGATACTATAATCGGTAGTCCCAACATCCTTGCTTCAAGGAGGACCATAGGTTGTCCTTCATAAAAAGACGGCAACAGGAAGCAGTGACATTCTTTCATAAAGGCGAACGGATTAGTCATATTACCTGTAAGAATAACACAATCAGTCAGCTTGTGCTTTTTTATAAGTGATCTTGTAGTTTCAAGATTAGGTCCGTTGCCGACGAGATAAAGTTTTGTATTTTTATTCTCTTTATTGATGCGTTTAAATGCGAGAATAAGATTTTCATGGTTTTTTTCGTTTGAAAGTCTGCCTACAGTTACGAAATTAATAAAATCTTTGTCAGGCTTTTTTATGAGTGAAAGTTCAGTCATAGCACTCGACAAGCCATGAGTAATGTTTTCTACAAAATAGCTTTCATTATCTATGGATGCATCAGTGTAGTTTTCAAGGCAGTCGTATACACGGTTATAATCAATCATATTGAAAACATATTTGAATTTATCATATGTGCTTTCTGTGGCAAGATCTCTTCTGTTATATTCCATTGTGATTTTTGAACAGCTTACGATTTTGTCATATTTTTCATAAAGCTGGTAAATAACATCCAGATGGCTTTTGAATACTTCTTTACCCTTTGCTTTTCTGTTGTATTCAGACTGCATTACGCTGTGCATCCAAATGAATTTTTTACCGCATGGAGAATTTAAATATACATTTGCCCAGAAGGAGTTAAATCCGCTGAAATCAATGATATAGTCAAACTTAACATCGCCGAAGCATCTTTTGAATTCATACCGGTAAAATTCAGCAGGATATAATTCATTGTCGGAATCTGCAATTCCGTTTTTATCACAGTATGCTCTTTTAGCATAGGTTTCAATATCGATGTTAGCCTCGGAATTACGGTATAATACGCGGATATTCTTCTGAATTCTGTCGATATAATTCAGTGTAGCATCGTTATTTGTACCGATAGCATAAAATGTAACATCATATTTTTCACAGTCAAGTGCATTAAGCAGATTAAGCATGGACATGCTTATGCCGTTTGCAAGAATTTTATCTGTATGGAAGAGTATTTTTTTCTTGTTATTTTTCAGGCTTATTGTGTTTGACTCGTCTCCAAAGAATACAGTGTTTACCACTCTTTCGCAGACATTTCCGTCATCATTTGAAACAAATTTTTCTTTAGCTTTTGTATATTTGGTATAGTCGAACTGGTTTTTGTAGTTATCAAAATTACTGCACCATTCTGCCAGTTCTTCAAGGCTGGAGGTTGCAGGACCGGGGAGATCCTCTGCCGGAAAATAAAGTCCGCGTGAAGCCTTGTAGCCCTCTAAATCAGGTACATAGAAGTACAGAGGTCTGTCAGTTGTAAGAAAATCGAAAAATATGCTGGAATAATCTGAAATAAGTACATCTGTTATGCCTAAAAGTCTGTTGGTATCAACAACAGCAGGAATATAATAGTCTTTAAGCATTCCGTGCTCTTTCAGTGTTTTGTACATAATCTGATGGGGTTTAAATAAAACCTGATATTTTTCAGTATCAATGTGCTTATTCATAACCTCAATAAACTGATCATATTCATATGTGCTGGTGTGCGGATTGTTAAACTGCATGCCTTTCCAAGTCGGAGCGTACAATATAAGCTTTTTATTCGGATCATAATTAACCCCAAAGCTTTTTAATTCTTTTTGTGCTTTTTCTTTATCGGCATTTAATGTCATGTCGATTCGGGGATAACCTGTTTCAATAATTTTACCCTCAAATATGCCGTCAAGTCTGTTAGCATCTCTGAAATTTTCGGTTGTAAATTTAACAGGGCTGATAATATAGTCAGTCATAATGTAATTACGAACAATATTTGCCACATTAATTCTGCCGTTAGGTATATCGTATCCGAGATGCTTTAACGGAATTCCATGCCATGTATTAATCAGAACTTGTCCCTCTTTTTTTGTAAAAGAGGTATGCCATGTTGAATTATTAATCAGGTATTTTGCAGTAGAAAGATATTTAAAATATTCTTCTGTAAGGTAATCTGTAAATATAACGTTAGGATAATCCTTGTATTCTTCAATGATAGAATCTCTGAATTCACTTTCTTCAATTACCCATATATGCGTAAAATCCTTGAATCGCGGATCATTTAATAAATAGCGGAACAATGCACCGGGATTACATGTAACGGCTCTTCCGTAAAATGCCTCATACATAATTGTTTTATCGTCAATTTTATTTGATATAAGAGCAGAATAATAGTCTGCGCTTCTTTTAAATATAGGGTTTGTGTCATATTTATATTGAGCCTCGTTAATGAAGTGCTCTAAACTATTGCTGTTGTTATCCATATTTTACCTCTGAAAATAAAATAGAAATTTGTATGTATTATATATCAAATGTATTGATTTGTGAAGAGATAAGGAAAAATATATTATTTTTATCAATAAATTTACAATATTCATAGTCTGTTAAAAAACATGTGGTGACTTGCTTTTTCATTCATTGTAGTATTTGACATGATATTTGTTAAATATTGGAAAAAGTATTGACTATTTTTTACGAAATATTTATAATTAAATTGTGAAAAATTTGTCGAAAAGACTGAGGTGATTGTATGAATAAACGTATAATCAGCTTTATTCAGTCAATTTTAGCTTTAGTAATTGCAGCTGCATCAATAGGGTTCCCATTTTGTGCTTATGCTCTGGATGAGAATTGCCTTACCTCACGCACTTATTTCAGTAATTGTGAAAATATGATAACATATGATGATAACGGTCTTAGCGGAGTAACAAGATATTATCTTGATGAACGTGAGGGCTGTTTTTATTTTTATATAAGCTTTCATGACAATGCTATAAATGATGGTGTTGATGATAGAATATATTTTAAATTTCACATATCCAATGAGATTGAAAGTGTAAGCTTTGAGGTTGATGAAAATGGTATGGATTCAAGCTCTGCAGAAAATCTGAAATCTAAGATTAACGTTATATCGGATTTTTATTCAACAAGCTGCCGAAATAAAGGCGGTAAGGTTGTTATTGCTTTTGAATTAAAGGATAAGGATTATAAAAAACTGCTCAACAGCATCAGGTGTGATTATTACTGCGGGAACAAAAGAAGCTATAAGTTGCTTGATGATATTTATCTCGATATGAGACTTGAAACTACAACTAAGACTGCTAAAACTACAGCTGAAAAATCCTTTGCTGAAAAAACTGAAACTAAAAATAAAACCGAGAAAAAAGAAAATAGTAAAAGTACAAAGAAATTTGATGAAAGTACAAAATTTGTACCTAGTCAAAGGCGTAACACAACTGCAAAAAGCAGTACATCACATTCAACAAAATTCGATGCGGAAAAGTATGCTCACTCTTATACGGAAAATGATTCTTCTTTCGCGAATGATGAAGAATACTGGAATCAGGTTATAAGTGATAACGTATTATCAAACAAGCATCAAAGTTTGGCAGACACAGAGGTTTCAGATAGTAATAATTTACTTATATATTCTGCAGTTGCTATGATGAGCATAGGTGTGATTGTTACATTTTATGGTTTATCCAGAGTAAATAAAAATCGTTCTGATGGGTATTTTGATGAAAGCGATGAAAAGAAAGAATAATAAATTATACACTTAGTTTGAGGTTATCTTATGAAATACAAATATGTTATATGGGACTGGAACGGTACGCTGTTTGATGACATAAAAATCAGCATTGATACAATTAATGAAATGCTTAAAGTAAAGAATTATCAGCATACCATAGACGAAAAAAAGTATAAAGAAATTTTTTGCTTTCCGGTAGTCGAATATTACAAAAATGCAGGAATAGATTTGAACAAGCACAGTTTTGAAGAGATGGCGGCAATTTATATTGAACGATACGATGAAAAGCAAAAATCCTGTTGCTTATTTAAAAATGCCGAAAAAACGCTGAAAGCTTTAAACGAAAATGGTATAAATCAGCTGGTTATTTCTGTCAGCGAAAAAGAAAGACTTGAAAAACAAATCAGACGTTTTGGTATAGTACAATACTTAAGTGCGGTATTGGGAGCTGATGATTATTATGCAGTCAGCAAAGTTGATATTGCAAAAAAATATTTTTGTGAAAACAATATTAACGCACATGAAGTATTATTTGCAGGTGATACTGTGCATGATTACGAGGTTGCATCTGCTGTCGGATGTGACTGTATACTTATATCAGCAGGGCATCAGTGTGAAAATGTATTAGAGCAAACAGGTACGGTTATTATTGATGATATAGAAAAAATTTTAGGATATATATGCTAGAAACATCGAAAGTTTTATAAATTTGCTTTAATACTGTGCTTGAGACATTTTCAGATTACTATCGTTTGGCTAAATTTAACATATTGTTAAGATTCTTAAGAATAGTTGAGTTTTTAATTGGTTTATGCTAGAATAGTGCATTATATACGAAAAGGAGATTAGTATGCAAATAATTCCTGTTCCATATGATTTGAAGCAGGGAGTAGGATACTTCCAGCTTAGTGACAAGGTTAAAATTAAATCTGAAATTGATTTAAAGCTTGTTGAAACCGTTGATAAAAATGCAGACATAGTTATTAAAAAGGCTGATATGCCTGATGAAGAGTATAAGTTAAATGTAAACAAACAGGGAGTTGAGATATTTGCAGGCGGTGAAATTGGTGCTTATTACGCGCTTCAGTCTGTTAGACAGCTTTCTGAAAATGAGCTTGGTAAAAATAATGTTCCCTGCTGTGAGATTTATGACAAACCGAGATTTGAATGGAGAGGACTTCAGCTTGATGAGGCACGTCATTTTTTCGGAAAAGAAGTTGTAAAAGATATTCTTGATATGATGTTTATGATGAAGCTGAATGTTTTTCATTGGCATTTGACAGATGATCAGGGCTGGAGAATTGAAATTAAAAAATATCCTCTTTTGACAGCATACGGATCAAGAAGAGGGTATACTCATATTGGCGGATGGCGATGCCAAAAAATCGAGTGTGTAAGTCACTATGGTTATTATACTCAGGAGGATATTGCGGAAATTGTTTCTTATGCAAATGATAGAGGGATTATGGTAGTTCCGGAAATTGATTTTCCTGCTCACTCTGCGGCCGCCATTGCTTCTTATCCGTGGCTTGCCTGCCGTGAGATTGAATACCATGTTCCCGGATATTTTGGAAGTGTTATTCCTGAAAAATTGTTTAAGGAAAAACATTGGAACAGAACACTTTGCATTGGAAAAGACAGAGTAAGACAGTTTGTTCTTGATGTTATTGACGAGGTAAGTGAGCTTTTCCCTGCACCGTATTTTCATATCGGAGGAGACGAAGCACCCCGTGATGAATGGAAAAAATGCCCTTGCTGCCAGAATGTAATGAAAAATAATGGTATTGCAAGTGAAGATGATTTGCAGGGCTGGTTTAATAATATTGTTCTTGAGCATCTGAAATCAAAGGGTAAAAGGATGATCGGCTGGAATGAAATTCTTTCGGCTGAAAATCTGGATAAAAGTGCTATTGCTCAGTACTGGACGCCTAAAAGAGACAGAAAAGCGGAAAAGTATATTAACAGCGGCGGAAAAATGATTATGTCAAATCATCAGTCATTTTATTTTGATATGACATATGCTCAGTATTCACTTAAAGATACATATAAATATTCGCCTGCATCATTTGGTGTAAATGAGGAGAATATAAAAAATGTTTTAGGTGTTGAGGGTGAACTTTGGACAGAGTGGATTGAAAGCAGAGATAAGCTGGAGTTAAACTATTATCCAAGGATTCAGGCACTTGCAGAGGTTGCATGGTCTGATGATAAAAATAAGGACTGGAACAACTTTTTATTAAGGCTTGACAGGTTTAAGAAATTTTTTGAATATTTCAACATCAATTATGCAGTTGATGCTGTTTCAATGCCTAAAGGATTAATGAAAAAATTAAAAATTCAAAAGCAATTTTTTTATGGAGATCCTTATATGGAAACAAATCTCAATAAAATTTATAAAGCAAAAGGAGAAAAATAATGAAATTTGCAGATTTTCCACAGGCGGTAATTGACGAAAATGTTGATTATACTGTACATGAGATTACAAATGTAATTAAAAAATACGGTCCGAGAGAGTCGGGTAACGAAAACTGTTTCGCAGCTCAGAAGCATATAAAAAAGGAGCTGGATACTTTTTGCGACGAAACTTCCTTTGAATCATATAAAATGTCACCAAAAGCGTTCCTTCAGTGGACTAAGCTGGTATCTGCGGCAATATTCCTTTCGGTAGTAATTTGCGGAGCACTGGCACTTTCAAGTGTTATTACAATGTTTCTTGCACAGTGCATTGTTTGCGGTGTAGTAGCAGTAAGCCTTTTTATAACCGTTATGGAATTTCTGCTTTACAAGCAGTTTATGGATGTTTTCTACAAAAAGGTTGAAGGTCACAATCTTCTTGGTGTAAGAAAACCATCAGGCGAAGTAAAAAGAAGAATTATCATAAGCGGACATATTGATTCAGCATATGAGTGGAGACATATTTATTATGGTAAAAATTCGCCGTTGATGCTCACTCTTATGGGTGGAACAATCGGTGGTGCAGTTATTTCTTTTGTTCTTTCGGTAATTGCTATTGTTGCTAATTTTGTTGATATGGGTGCATTTGGAAGCTTTATGAATGACTACAGCTTTTTCTTCCATTTCTTCACAGCACTTATGATGGTGACTCTTTTCCTGTTTGTTGACTTTAAAACTATTTCACCCGGTGCAAATGATAATCTTACTGGCACATATGCTGCTGTTTCGGCATTGCGTATGCTTGACATGGCAGGTGTTGATTTTGAAAATACTGAGGTTTGTGCAATGATTACTGACGGCGAAGAGGCAGGACTTCGCGGATGTAAGCAGTGGGCTAAGGATCATTATGATGAGTATGTAAACAGTGGAGTTGAAACTGCCGTTCTTTGTGTTGATACACTTACTGACTTAGAGTATCTTAATGTATATCAGAGAGATATGACAGGAACTGTTCAGCACAGCAAGGAGTTCAGTCAGCTGGTTATGGATTCTGCAATTGAAGCAGGTCATAATGATTTGAAATTTGCAAATGTATTTTTCGGCTCTTCTGATGCGGCTGCATTTACACAGGCAGGAATTACTGCAACATGCCTTGCAGCTATGGATCCTGCTCCTGCAGACTATTATCATAACCGCAGAGACAGTTATGACAGACTTGTTCCTGAAGCTATTAAGACTGGTTATGAGGTAATTCTTTCAACAATTTTCAATTTTGATGAAAAAGGTCTAGGTAAATAAGGTATAAATAATCAATAAGTCTTGCTTTAAGCTGTATTACGATAACTCAGCTTCAGCAAGACTTATTTTTATCATCTTGACATGGATTGCAGTAATAAGTTATTCTATAAATACAATTAGCTTTAAGGAGAGAATTATGAAAAAAACGCTGAATGAAAAATGGCTTTTTAAACAGACCGACAGCAGTGTTTGGAAAAGTGCAGTTGTTCCAGGTTGTAATTTTCTTGATTTGATGAATAATGATGATATTCCTGATCCGTTTGTTTCATTGAATGAGACTGAGGTTCAATGGGTTGGTGAGAAGGACTTTGAGTATAAAAGAATCTTTGAAATTGCTGAAGAGGATTTGTCTTTCAGTGATATTCTGTTAAACTGTAAAATGCTTGATACTATATGTGATGTATTTGTTAATGGAGAGCTGCTTTTTAACGGAAATAACTGTTTTGTTGCTTACAGCTATTCTGTAAAGAATTTTATTAAAACAGGCGAAAATGAAATAAGAATAGTTTTTTATTCACCTGTGAATTATGTTAAAGAAAAGTATGCCGCATGTCCAACACCGGTAAATTCTAACGGACAGAATGGAATTGTGCATATTCGCAAACCACAGTGCCATTTTGGCTGGGACTGGGGACCTGTTTTGGCTTGCAGCGGTATAACTAAGGACATAGAATTAGAGTTTGTTGGCGGCGGTAAAATTAATTATCTTAAGGTGGAACAGAAGCTTAATGATAATACTGCAATTATTAAAGCAAGTGCCGATATTACTGATTATGACAACTGTAACTGTAAAATAATATTGACCGCACCGAATGGTGATGTACTTACTGAAAATGGAAATTCAGCCGAGTTTATTATTGAAAACCCTGAATTGTGGTGGACCAAAGAGCTTTCATGTAAAGAAAAACAGCCTTTATATACAGTCAAAGCAGTGCTTTATAATAATGGAAAAGCAGTTGACGAGACGGAAAAGAAAATAGGCGTAAGAAATATTGAGCTTGATCGTAAACGTGATAAATGGGGCAAAAATTTTCAGTTCAAATTAAATGGAGTTCCGTTGTTTATCAAGGGTGCGAATTATATTCCTCCTGATAGTTTTATTACACGTTTTGATAATGATAAGCTGAATTATTTGCTTGATGCAGTTCAGTTTTCTAACATGAATATGATTCGTATCTGGGGCGGTGGATATTATGAGAGTGATGAATTTTTCAATGCCTGTGATGAACGCGGTATTCTTGTATGGCAGGATTTTCAGTTTGCATGTCAGGCATATCCTTTTTTTGACAGTGACTTTTTAAATAATGTTAAAAAAGAGATTGAGTATAATGTAAAAAGGCTTTGCCATCATCCGTCATTAGCCGTATGGAATGGTAATAATGAAATTGAAGATATGCATATGTCATGGGTGCATATGACCAAGTATGTTGAATGGACAGAAAAGTTTTTCTACGATATTCTTAAAACTGAAATAAGAAAATATGACAATGATACTCCGTATACACAGGGATCACCTATAGGGATTTCTCATAATAATGGTGTAAGCTCAGATAATGTTGGTGATACACATTTGTGGGGTGTTTGGCACGGCTTAAAGCCTATGACGTATTACCGTAAACGAATGACACGCTTTTGCAGTGAATTCGGATTTGAAAGTCTGCCTGATATGAAAGCAATTGAACAGTTTGCAAAGCCAAGTGATTATGATCTTAACAGTGATGTTTTTAGTGCCCATCAGAAATGTGCAAGCGGAAATGATAAAATGGTTTACTATATTGCTTCACGATTTAATCTGCCGAAAAAATTTAAGGATTATGTCTATCTTTCACAGGTGACGCAGAATGAATGCATTGCAGATGCAACTGAGCATTGGCGCAGAAACAAGGGCAGATGCAACGGTTCAATGTACTGGCAGTTTAATGACTGCTGGGGAGTATGTTCGTGGTCAAGCATAGATTACTATGGAAATTATAAGGCGCTTCAGTATGGTGCAAGGCATTTTAATGCACCGCTTTCTGTTTCAGTAGAAGATACAAAGGATAGCGTAAAAATATTTGTTATTAATGATTTTAACAGTGAACAAAAAGTTGCGGCAGAATATGAAGTATTTGATTTTGAAAACGGAACCATAGAAAAATACAAAACAGCACTTGATATCGGCAGCCTTGAAAATAAATTAGTTTTTGATCTTGATGTGAAGAAATTAACAAAAGCGTATAATTATAAGAAAACCGGAATATGTGCACGTCTCTATCAAAACGGCAGAGAAATTCAGCAGAAGGTTATCCTTTTTGATAAAGAAAAAAATCTTGATTTGCCGAAGGCTAAGCTGAAAACTAAAATAATTATTGAAGAAAATCAATTGAGGATTTCTATCAAAACTGATAACTTTGCAAGACTTGTTAAGGTTGAAAGCAGTAAATCAATGCTTCCGTTCAGCGATAATTTCTTTGACATTCTTCCTAATGAGGAAAAAGAAATAATAATTCCAGCTGATTCTTCAATGACGCTTAGAGAGCTTGCAGAGAGTATTAATGTATACAGCCTTTGTAATATCAGCTTTGACAGTAATAAGCTGAAATCAAAATGGAGCAGAATTAAAGTTTATCTCTCACCGATTAATATAGGTAACGCAGTTTATCATGGCAAGCCGGCAAAAGATGTAACATTTTAATAATAAAAAATAAAGGCTTGTAATAAGCTGTGTTATGACAACTCAGCTTATTACAAGCCTTTTAGACATTCTTTTGTTAATTTATATACTGGTTAGATAAAAACTGTTACTACATATCCCAAATATCCTGCAAGCATTACAATACCCTGCCATCTGCTGAATTTTTTTGTGACAATAGTAGGGAATACTGCAACTGCGATAGCAGCAAGGCAAACAATCATATCAATTGTAACTGATGAAACGGAAACTGCAAGAGCACCCGTGCCTTTGCCAATTGATACAAACGAACAAATAGGAAGAATAAGAGTGAGATCGATGATATTTGCACCGAGAATATTACCAACAGAAAGTGCACCAACCTTTTTGCGAAGAGCTGTAATTGTTGTAACAAGCTCAGGAAGTGATGTTCCGATTGCAATAGCTATAACGCTGATAACTCTTTGAGGAATCTTAAGGCTTACGGCAATTTCTGTACCGTAATCAACAAGCAAATCGGCACCTATAACAATACCGGCAGCACCTAAAATAAAAAAAACAATATTTTTAATCCAGTCTTTTTTTTCAACTGTTTCCTTTGTAGGAACAATATCGTCTTCCTCCTGCAATCCGATATTGTCAGGGCTTGGCTCCAGATGATGATCCTCTTTTTTCATAGAAATGAAATTTTCAATGAAAAATGAAAGGAAAATGAGTATAAGAACAATTAAACCGATTGTTGAAAGCTTATAATAAGAATTTGTTTCGCCCTCAAATGTAAGGGTTTGTTTTGCTGTGAAAATACATCCAAGTACAAGAGTTGCAGATGCACCAAACATCATGAGTGCTTTCGGAGTAAACTCTTTTCTTTTGACTGCAAATGGCATACACACGATAAATAAGCCCATAATCATTGCCGTATTTGCAGTAACAGAGCCTATGGCATTACCTGCAGCCATATCCACATTTCCTTTTGCAGTAGCCTGTATGCTTACTATCATTTCAGGCAGAGTTGTTGCAACAGAAACTATTGTAGCACCGATAACAAACTTCGGCACGCCTAATACCTCTGCAATCCAGCTTGCACTGTCAACAAACCAGTCGCCGCCTTTGATAATCAGAATTAAACCTACCACAAACAATACATACATCAAAACTGTTTGCATATTTTTAACCACCTTATTATTTATTACATATAATATTATCCTATACTCGCATATTTTGTCAATACAATTCTGCTAATATAAAATATATATTGAGCTATATTAATATTTATGATATAATTACGCTATAATATTTGTGAAGGTGTAAAAATGGAAGAAAATAATAAAAAGAAAAATCTGTATTTTCTTATTCCCATAGCTGCAGCAATTGTTGTTATAATAGCATTTGCAGTAAGCGGTCATATAACAAAAAATAATGATAAGGAAAATCCCACTGCCAAGACAGAGATTTCTGTTGTAAACACTACAGAAGAGTCATCAACTAAAGAAGAGGACAGCAAGGTAACCTTTGTAGGCGTTGGTGACAATCTTATTCATAATACGCTGATTTCAGCAGGTGAGCAGGAGGATAAAAGTCTTGATTATACCTCGTTATATGCTAATATAAAACCATATATTGAAAATTTTGATATTGCATATATTGATCAGGAAACAATTCTGGGCGGTAAAGCTTTTGAATATTCGGGATATCCGATGTTTAATTCACCTTGGGAAATAGGTGCTGCCGCTATAGACGCAGGCTTTGATATATTCGGCTGTGCTACAAATCATACTATGGATATGGGATACTCAGGTATTGAGAAAGAGATAGAATTTTTCTCTGAGCATAAAGATGTTGTACAGCTTGGTGTTAATTCAAGTGAAGAGCAGTATAATAACATAACATATTATGAAAAAAACGGCATAACTTTTGCGCTGTTTAATTACACATACGGCACTAATGATATTCCTTTGCCAAAGGACAAGCCGTGGTGTGTTAATATGATGGATAAAGAGAAAATCACTAAGGATATCAAAGAGGCAAGAGCAAATGCAGATGTTGTAATAGTATTTCCGCATTGGGGAGATGAATACAGTTTTGAAGTATCTGACTATCAGAAAGAATATGTCAAGCTGTTTTCTGATCTAGGTGTAGATCTTGTTGTCGGTTGTCATCCTCATGTTATTGAGCCGGTTGAATGGGTTACAAATCAAAGTACAGGCAAGAAAATGCTTGTATATTATTCTACAGGTAATTTTATTTCTCATCAAATTGATTTGGAGAATCTTGTAGGCGGTGCAGCGGAGGTTACTTTTGAAAAGCATAATGGTAAAACAGAAATAACATATGCTAAGTTTGTCCCTTTAGTGTGTCATTACAAGAGAGGCAGTAACAATAAATTTGAGTTTAATGTTTACAAGCTGGCAGATTATAACGATGATTTAGCTGAAACACATTCACAAAAGGGCGGTACAGTAGAATATTATACTAATCTTGTAAAAAATGTTATAAGTGATGAATTTTTAAGTTTATCGTAGTATATTGATATGTTATCTGAAAATATGCACAAATTTTGTGCTTATGTGATATAAATAACTTGTGTTTTATACAAAAATGAATTTTTGTCTTGACAATAGACAGTTAATTTAAGTATAATGACAGTGTAGTAAGAACGAGGGCGTTCCACTGGTGGTGGAGTGCCCTCTTTTTTAATTGCTAAATTCAGTTGATTTATATCAGAGAGGAGTATTTACAATGAGTAAGTACACAAAGGAAGACATTTTAAAAAGTGCAGAGGAAAATGGTGTTGAATTTATCAGACTTCAGTTTACTGATGTGTTCGGCATTATGAAAAACGTAGCTATCACAAGCTCTCAGCTTGAAAAAGCTCTTGATAATCAGTGCATGTTTGACGGTTCATCAATTGACGGCTTTGTTCGTATTGATGAGAGTGATATGTATTTGCATCCTGATTATGATACATGGGCAATTTTCCCTTGGCGCAAGCACCAGAATGCTCAGACAGCACGTTTAATCTGTTCTGTATATTGTGCTGATAATAAAACTCCATTTGATGGCGATCCAAGAAACGTATTACAGAGCGTTATTGATAAGGCCGCTAAGATGGGTTATACATTTAATGTAGGTCCTGAGTGTGAATTCTTCCTCTTCAAAGTTGATGAAGACGGCAATCCGACTACAACAACAGGTGACGAGGGTGGTTATTTTGATCTTAACCCTATTGACCATGGTGAAAACTGCCGTCGTGATATCTGCCTTGCTCTTGAGGAAATGGGCTTTACAATTGAGGCTTCACACCATGAGGTTGCTCACGGACAGCATGAAATCGACTTCAAGTTTGACGAGGTTATGACTACTGCAGATCGTGTAATGACATTTAAGCACGTTGTTAAAACTTATGCAACAAAGCATGGCTTGCATGCAACCTTTATGCCAAAGCCTGTTTATGGTATCAACGGCTCAGGCATGCATACAAATATGTCACTTATGACTACCGATGAAAACGGAAAGACAGTTAATGCTTTCTATGATCCTGAAGCTCCGGATGGACTCAGCAAGATTGCTCATAACTTTATTGCGGGTATTCTCAAGCATGTTAAGGGCTTAACAGTTTATGCAAACCCAACAGTAAATTCATACAAGAGACTTGTTCCGGGTTACGAAGCACCAACATATATTGTATGGTCAGCATCTAATCGTTCATGCCTTGTTCGTATTCCTGCATCACGCGGAATGGGTACTCGTGTAGAGCTTCGTTCTCCTGATCCGGCTTGTAATCCATATCTTGAAATGGCTCTTTGCCTTGCAGCAGGACTTGATGGTATTGAAAATGATTTGACACCGGCAGATGCAGTTGATTACAATGTGTTTGATCTTTCTGATGAAGAACTTTCAGCAAAGGGCATTGAGTGCCTTCCAACTTCTCTGGAGGAGGCTGTTCTTGCATCAAAGGCAGATCCGTTTGTAAAAGAAACAGTTGGTGACCACGTATTTGAGGCTTATTCAGAAGGTAAGATGACTGAGTGGGAAGAGTATAAGACAAGAGTTTCTCAGTGGGAAATCGACAGATATATGGTTAATTATTAATTTAACATTAATAATGATGCAGCTTATCATATGATAAGCTGCATTTTGTTAATTATGTGTAATTCAAAAAAAGCCTTGCAAAAAGCGGTTAGTTAAGTTATAATATTAAAGCAATATGCAGATGTGTCCGAGCTGGCCGAAGGAGCACGATTGGAAATCGTGTAAGTCTTTAACGAGGCTTCTGGGGTTCAAATCCCCACATCTGCGCCAGCAAGCGTTGATATTTTAGATGTCAACGCTTTTTTTCTATGCAAAATTGTGATGAATAGTCCAAAATCGTCCTCAATCCAATGTTGATTTAAGGGCGATTTTTCTTTTGTACTTTTTATTGAGATTTTTTGCGAGACTTTAAGAGACTGTAAATCTCTGATCCCTAAAACCTACCGAGAGTGACAGTGGGCATTTTGAAGATAAACTATTGAGAGATATATCTTGTATTGATAATTAAAAATGTTATAATGAAATTATAATTAATACATAAATGAGGTGTAATTATTGTGTAAAGGAATTATTATTACAGGATTGAATGGCTGTGGAAAATCTACAGTGTGTAAATTGCTCTCTGAAAAAATGAATTATTATAGTATGGATGTAGAAGATTATTATTTTATTGATAGTGATACTCCATATTCAAAATTTCATACCCATGAACAAACTAAAGAACTTATGTTTAATGATATTGTAAAATATAACAACTTTATATTGGCAACTGTTAATTGTGATTGGGGCAAAGATATAATTTCTATGTGTAAACTTGCTGTTGTTTTAAAAGCTCCCCTTGATATAAGAATGGAACGAATAAAAAAGCGTGAATATGATAAATTCCAAGACAGAGTTTTAATAGGTGGAGATTTATATGAATCTCAGCAAAAATTTCATAATAAAGTTTTAGCTCGAGATGAAAAGCACATCGAAAAGCAGCTGCAATTTATTACTTGTCCTGTTTTGGAATTAGATGCTAAACTTCCAATAGATGATATTGTAAATACTATTTATAAAAAGTGCGTACAGATGAATATTGTTGAATTTTAATATTGCCTTAATTAACTAATATTTAAAATTACTTATTTACTAATCCTCAAGCTGAGACGGCATTACTTCAATGATTTCAGCTATATCAAATGAAATTATCATATGCTCTGTGAAGGGATCAAGCACCAAACCGTCTGCATTTATATTTCTGGCTATCTGAATGCTTTCAAGAAGAGTTTTTTCTACAAAATTCAAATTGGTCCTATAGTTTTTGCTAATCTGTTTTTCTTGTGAAAAAACAGGAAGATAAAAGCTTTTTCCGTTTTGTAAAATATCAGGCTTAGGATTTGATACATTATTTTTTGGCAAATTCATAGGAACTAATACGACAGAGTCATGAAGACAGCTCATAAGAGGGATAAGATTATCTTCTGTCTGATTTTTAAGAAATTCATTTTTTAGATAAACAAGAATTTCACCGTCTTTTAAAGTTTCTTTTGTTACACTCATAATATTATTCTGCCTTTCTAAATTAACATATAGATATTTTGCAATATAGAAAAACTTTTGTCAAGAGAATATGAGCGAACAATTTTAATTTATCTTTTTGCTTTGAATATTTTCAGCTTTAAAAGGTAATAATTCTTTTGAGGTGTTATATTTATGGCAACAAAGGATAAACCAAATAATAAAAATTTAAGGGCGCTATTTTCAGTAATCTGTCTTTGCATTATTGCACTGGGTTTGATAGTTTATTTTTCTACTCAAAGTGCAAGGGTGACGGATGTTAATGAAAAAACATCTGTCAAAGAAACAATTACTGCATCAATTCAGGAAAAAACTACTGAAGTTCAGCGGCGAGTAACTGTCAAAGAAACTGTTACTCAGAAAAAGACAACGGCTGCAGAGAGCACTAAGAAAAAAGCGGTGACAGAAAAGCCTACTATGGAGCAGACTGACACAAATACTCCATATAAGTCTTTTTATAAATATCCCGCAGGTGAGACTGCACTTAACGGATATACTCAGGAACTGGTACTGAACGAAACTATGGGGGATTACAGATCACATACCGCAATTGATTTTAAATGTTCAGTAGGTGAAAAGATTGTATCAATCAATGACGGACGGGTAATGAGTGTTACTAAAAACGAGCTTTTGGGCAAGATTGTAGAGATTGATCACGGAGGCAAGCTGGTAGCAAAATACTGTGGCCTTGAAACAGTAAATGTTTCTGCAGGGGATTATGTTACAATAGGTCAGAATATAGGTACAGTCGGAGTAGTTCCTTTTGAAGCAAGCAGTGAATCACATCTGCATTTTGAAACTTTGGTAGACGGAAAATATGTTAATCCGCTTGATGTAATGGGTAAAACTGAATAATTGAAGAAAAATTTGTTTAGTAAGTTTAGGTGCCGTAACGAATGTTTTGAAATCCAATAAAAACATTCGTTACGGCATTTTACAGCAATAATTAGATTGTTTTTCGAAATTTTGACGGAGATATATTGTATTCTGTTTTAAAAACGTCATTAAAGTTTCTTATACTAGCAAAACCTGATTCAAAAGCAATTTCGGTAATCGGCATATCTGTTTTTTTCAAAAGTCGAATTGCCTCTGTAAGTCTGAATTTATTTACATATTCCGAAAAGCCACATTCAAAGTTTGTTCTGAAAAATGAGGATAAGTAATTATAGCTGTAGCCAAATTCATCTGATATTTTTTTAAGAGAAAGCTTATTTTTAAAATTACATTGAATATAATTAACAATTTTCACGAGCAGCTCATTGCTGTTTTGATTTGATAGATTTACACCATTTTTTATTAGACTTGAGCAATACTTATATAATACGGATTTTATTTCATATCTGTCATATGAGCTTTGCAGTAAATTAATATCATTAAAATCAAAAGAAATAACAGGGTTTGACAATATACTGCCCCTTATTTCATTATGAAAATCATAAATATAATCACTAGAAAATATAGATATTTTAACTTGATTGTCTTTAACAGTCGAGTAGGAATGGACCTGCATAGGCTGAATCATTATGCATTCATTTTTTGAAACTGTATAATCTATTCCGCCAACAACTGCCTTGATCTTTCCATACATTACAAAAAGCAGCTCATAGCTTGTATGGCAGTGAGGAACACAGTTTATACTGTCAATGCTTATAGCCGAGTAATGATTATCGTTACTGTGTTTGATTTCAAAAAGCATATTGTCACCTTAACTTTCTGCTATTATTTTAAAACATATTGCTTGTTAATTCAAGTGATGATGATAAAATAATGCTATGAGGTGATATCAATGAGTATTCCAAATGACAAGGAATTTCCGCAATTTAAAATCGCAGAAAGTATAAATGTACAAAATAATTTAGTAAGCAAATACACTGTTGTGCACAATCGACCTGATAAAATTCTCGGAATGGAGAAGAAAAAAACAGGAATTGTATTGACGCTATCCGCAGCTGCTAAAAAGGCAAATCTTTCGTATACGCATGAAACGGCACTTCATCTGTTTAAGCCATGTGATACAACAATTGACAGGCTTTATCTTCATATTGAAATTTGGAGTGAAACTATTTTTAAGGTTATGTTTTCAGTTGAAAAATATCCTGAAAATCCGTTTGCGAATATTCCCAAGGATACAAGAATGCTGATTGCCGATCCTGAAAAGGTAGATTTTGAAATTGATGAAAATGATAAGATGATAATCTTAAAAACATCTAAAATTGAAATTCATATTGATAAAACGGAAATTAAAATTTCTGCCTTTGACGGCAATGATAAAGAATACTTTTCGCAGCGTAAGAATAGTTTCAGAACGCCTGATACCTGTGATCTTGCAGTTGGCACACTTGATAATGAATATCAAATTTTTGATGCATTGGAACTATTGTCCGACGAACTGATTTATGGACTTGGGGAGCGTTTTGACAGTTTTGTAAGAAACGGAAGAACAGTTGATTTTCATAATAAGGATGCAGTCGGAACAACAAGCAAAAGAACTTATGTCAATATTCCCTTTTATATTTCAACTAAGGGTTATGGTCTGTTTCTTAATTCCGGTTCAAAAACGAATTGGGATATTGCAACAGATGATGCTGCCAGCCTGCAGTTTTCGGTAAATGATAATCAAATGGAATACTTTGTAATTCAGGGCAGCACACCAAAGGATATTATAAAATCATACTGTACTTTAACAGGCTTTGCACCACTCCCTCCACTCTGGAGCTTTGGTTTGTGGATGAGCAGAAACAGCTATATCTCATGGGATGTTGCTTTTGATATTGCTGACAAAATCCGTAAATATGACATTCCCTGTGATGTGATACATCTTGATACTGCGTGGTTTAAAACCGACTGGGACTGTGATTTAAAATTTTCAGAAGAGCGTTTCCCTAATCCGTCTGAAAATATGGCAAAACTCGAAAAAATGGGATTTCACACAACCTTGTGGCAATATAATTTTATTCCCCCAAATGCAGATAACACACACTATCAGGAGGCTGTTGCAAACGGATATCTTGCAAAAAATGAGAATGGAAAGCCTTATCAGCTACCTGAAGAATGTAAAGGCAGTTGGACTAAGGATGTGATTATTGACTTTTCAAACTCTGATGCAAGAAAATGGTACGGCGATAAAATATTTTCACTTATTAAGATGGGCGCAGGAGCAATAAAAACAGATTTTGGTGAGGGTATCCCTGTGGATGCAATATATCAGAATATTGACGGAAAGCATTTTCACAATCTATATTCTCTTGTTTATAACAGTACGGTTTTCAATGCATCAAAGAAAGCAAACGGCGAAAATCTTGTTTGGGCAAGAAGCGGTACAGCAGGCAGTCAGCGTTATCCTATTCACTGGGGCGGTGACAGTCAGTGCAGCTTTGAAGCTCTTGCCTGCACTCTCAGGGGCGCTCTTTCAATCGGTATAAGTGGTATTCCTTTCTTTTCACACGATATCGGAGGATTTTTAGGTTTGCCTGATGATGAACTATATATTCGCTGGGCACAACTCGGATTATTCTCCTCCCATGCAAGATGCCACGGTGCAGGTGACAGCACGCATCGTGAGCCATGGGCATTTTCAGATGAAGCTTGTGAAATATTCAGGTATTATGACAAGCTGAGATATTCACTTATGCCATATATTTATGATCAGGCAGAACAGTGCACAAAAACAGGTTTGCCTATGATGAGGGCATTGTATCTTGAATACTCAACTGACAGAAATGTTTATCATATTGATGATGAGTATATGTTTGGTGACAGTATTCTTGTTGTCCCTGTTCTTACACCGCTTTCAAAAACAAATATCAGAAATGTTTATCTTCCAAAAGGTGTATGGTTTGACTTTTTTACAAAAGAAAAAATCGTATCAACAGGTATGTGGATAGAAAAAACGGTTGATTTAAAAACAATGCCGCTTTATATAAAGGAAGATACTGTATTGAATTATTGCAGTGCAGACAAATCACTTATGAATGGTTACGGCAAAATTATCAAAACAGAAATTTGGAAAGATAACATAATTATAATTAATATTGATGAATAAAATGCTGTTTTTTTAATATCTTGATATATATATAATATATACTTATGCTTCATTCGGTATAAACAGTACTGATTATAGAATTATAGAAGTCGTTTACATAGTGATAACACGCTATACGGGTAGAGTTACCGGTTCTCTTGATGGTGTTATACACTTATGTAAACGGCTTTTGTTTTGCATAAAGAAGGACTGTCGATATAGAAAATTTGTTAAAATTATAAAAACGGTACATCTTTTGAATGTACCGTTTTCATATGTGAAACTTCATTATTGCATTTGCACGTAACTAAACGATGTTTTTTATGTATCTTCTTATTAAAATACCGATCCTGCAATTCCTGTTGCACCAATAACAAATGTAAATACTAATATCATAACGATGGCAGCAAAAACCCATAAAACTATAGGTATGGCAATTCCTAGGCTGTTCAGCCTTTTGGCTTTAGCTTTTTTATCAAAGGTTTCAGGCATATCAGCAACAGAATTAGCTTTTGATAATCCTATTATTCCGCAGATTATACCAACAATAGGTGAGAACAGAATGCCAAGTATTATAGCAAGGATACCTAAAGTTTTTGCATCATCAAGATTTCTTGCTGCATCTGCATAATACTGAGCCTGCTGATTAAAGCCATATTGATTATTGCCCTGATTAAAAAAATTCTCCTGAGTATTTTGAGTATATCCGTTATTCTGCTGATATGCGCCATGCTGACAGTTTTCCTGATCTGTATTTGGAGTAAAATAAGTTCCGTCCTGGGTAGTATGATTGTCTGCCTTTGTTTGACAGCAAGGACAATAACTATATCCGTCAGGAATGACCTGTCCGCAGTTTTTACAATACATAATTAATCCTCTTTTCATTACTTATATTAATTACATTCTACTACACGTAAATTATTTAGTCAATAAAATAGTTATTCGCTTTTTTCGTATATATACACAATTTGTGAATTTTTGGGCTGAAATAAATTTATTTTAATATTTTTATAGCTGAAAATAGTATTTTGATGCTATAAAAAGGCTTCACCCGCCCTATAGGTGTAGGAGCTTCCTACGAAATATCGGAAAAGGAGATGATTTAATGTCACGGCGAAAGAGGATAACACAAAAGGATGTGTGCGAAGGTTTAAGGCGCTTAGCCTTTGGAGAGATAACAGATGCGGTAACACTTCTTTTTGAATCCGAAGAGAACATACTTGCCACTCTTAGCTCGCTTGATTTATTCAATGTCAACGAGATAAAAAGATCTAAGGGCGGGGGTATGGAAATTAAATTCTTTGACAGGCTCAAGGCACTGGAAAAGTTAAGAGAGGTAGTGGAGTTTGAAAATGAAAGCGGCTCAGTATCTTTTTATGAAGCACTGGAAAAAAGCTCTGCGATGATTAAGCATGAAAATGGAGCTGAGGAGTATGAATAAATTTATACCTTTTTCCAAAAAACAGCTTTTGGTGCTTAATTGGTGGTGCAGCAACAGTGATGTACATAATAAGAACGGTATAATATGCGACGGTGCAGTAAGAAGCGGTAAAACGCTTTGTATGAGCATTTCATTTATCTGCTGGGCGTTTTACAATTTTAGTGATACCTCGTTCGCGTTATGCGGAAAAACCATCACTTCACTGAGACGAAATGTAATAACGCCTCTTCTGCCTGTTCTTAAGGATTTAGGCTTCAGCTGTGACTATAAAATCAGCAGAAATTATTTGGAAATATCAAGAGATAAGAACACAAACAGATTTTACATATTCGGCGGAAGAGATGAATCGTCGGCATCACTGATACAGGGTATGACACTGGGCGGTGTAATGCTTGATGAGGTTGCACTTATGCCAAGATCCTTTGTTGAGCAGGCACTTGCAAGATGTTCGCTTGAAAAATCCAAATATTTTTTCAACTGCAATCCCGAACATCCTTATCATTGGTTTTATCTTGAGTGGATTAAAAAGAGCGAAGAGAAAAATGTTTTATACCTTCATTTTAATATGGATGATAATCCTTCTCTTTCAAAATCAGTGAAAAACCGATATAAAAGTTTGTACTCAGGTGTATTTTATGAACGCTTTATTGAAGGCAAATGGGTTGTGGCAGATGGTTTGGTGTATCCCATGTTTGACTACAGCAGACATATTAAAGAGTACAATGGTGATTTCAGCGAATATTACCTTTCCTGCGATTACGGAACAGTTAATCCCTTTTCTCTTGGTCTTTGGGGAAAGGGAACAGACGGTTGGTACAGAATTAATGAATACTATCATTCAAGCCGTGATGCAGGAGTTCAGCTTACTGACGAGGAATATTACAGTGCTTTGGAAAATCTGGCAAACGGCAGAAAAATCAGTGCTGTAATAATTGATCCGTCAGCAGCGTCATTTATTCAAACTGTTAAGAGACATGGTGAATATAAGGTCATAAAGGCAGATAATGATGTTATTTCAGGAATTAATCGTGTATGTCAAGCATTAAAAAACGGCGAGATTTTTTTCAGCTCTGCGTGCACCGATACTGTCAGAGAATTTTCTATTTACCGCTGGGATAACAGTATAAGAAGAGATGCACCGAAAAAAGAAAATGATCATGCAATGGATGACATAAGGTATTTTGTTTCTACAGTGCTTAACAAAAACGAAGTCAGCGTACCTTTTGCTTCTGTTGTAATAGAAAGGAAATGAGGCTTTGGGTTTATTTAATTCCAAAAGGAAGGTCAAAAGCAATTCTCATGCTCTTGCAGTACAGACTTCCTCTAATTCCACGCATCCTTACTATCAGCTGGGATCATACATACCTATGAGCAGAGAGGCGAGAGTTTATTCTTCTGTCAGAGATGCTGTGCCTATTATTGATGCGGCTATTAACAAGATAGTAAGACTATGTGAAGGATTTCATTTTGAGACAGGAAATGAAATTCTTGATAAGCAGATAAACAGTTATTTTAATGAAATTAATGTTGGCGGAAATCAGCAGGGAATAAGTGCATTTATTTCAAATTATCTTAATCAGCTTTTAACTTTCGGTACTGCAGTCGGAGAAATTGTTGTTGATAAGGACGGTATATATGCTCTTTATAACAGTGAGCTGACAGAGCTTGAGCTGAAAAGAGCATCAAATAACATTGATGTTGATTTTTATAATTTTGGTCAGAAAATAACTAATCCACAGCTTATTCTTTATTCCGTACTTAATCCAAAACCATCTGATTTGTGCGGAACAAGCATTTTGCAGGGATTACCGTTTATAAGTGATATATTAATGAAAATATATAACACTATAGGCGAAAACTGGGAGCATGCAGGCAATATCAGATATTCTGTAGTATGCAAACCAGGAGAATCAGCAGATGCATCTGATGCACAAAAGAAAGCCGAGACTATTGCAAATGCATGGAGTGAAGCAATGAGCAGTAAGGCGGTTAAAGATTTTGTTGCAGTAGGTGATGTCAGTGTTTCTGTAATAGGTGCAGACAATGTTATGCTCAATAGTGAAATACCGGTAAGACAGCTTCTTGAGCAGATAATTGCAAAAACAGGACTGCCGCCGTTTATGCTGGGTTTAAGCTGGTCTTCAACTGAACGAATGAGCATCCAGCAGGCAGATATTCTTACTACAGAGCTTGAATCCTACAGAAGAATACTTACGCCTGTTATCAAAAAAATAGGTGATATGTATCTTGCATTTCAGGGAGAAGCTGCATCTATTGAGGTGGTCTGGGATGACATTACACTTCAGGATGAGTGTGACAGTGCCAGAGCGGAGCTTTATCTTGCTCAGGCAGAAAAAATAAGATGGGAGGAGTTGAATTAATGCAGGGATATATTGAGAAAAGTCTGCAGATTGAGACGGCTGACGTGGAGAAAATAAATAATTTTACACGCAGTGAATTCTCTGAAGATAAGCTGTATGCATTTACTGTTGCACTTTGCAATAATGATATTGACAGGGATTATGAAAAATTTTCTGTTGATTCACTTTATGAGCTTAGTGAAAAGTTTATTGGCAAAACAGGAATCAGTGATCATTCAATGAAATCTTCAGATCAGAAGGCACGAATTTTTGATGCATGGGTTGAAAAGCTTGATGGGAAAAAGACTGCTGACGGCGAAGATTTTTATCAGCTTAAAGCAAAGGCATATATGCTGAAAACAGATGAAAATATGCCTTTTATTGCCGAGATTGAAGCGGGAATAAAAAAAGAGGTTTCCATTTCATGCTCGGTGGAAAAAAGTGTTTGCTCAATTTGCGGAAATGACAAAAAGCATAGTTCCTGTCAGCACTATAACGGAAAAAACTATGACGGAAAATTGGCATATTCGGTATTAAGCGGTGTTAAAGATGCATACGAATTCAGCTTTGTTGCGGTTCCTGCTCAAATAGAGGCAGGAGTAACAAAGTCCTATAAGAATAAAGGAGAAGATGTTTCAATGAATGATATTGTAAACACATTAAAAAGCTGTGACAATCAGGTTGTTCTTTCAAAGCTTCAGGCAATGGAGCTTTCGACTTACATAGAAAAACTTGACGAAGAGGCTAAGCTTGGAAAACAGTATAAGAAAAATCTTACTGATGAGGTGGTAAGCCTTTGTGCAAAGGCAATGCCTGAAATGGATTTAAAGATATTCAGCGGTGTTGCACAGGTTATGACAACCAGTGAGCTTATGTCATTTAAAAAAGCTTTTATGAAAAAGCAGGCACCGGAGAGTGCTGTTCTGCAGTTAAAGCCGGCAGAAAAAACAACATCAGGCTTTAATCAATTTAAAATATAACTTATTTTGGGAGGAAAAATTATGTCTTTTGATAATATTAAACTTGAAAAAGGATTATATACAACAGGTAAATCATTTACAGATGCCCTTGAGGCAATCGATCCGTCTGAAAATTACAAGGGAACTTCTCTTGAGGGACTGGATGCATATGAACGTCAGCTTAAGAGATTTGACATCAAGGTATCAGGAAATGATTCTGATACTGTTTCAAAATTTTTCAGTACAACAGACTCTTCTGTATTGTTTCCTGAATATATTTCAAGAGCTGTTAAAGCAGGTATGGACAGACTTGATAAGGTTGAAAAGATTGTGGCAACTACAACACAGATTGACAGCCTTGATTACAGAAGCATAAGATTTGACGATGCAACTGATTTTCATCTTGAGGAAACAGAAGAGGGTGCAACCTTTAAGGATTGTGAAATCAAGCTTAAGGATGAGCTCACTCCGCTGAAGAAATACGGCAGAGTTCTTAATGCATCCTATGAAGCAATTAAGTTCCAGAAACTTGATGTATTTTCTATTGCTCTTAAACATATCGGTGAAACAATTTCAAACGATCAGTTTTTATCTGCTATTGAGGTAATCGGCGGATGTGATGATATTAAGCAGATTGACATTAATAAGGAAGAACTTAAATATGACGGTCTTGTAGATATGTGGTGTGCGGCTAAGCCTTTTAATATGGATGTTATTATTGCAACAAGAGATGTCCTGGCAAAAATTCTTAAGCTTCCTGAGCTTCGTGATGCTAATGCAGGACTTAATTTTCATGGCTCAGGAAAAATGATTACTCCATTTGGTGCAGAGCTTGTTTATCCGAATACAGGTAATGACATGCCTTTGCTTATTGGTCTTGACAAGTACAATTCTATTGAAAAAATTCAGGCCGGCGGAGTGCTTACTGAATTTGATAAGCTTATTGACAGGCAGATTGAACGTGCTGCAATTTCTACAATCGTAGGTTTTTCACCAATCTATGGTCAGTCAATTATCGTAGGTAACTAATCTAAGAAAAGAGGACAGTCTATGACAGATTATAATTCAGTGTTTGAACAGCTTATGGTTATATTAGGCTGTGCACAAAATGAACTGGCTGATTTTGAAAACCACATTAACAGTTCTATAGAGTATGTCCAATCAATTCTTACAGATAAAGAAAAAGCAGATGATTTAAGAATAATAAATCTTTGTGCAGCAGCTGCTGCGGTGAAAATAGCTGTTATCAAAGATGTTGACAGTGATGATATTTCGTCATTTTCAGCAGGTGATGTATCATATACAAAGGATACATCACCAATTGATAGGCTTAAGGCTTTATATGAAATTGCAAGAAATGAATGCGGTGCAATGATTTATGATAATGCTTTTTCATTTGAGGCGGTGTAATATGAAGGAAGCTAATATAGTTAAGCATCAGCTTGATAAAATAGGAAATTCTGTTTATCTGCAGGATGGAAGCTGGAATTCTATGCCGTATAAGGCAAGTATTTCAAGGCTATGGAAGAAAAAAAGCTCAAATTTTGAAACGATTCACACCGAGCTTGGCGAAGCGTTGTCGGTATACTATTTGTATGCAGGACCATACAATCATGATATTACAGTTTTGTCAGATGATGCTGTGCTTGTATACAATGATGAAAAATATGAATTCAAATATAAGGATGCAGTAAAGATAAAAGACGAAACTGTATATTATTCCGGCGTGCTGAGAAAAATCAGGGAGGCTGATTTTGATGAAACTGTATAATATAGTTCCGGAAATAAAATCTGTCCTCAAGTCATCTAAGAAAATGATTGGGGCTAAAATTATCAGCGGATTTCCGGCTGGAAATAAGCCGACAAAGATTGAAAATGTAGTGATTTCTTTAGGAATCGAAAGGGTTGATTTTGAACCGGCTGAAATTGAGGACAGTACAAGAACAGGACAAGTCAGCATATATGCTGACATATATGCACCTGCTAAGCTTAAAGGTGATATTAGTTACAGAGTTCTTTGCATTCTTTGTGATTCGCTGAAAGATTACAATATTATTTCAATATCGGCGCAAAAAATGGAGTATCAGAAGGATATACAAGCCTTTGTAACAAAAACAGTTATAACTTTCAGTGATAAATTTACATTTGGGGGTACTTAATATGAATGAAAATATTGATGCTGCAGAACAGTTGAGTGAAATCATAAGACTTGATCAAAAGCGATATGACAGCAGTGCAGGAGGAGATTGGTATTAAATTAACATACAGAGATTATGTGTTTCCGACAAATCCTAAAAAAATAGAAATGTTTTCTGATACAAAAATTAATACAACATCAATATTCAATGAAAACAGTGTTGTTGAAAACATATCGGTGAATCCTGTTATTATTAGATGCAGCGGTGAATTATTTGGTGACGATGGAAGAGAGTGCTGTGATAAAATGCAGCTGTATTTGAAAGAACAAATTAGCGGATGGCTTTTCGCACCTGAAATTTCGCCGATAGAGGCTTTTTTGACTGCTTTCAGTTATTCAAGGAGTGCAAGTAATAACTCGATTTCATATGAGATAGTTTTTACCGAAAGGTGTAACGATAAAAAAATACGGGCAGATATTGAATATACTGTATGTAAAAATTCAGAGAATATGTTTGAAATAGCAAATATATATGGTGTCAGTGTGGAACAGCTTATGAGGCTGAATAATATTGCTTCGCCTTTTGAATTAAAGAAGGGTGACAGGGTGGTGCTGAGATGAAAATTGTTACAGAAACAGTAAATGGAGTAATTAAAGAGATAGAAAATGTCTGTGAGCTTTCATTTATTCAGTCAGCAGATGCGGCCTGCGATTCTTTATCGATTTATTTCAAACCTGATGAAAGCTATGATGAAATAGCTTTTGTAAGGCTTTACGAAAATGATGAGATTATTTTTAACGGAATTTGTGACTGCCAGAAAACAAGTGAAGACGATAATGGTTTTGAAATTTATCTTTATGCCCGTTCAAATGCAAGTGTTCTTGTGGACAATGAGGCAGAACCATTTACCTATAATGCACCGTCGGCTAAACAGCTTTGTTATAGCTGCACAGATAGCTTTGGATTTAAGTGTATGCTGCCTGATATTTACAGTGATGAAAAATATGTAGTGCCACGAGGAACATCAAGCTATGCTGCTGTAAATCAATTTGTATATTTGTGTACAGGAAACAGCATAGCAGTGACTTCGAATAATGAATTAATATTGCTGGAGCTCAGTGATAATATAAAATGCTTGAATACATATAAAGTTATTTCTTCAAAGGAAACAATTAACCGAAGTGAACCGATTACACAGATTAATTTTAAAAGATCATTAAATCCGAATGGATATGAAATGCATATGAAAGCAAAGACGGCAGATGAATTAAAAATAATGAAAAGCAAGTATGTTAATCAAGCTTCATATGCAGACTGGCAGAGGGATTTTACAATTCTCCAGAAGATAAAAAAATCCTTTGACAGCTACAAGCTTTTGGATGTAGTTGTATCAGGATATGTCAGTGACAAACTTCTTCAGCGCTTTTCATACAACTCAAAAAAATCTGAATTTGTTGATTATGCACTTGTGGAAAAAAGATATATTTGTGACCAATATGGAGAACGAACGAGACTGACACTAAGAAAAATAATTGATGTGAAGGAGATTATTTATGTGGATTAGCCGACAGATGAATAAAGCAACGGATGAGCCTGCCGTACAAAAAGGAAGGGTTACACTAAATGATAATGGTGAGCTCGAGGCAGTTTCAACAGGGGTGGAAAGAAATCTGGATATTTTTTCTCCATTTGGTTACATATACTCCGTTCCGACAGGAACAGATATGATTTTGACAAGGTGTGACGGTAATCAGGGTGCAGTCGGAGTGAAAATGGAAAACAAAGGGCTGGAATTCGGTGAAATTAAAATTATATCCTCATCAGGTGCTTATATTTATTTGAAAAATGACGGAAGTGTTGTAATAAACGGATTAAAAATCAGCAAGACAGGTGAGATTAATGGAAAATAGTATATATTTAAATGAAGAGCCTTATAATATACTGCAAAATGCATTGAGAGCAATCTGCTGCCCGAGAGGAAAATTTTATCCTGATAAAAATTATGGAAGTAAAATTAATGCTTCTGTAAGCTCTTTATCTGATAAGCAGCTTCTTGATTATGCAAGACAGGCAGTAAGTGATATTGACGGGGTAACTGTCAAATCAGTTGATGTTGGTTCTAAAAATATAAAGTTTACTATACTGGTAAACAACGAAAGGGGACAGGTCAGTATAAATTTATGAGCAGAACAAAAGATGAAATTTTTGATGAAATGAAACAATATTACAGCAGTTTGTGCAAGGAAAAGCTGGATAAAAATTCTGTTCAGTCTAGAATTATGGAGGCACTTGCAACGGAAATATATGCGATTTACTGCTATAGTGATTATATTTTTAATCAAGCGTTTGCACATACAGCAACAGGTGAATATCTTGACAAGCAGGCAGATCTGCGCGGACTTACCAGAAAAACTCCAAGCAAGGCAGCAGGAACTCTGACATTTTATATTAACGAGCCGGTTGATTATGATATAGAAATAAGCAATAATGTTATATGTTCAGCGGCAGATAAGCCTTATCTTCAATATATTACGGATAATGCATGTGTAATTCCTGCTGGCGAAACTAGTGCGTCGGTAGATGCGACTGCAATTTCAACAGGTATTGATTTTAATGTCAACGCAGGCGAAATAACTGTAATGGTAAATGCTCCTGTCGGCATCAGTAAGGTAAGCAATGAACATGCTTTTACAGGCGGTTATGATACAGAAGATGACGAATCACTAAGATATCGCATTATTAATCATTACAGATACAGTCCTAACGGAGTCAGCAGTCAGTTTATGGAAAACGCAGTTTTGGATTTGGATTTTGTAACAGACTGCTTTATTCCGAGAACTGATAATTATGGTGAGATTACCGTATATGTTTCTACAAAAACAGGAAGTCTGAGTGATGATGAAAAAGCTCAGGTAACAGATGCACTTGCAATTTCTGAATTGGTTGGAGCTGTTGTAGATGTGGTTAATGCTCAGCTTGATGATTTTGTTATTGACGTGAATATGAAAATAAGACAGGGATATACAAAGGACAAAATAACAAAACACATTGATAAATTCATTGAAGAAGAGTATGCAAACAGCAGAATAGGCAGAGCTTTTTCTTTGAAAAACATTGAGAGAAGAGCACTGACAGTTGACGGCGTTCTTGATGTTGCCTTAACTTCAGATAAGGCAATCAGCGATACTGTTTATTGTGAATACAGCAAAAAACTTAATCTGAAAGAGGTGAAGTACCGCAGTTATGCAGCTTAATGAAAAAAGACGGGAAAGGCTGTTGAATTTTTCTGATTATCTTAGCATAGACCGTACAGACAAATTTATTTCGGCAGCTTTTGAAACTGTGAATTATTCGATGAATAGGCTGAATAATTATCTGGATGTTTTTTTTAAGAGTGTAATGATGACGGATTATTATTCGGACGGAGTATCAGTTATGCTTGAGCTTTTGGGGTATGACAGCACAAAACCACTAAAAAAAGACAGGCGAGAGCTGGTTATAAGCTGTTTGAAAAAGCGTTATGGGGATTACGAAAAAAATGAATTTGCCAAAAAGCTTTCTGAATTAAAAATGACCTGCAATCCTAGCAGCCGACAGATTGTTTTAAATGGTATACAAAATCACCTTTCGGATAAGCTTATTACGGATAAACTTAAGGAAATATGTCAGGTTATCAGAAGTTATGCTCCGCCTTTTATTCCATTAAAAAACAGCGGAAAGGGCAGACAGTTTGATTTATGGGATGAATATGCGTACAGATTTGATGAATTTGATGATTTTGATATGCCTTTTGATTTTTATGAAACAGTATAGTAAAGGAGTTAAAATATGAGCAGCAGAAACAAGACAGAAAATTTAAAACTTAATCTTTGGAACGGAAGTGATTCGCCAAAGAGAACTGACTTTAACTATGATAATGAAGTTATTGACAAGGCTGTCAATGATCATACTACTGATAAGGATATACATATTGAGTCCGAAGAACGTGAAAAATGGACTAACTATATGTACAGCGGTTTTTATTATGGAGACGGCTATTTGAAGAGAACTGTAAAAACAGGGTGTCCTTTCGATGCAATGGTTGGATTTATTTATGCTGATGATCTGCCGATGTCAATTTATTATGCAAGTGACGGAACAACGCATCACTATTTATCAATAATCAGTCAGTTTGTAAACAGTCTGGGTGCAACTCTTGATAAAAATATGAGAGACATTAATGTGGAAAACAGTATAACGCCTGAAATTGAAAAAGAATGTTCAAATTTGAATGAAATGGGTGTATGCTATCGATATGTTCTTTTCAGAGACAACAGAATATTTGAAAGCGTTTAGCTAAACTGTTTATTTAAGCTATCAAAATTTTGAATAGCCAAACAAAATACAGCTTGAACAATAAATTACAAAAGCTCTGTACCTCAAACCGAGGCACAGAGCTTTTTAACTATTTTTTTCTTTACAACAGAATAATGTTGTAATATAATATACTGGTATATATCCAAAGCAATATTATTCTTTCATAAACTTGTGTTGAAAGAAAGGAAAATACAAAATGATTTTAGCAGTAGATGTCGGAAATACATATATAGTTATAGGTGTAATCGACGGAGATAATCTGGTTTGTTCAGGCAGAATTGCAACAACGGCATATGATACGGAAGATGATTATGCTATGAGGCTGCATTCCTTTATCCATCTTAATAATCTTGATGATATTGATGGAGCAATTGTTTCAAGTGTAGTTCCTGTCCTTAGCAGAACAATTACAAAGGCAATAAAGCTTGTTTGCAAGGTTGATGCTGTTGTGGTAGGCCCGGGGGTTAAAACAGGGCTTAATATCAGAATCGATAATCCTGCCGAGCTTGGAGCGGATCTTGTGGTTGGTTCAGTGGCTTCTATAGCAAAGTATCCATGTCCGCAGGTGATTTTTGATTTTGGAACAGCTACGACTGCGTCGGTTATTGATGAAAATAAAACCTATATCGGCGGTGTAGTATTGTGTGGTGTGAAAACTGCAATTAATGCTATTTCAAATGGTGCTGCACAGCTCCCGCAGGTTGATATTTCTGCTCCTGAAAGGGTTATAAGCTCAAATACTATTGACTGCATGCGAAGCGGTGCGGTATACGGAACTGCTGCCATGATGGATGGTCTTGTATCACGCATTGAATGTGAGCTTGGAAAAAAGGTTACCGTTATTGTAACGGGAGAACTCGGAAAAACAATATCAAAAGAATGTGTTACAGATATTATTTATGATGATAATTTACTGATAGATGGATTGAGAATTATTTATAATAAAAATAAGTGAGAATAAGTGAGGTAGAATATGGCTGTTTTTAGAGGATTTAAGGCATACAGACCTTGTAAAGAAAATCAGGAGCTTATTCCTGCTCTTCCCTATGATGTTATGAGCAGTGCAGAGGCAAGAACTATGGTAAAGGACAAACCATTATCATTTCTTCATGTGGACAGAGCTGAAGTCGATCTTCCGGAAGATACTGATATTTACAGTGACGAGGTTTATAAAAAAGCAAAGAGTAATCTTGATAAGCTTGAAGCTGATTATATGATTCAGGATAATACTCCTTGTTTTTATATTTATAATCAAATCATGAACGGCAGAGGACAGGTTGGTATAGTGGGTTGTGCCTCAATTGATGATTATATTAATAATGTTATTAAAAAGCATGAGCACACTCTTGCCAAAAAGGAACAGGACAGAATTAATCATGTTAATACATGTGATGCAAATACAGGTCCCATATTCTTAACTTACAGAAATAACAGCAAGCTTAATGATATTGTTGACAGCTATATGAAAAACAACGAGCCTGAGTATGACTTTATTGCTGATGGTGTAAAACAGACTGTATGGGTGGTAAGCGACAGTAAGTTGGTGGCGGAGATTTCTGAATTATTCGGCTCTGTAGATGCTATGTATATTGCTGACGGTCATCACAGATGTGCCTCTGCTGTTAAGGTTGGTCAGATGCGCAGAGAGCAGAATCCCGATTATACAGGAGAGGAAGAGTTTAACTATTTTCTTGCAGTTGCATTTCCTGACAATCAGCTTGAGATTATGGATTATAACAGAGTTGTGAAGGACTTGAATGGCTATACTGCTGATGAATTTTTAAAAAAACTTGAAAAGGCATTTACATACAAAAAAGCCGACAGTGCATATAAACCATCTGAAAAACACACTTTTGGTATGCTTTTAGATAATCAATGGTATGAACTCAGGGCAAAGAAAGAGTATGTTTATGAAAACAGCCCTGTAGACAGACTGGATGTTTCAATATTACAGAATAATTTGCTTACACCTGTTTTGAATATCAGTAATCCGAAAAATGATGAAAGAATTGACTTTATCGGCGGTATCAGAGGGTTGGAAGAGCTTGAAAGACGTGTAAATACAGATATGACTCTTGCTTTTGCCATGTATCCTACTACTGTCGAGGATCTTATGGATATTGCAGATGCAGGACTTATTATGCCTCCGAAATCAACATGGTTTGAGCCAAAACTGCTTTCCGGTATATTTATTCATCATTTATCATAATAGAAGTGCATTATAGACAGAGGGTTTGTATGCTTCTCTGCCTATTTGTATTAATTTAGTTGAATTTATCAGAATTATATGGTAGTATATAAATTGTAAAATTTATGCGGATAGGAGAGTAGCTATGAAAATTGCTAACGAATATACCCAGAGCATCGATTTAGAAAAAAGCACTGAATATGCTGTTAAGGGTATAACAAAAATTTGTAAAAAGATAGGTCCTCGTAAGCCCGGTTCACCTGAGGAGCTTCGTGCTCAGCAGTGGATGGAAAAGGATATGAAGAACTATTGCAACAAAACAAAGATTGAAGAATTCACCTTACACAGACAGGGCTTTATGGGATTTATTCCATTTACAGTTGCCTGCGGTGTTGCATCTGTTTTTGTAAACTGGTTTGCTTCTCCGATTGCAGCGCTTGTTTTATGTGTGCTTGCATTTGTTCCTCTTCTTTTTGAATTTTTGATGTACAAGGAATTTGATGATTTTCTTTTTCCTAAACAGACTTCTCATAATATGATTGCTACAAGAAGTCCAAAGGGTGAGGTTAAGCAGAGAATTATAATGGTTGCTCATTCAGACAGCCAGTTTGAATGGAAGCTGAACTATCTTATGGGTGGTCTTCAGGCTAAGCTTTGCGTAGAAATTCCTGCTGTAGTAGGTCTTATCATTCAGACAGTATTTGCTGTTGTCTGCATTATTGTCGGCAAGGGCGGAGCTGCTATGGGTATTGACAAAGCAAAGTGGTTCTTTATTCTCTTCTTTATTGTTTCACTTGTATTTATTCCGTTTGAAATTTCATTTATCTTCTTCCAGAGCTGGACTAAGTCTGTTCCCGGTGCATCTGATAACCTTTCAGGATGCTACACAGGTATGGCAACAATCAAGGCTCTTGATGAGGCTGGTGTAGAGTTTGAAAATACAGAAGTAGTAATGATTTGCTCAGGCTCAGAGGAAGCCGGTCTTCGCGGTGCTAAGGCTTACGCTAAGGAGCATGAGAATGAGCTTAAGGAAATTCCTACCGCTGTTGTTGCTCTTGACACTTTCCGTGACTTAGAAGATATGGCTGTATATGACCGTGACCTTTCAGGTACTGTTCAGCACGACTGGGGTGTAAAGCATCTTGTTAAGAATGCTGCTGCTAACTGCGGATATGATTTGCCGTTTGCATCAATCTATATTGGCGGAAGTGATGCTGCTGCCTTTACTAAGCGCGGAATTAAGGCAACATGCTTTGCTGCAATGAATCCGGATCCTCCTCGTTATTATCATACTCGTCTTGATACACCTGAAAACCTTCGCCCTGAATGTATAACAGCAGGTATTGAGATTATGTGCGAAACACTTTGCATGTATGATAAAGAAGGCTTGCCTGTTCAAAAATAATTTTTTTACAGAATAAAATTTGTATAAATCACCTGTTATTGTAAAAAATGATAGCAGGTGATTTTTTTATGATGTTTTTAAAAGCTTTTATTATAGGTGGTTTAATATGTGTAATTGGTCAGCTTCTTATTGATTTTACCAAGCTTACACCGGCAAGAATTTTAGTTCTTTTTGTATGTTTAGGCGTACTTCTGGGAGGACTTGGTATATATCAGCATGTTGTTGATTTTGCAGGTGCAGGAGCAACAATACCCTTGACGGGATTTGGTGCAAATCTTGCAAAGGGTGTCAAAGAGGCTGTGGCAAAGGATGGATTTCTTGGTGTAATCACAGGAGGACTTCAGGCAGCAGCCGGCGGAATAACCGTTGCGATGATAAGCGGCCTTATTGTTGCATTGATATGTAAGCCTAAGGATAAGAGTTAAATAATATTTGTTGACATAGTTTCTATATCTATATTATAATTGTTTTATGCAGTATAGGGGGATTATTATATGGATGAAAGTAAGAATAAGTTAAAAAGAAACAAAGCATTTGTGATTTTCATTTCAGTGTGCTTACTTTTTGCTTTGATATTGGGTGCAGCTTTATTATTTTTATACAGTTATTCCTCTTCTGTTGAAAAACAACAGCAATTAATAAAATATGAATTAAGTGCCGTTGTAAAAAACGGCACTGATGAAATTACAATTAATTCTTGGAAAAACCCAAAAGATAAAAAGAACTACTTTTTTATGCCTGAGGGTGCAGATTTATCCTCAGTAGAAATCAGGGAGTCTGATAAAACAGACGGCGATTTTGCCGAAGGCTCTCTTGAAACAGGAGAAAATACAATAGAAGTAAACAATAAAAAATATGATATCGTTGTTATGCAAAGCAAAAATATTCCCGCTGTCTATATAAATACCGAAAGCGGTTCTATGGATACTATTTATTCTGATAAGAGCGAAAAAGAGAGTGCGGTAATTCAGGTTTATGACAACATTGAAAAGCTTGTTGACGAAAAATTGAAGCATATTAAGGGCAGAGGTAATGCTAGTTGGGAATATCCGCAAAAATCTTTTAATATTAAATTTGAAAATAAGTTTGATTTATTTGGCATGGGTGAGGGCAAAAAATATTCCCTTATTTCTACATATACTGATCAAACACTAATTAAGAATAATCTTGCCTTTACACTTGCTGACAATATCGGACTTAATTATGTAGCGGATTATCAGCAGGTTGACTTATATATAAATAATAATTATTTTGGAAATTATCTTGTTACCGAGGGTGTAAGAGTAGGTAAAAATCGTATAAATATAAATAATCTTGATGATGAAAATGAATATGCGAATTCAGGTGTCAATCTTGATGAGCTTGATATATTAACTGATGCCGAATCAATCAATGATTATTCCAACGGCACAAAGCGTTGGGTGGACATTGAAAATAATCCCGAAAATATTACTCACGGCTATTTGCTTGAGCTTGAATTAGGCAACAGATATATAGAAGAATCCAGCGGCTTTGTAACTGGAAACGGACAGGCAATTGTAGTTAGCAGTCCGGAATATGCCACTGAAGAAGAAGTCAGCTATATAAGCTCTTTTTATCAAAAATTTGAAAATGCATTACTGTCGGATGATGGATATAATGAGGACGGAAAGCATTATTCTGAATATATAGATATATCTTCGTTTGCAAAAATGTATCTGGTGCAGGAATTCAGTTCAAACAGAGATGCGAATTTGACAAGTACCTATATGTATCTTGATGACAGCGGTATACTCAAGGCAGGTCCTGTATGGGATTTTGATAATTCTTTCGGCAATCAGGTTTATTTAGGCAATATGAATGATCCGAGTGATGTTAAACCATATGAATTCAATGTGTGTAATGATGGCTTTTTTAATCAGCTTTGCAGTAAAAGTGACTTTAGAAAAGCGGTTTACGAAATATGGAATAATGAAGTCAGGGATGAAGCTGAAAAGCTGATAGATAATATCGAAGCAGATAATTTAAAGATTTTTTCATCAGCTGTTATGAATTCTGTCAGATGGAACAGATATAACACAACTGTTATAAGTGAAAATGCTGATAGATTTAACGATGCACATGAGCAGCTGAAAGATTTTATACTTAAGAGAATAGAGCTTTTTGACAATAGCTTTGACGAGAATTCATCTTTGTTAAATTATAATTCTAACGGCGAAGGTAATTCAGTATTCGGTGAGGGAATTGTTAAGCCTGATGAAAAGCAGGTGATTAAAGAAAATATGTTTACAAGCAGCAAGAATTTTATATGCTGGAATACTAAGCCTGACGGAACAGGTACATCATATTATCCAAATGATGAAGCGTCTTTTTCAAATTCATCTGTTACTTTATATGCACAGTGGTCTGATAAAGAAAGTGCTGTTAAAAAAATAAAGAATAAAATCAATTTCTCTGTATCAAAAATAAAAAATTCACTAAATTACAGAATTAAGGTAATAACAGGTTGATTTTATGCTTTTTTGTCGATTTGTTTTACTTGATATATTCTTCGATTTGTGGTATAATTTCAGCGTAAATTTATTATATATTTTTAGGAGGCTTATATTATGGCAATGACATACGAATCAGTTGTTTTGGCAGCCAGAAAAAAGTTTTTAAATACAGATGTTTCTTCCGTACAGGGTACTCTGGCTTTTCAGATTAATCTTGTTGGCAAGGTTGAGGGTATCTTTTATATTGAGATTAAAGACGGTCAGGTTCATGTTGAGCCTTATGAGTATTATGATCGTAATGCAATTCTTACAATGAATGCAACAAACTTTACAAAGCTTATTAACGGCAAGCTTGATCCTGTTATTGCATTTACAACAGGAAAGCTTAAGGTTGACGGCGATATTAATGCCGCACTTGAAATTGTAAAGTTTTTAAAGTAAGACAATAAAGGATAGCATTTTGGTGCTGTCCTTTGATTTTGAGGTGATATACAATGTTTAAAGAAATTGAATTTGCCGATGTTAAAGATAATGTTATTGACCTTTTAAAAAATCGCTGGGGTTTGGTTACTGCCGGTAATGCAGATAGCTTTAACACAATGACTGTATCGTGGGGTGCTGTTGGTGAACTTTGGGGAAAGGATATGGCAACAGTATATATCCGTCCTCAAAGATATACTGAGGAGTTTTTAGACAGAGAGGCTTACTTTACCCTCAGCTTTTATCCGGCAGATATGAAACAGCGCATTCATGGTGTGTGCGGTTCAAAAAGCGGAAGAGATGTTGATAAAGCAGAGGAATGCGGAATAACTCCTTGTTTTGATAAGAATGCACCTTATTTTGAAGAAGCTGAGTTGGTGCTGATTTGCAAAAAGGCAGCCAAAAGTAAATTTGATCCTGATGATTTTATTGACGATACTATATGTGATAAATGGTATGAGCTTAAGGATTTTCATTATATTTATTACGGAGCAATAGAAAAAGTCTTGATTTCTGAGAAATAGTATAGTATAATAATTTCGCTAAGTGATTAGCACTTTGTATCAGCAATAAAAAGGTAGGGGTTTGTCCTTATTTCATAATGTAGCGTATAGGCCCTGTGCGACGGGATGCTACGAACCTTGTCAGGCGGGGAACCGAGCAGCAATAAGTGGATTTTTCTGTGTGCCGCAGACAAGTCTGTGCGTTACATTATGAAATAAGCAGCTTCTGCCTTTTGTTTATATTGAATGGAGGTAGATTATGTATCAGGCTTTATATAGAAAGTACAGACCTAAAAATTTTGTCGATGTTTATGGGCAGGATCATATCGTATCTACCTTGAAAAATGAAATTTGTGAAAACAGAGTTTCACATGCATATTTATTTACAGGTTCAAGAGGAACCGGTAAAACAACATGCTCAAAGCTTCTGGCCAAAGCTGTTAATTGTGAAAATAATATAGACGGTGAGCCATGCAATGAGTGCGAGGTTTGCCGCGGCATTGATAATGGCTCAATATTTGATGTTGTTGAAATTGATGCGGCATCAAATAATGGCGTTGATAATATCCGTGATTTGAGAGAAGAGGCAAATTATACTCCGGCAAGAAGTAAATATAGGGTTTATATTATTGATGAGGTTCATATGCTGTCACAGGGTGCTTTTAACGCTTTGCTGAAAACACTCGAAGAGCCTCCAGCTCATGTGATTTTTATTCTTGCCACAACAGAAGTTCATAAAATACCTGCAACTATTCTGTCACGCTGTCAGCGTTTTGATTTTAAACGTATCCAGCCTGAGACTATGGCTGTTCGTCTTAAGCAGGTTGCTGAAGCTGAGGGTATGACTATTGATGATCCTGCTTCTATACTGATTGCCCGTCTGGCAGACGGTGCACTTCGTGACGGGTTATCCATTCTAGATCAGTGCTCCAGCAGAAGTAAAAATATTGATTCAGAGTTGGTGTCTCAGGTGGCAGGTATTGCAGGCAGAGAAATTCTGCATAAGCTTACTTCCTGCGTGCAGACAAAGAACAGTTCAGAGGCCATGGAGCTTTTATCTGAATTATATCAGAACAGCTATGATATGGAACGTCTTTGTGTTGATATGATCAGCCACTTTCGCAATCTTTTGATTGTAAAGACAGTGAAAAAGTTTCGAGAGCTTATTATTTGCACAGATGATGAATTTAACAGCATTTCATCATCGGCAAATGATTTTACTTTGGAAAATATTATTTTTGCTCTTGATTTATTTCAGAATACTCTTACAAAAATCAAATCGGGTGCAAATTCCAGAATAGAAATGGAAATGACCTTTATTATACTTTGTCAGCCAAAGCTGGATTCTTCTCAAAATGCTATTTTAGAGCGAATTTCTCAGCTTGAGCTTGCAGTAAAGAGAGGCGTTTCCGTGAAGACACAGCAGACCGCTTCGTACGCACCTGAACCCACAGTTGAAAAAGCAGTTGCTGATATAAATACTGACAGTAAGACTGAAAATTCAGAAGATGAACAAGTTCATAAAATAAATTTAACAGAAACATATCAAGAACCTGTTCTTGATGAGTCTAAAACTCCTGCAGCAGAAAACCATTATGAACCTAAAACACAGGAGACTATTCATTCTGCTCAAACTGCTGACGCTGATGAAAATACACAGCCGCAGACAGTTAAATTTGAGCATTGGGATGAATTTATGGAGGCTATCCACAAAAACGATATTGCCCTTTTTGGTATTCTTAACAGCTCAAAAGCTTATGTACGCGGAGAATTCTTTTTGATAGACAGTCCTAATCCTACAGTGAAGAATTTTATAAAAATTCCTACTCACACCAAGGCAATTAAGAAGTCCTTGTTTGAAGTAACAGGTATTAATTATAAGCTTGGAATATTCAAAAATACTTCAGGTGAGGCTCAAAAAAGGGATTTGCTGGAGGATTTGGTAAGTAAAGCACAGGGAAATGTAAAAATAAATTTTGAATAAAAATAGGAGAATTATTATGAAAGCAAGACTTCCACAGGGAATGGGCGGAGGCCCTCAGAATATGCAGAGCATGCTTCGTCAGGCTCAGAAAATGCAGGAAAATCTTGAGGCAAAAAAGGCCGAGCTTGAGGCAAAGGATTATGTTGTTACTTCAGGCGGCGGAATGGTTGAAATTACTGTTTCGGGTAATCATCAGGTAAAGTCTATCGGACTTAATCCTGAGGTTGTTGATCCTGATGATGTTGAAATGCTTGAAGATATGCTTGTTGCAGCATTCAATGAGGCCATGCGTCAGATTGAAGAAGAGTCAGAAAGAGAAATGGAGAAAGTAACCGGCGGTTTAAATATACCTGGACTTTAAATTTTGCTGAATTTCAGAGGTAGTTATGTCTTTTAATCTTGCACCACTTCAAAATTTAATAGATCAGTTTGAGCGTATGCAGGGTGTAGGTCATAAGACTGCTCAGCGAATGGCTTTCTATGTTCTTGGACTTTCTGCTGAGCAGGCAAATGAGTTTGCAAAAGCAATTACAGATGCTCATACAAAAATTAAGCAGTGTACTGTTTGCTGTGATTTGGCAGATGATGAGCTTTGCCCGATTTGTAAGAGCAATACAAGAGACAAGAGTGTAATTTGTGTTGTTCAGGATCCTCGCGATGTTGCGGCAATTGAACGTACTCATGAGTATAAGGGAACCTATCATGTTCTTCACGGAGCAATTTCGCCTATAGATAATATAGGTCCTGATCAGATTAGGATAAAAGAGCTTATGGCTCGTCTTGGTGATGATACGGTAGAAGAAGTTATTATGGCAACAAATCCTACTATTGAAGGCGAGGCAACTGCCATGTATATCAGCAGACTTCTTAAGCCTCTTGGAATAACTGTAAGCCGACTTGCGTATGGTGTGCCTGTAGGTGCTGATCTTGAGTATGCAGATGAGGTAACTCTGTCAAAAGCACTGGAGGGAAGAAGTGTAATATAGTAAAAAGGAAGTGATAGACTTGAAAAATGAAAAACAGATAATAGCAAATAACAAAAAAGCCTATCATGACTATTTTGTACTTGAAACTTATGAGGCCGGTATAGAGCTCTTCGGTACAGAGATAAAATCTATCAGAAACGGAAGAGTTAATCTTAAGGATAGCTTTTGCTCTGTTGATGATGGTGAAATGTTTGCTGTCGGAATGCATATATCGCCGTATGAAATGGGCAACAGATTTAATCGTGATCCTATGCGAAAGAAAAGACTTTTGCTTCATAAAAAAGAGATTATGAAACTGTTTGGACAAAGTCAGCAGCAGGGTTTGTCAATTATTCCTCTGAGTTTGTATATCACGAATGGCAGGGCAAAACTTGAAATAGGTCTCTGCAAAGGTAAAAAACTTTATGATAAACGTGCAGTTCAGGCAAAGAAGGATTCTGACAGAACAATTGAACGAGCACTTAAAGAACGTTATTAAGTGTTTTTAATTGAATATATGGGGATGAAAGGATTTCGACAGGGATGTTGAGCCTTGGTCAGCGGGTAGTGGAGTTGCACCACTTAAAAAGTAACATCTTAAAATTAACTGACAAAAATAATTCAGTTGCTCTTGCTGCGTAATTAGCAGCTTGCGTTCTATGACAGAGTGCCACGGCTGTCAATAGAGCGTCGATTTAGTGGCGAACATGAACGAAAGAGTGCCTTGGCTTTCGTCAGGTATCAAAGGCTGCCGTAGCCTGTAGGCTGTTTGTTGCCGACAGGTGAGGGGAGACTCAAATAACAAACTACACTCGTAGAGCCCTTGGCAAGATATTTTTGGACGTGGTTTCGATTACCACCATCTCCACCAAAAGATAAAAATCCGAAACTCACTATTGTTGGTGATACTTTCGGATTTTGTTTTTTCCTTAGCAATTTAATATAAATTTTTAGCAGGGAGCTTATTTAGTTTTCTGCTATTTTTATGCTTGAATTATTAATAATTTGAATCTTTTGTTAAAAAATTGTGTAATTTTGTAATTTGGATTGACAAATTATTCTAAATTAACCATTATAATATTATGAATTTATTTAGTTGTTAAAAATATTTTTATAAATAAAAGGAGATTAACTATGCGTGATGTAAATATTGGACAGAACTATGGCGATGTTATAGAAAATAATTATTACGGAAACGAAAAAAATTATAGTGTTGATTTTGAATTAAAGGAAACAACTGTAAATGATCTTATAAAATCAAAAACTAAGGAATTAATCGGCTCGCTGATTTCTATTGTCATTTCAGTAGTTTTAGATATTATAAATAAAAGTGTTGAAATCAATAATAAATTATCAATAGCTTTTATTGTTATTATGCTGATTTTTGGTGCATTAGGAGCAATAATACTATTTTGTTATATATGTGATATGATTAAAATTCTTAAGTTAAAAACAAACGGAAAATGTATTAATTTTGAATCTAAACGAGAAGTTTTCCAAGCAATTATAGAAACTATGAGAGAAGAAGATAATATTTCTGATGAAAAAGCAATAGGAAAACTTATAAAAAATGAAAACGGAAAGATATATGAAATTAGGGGCTGTGCATGTCCTATTTGTAAAAGTGAACCTATAGGCTATATGTATCCTTCTTGTATTAACAAAAACGGTCAGTATATTTTCGAATGTGATGAAAATCAGGCACATAGATTAACTTTTGATTATAAAAATAAGATTGTTTAATAGATGCTGTAAATATCAAAAAAGGTGATATGATGAAAAACTTATTAGTTGGTAATGGAATTAATATACAATTTGATAATAAAAATTATACTACAAAGCAGATTATGTTAAGAATATTAAAGAATTGTGATAGAGATGATTTTCCGTCTCATATTATTGTTAATTTTCCTTATCTTTTGAAAAACTATTTTGGGGAATTGTATTTAGTAGCACGAGAAATGATTGAAGGTAAATATGATAAATATACGAATTGTACAGCAGAGGTGAAATCTTTAGATGCGTTTAAAAATCAATATAATGATAAAATTGAAACATTAAGAATTACAGATATTGGAATGGAGGACTATTATTTAATTCACGATTTAGTGTGCCATAAATTAGATATTAAAAATCCAGGACAATATTATATAAGAGAAGCTATGAAAATTGCTTATTTTTTTGCAATTTACAATGATGGAAAGTTGAATGAATTAAATAAAATGTATCCAGATAATTTTAAAAATTATCTGGATAGTTTTGATAATATATTTACCACTAATTATGATAGTAACATAGAATCTATAATCAATAAAGAAAAATTTCATATTCATGGTCAGTTTGATAAGAAGGATGATGTTTACAATCCGGATTCATTTAGAAATCAATTGCCAGATGCACCAATAAAAAATATAGAAATTGATGATAACTATTATTATTTATATTCTAACGCTATTTCAACTCATTGTGGTGAGTATAAAAATTTAACAATAAAGCAAAATTCATTAGCAAATGATTGTGTCGAAAAAATGGCAAATGCGTATAACTCAGACGAAAATATAAGAAAAGAAATAGATAGTTGGGTAGATGATGATAACAGTCTTACCTCTAATTTGGGATATTCTATTCAGTTGAAATCTAAATATCCAGAATTAAGTTTTAGTGAAAATTATCATTTTGACAAATTGAAAGGAATTGAAGGAGACTTAGATATAATAGGTTTATCTCCTTGGAATGATTTCCATATTTTTGAAGCCGTAGATAATGCCAATGTTATGCATTGTACATATTATTTTTTCGATGAAAGTCAATGTGATGTAGTTAGAAGATTGCTGCCTAAATTAAATTCAGAAAATAAAATATTATTCGAATCATCAACTGAATTTTGGAGAAAACAATATGAAAGTTAAGTATAGATTTATTAGTAAAAGTGAAATTGAAAAATTGATTACAATTTCTAATATGTTTGCAAGAAGTTTATGTCCGTTAGATATAGTTATTAAACAGTTTAACGATTTATCTTATCGGAAAAGAAAGATGATAAGAGATTTATTTAACGAATATGATAATATTCGCAGAAAAAAGATTCCAAATGGTGAAGGAGATAGTGCTTGGCTGGATTCTGTTATGGTTGATGCACATATAATTGCAACGGAATATGATATTGATCCACTTACGGCTATTATGTGTTTGAAACCTATTTGTAAGGATAATGAGATTATAGTAATAAAATAAGGCGGAGAGTTTTAGATGAACCGCCCCAAATTGTGCAGACAGCACAAAAAAAGACAGGGCTATGGTAGAA
>JAMPEQ010000004.1 GCA_023665085.1 Bacteroides sp.
TTAAATCTCTTTATTATGCACTTTTTTATTGTATACTTTCTCTTGACAATTTCACAAATGCATAGCATTTTTTATTAATAATTAGATTTGCAGCTATAGTTAACTTTACCGCCAGCATATCTTTTTAAAGTAAAGTTTTTTCCTTTTTGAGAAACTTTGAGTGATACCTTCTTAGGCTTTGCATTTTCGCATGTATAAAAGCTGCATGATATTTTACCATTCTTAACAGTCATAACAATTTTTATAGGATACTTTGTAGTATTTTTCCACTTAAAATCCTCCGCCGTTCCGTAAATTGCAGCATCAATGCCCAAAGGAACATAGGCAACACGCTGTGTATGCTGGTGTCTTTCAACAATACCTACGTTAGCTCTCAAAGCACAGTTAAACATTGTTGAGGCAACCTGACATATACCGCCGCCAATTCCATCAACAACACCGTCTCCTGAGAACACATGAGCGTCCTTATAGCCTTTTTTAGATGTTCTCGGACCAACTACTTTATTAAATGAAAATGTTTGCCCGGGCTGGATTATAGTGCCTGAAATAGCCTTAGACGCAATTTTTAAATTAGTAGTTCTGTTTGAATTACTTTCGTAGTAAGAATAATATGTTGCATAGAGATTATTATAATATGTGCTTAAATACTGACTGTATGAGCCGATATACTTTTTATCCTTATAATTGTAGAAAGCTCTTACTCTCACATAATATGTTTTCTTATTATTTACATTTTTAATAGTATATGAAGTTGCTTTTGGATTACTAATTACAACAGACTTTACATTCTTTTTAAATTTTTTATCTGTACTATAGTAAAGCTGATATCCGCTTGCTTTTACTTTATTCCATGAAACCTTAATTTTATTTTTACCGCTCTTTCCTACATCAGAAAGTACAACCTTGGCAGGTTTTGTAGCACCTCTAACAAGAGCTGAATAATCACCATAATAATTTGTAGATTTGTTTATTGATTTATATGCTCTTACCTTGATGAGATTTGCACATGCAGGATTAAGATTTTTGATTGTAAATGAGTTGTTTTTAGCAGATACAGTTCCTACTGATTTATAAACCTTTTTATTACTGTCGTATCTGTAAATTTTATAACCGCTTATGTAATTTTGTTTATTCCACTTCACTGTAACTGAATTAGAGCTTGTTGAGGAAATTTTCAAGCCGGTTACTTTTTTAGGAACAATCTTAAATGTCTTTTTTATTGATCCTGAATAGTTATTAATACCTGTAATAGCAACAGATCCATCACCGATATTAATATTATTACTGTATTTAACAGTGAAATCCTTGTCTTTAACAAGTAAAGTTTTCTTGTCACCGTTTACCCAATATAATTTTATATTAGGAGTTTTGGCTTTCCCGCTGAAAATAGTTGAAGTGTATCCCAGAGTTATTTCAGTATATTTTTTCTTTGAAATATCAAGTGGTTTAATAGTATAGTTTTCTTTAATTTCACCACTGTATTTTCCAATACCTGTAATTACGGCAGTTGCTTTACCTGCATTAATGTTATTTTCATATTTTACATTAAAATCAGTTTTATTATTTAATTTGATTTCGCTGCCATTTTCATCGGTATAAGTCACTGTCGCTGTTGGCGTTCTTCCGTTACCGTTATAATTAACAGAAGTATAGCCTAAAGTAATAACAGCATTTGATTTATTTAATTCAATCAGTTCGGTATCTTCGGCATATGCATTAAATGCAAACATACTGATAAGCATCAAAACAAATACCGAAAGTAAAATTGAAATGCGATTTTTCATAACATTTATCTCCATTTTCATTTTTGTCCGTAATATGCATTTACGCCGTGCTTTCTTTGATAATGCTTGTTAAGCAGGTAATCCTCAATACCAATATCCGCATTTTCTGAAAGTGAAGCAATGAGCTCAGTCTGATAAGCCATTTTAGATACTTCTTCAAGAATTAAGGCATTTTCAACAGCTTTAAAAGGATCTTTACCCCAAGTGAAAGGTCCATGTCTGTGTATTAGTACAGCAGGACATTCAGACGGTTTTATTTGGCGTTTTTCAAATTCTTCAACAATTACTTTACCTGTGTTAAGCTCATATTCACCGTTAACTTCACTTTCACTGAGACCTCTTGCACATGGTATTGCTCCGTTAGCAAAATCAGCATGAGTAGTACCATAAACCGATACGTCTCGGCCTGCTTGTGCCCACGAACAAGCCCAAGGTGAATGTGTATGAACAATACCGCCAATATCTTTAAAACTGCGATACAACTCTAAATGTGTAGGCGTATCTGAGGAGGGATTTAAGCTGCCTTCAACCTTATTTCCGTTTAAATCCATAACAACCATATCAGAAGCCTTCATAGTATTATATGGCACACCTGATGGCTTAATTACAAATAATCCGCTTTCTCTGTCAATAGCCGAAACATTGCCCCATGTAAGTACAACCAAACCAAATTCAACAAGCTGTAAATTAGCTTCAAATACTTTTTTCTTTAATTCCTCAAGCATTATTGTGTTTACTCCTTACATACCAAGCTTATATGCCACATCGTTGTAGAACAATTCTTTTTTGAATTCGTTTATTTCAGTGTTTTTATTAATGTGAATAAATTCAATTCCCATAATCTCTGCAAAGTCTCTCATATGCTCTGCGGTAAGTGTATATGAAAGAACAGAATGATGAGCACCGCCTGCATATATCCATGCTTCTGCTGATGTTTGGAGACATGGCATTGGCTTCCACAAAACTCCTGCCACAGGAAGCTTTGGCATATCATTTGTCTGGTCTTTGCATTCAACATCGTTTACAATCATTCTTAATCTGTCACCCATATCAACAAGAGTAACAACAATTGCATTTCCTGTCTGAGCCTTAAATACAAGTCTTGCAGGATCTTCCCTGTCACCTATTCCAAGAGGATGAACCTGAATTTTCGGCTTATTCTGTGCAATTGTAGGACATACTTCAAGCATATGAGAACCTAAAAGCATTTCATTACCCGGCTCAAAGTGATAAGTGTAGTCTTCCATAAATGCTGTGCCGCCATCCATGCCGTCTGCCATAAGCTTCATAATTCTTGTCATAGCAGCAACCTTCCAGTCACCTTCAGCACCAAATCCATAACCCTGTCTCATCAAATCCTGTGATGCAAGACCGGGAAGCTGTCTAAGTTCCTGCAAATCCTCAAAGTTTGTATGGAATGCACCAAAATTTCCTTCGTCAAGGAATTTCTTTATTGCAATTTCTTCCCTTGCCTGATAACGTACAGCTTCTATATTATCGGTATCCATTTCATAATGCTTATCATACTCGGTCATCTGCCGGTCGATTTCAGCATCAGTGACAGCGTTTACATACTTTATAATGTCACCTACACCATAGTGATCAACCTGCCAGCCAAGCTTGATCTGAGCTTCAATCTTGTCACCATCAGTAACAGCCACGTTTCTCATATTATCTGAAATTCTAAGAACACGAAGCTTTCTTGATTCAGCAGCACCGACAGCAGCTCTCATCCAAACTGCGATTTTGCTCTGGAACTCGTCTTCCTTCCAGTAACCAGCTACAACCTTTACTTTTTTTCTCATTCTGGCATGAATATATCCATGCTCTCTGTCACCATGAGCCGACTGGTTCAAATTCATGAAGTCCATATCAATATCATTCCAAGGAATATCACGGTTGTACTGTGTATTTACATGAAGATAAGGCTTATTTAATGCATTAAGTCCTGCAATCCACATTTTTGATGGGGAAAAAGTATGCATCCATGTAATTACACCTGCACAAGCAGGATTGTTATTTGCTTCCTGCATTATATTTAATATTTCAGCAGAAGTCTTAACACAAGGCTTTGCAACCACTTTACAAGGAAGCTTAGATGTTAATTCTGTACACATTTCCTCTGCATGAGAATTTATTTCAGCAAAAATTTCTGTTCCGTAAAGATGCTGTGTTCCTACAACAAACCAAAATTCATAATCTTTAATAGCCATAATTTCCTCCTAAATATTTTCTGCAGCAGCCTTTTCTACTGCTAAACCTTTTTTATAAAGCAACATATATTTTTTAAATCCTTCAACATCATCTATATCAGGATTTATTGTCGTACTTTTATATTTACTGAATACTATTTTATTTAGGTATTCTTCTAATGTCATTGCGTTTGAATCAACAACAAATCTGGCAAGTACAGCAATACCCCATGCACCGCCTTCGCCGGCAGTTTCCATTACTGAAACAGGAGTGTTAAGGGCACCTGCCATAAGCTTCTGACCAACAATTTCAGTTTTGAACAGACCGCCATGACCTGTCAAACAATCAATAGTTACATTTTCTTTTTCAAGAATTTCCATTCCTATTTTTAATGCAGCAATTGCTGAATAAATATTTGTTCTGAAAAAATTAGCAAGATTAAATACAGCATTTTCACTTCTTGCAAATAAAGGTCTTCCATGCTCAAGCTTTGTTACAGGCTCACCGGAAAAATAATTGTATGAAACAAGACCTCCGCAGTCTGAATCACCCTTAAGAGCTTCATTGTATAATAAATCGTAAATCTGTGGTTTGCTAAGCTTTCCACCGGATATAGATGAAAATTCAGCAAAAAGATTCACCCAGTAATCCAAATCCGTGCAGCAGTTGTTGCAATGCACCATCGCTACCGGTTTTCCTGTTGGTGTAGTAACCATATCGATTTCTTCGTACACATTATTTAACTGCTCTTCAAGAACAACCATTGAAAAAATTGATGTACCGGCTGAAATGTTTCCTGTTTTTTCAGTTACACTGTTAGTAGCAACCATACCTGTTCCGGCATCACCCTCTGGGGCACACATAACTGCACCTGACTGCAAATTACCTGTTGGATCAAGTAATTTTGCACCGTAATCGGTAAGTGTGCCGGCTTGTTCTCCGGCAACAAGAATTTTCGGAAGTATATCCTCAATATTCCAACTGCATTTTTTTACTTCATCAAGCGAATTGAATATATCAATCATCTGTTTATTATAGCAGTTATTTGAGCTGTCTATCGGAAACATACCGGATGCTTCGCCAATACCTATAACCTTCATGCCGGATAGCTTCCAGTGCACATATCCTTCAAGGGTTGTGAGAAAATCAATATTATTTATATGATCTTCATTATTGAGTACTGCTTGATAAAGATGAGCTATACTCCAGCGCTGAGGTATATTGAAATTAAAAGCTTTTGTAAGCTTTGCAGATGCCTCTACTGTGATTGTATTTCTCCATGTTCTGAATGGCGTTAAAAGATTTCCGTCTTTATCAAAAGGCAGATAACCATGCATCATTGCTGAAAATCCGACAGATGCAAGCTTTTTGATTTTTGAACCGAACTTTTTTTCACAGTCGTCATTCAATTTAGAATAAGCGTCCTGAAGTCCTGACCAGATATCATCAATATGATAAGTCCATATGCCGTTTTCAAATCTGTTTTCCCAATTATGACCGCCGGTGGCAATAGGGTTACAAGATTCATCGATAAGTACGGCTTTTATACGGGTAGATCCGAATTCAATACCCAAAGTTTCATTTCCGTTAAGACTGTAGTTTGACATAAGGTAAACCTCTTTATAATTAATCACTATTATTTTATATTATAATATAGTAATTTACAATACCCAAGTTATTACAAAACAATTACATATATTGTTTTGGCAAATAAAAAACGCTTGAAATCTAAAAAAAGAATTCAAACGTTTTTTATGGAGGCACCACCCAGATTTGAACTGGGGCATAAAGCTTTTGCAGAGCTCTGCCTTACCACTTGGCTATGGTGCCGTATATCAAAAGGCTTCAAATGAAGCCTTTCTATTTTGGAGCGGATGACGAGGCTCGAACTCGCTACCTCAACCTTGGCAAGGTTGCGCTCTACCGGGTGAGCTACATCCGCAAATATGGTGCTTCCGGACGGAATCGAACCATCGACACGGGGATTTTCAGTCCCCTGCTCTACCGACTGAGCTACAGAAGCACAAAGTGGCGACCCGGAACGGGCTCGAACCGTCGACCTCCAGCGTGACAGGCTGGCGTTCTAACCAACTGAACTACCGGGCCACTTGTGGTGGGAACAACAGGGCTCGAACCTGTGACCCTCTGCTTGTAAGGCAGATGCTCTCCCAGCTGAGCTATGCTCCCACGTTATGTCGCCTTGCTTGCGACGTGTTATATAATACATTAAACATTATCAAATGTCAATACTTTTTTCAAAATTTTTTAATTTTTTATTTTAAAAAATAATTATGCTTAAAAATCGCATTTATAACAGTTTTTCAATGTCATCTGAAGTAAAAATATATTTCTTGTCACAAAAATGACATTCAACCTCAATATCTTCTTTTGAGTTAATCATCTCCTGCAAAGCTTCCCTGCCAGAAGATATGAGTGCTTTTTCAACCTTTTCCTTAGAACAATTGCATCTGTATTCAACTAGGCTTTCATCCAGCTTTTCAATTGATATATTTTTCATTGCACGTTTTGCTATGTCATCAGGAGTCATCCCTTTTGACAGCATTGTTGTGACTGCCTCTATATCCTGCATAGAATACTCAATTTTATCAATTATTTCATCAGGACAGCCCGGAAGCAGCTGAATTATGAATCCTCCTGCAGCTGACACAGTTAAATCCGGATTAACGAGTACACCTAGAGCACATACAGACGGTGTCTGCTCAGAGGATGCATAATAATTTGTTATATCCTCAGCAATTTCACCGCTGATTATCTGTGTTTGTCCGATATACGGTTCTTTTAGACCAATATCCTTCATAACATAAAGATAACCGTCAGTACCTACTGTACCCTTAACGTCAAGTTTTCCTTTATCATTAAGAGGAATTTCAACAACAGGATTCTGAACATATCCTCTTGCATTTCCATTACTGTCTGAAACAGCAATAAGCGAACCTGCAGGTCCATTACCATTAAGCCTGAGGGTAATTGAGTCATCCTTTCCCTTCAGCATCTCACCCATCATTGAAGCTGCTGTAAGAAGTCTGCCGAGAGCGGCCGTATTCACCGCAGAGGTTTTATGAATTCTTTCTGCTTCTGCAACAAGACTGGTAGTGTCAGCAGCAATAATAAAAGCACTTCCGTCTTCAGTTATATATCTAACTATTTTACCCATAATATACTATTCCTTTTCTAAATTTTCCTAACAACAAAATATACTCTTTCACTATCTTCTTCACTGGGATTCTCAGTTAAATCATTATATACGCCAATAATAGAAAATCCTATCTTTTCAAGAATGCAGATAATAGAATCCAGCGTATACGCTTTTTCACAAAATTCCTCTGAATACCTGTCGTAATTATTTCCGTTAAAAATAAAAAAATCAAGTAGAATTCTTACTGTACCTTCGCCCAAATATTCATTATCCCAGCTAAGAAAAAAGTCCTCTTCATCAAAAACAAAAGTATTGTTTGACAAAATGTTTTCATGCTTATATAAAGTATTTACATCAAAAACAAATACTCCACCGGTGTTAAGACACTCATACACACATTTAAAGCAGTTTTCAACGTCAGTTATACTTGACAAATGATTTATACTGTCTAATGAGCAAACACAGTAATTAACCCTCTCAGGAAGCCTAAAATCAGATATATCCGCTTTAACAAAGAACGCATTATTAATTTCTTTATTGATGGCCTGAGTAAGCATTTCGTCAGACAAATCAATGCCAATTACACTATAACTCTTCTCTGAAAGATATTTGCTTATACTGCCTGTGCCGCAGGCTAAATCAAGAACTGTTTTTTCATTTTTACCATATCGCGAAAAAAAGTTAGAAATGTACTCACTTCTAACTTTATAATCAACATTTTCAGTTAAGCGGTCATAAAACTCTGCAAAAGTCTGATAACTACTCATCAGTTTCTTCTTTCTTTCTGATTCTGTCAAAAATCTTATCATATCCGTCACAGCCGTATTGAAGTGAACGATTTACACGGCTTATGGTAGCGGTAGACGCACCTGTTGCACTTACTATATCAGTATAGACACACTTTTCAGAAAGCATTTTAGCAACAACAAGTCTCTGACTTATTGTTTTTAATTCCTGTATAGTACAAAGATCCTCAAAAAAGTCATAGCACTCATCACTATTTTCCAAAGCTAAAACTGCTTTAAACAAAAAATCCAAATTATCATCTTTTATTTTTCTGCTCATATTACACCTCAAAAAATTATTTGAACAATGTATTGTTATTGTAGCACATTAAACTGTGAAAGTAAAGAAAAAATCCCTGAATAATTCAGGGATTTAAAATTTATTCACTTATTAATTCATCAAAGAAATCAAAGCAGTCAAATGTTGCAAAATAGTCTTTTGGTGTTTCAGCTCTTCTTATGAGCTGAAATGTTCCGTCTTCTTTAAGAAGAATTTCAGCACTCTTAAGCTTTCCGTTATAATTATAACCCATAGAAAAACCATGTGCTCCTGCATCATGAATAAATAAATAATCACCCATGTTGATTTCAGGAAGCATTCTGTCAACTGCAAATTTATCGCAGTTTTCGCAAAGTGAGCCGGTTACATCATATTTGTAATCACATGCTTCGTTTTCTTTTCCAAGTACAGTGATATGGTGATATGCACCATAGATAGCAGGCCTCATAAGGTTTACTGCACATGCATCAACACCGATATATTCTTTATGAGTATGCTTCTCATTAATTGCTTTTGTTACAAGAGCACCGTAAGGTCCTAACATATATCTGCCAAGCTCAGTAAAGATAGCAACATCATCCATACCTGCAGGAATAAGTACCTCTTCATAAGCTTTTCTTACACCGTCGCCAATAACAAAAATATCATTAGCTTCCTGGTCAGGCTTATAAGGAATACCGATACCGCCTGAAAGATTAATAAATGTAATATGTACGTCAAGCTTATTTTTCAGCTCTACTGCAAGATCAAATAAAACCTTTGCAAGCATTGGATAATAATCATTTGTTACTGTGTTTGAGCAAAGGAAGGAATGTATACCGAATTCTTCTACACCTTTTTCCTTCAAAATTCTAAACGCCTCAAAAATTTGCTCGGTAGTCATACCATATTTTGCATCACCGGGGTTATCCATAATATCATTGCTGATTTTAAATACACCGCCCGGATTATAGCGGCAACTCATTTTTTTAGGCAGCTTACCGCATGCTTTTTCAACAGCTTCAATGTGTGTAATGTCATCGAGATTTATAATTCCGCCAAGGTCATTACAGTATTTGAACTCGTCAATAGGAGTATCATTTGAAGAGAACATAATATCATCACCTGTTGCACCAATGCTCTTTGACATCATCAACTCGGTTTTTGATGAACAGTCACATCCGCATCCATATTCACGAAGAATGTTGATTAAAAAAGGATTTGGTGTTGCCTTAACAGCAAAATATTCTTTATAGCCCTTATTCCATGAAAATGCTTTCTTAAGATTTGATACATTTTCTCTGATACCTTTTTCATCATAAAGATGAAAAGGTGTAGGATAGACCGAAGCGATTTCCTCTACCTTTTCTTTAGTTACAAATGGTTTCTTACTCATTTTCAATTCCTCCGTCATCAATAACTTTTTCTATATAATTTTTTATTCCGTTAATTCCCTGCCCTGTTACCGAAGAAAACGGGATTGCAGGTACATTGCCTGCAAAAGCAAGCTCTTCTTTTGATTTTTTCAATCGTTCAGCATATGCTGTTTTTTTCAGCTTATCGCATTTTGTCATAACAATTATGAATGGTATTCCCATTTGATTCATAAAAGTAATCATTCCTTCATCGTCTTTTGACAGAGGATGACGCATATCAATAAGCTGTATAACCAGTTTAATATTTCTACCGCTTTGAAAATAGCCTTCCATAAGCTCACCGAAACGGCTAAGTTCCTGCTTGCTTATCTTTGCATAGCCATAACCCGGAAGATCAACAAATTTTATTCCCTCAACATCATAAAAATTTATAGTAATTGTTTTTCCGGGAACAGAGCTTACTCTCGCAAGCTGTTTGCGGTTAAACAGCTTATTAAGAAGAGAACTTTTTCCAACATTAGAGCGTCCTGCAAAGGCAATTTCACATACATCACTTTCAGGAAGCTGTGAAGAAATTCCGTATGATTTTTCAAAAAAAGCTTTATTGTAATTCATATTTCACCTACTGAGCTGCAACTGCATTGTGCTGCTTATCTGTTGTTAAGTAGCTGCCGGCAACATGAGTATTTTTTATAATCTTTCCGTCAAAAGCAATATCAAGAATTTCATCAAAAGATGAAACAGAAATAAATTCGACAGAAGTTTTTACTTCTTCGGATATTTCAGTCAAGTCGATTTCATTATCCTTAGGAATGATAACTATATTACACCCTGCTTTGTAAGCGGCCATAGATTTTTCTTTTAGTCCGCCTATAGCCAGTGCCTTTCCTTTAAGAGTGATTTCTCCTGTCATGGCAACATTTGATTTTATCGGAACACCTGTAAGCTCACTCACAAGTGCAGTAGTAAAAGCAAGACCTGCTGAAGGACCGTCTTTTGAAATTGCTGCCTCAGGGGTATGAATGTGAATATCTTTTTTCTTATAAAAGTCACTGTCAATACCAAAAGTGCAGCATCTGCTTCGTACAAATGAAACGGCAGTTTTTGCACTTTCCTTCATTACATCACCTAGGTTGCCTGTCAGTTCGATTTTTCCTGTACCATCAAGTGCACTGACCTCTATAGGCAGCATTGTGCCGCCGACGCTTGTCCAAGCAAGTCCATTCACAGTTCCGATCTGGCTTTCACCATCAATTCTTTCCTGCTTATATTTTCTTTTGCCAATAATTGATTCAATATTCTTATCAGTTACTTTAAATAAAGTTTGTCCTTCTTCGAGAGCGACAGAAGCTTTTCTGCATAAAGATGCAATTTGTTTTTGAAGATTTCTGACGCCTGCCTCCTTAGTATAGCACTCAATGAGTGAATATATCGCATTGTCATTAATCTTAAATTCCTGTCTGGAAATATTGTGAAGCTCAAGTTCCTTTTTTATCAAGTGTTTTTTAGCAATGTTAAACTTTTCTTCTACAGTGTATGAACTAAGCTCAATAACCTCCATTCTGTCGTAGAGCGGTGCAGAAATTGCTGAAACATCATTTGCTGTGGTAATAAACAAAACCTTGCTTAAATCTAAAGGAAACTCAATATAATGGTCAGTAAATGTGTTATTCTGCTCAGGATCGAGTGCTTCCAGAAGTGCAGAAGATGGATCACCCTTATAATCGTTACCAAGCTTATCAATCTCATCAAGCAGAATTATAGGATTCATCACTCCGCTTTTAATCACTGCCTCTGCAATTCTTCCCGGCATAGAGCCGATATATGTTTTTCTGTGACCTCTGATTTCTGCTTCATCATGAATACCGCCTAAAGCAACACGAACATATTTTCTGTTCATACTTTTTGCCAACGATTTAACAATAGAGGTTTTGCCGACACCGGGAGGTCCGGCAAGGCATAAAATCTGACCTGAAAAATCAGGATTTCTTTTATAAACTGCAAGAGAGTCAACTATTCTTTCTTTTATTTTATCAAGACCATAATGTTCTTTATCAAGAATTTTTCTTGCTTTATCAAGGTTGATAGTATCCTTTGTGAATTTTCCGAATGGAATTTCAAGGCATTTATCAAGATAATTTCTTATAACAGTTGCCTCATGCGATCCTGAAGGCATTTTTACCAGCTTATTACAGCATGATAAAAGCTTTTCACTTACTTCTTCACCGCAGGATAACGCTTTTATCTTTTTTCTGTATTCATCAGCTTCTTCAATAGGACTTTCAGTTTCTCCAAGGCTTTCTGCTATTACCTTCATCTCTTCACGAAGATAATATTCTTTCTGGTTTTTATCAATCTCTGCCTGCACTTTTTCCTGAATATCAATTTCAATCTCAAGAGAAGCAACCTCTTTTTTCAAAAGCACCAGAAGCTTTGAAAGCCTTTCTGAATGATTTAGGGTTGAAAGAATTTCCTGCTTGTCAGAATAATCTATAAATGTGTTAGAACATATATAATCAGCCAATTCACCGCTGTCCTTTATTGAAAGAACTTTAGCAAAAACATCACTGCTGATTTTAGGAATCAGTGATACATAATTTTCAAATTCATTTCTGGCAATTCTTTGATAAGCTATATCATTTTTGCCATTATTATCCTCGTCATCCTCTAACACATCAACCGATGCAGATAAAAATGGTTTATTCTGAGTAAGAGCAATAAGCATCCCTCTGTCGACACCATCAACAACAACTCTTAAATTTTCGCTGTTAGGTATTCTTATCATCTGTTTAATATTGCAGACAACACCAATTTCATAAAGATTATCTACTGCCGGATCATCAACTGAAGCATTTTTTTGACACACAAGAAAAATCTTTTGATTAGACTGCATAGCACTTCTTATTGCTTCAATGCTCTTTTTTCTTCCAACATCAAAATGCAGTACCATCTTAGGAAATACAACTAACCCCCTAAGCGGAATTACAGGCAATTCAGTAATATCATTTAATATTTCAAATTCATTCATATGTTAAACCTACTTGTTCAGTAAATATTCTAAAGAATTAGCAAAGGAGAGTCGAATAAAAGAAAGTTTAAACAATTAGATTCGCCTCTCATTTAGATAAATATGATTATATACTAACAAAACAAAAAAGGCAACAACTTGTTGCCTTTTTTAAGCTTTTTAAGCATTTTTTAATTTATTTGCTGTCAAATTAACTTCGATTTTCTTAGAACTTCTTGTAATATACGGTTCTGAATTGTTTTTGATGCAATCCTCAGTAATTCTTACCTTAGTTATTGTTGAATCACTTGGAATTGTAAACATTAAATCATTCAGAACACTTTCAAACGCACTTCTGAGACCTCTCGCACCGGTCTTTCTTTCAAGAGTAATATCGGCAATTGCCTCAAGTGCCTCATCATCAAAAGAAAGTTCAACATTATCAAGCTCAAACAACTTAATATACTGCTTAAGAATAGAGTTCTTTGGCTCTTTCATTATTCTTATAAGAGCATCTCTATCCAAATCATCAAGAACACTAATTACAGGAATTCTGCCGATAAGTTCCGGAATAAGACCGAATTTTACTAAATCATGCTGAATTGCCTGCTTCAAAATATTTTTATCCTTATCTTTTTTTACATCTATATCCGCTTCAAATCCGAGAGATGTTCCGCCGACACGCTTTTCAATAATTTTTTCAATACCATCGAAAGCGCCGCCGCAAATAAATAAAATATTTGTAGTGTCAATCTGTATGAATTCCTGCTGAGGATGCTTTCTTCCGCCACCGGGAGGAACATTTGATACAGTGCCTTCAAGTATTTTCAAAAGAGCCTGCTGAACTCCCTCACCGCTTACATCTCTTGTAATTGAACGATTTTCACTTTTTCTTGAAATCTTATCAATTTCATCAACGTAAATAATTCCTCGCTGTGCTCTCTCTATATCAAAATCAGCAGCCTGAATTAGACGCAGTAAAATGTTCTCAACATCTTCACCGACATAGCCGGCCTCAGTCAATGTAGTTGCATCTGCAATTGCAAAAGGAACATTGAGTGTTTTTGCTAAAGTCTGCGCAAGCATAGTCTTACCTACACCTGTCGGACCTAAAAGCAAAATATTACTTTTCTGCAGTTCAACATCATCGATTTTTCCGCCGCTGTAAATACGTTTATAGTGATTATAAACTGCAACAGACAAAGCCTTTTTTGCATCATCCTGTCCAATAACATATTCGTCAAGCTTTGCCTTAATTTCTTCAGGCTTCGGCAAGGTAATATCATCATCTTCACTTTTTGTATGTGGTATTGACGGTGCACTGGTTTCATAAATCAAATCATGACATATAGAAACACATTCATCACAAATAAATACACCTGGACCTTCAAGAAGCTTATGAACCATAGCCTCTGACTTTCCGCAAAAAGAGCATCTTGCAGCAGTTTTACTGTCTCTTGCCATAAAAACCTACCTTTTATCTTTTGTCAATAATTTTATCAACAAGACCAAAATCAAGTGCTTCCTTGGCAGTAAGCCAATTGTCACGGTCAGTTGCAGCAGTCATCTCTTCAAGAGTTTTGCCGCAGTTTTCAGCCATAATTGAATTAAGCTTTTTCTTAGTGTGAAGAATATGGTTAGCAGCAATTTCAATTTCAGTTGCCTGACCTTGTGTCTGACCTAAAGGCTGATGAATCATAACTTCAGCATTAGGCAAACAATATCTCTTACCCTTCGCCCCGCTTGAAAGAAGAAACGCACCCATAGAAGCAGCCATACCCATGCAAATTGTTGATACATCACACTTTATATACTGCATAGTATCATATATAGCCATTCCGTCTGTTACAGATCCGCCGGGACTATTTATATACAGACTTATATCCTTTTCATTATCCTGACCTTCAAGAAACAAAAGCTGTGCAACAACAAGTGACGCAGTAGTGGAATTGACTTCATCTGAAAGAACAATAATTCTGTCATTAAGAAGTCTGGAAAAAATATCCATTGAGCGTTCGCCTGCACCTGTCTGTTCAAGTACATAAGGCACTAATGCCATATTAATCACCAATCCTTAAATAATTATTCCTTTACAGCTGATTCAACGATTAAATCAACTGCCTTCTTAACTTTAATATCTGATGCGAGCTGGTCAGCAGGAACAGCCTTCTTAACCTGTTCTGCTTCCATCTGATACTGCTCAGCAAGCTTTGCAATTTCAGCATCGATTTCTTCTTCTGAAGCCTCAATATTTTCAGCCTTAACAACAGCTTCAAGAGCAATTGAAGACTTCACCTGCTTTTCTGCATTTTCTTTGAATGTTGCCTTGAAAGAATCAATATCCTGACCAACATAGCTTAGATATGTATTCAAATCAATGCCCTGCATCTGCATTCTGTATGCATAGTCCTGAAGCATCTCGTCTGCTCTCTGGTCATACATAACTTCAGGAATTTCAACTTCCATATTATCAACAATCTGCTCAATAAGCTGATTTTCAAAATCAACCTTAGCGTCAGCTTCTTTCTTATCTTCAAGCTGCTTTTTAAGATCTGCCTTAAGCTCTTCAAGAGTGTCAAACTCAGATACATCTTTAGCAAATTCATCATCAAGCTCAGGAACTTCCTTAGCCTTGATTTCATGAATAGTACATTTAAAAACAGCATCCTTGCCTGCAAGCTCAGGTGTATATTCTTCTGGGAAAGTCACGTTAACATCAAATTCTTCATCAACATTGTGACCTGCAACCTGCTCTTCAAAGCCCGGAATGAAAGAGCCTGAACCAAGTTCAAGCGGATAGTTTTCACCTTTGCCGCCGTCAAACGCAACACCGTCAACAAATCCTTCAAAATCGATTTCAGCGGTATCACCCATCTGAGCAGCCCTGTCTTCAACAGTTACAAGACGAGAATTTCTATCCTGCATATTCTTAAGCTCGTTTTCAATATCCTCATCACTTGCTTCTGTAGGAAGCATTACAGCTTTAAGTCCCTTGTATTCACCAAGCTTAACATCCTCAGGATATACATATAATTTCATTTTCATTTCTACACCCTCTGATTTGCTCATAACAGGAACATCTAAATCATAAGGCTGGCCAACCATACGAAGATTGCCTTCTTCAATAGCAGCGCTTACTGCTGAAGGATAAACAATTTCAAGTGCTTCTTCATAAAACGCACCTTCGCCATAATATTTTTCTACCATTCCTTGTGGTGCTTTACCTTTACGGAATCCCGGAATCTGAATATCCTTTTTCTGCTTATTGTAAGCTTTTTTACATGCATCAACAAATTCTTCTGCTGATACTGTAACTTCAATTTCATAAACATTTGTCTCTACTTTATTAGATGATTTAAGTGCCATAATAATGACCTCCTAACAAATTTTTTATAATCATCAAAATGGGATTATAACATATAATCCCCATAATATCAAGTATTTTAATATTTCTTGACTAAATAAGGAGTAAATCTTAAACGGTCAGCAGAAATCAATTTAAAATCTATGCCGTCAATACTGTCATCAACAGCAAACTTTGCTGCTACACCGTGAAGATGCCCATAATAACATTTTTTTATACCTCGGCTCTTTAACAAAGATAAAATTTCCTCACATTTTTCATTAGTTGTTATAGGCGGATAATGCAGAAAAACAATTTTTTCGTCATTTTTCGCAGAATCGATAGATGCTTTTACTCTCATAATTTCTCTGTTAAGCACCTTTTCATCCTGCGAATCTTCAGAGTCAAACAGCCATCCTCTGCTGCCGCAAACAGAAAATCCATTAAATTCAACAGCATTATTATGCAGAATGCTTATTGTGTTAAAATCGTTTTCCACTATAAATTTATTCATCTTGGTCAGCGTATTCCACCAATAATCGTGATTTCCTTTTATAATTATCTTTTTTCCGTTAAGCTTATTAATAAAATCAAAATCATTATAAAGCTCATTAAAATTCATTGCCCAGCTTATGTCACCGGCAATGACAACTGTGTCCTCTTCATTAACTAAATTATTCCAATTATTCTGTAATTTCTCGGTATAGTTTTCCCAGCCTGTAAAAGTATCCATAGGCTTATTTGTGCCAAATGACAGATGTGTGTCAGCGATAGCGAAAAGTGACATATTTTCTCCTTGAATAATAGTTTAAAATTAACGCAAAATATTTGTGAAGGGAGTGATAAAAATGAATAAGGAAATTAATGGCATTATCTGTGAAGTAAAAAACTGTAAATTCCACAGCATTGACAATAACTGTCACGCAGGACACATTAGAGTTGGTGACAGAGCAGCCACAAGTTCTTGTGACACCAGCTGTGAAACATTTGAATGCTGTGACACATGTGAATGCAGTAAATAAAATTCGATGAAAAAATACGGCCCTTGGATTAATCCATAGAGCCGTGTTTTATTATAAATCAAGAAGCTTAAATACCATTTGGCTCATATCTTCTTTATTGCATACATTATTAAATCTTACTTTCTTATCCTTAAGAGATGCAAGAGGCTTGGGAATATCAGCATTCGTAATTCTATTAAGCTCATCAACCATTTCAAATTCATTTAAGCATGCATTATCTTCTTTGCTTACTGCTTTCAAAACACTGGCGGAGAACTTATAAGGTGAAGCAGTTGAGTCAATAACTGTTGGAATGTCAGACTTTCCTGATGCTGCAAAATTATCATAAACCTTAACAGCTACAGCAGTATGAGTATCACAAAGATAATTATACTTTTCAAAATGAGAATTAATTGTATTGCTAACCTCATCTTCTGAAGCAAAACCTGCATCAAATACCGTAGAAATTTCTGCCTTAAGCTCATCACTGATTACATATTCACCCTTGTCAGCAAGCTGACTCATAAGATCAGTTACAACCTTATCATTACAGCCGCTCATATGATATAAAAGTCTTTCAAGATTTGATGAAATTAAGATATCCATTGATGGTGAAGTAGTAGTGTAGAAAGCTCTGTTTTTATCATATTTACCAGTCTGCAGGAAATCTGTTAAAACATTATTTGAATTTGATGCACATACAAGGTACTTAATTGGAAGTCCCATATTTTTAGCATAATACGCAGCAAGAATGTTTCCGAAATTACCTGTTGGCACAACAACATTCATTTCCTCGCCCAGCTTGATATTACCCATTTCAACCATATCACAGTATGCTGAAAAATAATAAACAATCTGAGGTACAAGTCTTCCCCAGTTAATAGAGTTTGCAGAAGAAAACATCATGTTCTTCTTTGCAAGCTCATCCTTAATTTCTGCATTCGTGAAAATTGATTTAACGGCACTCTGAGCATCGTCAAAATTACCGTTGATAGCACAAACAGCTACATTTTCACCCTCTTGTGTTGTCATCTGAAGCTTTTGCATTGGTGATACACCGTCAACGGGATAAAATACAAGAATCTTTGTATTTTCTACATCCTTAAACCCCTCAAGAGCAGCCTTACCGGTATCACCCGATGTTGCAACAAGAATTACTATTGTCTTTCCGTCAGCAGTTTTCTTTGCAGATACAGTCATTAAGTAGGGCAAAAGCTGAAGTGCCATATCCTTGAATGCACATGTAGGTCCATGCCACAGCTCCAAAATGTTTTTATTTCCATCAATATTTACTGTTGGTGCAATTTTACTTGAAGAAAACTTTTCTGCAGCATAAGCACCCTCAACACAATAGTTAAGCTCTTCATCCGTAAAATCAGTTAAGTATTCCTTTAAAACAGTTTTTGCTCTGTCGATATAAGACATAGAAATCATAGATGAAATCTTTTCAATAGAAAATTCAGGAATTTCACAAGGAACAAATAAACCGCCCTCTTCACTGATTCCCTGTGCAATTGCCTGAGAAGCAGTAACCTTTATTGAATTATCTCTTGTAGATGTATAAAACATAATAATTCTCCTATACAATTAATATAACTAAATAAATTGCTTATATTCTATAATAACTCAAATGCATTTTCAAGATGTTTTATAGAATTAATTTTATTATTTTCGGTATAAATTTCAATAACATCAAATCTCGGCTGTAAATCAATTCTGTTTTGCGACAAAAACAGCTGTGCTGAGGTGATTATTCTTTGCTGTTTTTTATATGTAACAAATTCAGCAGGTCTCGCTATTGATTTAATATCTCTTTGCTTTACTTCAACAAAGCATATGTACTTTTTGTTTTTTACGATTAAATCAATTTCACCAAAACGTGTAGTGTAATTTGAATCAACAAGCTTATAGTGTTTCCTGCGCAGATAATTGGCAGCCTCAATTTCCCATATTTTACCTTTATTATTCATTATTAAGTATCTTCTTTAAAAAACTTTTTCTGTGTATTGGTGAGATTCCGTATTTTTCTATCATTTCATAATGAAGCTTTGTTCCGTAACCCTTATGCTTTTCAAAATGATATTCAGGATATTTTTCTGCCATTTCAAGCATATATCTATCTCTGCTTACCTTAGCAATAATTGATGCAGCGGCAATGCTTGCACTTTTAGCATCACCTTTTACAATATCCCGCTCTGCAATTTCAAGTCCCGGCTTTTTATTGCCGTCAATCAAAGCTATGTCAGCCTGAACAGAAAGTCCGTTTACTGCTCTTCTCATCGCAAGAAAGGTAGCCTGCAGAATGTTAATTTCATCAATTTCTTTCTCATCTGCAACACCAATGCTATATGCAACAGCTTCCTTTTTGATTATATCAAAAAGAATATCTCTTTTCTTTTCCGTAAGTTTTTTTGAATCATTTACTCCGTCAATAATATAACCTTTAGGCAAAATTACTGCAGCAGCGTACACAGGTCCTGCAAGCGGTCCGCGCCCTGCTTCATCAACACCGCAAACGATATTATAGCCATCAGACAAAGCTTTTTCTTCATATTCTAACCAATTCATATTTCAGGCAGCTCAAGGGTAATATTTCCCAGCTTTCCTCCTCTGAACTCATCACACAGCATAACCGCTGTGCGTTCGTAATTTATTTCTCCGCCTTTAATCAGGAATCCTCTTTTTCTTCCAATCAGCTCTAAAATTTCCCAGCCTTGTAATCCCTCAATATTCTCAAGCTTATATCTTTCTGTAATGGATTTTGGTCTGAATTTTGAAAGCATTTCAAGCAATCTGCAGGAAAGAGTTTCTAAATCTGTTACCTCATCCTTTACTGCACCTGTAAAAGCCAGCTTATCCCCTACTTCAGCATCATCAAATTTTGGCCAAAGTACGCCGGGTGTATCCAGCAACTCTATTCCGTTGCCGACAGCAAACCACTGCTGCTGGCGTGTAACACCTGCCTTATCAGCAACCTTAGCCTTAGCATTTCCCGCCATTCTGTTGATAAATGAAGACTTGCCCGTATTCGGAATACCTACAACCATAAGCCTTAATGCTTTTCTGCCCATTCCCTTATCTTCATTTTTTTCAATAACAGAGGAAAGTGCTTTCTTTGCGATAGGGATAAAATTATTAAGACCTTTACCTGTTCTGCAGTCTACAGGCAATGCATAAATACCTCTGCTTTTATAATAATCAATCCAAAGCTTAGTTGCGCTTACATCTGCAATATCACATTTATTGAGTAAAATTATTCTTGGTTTCTTTTTTATAATACTGTCAAGCTCAGGATTAGAAGAGCTGTATGGTATACGTGCATCAACAAGTTCAACAACCCCATCAACAAGATTTAAACTTTCCTTAATAATGCGCCTTGTTTTCGCCATATGACCAGGAAACCACTGAACTGTCTGTTTTTGAAAATCCGCCATATCTGCCCTCCGTACTCTTATTAATTATACTTCAATTGTTACTAAAAATCAAATTAAATAAACTAAACAAAAAAGCCACAGAATGAACTGTGGCTTTAGTAATTAAAAATTACTGAATGTTCTCTTTAACCTTTGCAGCCTTACCAACACGGTCACGAAGATAATAGAGCTTAGCGCGGCGAACCTTACCTGAACGGATAACCTTAACATCAACTACATTAGGTGAGTGCATTGGGAATACTCTCTCAACACCAACACCGTATGAAAGACGACGAACGGTAAATGTCTTTGAAACGCCTGAACCTTTAATTGCGATTACAGTACCCTCAAACATCTGAATTCTCTCTCTGTTACCCTCACGGATATTAACTGATACCTTTACAGTATCACCGATTGAGAACTTAGGAAGTTCTGCCTTAATGCTGTCTTTTTCGATTAATTTAAGTGCGTCCATTTCAATTTCCTCCTATTTTTTATGAGATGTTCATATCAAAAAATCTGAAAGCGGACCATCTTCTTAAATGCTGACACATAGCATATTTACGCGTTGCAAGAGTTGCAACGGATTAAATGCTTAGATATGATATCACAATATCTAAAAAAATGCAAGCATTTTATTTGAATTCCTTATAATTTTTATCAAGAAGAGAAATTCTGCTGATGCTCTTCCACTCAAAATCCATATCAATAAGTCTGATAATGGTATCAAAAAGAAGTGACGGATTAAGATTTTTATCAGGACCTGCAAACAAACGTATATTAAGCACAATTACATCTTTTCTGATTGAAATTGAGTATTTATCAATAAATTCCTTAATATTTGTTTCCTTAAGTATTCTTCTTTTACCCTTTTTACCTTTTTTTAAGGCAATAATCTCTTCTGCAGACAAAGCATTTTCAATAAGCTCCAGTGCTTTTTCATTATCAACAAACTGAAATTTAAAGACATAATCAGAATATACAATCTCGCTGTTATCACGAAATTCGTCATAAACCTCAAGAATTTTTAAATCATTCGGCAAAACACTGTTCATTCTGTTTTTTATTTCTTCATTTGATATTTCTTCAACAAGTCTTATATCAACACTTTCACAAAGACTTTCTACACCAAGTGAAAGCGGAAGAGAAAAACTCATATATGGGTGAGGATTAAAGCCTTCTGTATACCAGAGAGGTATTTCAGCCCGCTTAAATGCTCTCCCCATGGCTCTGTTTATATCAAGGTGACTAATATACTTTAACCTGTCGGTTTTAGAAAAACGAAGTCTAACCTCTCGCATCGCAGTTACCTCCGTTCAGCTTATTTGCACCACATCCTGCACACTTGATTCTGCAGTGAGGCGTGGTTTTATTCATATGTGCTTTTTTATTTTCATTTTCAAGAAACTTTCTGCTTACACCAAAATCAAGATGATCCCATGGCAAAAGCTCTGTAAATTCTCTTCTTCTGTGAGTATAAAAATGAGGATCAATATTGTTTTCATAAAATGCCTGCATCCATGCTTCAAAATTAAACTGATCGTCCCATGAATCAAATTTACAACCGAGCTCATATGCTCTTAGAATAACATTTCCGAGCCTTCTGTCACCTCTTGCAAGTACACCCTCAAGAAGTGATGTTGGCGTTTCGTGATAAGAAACCCGTATTTTCTTGCTTGGAATTGACTCTAATAAATGCTTTTGCTTTTCTTTCAAGCTTTCCATTGAATCCTCAGGTTCCCACTGAAATGGTGTAAATGGCTTGGGAATAAATGAAGCACAGGATATTGAAACCTGAACTCCGGTTCCCTTCTGTCTGTTTGGATTTTTATAAAAGGCATGTATAACCTCCATACCGAGATTAGCAATTCCCTCAATATCTTCCATTGTTTCAGTTGGCAGTCCCATCATAAAATACAGCTTTACAGAAGTCCAGCCATTGTCAAATGCTTTCGTGCAGGTCCTTATAACCTCGTCTTCAGTGACATTTTTATTTATAACATCACGCAGTCTTTGAGTACCTGCTTCCGGTGCAAAAGTAAGACCGCTTCTTCTAACTTTATTAAGCTGTTCAACGAGCTCATCGGAAAAGTTATCGACTCTGAGGCTCGGCAATGATAGATTTATATTTTCTTTAACTGTCCAGTCAATAAGCGTAGTAAGCATTTTATTTACATCGCTATGATCTGATGTTGAAAGCGAGCAAAGAGATATTTCGTCGTATCCTGTACTTTCAATCAATGATTTGCACTGACTATTAATTGTGTCAACGCTCTTTTCTCTTATAGGTCTGTAAATAAAGCCCGCCTGACAAAATCTGCATCCTCGGATACAGCCTCTGAAAATTTCTTCAACTGCTCTGTCATGAACAATATTAATATAAGGCACAACAAATTCTTTAGGATAGTAAACCTTGTTTAAATCTGAAATTATTGATTTTTTAACTACTGACGGTGCATTATTAATTGGTTTCAGTTCTTTTAAAGTTCCATCTTCATTGTAGCTGTCTTCATAGAAAGACGGAACATATACGCCGGTTATATCCTTTGCTTTGAGCAAGAATTCTTTTTTAGTACAGCCTTGCTTTTTGCAGTCCTTGAGCAAATCAATAACTTCATTGGTACTTTCTTCACCCTCACCAAGAAAAACGATATCAACAAAATCAACAATAGGCTCAGGATTACAGCAGCATGGCCCACCGACACAAATAATCGGTGTCAAATCCTTTCTTTCACTGCTTTTTAAAGGAATTTGTGAAAGGTTAAGCATATTTAATACATTAGTGTAAGAAAGCTCATACTGCAATGTAAAGCCAATCATGTCAAACTCTTTTATATAATCTCCGCTTTCCAAAGCAAAAAGCGGAACATTATTTTTTCTGAGTTGCTCCTCCATATCATTATCAGGAGCAAAAACTCTTTCACACCATGCGTCTTCTCTGTCATTTACAAGACCATAAAGAATTTTCATTCCTAAATGACTCATGCCTATCTCGTAGGTATCAGGAAAGCAGAATGCATAACGCACATCTATTTCATCTTTATTTTTAATAACTGAATTCAGTTCACCGCCAATATATCTGGCAGGTTTCTGAACATATTGCAGTAACTTTTCAACCTCTTTTTTCATAAAAAACCTCAATAATTTATGCTGTAAATAATCAGATAAACAACAATTAACAGCATAGAAAATGATTTATATACAATTAGCAAATAAACAGCAAAAATGCTTATTAAGAATAAAAAAACAAAGCCAAGTTTTTTTGATAAATTAAATGAATAAAGATTAATTATTCTGCCAGCGTCAAGCGGATATATTGGAAGCATATTTAAAATAAACAAAACCAAATTAATATCATCCCTAATCAGCAGATAGAAAATAAGATTAACAATCGGTCCGCACAGCAGCACAATAAATTCTTTTGCTCTTGGGAGTTTGCTTTGATATTTCAAAGCTGCACCATAATAAGAAAAAATTAAACTATCCGCTTTTCCGCCAAAAATATATAATGCCAGCAAATGCCCCATTTCATGTAAAAATGAAAACAACAATAAATACAGTATGCTGTATGCAGAAAATAACGCAGATAACGACAAAAGTAAAACAAACAGAAAATCAATCTTAATTTTGCATCCGAAAACAGTAAAGTTCAATTTCATCACCATATCATAATAATACGATGATAAAAAATATATAATTACTTTTTCTTATCGATAAAGCTTTGCAGAATAACCACTGCAGACACAGCATCCACAGTATTCTTTCTCTTCTTTCCATGCACATTGTTACTGCTTAAAATATCGTGAGCAATAACAGTTGTAAGTCTTTCATCCTCATAATATATAGGAATACTGATTTTTTCGCCTAATGCATCACCAAGTGCCTTGCACTCATCAGCCCTGTAACCATAACTGCCGTCCATATTTCTAGGCAGACCGATAACAACAGCTTCTGCTCTTTCCTTATCAGCAATATCAACAAGCCTATCAATAAGCTTGGGCATATAATTTTCTTTAATAACACAATAGGCAGAAGCCAGTATTTCTCTTGCATCACAAAAGGCAACACCTGTTCTGGCATCGCCATAATCAACAGACATAATTTTCATATAATCACCAACAGAAAAAGGAAATCAGCAGGTCACTGATTTCCCCAACTGTATTATTTATTCATCATTACCGTCGGATTCAGCATTATTGGCTGCAGTCGTATTTACCTCAGGTTTCTTTGCTGTTGGTGTATCTGTATCACTATTGCTTTTCTTAGTTTCAGAATCACCGTCTTTTTCAGTTTTTTCCTCTTTTTCCGTTGTGAAAACCTCATTACAGCGTCCGGGCAGATTATCAACATCATACCAGCCGTAAGTACCTGAGCCTTCTCTTAATTTACCGCAGCTTGAACAATATGCACGCTGAACGATTTTATCAGACTCGGCAAATTCAGTTTTATATTTAGCATTATTCTTATCAAGCTTTTCGTAGACTTCATCCATAACAGTTTTCCAAATTGTTCCTGCAGGGTTACCGGATAAAGAATAATGTACCTCTTTCGGTTTATCATAACCATACCAGACAGCAGCAACATAATTTGGTGTTCCGCCTACAAACCAACGGTCTTTATCATCGTTAGTTGTACCTGTTTTACCAAAGCACTGAATGCCTGAAAGCTTGTAAGAAGTACCTGTACCCTGTGTCATAACAGTCTGTAAAAGCTTATTCATTACTCCTGCAGTGCCCTCGGATAAAGCCTCCTGTTTTGTTTTTTCAGGATCTTTTTCAATAATAACATTACCTCTGCTGTCTTCTATTTTATAATAGCAGTAAGGTTCATAATAATAACCGCCATTGCCAAAAGAAGCATATGCTGCAGTAATATCAAGTACAGTTGCACCATTAGTCAGAGAACCGATAGCAAGCGGACCAAAGTCAACATCTCGGATGCTGTCGAGTGTAGACAAATGGAAATTCTCACTCAAATAGTCATATGACCAGTCAACTGAAATTTTCTGTAAAGTTCTTGCAGAAATAGTATTTAATGACTGTGCAAGACCATACTGCAGAGTGTAGTTATTTGAAGAATAACCACCGCCCTGATTTACAGGCCACGGTTCGCCCTCAACAACCATACAAGGCTTATCCTGCAAAACTGTTGACCAATAAATATCCACATCGTCATCCTGTTTGCTCTTTTCAATTGCAGGTGAATATACTGCAAGCGGTTTGATAGTTGATCCGGGAGGACGTGTTGACATAGTTGCTCTGTTAAGCAGCATAGAACCCTTGTTCTTACCTGTACCACCTACAATGCCCATTACTCTGCCTGAGTAGTCCATAATGCACATTGCTCCCTGCACTGTTTCATCAGGCATTCTGCGATAATTCTCATAAACATCTTCAAGAGCATCCTGCACATCAAAATCAATTGCAGTATATATCTTCAATCCACCGCCGTAAACAAGGTCCCTTGCTTTTTTTGCAGTGTAACCTAATTTCTGTAAATCCTTTTGAACAGTAGTTATAACATAATCAACATAGTAATTTGTAATGTCATCATTTTCTTTTTTAGTAGTTTTATTCTTAAGCTTAGAGCCTTTGTAATTTTTACTGTTAGTGAATACCATCTGGTAATCCATTGCTTCTTTATACTCTTCATCACTTAAAAATTTAAGGTCCTCACTGTGCATTTCGCCAAGCACCCATTCCTGACGATCTCTGTTATTATCAGGATTAATAAGAGGATCATAGAATGTCGGTGCTTTTGTAATAGAAGTAAGACAGGCACATTCCGCAGCATTAAGGTCAGAAACCTCTTTACCAAAATATCTCTCAGCAGCAGTCTTAACACCATAGCACCCATTGGACAAATAAATAGTATTAATATAAGCTTCCAATATCTGATCTTTTGTATAGTTTTTTTCAAGATTCAAAGCTCTCAAAATCTCATTGAACTTTCTTACATAGGTAACCTTGTTATCGTCAGTAAGATTTTTAATTAGCTGCTGTGTAATAGTAGAGCCGCCCTGTCCTTCGTTAGAAGGCTTAATCATAACGCCTACTGTACGTATCCAGTCAACACCGTGATGCTTTTGAAATCGCTTATCTTCAGTAGCAATAATTGCCTCGGGGAGATACTCGCTTACTTCGTCAAGATTTACCCAGATACGATTTTCTTCACCATGAAGACGTGTAATTTCCACAACATCGTCACCATCGTTACCATATAAGAATGAAGTCTGATTTTGCGAGAGAGCCTGCTCTGTTAAGTCGAAAACAGGATCGCCATAAACAATACTGTAACCATATATTGCAATTACAGACACACAAACTACACCGCATACACCGCAAATCATGATAAATGCCAGCAGTGCTTTTCCGATATTACTCAGTACCTTTTGTGAAACAGACTTCTCTTGGACTGCTTTTCTTTTCTTTGCTTTTTTAGCGGCAAGCTCTTTTTCGATTTCTCTGCCGCGTTTTACTCTTCTCGCATTTTTTTCAGCTGAAGAAACATTATAAGATGTTGGCAGTTTTTCAGATTTTGCCTCACGGGCAGATTTATCCTCATCATAAGCCTTAGCAGAATTATTCATGAAAGATTCCAATAAATCATCATAATCATTTGAAGCCATATCACACCTCCATAATTTTTTCTTTATATATTATATTACAAAACAGTTAGGAAATAAAGTATTATTTTGTAAACATTACTGCTGATATTTTTTTGCACGTTTTTTATTCATTTCAATAACTCTTGACGAAACAATAATATCATCATAAGTTTTTTTTGCTCTAATGTTTACCCAATAGCTCCTTTTACATTCAGGACATTTTCCGATATTTGTAAACGCATTATTATAAAACTGATAAGGCTTTATAATTTCAAGATTCTTTTTGCAGTGCTGACAAATTAATTTTATATCAGCTAAATCAAAAGTACTATATCTTGCTTTATTAATGAAGAACGGTTTAAAAACAATGCGTTCAAAAAATTTTATATCGCATTCATGAATATAATCATTAATCAGCTTATCATCAAATACTTTCTTTAGACAAAGTGCAGTTAAATAGCAGTCTTCCAACGCTCTGTGCAAATTCTCAGTATCAACTTCAATATCAAATTCAGCTGCACAGTTAGACAGGCTTATCTGCATGCCTGCACTGCTTCCCTCGATAAAATTCATGCAATACTGCTGAGCATCTGCATATTTCTTTATAAAATCAATATTAGCAGTATTTTTAAAAATAAGATAATTTTCAACAAGAGTATGAAGATCACTTCTTGACCAGCTCAAAAAGAGCAAATCACCACCGCCGCACCAGCGTGAAAATTCTTCAAAAGCGGCATCAAATGAAATACCGTTTTTTTTAATTTCGTCCATGGTTATATGTGTAAGATTCTTAAATCTGTTGGTAAGGCTTTTGGCAAGAGCAGGTTTTATCAGCTGCTTAAAACTATCTATAATATCTAATTTTTCATTTAGTTTAACAGCGCCTATTTCTACAATTTCATTTGTTCCTTTTTTCAATTTGTAATTATAGGCATTATTCCATTCTAAATCAAAAATAATGTAATTCATAATTCTCCACTTACTAAAAAAATAACCTTGCAAAACTGCAAGGTTATTTTGAAATCATCTTATCAAACGAAAAGAAATACCAGAAATGCAGCAAGAACTACTACAAAGAATATAATAATAAGCCACTTAGTGAGTTTTTCCAGTTTTTCTTCTATTGATCTGCCCTTTGCCTTACCAAGAAAAGCCTCTGCACCGCCTGCGATTGCACCTGAAAGGTTCTGTGAACGGCCCTCCTGCATAAGAACAACTACTGTTATAATGATTGAAGCAACAATTAAAATTGCACCAAATACATAATGATACCAAAGCATTAGATTATCCTCCGTTATATAAATTACTTATGGATTATATCACAGATAAATGCATAATGCAAGTCCTTTTTATTAAAAAGTAATTTGTTCTGCAATATCTGCTTCACTGAGCATTGCTCCTGTCGCCGGCAGATTCTTTGCTCTAAAGCGCCATGCCTTTTCAAATTCACCCTCTTTATAAAGATGAAGTGATATAACCTTGTGTGTTTTCTTGAGTTTCATTACTGCTACACCCTGTGTGTCCTTCGTTGTTTTAGGCAGAATTGATGCAGTATTTACAAGAAGCATTCTTCCGCTTGATGAGCATATTACTATTTCAGTATCTTCCTTAATATAAATTGCCTGTGCCAAAGGTGATTTATCAGAATAAGCATTAATCAGCTTTTTACGGTTTGTTTTTGTCTGATAAGCAGAAACATCAACCTTTGCCAGCTTTCCGTTTTCAAACACAAAAATCATATAACCGCTGTATTCACTGACAAGAGCCATATAAACAACCTGTTCACCGTCTGCCATCTCAAGTTTACCGGGTACATATTCGCCGAGAACAGAAGCTTTTGTATCAATAAAATCGTCTGCTTTTGACTTATATACCTGATGCTGATTCGTAAAGAAGAGAAGCTCGTCCTTATTTGAGCATTCAATTTCTGAAATAATTTTATCCCCTTCTTTTACTTTTTGCTCACCGCTCATGCGCAGATTAGCTGTTTTAATCTTTTTTAGATATCCTTGTTCAGTAAGGAACAAAGTAACAGGATAATCCTGAATTTCATTCTCAACTGTTACAACAGCCTCTTCATAATCATAAAGCACAACACTCTTTCTGCCGGTATCGTATTTTGCAGAAATTTCCTGAAGTTCCTTGATGATTATTTTTTTCATCTTATTTTTACTTGAAAGTATATCTTCAAGCTCTTCAATATCATTTTCAAGCTGCTCTATATCCTTAATTCTCTTAAGTATATATTCTCTGTTAAGATGACGAAGCTTTATCTCAGCAACATATTCGGCCTGAGTTTCATCAATACCAAAGCCTATCATAAGATTAGGAACTACTTCCGTTTCACTCTCAGTTTCTCTTACGATTTTAATAGCCTTATCAATATCAAGCAGAATTTTTGAAAGACCTTTTAAAAGATGAAGCTGTCTGCGTTTTTTATCTAAATTAAAGGTAATTCTTCTTCTGATACATTCAAGACGAAAATCAACCCATTCATTTAAAATGCTTCTTACACCGAGAACCACAGGTCGTCCTTTAATAAGAACATTAAAGTTACAGCTGAATGTATCCTGCAGAGGTGTCATTTTATACAGCTTATTCATAAAAGCGTCAGCATCAACACCGCGTTTTAAATCAATTGTAATTCTTAAACCTGAAAGATCAGTTTCATCACGAACATCACTGATTTCTTTAATCTTGTTAGACTTAACCAACTCAACAATTTTATCAATAATTGCTTCTGAAGTTGTTGTCGGCGGAATTTGTATTATATCAATACAATTGTATTTTTTATCATAAGAATATTTGGCTCTTACCTTAACAGAGCCTCTGCCGGTTTCGTATATCTTGTCAAGCTCCTGCTTATCATAAAGAATAAAACCGCCGCCTACGAAATCAGGTGCAATAAGAGTATCACTGATAACATGCTCAGAATTTTTCATTAAAGCTATAGTTGTTTCACAAATCTCGCTGAGATTAAAAGAAGCAATTGACGATGCCATTCCTACCGCAATACCTGTAGTTACATTACACAGAATTGACGGAAATGTTACGGGAAGAAGTGTAGGCTCAGTCATTGTGTTATCATAATTTGGTACAAAATCAACTGTATCTAATTTTATATCATCAAAAAGTTCGTGGCAAATAGGTGCAAGCTTAGCCTCTGTATAACGTGATGCAGCATATGCCATGTTTTTACTGTACGCTTTACCAAAGTTTCCCTTTGATTCTACAAACGGATAAAGCAAAGTCTCGTTACCGCGTGAAAGTCTTACCATCGTTTCATAAATGGCAGCATCACCATGAGGATTAAGCTGCATCGTTCTGCCGACAATATTGGCACTTTTAATTGTTCCGCCCTGCAAAAGTCCCATATTATACATTGTATAAAGAAGCTTTCTGTGCGATGGCTTAAGACCATCAATCTCAGGAATAGCACGTGAAAGAATAACACTCATTGCATAAGGCATATAGTTACCTTTAAGAGTATTGGTTATGGCTTCATTCTGCACTGTTCCCGCGCCTTTAATATGAACATTTTCGGCAAGAGGATTATTATTCTTTTTTTCTAAATCTTTTTTTCTTTTTGTCAAAGCAATCCCCCCCTTAGCTTACATCGGCAGCATCTAAATATAGATGACCATAATCTGCAATATATTCTTTTCTGCCGTCAAGATTATCGCCTAATAACAAGTCAAAAATTTCTGAAGTCTCTTTTGCGTCATCAGGAGTAACCTGAATAAGACGCCTTGTAGCAGGATTCATTGTAGTAAGCGCCATCATTTCAGCCTCATTTTCACCAAGACCTTTTGATCGCTGAACAGTAAATTTTTTACTGCCGATTTCTGCTTTAATTTCATCCATTTCTATTTCATTATAGGCGAAATAAGTCTGATCACCGCAGGTAACCTCATACAGCGGAGACTCAGCAATATAAACCTTGCCTGCTTCAATAAGCTTAGGCATCAGCCTGTAAATCATAGTAAGAATCAGCGTTCTGATCTGAAAGCCGTCAACATCGGCATCGGTACAAATAAGTACCTTTGACCAGCGAAGGTTATCCATATCAAACATAGATAAATCTTTTGCAGCCTTGCTTTTCACCTCAACACCGCATCCAAGCACTTTAATCAAATCAGTGATAATTTCGCTTTTAAAAATTTTATCATAATCAGCCTTAAGACAATTGAGAATTTTACCTCTGACAGGAATGATCGCCTGAAATGCTGCATCTCTTGCCTGCTTACAAGCACCAAGAGCAGAGTCACCCTCTACTATAAACACTTCTCGTTCATTAACATCCTTTGAACGACAGTCAACAAATTTCTGTATACGGTTTGTCATATCCATTTTTGACTGCAAAGATGTTTTCAAAGTTTTTCTGGTATTTTCCGCCTTAACTCTTGCACGCATATTGATAAGAACCTGATTAGCAATTTTATCAGCATCCATTTTATTTTCAATAAAATATACCTCAAGCTGTTTGCGGAAGAAGTCTGTCATAGCTTCCTGAATAAACTTATTTGTAATTGCCTTTTTTGTTTGGTTTTCGTATGAGGTCTGAGTTGAAAACGACGATACAACAAAAATTATGCAGTCTTCAATATCCTGAATGTTAATCATTCCGTCAGATTTTGAATACTTTCCGTTAGCTTTTAAATATGCATTAACCTGGCTTACAAAAGCACTTTTGAAAGCTTTTTCAGGTGCTCCGCCATGCTCAAGAAAGCTTGAATTATGATAATATTCTTTAGTCTGTGTTTTGAGAGAAAAACACAGAGCAGATTTGATTTTAAGCTTGTATTCAGGCAAATCATCTCTGTCCTTGCCTTTACGCTCACATTCCCAGTATTGAGCAGTGGTAAAAGCTTTATCTGCTGACAGCTCTTTTACATAATCCATAATACCTTCGCTGTAACAAAATTCAGTCGTTTCAAACTTTGATGCGTTTTGCTGATCTTTAAGAATAAATTTAACTCCGTCATTAACAATGGCCTGTCTTCTGATTGTTTCTTTATAGTATTCGAGAGGAATATTTATATCGGTAAAAACATCAAGATCAGGCTTCCATCTAATGCGCGTTCCTGTATCTTTTTTATCGTATTTTTCTTTTTTCAGACCGCCGATATTTTCACCCTTTTCAAAATGAAGAGTATATTTATATCCGCCTGTATGAATTTCAGCATCCATATATTCCGATGCGTACTGAGTCGCGCAAAGACCTAAGCCATTCAAACCAAGAGAATATTCATAGTTATCTCCGCCGTTATCATACTTTCCGCCGGCATACATTTCGCAGAAAAGAAGCTCCCAGTTATAGCATTCTTCATTCTTATTATAATCAACAGGAATGCCTCGGCCAAAATCCTGTACTTCTATTGAGCCGTCAAGAAATCTGGTAATAACAATTTTATTACCAAAACCCTCCCTGGCCTCATCAATAGAGTTTGACATTATTTCAAAAACAGCATGCTGACAGCCCTCTAAGCCGTCTGATCCGAAAATAACTGCAGGTCTTAATCTTACACGATCAGCACCTTTTAATGACTTAATACTTTCATTGCCGTATTCTTTTTTCTTTGCCATTTATTTCCCTCCAGACAGAAGTTCACATTCCAAATCATAATACAATATCTTGTGCAAAATGTCAAGCAAGCAACAATTAAAGCGGTAGTTATTGTACTACCGCTTTACACTAATTTTCTTCGACATTTGCATCAGATGAAGATTTTTCAGAGCTGTTGTTATCAGACTCTGTATCACCATTAGATGATGAATCATCTGTTACAGATTCGCTGTAATTTTCAGTACCAGAAACATTTGGAACTTCTTTTTCTGTAATAAATCCGTTTTCCATAAGTTCGACAAACTCATTCTTGTCAATCTTTTCTCTTTTCATAAGATTGTTTGCAACAAGCTCAAGCTTATCAAAATGTTCATTAAGAATTTTCTTTGTTCTTTCATAAGCTTCTTTGATAATTCTGGAAATTTCTTCATCAATTCGTGCAGATGTTTCTTCAGAATAATTCTTTACATGACCGTAATCACGGCCGATAAATACTTCCTGATTTTCTCCTGCAAAATTAATAGGACCGATATCATCACTCATGCCGTAACGAGTAACCATATCTCTGGCAATCTGTGTTGCTCTTTCAATATCGTTAGAAGCACCTGTTGAAATATCATCAAGAGAAATTGCCTCTGCAACTCGTCCGCCAAGCATCGAAACAAGAGAATCAAGCATTTCTTTCTTAGAACTGTAGTTCTCCTCCTGAGGCTGATACATTGTGTATCCGCCTGCCCCCATGCCACGAGGAATAATAGAAATTTCCTGAACAGGATCGTGCTTGTCGAGATAATATGAAACTACTGCATGACCTGCTTCGTGAAAAGCAGTAAGCTTTAATGCTCTTTCGCTGTATTTATGAGATTTCTTTTCAGTGCCCATAATTACCTTTGTCATAGCCTCCTGAATTTCAGCACGAGTAATTGCCAAATAATTTCTGCGTGCTGCCAGCAAAGCCGCCTCGTTTAAGAGGTTTTCTAAATCTGCACCAACAAAACCGATAGTATTCTTTGCTACTTCTTCCAAATCGACATCCGGAGCAAGAGGCTTATTTTTTGAGTGAACCTTTAAAATCTCTTCTCTGCCCTTTGTATCAGGTCTGCCGACAGTAACCTGTCTGTCAAATCTTCCTGGTCTTAAAAGTGCATGGTCGAGAACATCAGGTCTGTTTGTTGCCGCAATAATTATAACACCCTCGTTAGCACCAAAGCCATCCATTTCAACCAGCAGCTGATTAAGAGTCTGTTCTCTTTCATCATGTCCACCGCCCATGCCTGTACCTCTCTGCCGGCCAACAGCATCGATTTCATCAATAAATACTATTGCAGGTGACTTTTTCTTTGCCTGGTCAAACAAATCTCTTACACGTGATGCACCAACACCAACATACATTTCAACAAAATCTGAACCAGATATTGAAAGGAACGGTGCACCTGCCTCACCTGCAACAGCTCTTGCAAGAAGAGTTTTACCAGTACCGGGAGGTCCGACAAGAAGCACACCCTTAGGTATTCTTGCACCAAGCTTTGTGAATTTATCAGGATCTTTAAGAAATTCAACTAATTCCTCAAGCTCTGCTTTTTCTTCATCGCAGCCTGCAACATCCTTAAAAGTTGTTGTACGCTTTTCATCATTGACAAGACTTTTAGTCCTGATTTTACCAAAACCTAAAGTCCTGTTAGTTTCGCTGCTCATCGTTTCACTCATTTTTCTAAATCCGACAACAGCAAGAACTATAAGTACAACAAGCATCAATGCACTTGGAAGCATACTTAAAATCCATGCGTTTGATGTGCCGGCCTTATAGTCGTAGACAATCGGCTTTTTAGGATTTTCAGTATTATATGCTTCCACATCGTCTCTGATATCATCAAGAAAATAAGAAACACTGGGAACAGAGTACTTTTGCTCGGTCTTGGGGTTTTTGAAGGTTTTATAAACCAAATTACCGCTTGACAAATCAAGAGTAAATTCCGATATTTCGTTATTCTTGAACATGCTTACAACCTGAGAATATTTCATGTCAACTTTATTCTGACTGTTGGCATAAAACGCAACCGAAGCTATAAGCATAACAGGAATCAATAAATATATCAGCATTGATTTCCAGTTTTTTGCCATATTATTCATCTAACAATCCTCCGTAGGAATTTTAACAGAAAAAATAGTTTTTGTATTACTATCAGCCTTAACACGTTCATCGACACAGTATGGTATTACACCTATAATTCCGCTTTCATCACATGCAATAACTACATCTTTTCTTTCCATTTCAGGAATTCTAAGCTCGTTGAAAAGCTTTTTTAAGGTTTTTGTGCAGTTTCTGCCAACCGGTGCAATTTTGTCACCGTTCTTTCTGTGTCTGAATGTAACCTTACCGTTGATTTTATCATAGTCACAGTAAAAATCAACAGAATTATTGTCAAATTCAAAAACATTTAATACATTTGAAATAATTTCTTTTTTATTCTTCACTGCAGTTTGATCATAAAAATACAGCCTGCCATTATTTGAAACCGCAAAATAATTGCCTTTAATCTGTACCTTTCCTGTTTTATCAAGAAGTTTGATTATTTCAGCCAAATGATTTCTGTCAACTCTGACACCATAAGTATAAAAAAATTTAAATATAACTCTTTTAGCAATTGATATATGATATTTTTTCAGTTTATCAATTAATAATTGATTATCAAGTACACAATCTTCAAAAGCCGAAGATGCGACACTCTCTATAAACTCGTTATCATCAACAGCATCACTGATAAAATCATTAATTCTTTTGACCGCACTATTATTTATATTATCAAGTGCCGGAATAATATGATGTCTTATATAGTTACGTGTATAATCATCATTATTATTTGTGCTGTCAACACGATATTTAATACCGTTATTATCTGCATATTCTCTGATTTCAGCAGAAGACAGTTCAATCAAAGGACGAATGATTTTATCTCTTACAGGCGGAATTGATACAGCACCCTTAAGTCCTGTACCTCTGCACAATCTGAAAATTAATGTTTCCGCATTATCATCAGCATTATGTGCAGTAGCTATTTTATCACAAGGGATTGTGTCAAAAAACTCATATCTGCGTCGCCTTGAATACTCTTCAACGGATTCTCCGCATTCTTTTGCTCCGCCGACAGCATCAATCGAAAGCTGATGAAATTCGATACCATTATCATCACACAATTTTTTTACAAATTGTGCGTCAAACAGAGATTCGTCACCCCTGATACCATGTTCAACATGTGCCGCAATAAGCTTTAAATTAAGCTGCTTTTTAACAGCCTTAAATAAATGAAGCATCACTACCGAATCAGCACCGCCTGATACAGCAAGTAAAATTCTGTCTCCACTTGAAATCATATTATGTTTTGATAATGTATTTAAAAATCTGTTAATCATACATTTCTTTTATCAACAGCTCTGAATCTAGTAAACTCCTTATCAAATACAAGCTCTACAGATTCAGTAGCACCATGTCTGTTTTTAGCAATAATAAGTTCTGTTTTTGTTGCATCAATTTCATCCTGCTTATCTTCAGCAACATCGTTTTTATAATAATCCTCACGATAAAGGAACATAACTATATCTGCATCCTGCTCAATACTTCCCGATTCACGCAAATCTGCAAGCTGAGGTTTATGATTTTTTCCATGACCTTCTGTAGCTCTTGAAAGCTGTGCACAGCAGACAACAGGAATGTTTAAATCCTTAGCCATCATTTTTAGATTTCTTGTAATTTCAGAAACTTCCTGAACTCTGTTTTCTTTTCGTGTTGCAGATTTTATAAGACCAAGATAGTCAATAATAATACAATCAACATCATTCATTCGTCTTATTTTAGATTTAATCTCAGGAACAGTAATCTGAGAAGTATCGTCAAGGTAAAGCTCAACCCCATCAAACTGACCTGCTGCGTTGCCGAGTCTGGTCCATTCATCAGTAGTAAGATCACCTTTTCTGAGTTTCTGTGATTCAATACCCGCCTGTGATGACAGCAATCTTTGTGCCAGCTGCTCTTTAGTCATTTCAAGACTAAAGAAAACGCATTTTTTTCTTGCGTTCATTGCAACATTCTGAGCAAGATTAAGAGCAAAGCTGGTTTTACCCATAGCGGGACGTGCACCAATAAGAATAAAGTCAGATCTGTTAAGACCGGTCAAGTATTTATCAAGAACACCAAAGCCCGTAGGTATGCCCTTATATTTATCTTTATCCTCGCCTGTCAGAAGAGTAAGCCTATGGTAAACATCATTTACTATAACCTCACTGATTATTGTAGGACCGTTGGAATCTCTTCCCTGACGCAAATCATAAATCTGCTGTTCAGCATTGTCCAGCACCAAAGAAGCATCTGCACCGCTTGTTGCTTCATTAATAATATTGTTAGAAATTTCAACAAGTCTGCGAAGTGTAGACTGTTCCTTCACTATTTTAATGTAATGTTCTATATTAGCAGTCGATGGCACAGACTGTGCAAGCTGAACTAAGTATTCCTTACCGCCTGATTTATCATAATGATGCTCTTTCGTTAAAGCGTCGGCAATAAGAACCGGATCGACAGGCTTAGAAGCCATGTTCATCATTGATATTGATTCGAATATCACTTTGTGCTGTGGCAGATAAAAAGCATCTGCTGTCATCTCTGCCATAGATTTAACAATACATTCAGGATCAATAAGCATTGATCCGAGAACTGACTGCTCTGCCTCAAGATTATAAGGCATACCTGCACTTAAATTTAAGGAATCAGCCATATTTATGCCTCCGATACTTGTACAAACACACTTGCTGAAATGCCCTGATATACTTTGATTTCAGCCTTTACAGTACCAAATGCCTTCATATCCTCCATAACAATCTTTCTTTTGTCGATATCAATATTAAGCTGTTTTTTGATTTCTTTTGCAACATCCTTTGATGTAACAGAACCAAAAAGCTTTCCATTTGCACCTGCCTTAGCCTTCATGCTGAAAGTTTTTCCTTCAAGCTTATCTGCAAGCTCCTGAGCGGCTTTAATTTCTTCAGCCTTATGGAATTTTTTAGCATTTTCCTTGTTGTTAAATTCATTCATTGCAGATGCATTTGCCTCAATAGCAAGACCTTTAGGAAAAAGGAAATTTCTTGCGTATCCATCAGATGCATTTACTAAATCGCCCTTTTTGCCAAGACTTTTAACATCCTGCTTTAATATAACCTTCATACTCTAACCTCCTATATTTCCATAAAAATCGGCAAGATCATAGGACTTCTCTTTGTTTTGTCATACATAAGCCTTGAAAGATCATCACGCAGCTTTGACTTTACTGAATTCCAGTCGTGATAATTTCTGTCATAGCTGTCACTAATGACGTTATATGCAAGGCTTCTTGCCGCTCTCATTAATTCTTCATTTTCTTTAACATAAACGAATCCGCGTGATACAATATCAGGACCGCTTACAATATATCCGCTTTCACTGTCTATTGTGGCAACAACTATAATTAAACCATCTTTTGAAAGCTTCTTTCTGTCATTGAGTACAATATTTCCAACATCACCAACACCAATACCGTCAACATACACTTCGCCTGCAGGAACAGTATCAACCTTTTTTATGTGGTGCTCGGACACTTCTATTTTATCGCCTATATTGCCAATATAAATATTATCCTCATCAATACCCATTGTAACAGCAAGTGAAGCATGCTTTTGAAGATGCTTCTGCTCACCATGGACGGGAATGAAATATTTTGGCTTGGTAAGTCCCATCATTAATTTAAGTTCTTCCTGACATGCGTGACCTGAAACATGAACCTCATACATCTTTTCATAAATAACTTCGACATTCCGTTTCATAAGTTCGTTAACAACATTGCCAACCATTTTTTCATTTCCCGGAATTGGTGTAGCTGAAATAATAACATAGTCATTTGGTGTAACACTTACCTTTCTGTGCTCTCCAAAAGCCATTTTGGTCAGTGCAGACATCGGCTCACCCTGCGAGCCCGTAGTTATAATAACCAGCTTTTCGTCAGGGTAATTCTTAATTAGATTAATGTCTATCATAATTCCCTGCGGAACATTCAGATAACCGAGTTCACTGCCTACACTTACCAAATTTTCAAGGCTTCTTCCGATGACAGCAACTTTTCTGTTCATTGATTCAGCAACATCAATAATCTGCTGAACTCTGTGAATATTTGAAGCAAATGTGGCTACAACAATTCTCTTATTCTTCGCCTTTCTAAACAGGTTTTCAAACGAATCTCCAACAGATTTTTCGCTTGTAGTATATCCCGGTCTTTCAGCATTTGTAGAATCAGATAAAAGAGCAAGCACTCCTTTTTTTCCGAATTCAGCAAAACGTGTTAAGTCAATCATGTCACCGTCAACAGGAGTTGTATCAATCTTAAAGTCACCTGTCTGGATAATAGTTCCGGCTTCACATCTTATTGCAAGACCGACAGCATCAGGTATAGAATGATTAACATGTATCAGCTCAATATTGAATTCACCCAAAGTAATATTATCTCTAGGTGATAGCTCCACAAGCTTGCATTTGTTAAGAATTCCATGCTCTTCAAGCTTTCCTTTAATAAGACCTATAGTTAATTTTGTTGCATAAATAGGAACATTTATTTTTTTCAGCAGATATGCTAATCCGCCTATATGATCCTCATGACCATGTGTTATAATAACACCTTTGATTTTTGAAGCATTCTGCTCAACATAGGTAAAATCAGGAATAACAAGATCTACACCCGGTAAATCAGCATCAGGAAATGCAAGACCACAGTCAACAATAAACATATCATCTTTATATTCATAAAGCGTCATGTTCTTACCTATTTCGTTCATTCCGCCCAAAAAGGCAATACGAACTGACTCCTTAGCCTTTGGCGGCTGAAGAGACTTTTTCTTTGGCGATTTACGATAGGTTACATAGCGCTTTTTGGAATTCCGCTTTCCGTTTGCACCTCTATCGCTCTGCCTATTTTGATTTGACATATATAACCTCCGTTTTATTTAATATTTTTCCGTTCAAACAAATTATTATTATAATAAGCCATATTTTATACCTTGTCAAGTTTCAATGTATTGATTAATCAAGATTAAAATGTTAAAATAGATAAAAAATACATTATAATTAGTTTTAAAGGATAAATTATGAAAAAAGTAGAAATTTACACAGATGGTGCTTGCAGCGGTAACCCCGGTAAAGGCGGATGGGGTGCTGTTTTAGTCTATAATGGAATAGAAAAGGAATTCAGCGGCGGTGAACCGCAAACTACCAACAATAGAATGGAATTAACAGCAGTTATTGAAGCTTTGAGCAAGTTAAAAGAGCCCTGCCAAGTTACTTTGACAACTGATTCAAAATACGTATGTGATGCTGTAACAAAGGGCTGGGTGTATTCATGGAAAAAAAACAACTGGAAAAAGGCTGACAAGAAACCCGCTCTTAATATTGATTTATGGGAAAAGCTGCTTCCCATTCTTGATGAACATAAGGTTGAATTTGTTTGGGTAAAAGGTCACAACGGACATAAATATAATGAAATATGTGACAGGCTTGCTGTAAGCTACTATCAGAACTTATGATCATTCAAAATCTGATTTATCAATAAAGCCTATTCCTATACCTAATTTGCCGCCCTCGAGCATAAAAGCCTTTGCACTTTTCTGCAGGGTGGTTTTTTCTGCATAATTTTTCTTAAATAGTTCTTTTTTACCGAATATACGCTCAATTGCCTGACTGTCATCAGCTGAAGATTTTATTATTTTAAAGAGCGAAGAAAACTGAAGAATATTTGACATGGGGTTCATAAACAAATAATTATCTTCATATAAAAGCCAGCTTTCGCAGAAAAAATATCTGTAATAATAATCAGGAAAATATTCAGCAAAAAACGATATAGCATCATTAATAGAGCTAATACATTCATCATATATCAGCCTTTCACCTTGCGGAATATGAATATAAATCATTTTATCGCCAGATTCAAACGGCAGATTTTTATAATTAATACTCTTGCTCCTGCATGTGAACATTTGATATTGAAGCCTTCCGATTCTAAACAACTCACAATTAATATGATTCTTAATCCATTCTGTATTCTTCAGACCTTTATTACCATTGTTCCTGCACCAGATGTTTATATCACTCATAGTATCAGCAAAAATTTGATTGTTAATACCAATTTTATCATATTTTTCCTTTGTTAACCTTGTACATTCAAGAACAACTGCCAGTTTAGTAAGATCATCAGTGCGGTGCAAAATACGAAAGCCTTTATTAATGCACTTATCGGCAAGAATTCTTACACGATCCTTATTACTGTTTTCAAAGTCAATAACTTTGTTCTTTAATTCATTATCCAGAATAATATACTCAAAAGGATTATACATATTATTAATTACCTGAATTTTGAGCTTTTGCGGAAACCGCAGTAGTTTTTGCTGATTTTTTTGATGTTGTAGTTGATGTGGTCGTAGTTTCGTATTTAGATTTTAATCCTGAAGAAACTTTATGGGTAATTTCATACTGAATATCATATCTTGATAAAGTTGACAGAACTCCATTCTGGTCATTAAGAAGATTTGTATCAGCATCTTCATCCCATATGGTAAATTTAGTGTTTTTATCAAGATATTTTATCTCTTTTTCAAGACCGTTAATGCCGTCAATCTCTGTGCCTTCAAAGAAAATATAACTGCCCTTAACAACAATAACACCTTTAAATTTATTTTCAGCCTGAGTTGTATATGATTTTTTTGCAGTTGGTTCTGTACTTGCTTTCTGCTGATTTAATACGCCGCTGTAATGAACAGCACAAGCAACACCCACAAAGATTGCAATTACTATAACAACAAACCATATGCCTTTTTTACTCTTCTTTTTTTTCTTGAAGCGATGTCTTTCAAGAGTAGGCAAATCTTCGTTTTCATCCCCATGGGTTGAATTCATTTCCATGTCACTGGTGATATCCTGATAGGAAGCATCACTTTCTTTATGTACTACAAGAGGGCTGTCAAGTATTTCTTCAATATATTCTTCAGACATAATATTACCTCATAAAATATTTTAATAAATTTATTTTATTAATTTTATCATATTTGCAAACATTTTTCAACAAGTATTGAATTTGTAAAAATAAATTGATATAATTAAACAAATACTAGTATGGAGGTTTGGTATGAAAATATTAACTTTTGATATAGGTGCAACATTTATTAAATATGCCGTATGCAATGAGAATTTTGTTCTTACAGATCGCCATACAGTTCCTACTGAAGCATCAAAAGGCGGACAGGAGCTAGTAAACAAAATCATCTCAATTATTGAATCATACAATAACATCGACAGAGTTGCCATTTCAACAACGGGACAAGTTGACAGCGAAAATGGCATTGTAATTAACTCAACCGATTCAATACCTTATTATACAGGCATGATGATGAAAAAAATTGTTGAAAACAAAACAGGACTTCCTACTTATCTTGAAAATGATGTAAATGCTTTCGCTCTTGGTGAAGCCAAATTCGGTGCAGGCAAAAATATGTCTAATTTTATTTGTCTGACATACGGCGGCGGAATCGGTGGAGCTATGTATATTGACAACAAGCTGTATAAGGGAACCGGCTCGTCTGCAGGTGAATTTGGTCATATGATTACCCATGCAGGCGGAAAACAATGCATTTGCGGTGGTGAAGGCTGTTATGAATGCTATGCATCTACTGAGGCTCTGCTTCGTGCAGTCAACAAAGGAAGAGACAGCAAGCTTGATGCATTTGAAATTTTTGAAAAGGATAATTTTCAAAAGCCGGAAATAAGATCTGCTGTTGACAAATGGATTGATGAAATAATTATCGGACTCATCAATATAATCTATATTTTTAACCCTAAGCTGATAATTCTCGGCGGAGGAATTATGAATGAGGATTATGTTATAGATTTAATTGACAGAAAAATTTATAATCAGCTGATGATGAATTTCAGAACAGTAAATATAGTTCGTTCTAAGCTTGGTAATGATGCTGCTTTACTTGGAGTTGCTTCTCAGGCAGCAGAGCTTTAATAAATAACATAATACAGAAAAACACAGGTGATAAATCAACAATCACCTGTGTTTTTTGTTATTTAATTTTCAGTGTTTTTAAGTAGGCTTTTTCAGATATATCAACTCTGTTTGACTCGCAGATTTTTTGAATTGTTTTATTATGTACCCACTGCGAAAGTTCCTTCTTTTTCAGAAGAGGCAAAATAATATCATTATATTTTATATACGCAGCAGACAATGCCCAGGCAACAGCCATATTAATGTAGTAGTAATCAGATTTTATGCTTACAAAATAATCAATAACATCATCAATGTATTCATCTGTCAAAAAATAATCCATCATCATAACAATGGCAAACCGAACACAGTATTCATCATCAGCATTAATATAACTGCATAAAAAATTCCACACCTCTTTCCTGTTCTTTTCTGCAAACTTTAATGTTGAACATACACAGTCACATACAGCCCAGTTATCAATCAGCGGTATAAAACTTTTCAGCTGATTTAATTTGTCTGCTGTATCAGATTTGCTATATCCTATACAAAAACCTTTGAGCATTTTTTCTTCATAGTATTTTATATCAAAATCTGAGTGTTCCTTAACAATTTCTTTTGCTAATTTTCTTAAAATCGGCACACGTACTCCGATAATAAGATTACTGTCAATATTTGGTACGAGCCTGCTGTGAAATTCTTTATAATTTAAATCCTGATTATCAAATAGAATCTGTCTTACATTCATTCAAGATACTCCTTAAGTTCAACAATTAAATTCTCTGAAACAGTTACAATATTTCCGTTTATATCATATTCACTGCCTAAAAGATTAACGAGCTGAGGATTTCTAACCTCAATTTTTGAATTTTTTATTCTTATAATATTTTCAATTCCGCCCAGTGATTTTATAAGCTTATTCAGCCGTGCAGGATAATAGATATTCATACAATCCGAAATTCCTCTTTTTTCAATGAAATACTTTCCGGTAAAATATCCAAGTGCTGTAAAAACAAGTATTCCGGCAAAGAGATACACCCATCTGTCATTAATATTAATAATCATTTCAACTATTCCGCCGTCTGCCATATAGCCTATTGAAAGTTCAAGCAGATAAGCAGATACATATGAAAGTGCAGAAAGCAATATAACAGGAATGAGAAACATGATATTTTCAAGAATAAAATATAAGAGCAGAATACCTATATTGCCGCTTATAATGGAATAAAAGCATACAGCAACCAGAACATTTTTCTGAACACCTTTAATTTCATTGCCAAGTGCAATTGAAATACCTGCAAGGGAAAATAGCAAATAAAATTTTCCGGACAAAAATGATGAAACTATATCACCATTATAACCAACTGCAAATAAATCCATAGCACCTGTGACAATCTCATCATTAATAAATAAAGAGCCTCCCATGCTTTTAAAAAAGAACAAATCACTGAATATATGGCTGTCAAAAAGTGAAAATAAAGAATTTATTCCACCATACAGTGCCGACGATACAATACCTTTATCAGAGATCATCTCACCAAAACTCATGATTGTATTGTTAAAATATTCGGTCAAATATCCCGATGCATAACCAAACAAAAGGGCTATCATAAGATTTACCACTGCGGCACTATAGCTGTTAAAATAATTGAACACATATGAAAAAATAATTCCAAGTATTAACGCAAAAATATATGAATTGTCAATTTCAGTTAATGATGAAAATGCTGTGTTAAAACAAAATATAAATACAACGGCGCTGAATGATTTAAGCCATCTCCTGCCGTTTGTCATCTGCATAACAATAAAATAACAGATAAAATAGCCAAATAAATCCTTTATTTCGTCAAAAAGCTGAAATATTAAAGCGGTAATATCGTTATTAAAATAAATATCTGCCAAAGCAGAGATTTCATACAGCACCAAAACTGCACTGCACATGATAAATGGTATAAGCAAAGCATTTTGCAGCTTATTTAAATAATTAAAAATCCTCATACATGAATTATTAACACATATGAGGATTTTTAATCAAAATATTAAAGCGGTGATCTTGATTTTAAACTTATACATCCGTCAGCACCATAAATAATATGGTCAGTAATTCTGATATGAACTTTAGCTAAACTGTTTTTTAGTTCAAGAGTACAGTTTATGTCATTGGCAGAAGGTTCTTTACTGCCATTAGGATGATTGTGAAAAAGCATAATTGAGGACGCTTTATCAAGAAGAGCTGAAGAAATTATAGCTGCATAATCCATCGCTGTTTCACTAGCTGTACCTTCAGAAATAAGATGCTTATTAATTATTCGGTTTTGATTATCAAGAGAAACCATATATAATTTTTCAATTTCTTCATGCGCAAACAAATTTTCACAATAGTCATTTGCAGTTTTCTGACTTGACAAGTACTTAATTTTACTGTTATCTAAAAGCTCAGATTTCATAACAAGTCTCTTCACAAGATAAATACTCGTCGCAGTTACTTCACCAATTCCGTCTACAGTCTTTAAATCTTGGATACTTGCATTAAGAACACCTTTTAGGCTACCAAACTTAGTGATAAGATCATATGCCAAAGGCTTAACGTCTTTTCGCGGAATACATGTTGTCAAATACAGCTCCAGCAGATTGTGTTCCGGAATATTATCAAGCTCACTGTATAAAAAGCTTTCTTTTAATCTGCCTCTGTGACCTTCCTGATTTAATTTCTTCATATATTCCTCCGCTACCATTTTATAACATTATAATCTGCACAATGTCTGTTCTTGTAAACAGCTCTTAGTTCTACATAACACCCGCATTTAATGCACATTCCGGCAATAAGATTATCACATTTTTTACAAAGTGATAGTCTTCTGTTATAAACATCATCACTTACTTTACAAGATTCCTCCAGTGTTTCTATATACTCAGACAGAGACTTATATGATTTTGTCTCCCCCGCCTCAAGCAGCAAACACTTTTTGCAAATATTTTCCATTATCTCTCTATTACAAATTTAACTACACTGCATGGTGGAATTGTTGCAGTAAAACCATCAGAAAGCTTTCTGAAATTATCAAACTCAACAATCTTAATATTGTCGGTGTTTTCAAAATCATTTTTATCATGAATATCACCGGTAAGAATTTCAGCTTTAATTGACTTAATCTTTGAATCTGCAATTTGACACTTAATTTTTTCGCTTCTGCTTGCAGAAACATTAGTTATTGTAGAATAAATAATACCATTATCATCAATAGATGCAGATTCAATAAGAGTCGGACAGCTTCTGTCTGCTTCCTTTGAAATAATTTCATCAGTTGTAATATAAGATCCGATTAAAGTGTTTTCCTGATGATCCTTATACATTTTAAATACATAGTAAGTTGGTGTAAGCACCATTTTATCAGCATCAGTTAAAATAACAGCCTGAAGAACATTGACAGTCTGTGCAATATTAGCCATCATAATTCTGTCACTGTGTTTATTGAATATGTTAAGTGTTAATCCTGCTACCATTGCATCTCTCATAGTGTTTTGCTGATACAGAAATCCGGGATTTGTTCCCGGTTCAACATCATACCATGTTCCCCACTCATCAACAATAAGCTTAACCCACTGCTGAGGATTTACGCAATCCATAACAGCAAGATGATTTTTAATCAGCTCTTCCATTCTGTAAGCCTTACAAATAGTTTTATAATACTCTTTAGTATCGAACTCAGTTGCAGAGCCTTTATTATCCCATGAATCACCGGGGATTGTATAATAGTGCAGTGCTATACCCTGTGCTTTATGCTTTACCTTAATCATAACCTGCTGTGTCCAGTGATAATCATCTATATTAGGACCGCATGCAATTCTTGTAATTTTACTGTTGCTATCATAATCACGGACATAAGTATTGTATCTTTTGTACAAACATCCATAATATTCCGGATCCATATGACCTCCGCAGCCCCAGGATTCATTGCCGACACCAAAATACTTAATTTTCCATGGTTTTTCATGACCATTCTTCTTACGAAGCTCTGCCATAGGAGAAATTCCGTCAAAGGTCATATATTCTACCCATTCATTCATCTCCTCAACAGTTCCGGAACCGACATTACCATTAATATACGTATCACATCCGAGCTGTTTGCAAAGTTCAAAATATTCATGAGTTCCAAAAGAATTATCTTCAACAACTCCGCCCCAGTGAGTATTTACCATTTTCTTTCTGTTTTCAACAGGACCTATACCGTCTTTCCAATGATATTCATCAGCAAAGCATCCCCCCGGCCAGCGCAAAACAGGAATTCCCATTTCTTTAAGAGCATCAACCACATCACATCTCATACCATTTATATTAGGAATCTTAGAGTCTTTTCCAAGAAATATGCCATCATAAATACATCTTCCGAGATGCTCTGAAAAATGTCCGTAAATATCTTTATTAATTTTGCTTATTCTTTGATTAGGATTAATTAAATATTTCTGCATAGTAAACCTCAATATAAATATATTTAAATATTTTTCAAAAAAACATTATCATAAGAATTATAAAAAGTCAATAATCAATACTAAATAAGTATTGACATTTTAATGTATTGAAGATATAATATTCCTATCTAACAACTAGGAATATGACTTTAAAGGAGAATTTAATGAAACAAAAATTTTTAGTTACCGGAATGAGCTGTGCTGCCTGCTCTGCACGTGTTGAAAAAGCTGCAGCACCTCTTTGTAAGGAAGTTAACGTTAATCTGCTTGCAGGAACAATGAGTGCAGAATATGAATGCGACACTCAGGATATCATTAACGCTGTTACTAAAGCAGGCTACGGGTGTGAGCCGTTCAAACTGAAAAAATATGAAAATTCTGCCGAAGTAAAAGGAATGAAGATAAGAGTAATTCTATCAATAATACTGCTTATACCTCTTATGTATCTTTCAATGGCACATATGATAGGATATTCTTTGCCATGGATACTTGGAGAACATATTCCTAATGGTATTGGTCAGCTTATTTTTACAATACCGATTATGATTGTTAATAAAAAATTCTTTATTAACGGATTTAAATCATTGTTCAAACTTGATCCTAATATGGACAGTCTTGTTGCAGTCGGCTCAGGAGCATCATTTTTATACAGTCTTGTGTCACTCATCTTCTTTGAACAAAGTCATTTATACTTTGAATCGGCCGGAATGATACTTGCCCTGATAACAGTCGGAAAGTTTCTTGAAACAATAAGCAAGGGAAAAACTAAGGATGCTATTAACTCACTGATCGATTTAGTTCCTGAAAAAAGCATTGTCCTAAAAAATGGTGAAGAGACAGAAATTGACTCGTCTCTTATTCAGGAAAACGACAGTGTTGTCATTAAACCCGGAATGCGTATTCCCGTAGACGGAATTATAATTTCAGGTGCAGGCTCAGTTGATCAAAGTGCAGTTACAGGCGAAAGTGTCCCTGTTGACCTTGGTGCTAATGATAAGGTTATAAGCGGTACAGTTAATAAAAACGGAAATTTTGTTTTCAGAGCTACTGCTGTTGGTGACGAATCTACATTATCACGAATAATTTCTCTTGTAGAAGAGGCATCTTCGTCAAAAGCTCCTGCCCAAAGACTTGCCGATAAAATAGCGTCAATATTTGTTCCTGTCGTTATTGCTATTGCTGTTATAGCATTTGCCGTATGGATAATAATAGGTAAAGGCTTTGAATTTGCTTTTTCAATCGGTGTGTCAGTATTAGTTATAAGCTGCCCCTGTGCTTTAGGTTTAGCAACCCCATGTGCAATTATGATTGCAACAGGAAAAGGTGCTGAAAACGGAATACTTTTTAAGGATGCATCTGCACTTGAAAATCTCGGCAAATGCAACACATTGGTATTTGACAAAACAGGTACAATTACCAAAGGTGAAATGTTCGTTACAGACATAAGTGATGAACAATATATTGATGTAATATATACACTGGAAAATATATCTGATCATCCTTTATCAAATGCAATATGCGATTACTGCAGAAGCAGAAATGCTAAACTTCTTGAAATTGAAGAAAGTGAATATATTATCGGCAAAGGAATTGTTGCAAAAATTGCAGGTAAAACTTACAAGGCAGGCAACCAAAAGCTGACAGGATTTGCTGACAACGAGTATTCTTATGCCGGCAAAACGCCTATTATATTTACTTGTGATAATGAATATCTCTGCACCGTTGCTGTAGCTGATAAAATCAAAGATGATGCAAAAGAATCAATACGCAGTATTGATGCTGATACCATAATGATTACAGGTGATAATGAGCTTACTGCATATGCAATCACTCAGCAGGCAGGAATTAAAAATTTCATTGCATCAGCAATGCCTGAGGACAAAGAAAGAAAAATCAAAGAGCTTATAGATAATGGTAAAACTGTTGCTATGATTGGAGACGGAATAAACGACTCCCCTGCCCTCACACGAGCTGATGTAGGCATTGCAATAGGTGCAGGATCCGACATAGCAATTGAATCAGCCGATGTAGTTTTAGTATCAGACAGATTAAAAGATGTATCAAAGGCAATTAAGCTGTCAAAAAAGACGCTTAAAAATATAAGAGAAAATTTATTCTGGGCATTTTTCTACAATTGTCTTGGAATTCCCCTGGCTGCAGGATGCTTTTATGGTATTTTTGGATGGACATTAAATCCAATGATAGCTGCAGCATGCATGAGTCTGAGCTCCGTAACTGTTGTAGGAAATGCACTGAGATTAAGGAGGTTTAAGTAATGAAAAAAATAATCAGTATTGAGGGTATGGCTTGTGAACATTGTGTGGCATCAGTTAAAAATGCACTTGAAATGCTTAATGGCGTTAAAAGCGTTAAGGTTGAACTGAAAAAGAATTCAGCAACCGTTAAATTAGCTGAAGATATCAGTGATGAAGCAATAACAAATGCTATTACTGAAGCTGGTTTCATTGTTAATTCAATCACTGCAAAATAAATATTATTGATATTTATAGCAAATGCACCGACAAATTATGTCGGTGCATTTTGTTTAAGTTATGACAGTTTTCTTAAAAGCTGCCTCAATGTCAGTAAGGAATTTATATTCGTACCATGGTGCATCATGTATAATCATAGATTTAAGCTTTGCACAGATATCCTTACTTATAACATATTTTGTAATACTAAAATATTCACGAATATTTTTTGTAAAATATGTATTATTAAAAAATTGAAAATCAGTAAGAAGTAAAAATACACCCTGCTGAAACTTCATTCTGGTATTAGTAGGAACATCGATCAGCTTTGCGGTGGGATTTGGTCTTTTGTTTAAACTTTCCATATGCCTGCGAAATTCATTGGACATTGTAAGCTGCTTATTTGAAATAATCTCTTTAACTGCATTCTTGATATCATGCTCATCCAAATATGATGCATAAATACTGAAATCCTTAAGCCAGAGATTTGCAGTATCAAGATTATTTGTGTAATCCTCTTCATCTTTAATCTCAAGCACGAACAAAACAATATCATCTTCAAAGATATTTTTATCCTTCAAAGCAAAGGAAAGTGAAGTATAAAGACTTTTTGAAAAATCAATAAGCGGTGAAAAATTATAATAATGCTGTGCAAAAGCACAAAGCTCATAAAGATGGTTTTCATCTGCTGCACCCATTGTATTGCGAAACACAGTTGTAAAAGAGCCAAGGCTTTCATAATAATCAAGCAAAAACTTTGAATTCATATGAAGAATTGCCAAATCCTTATCCATAAACAATTCATTAGTATTGCGCAGCATTGTGGGAACTAAACGTCTGTCAGGCGAATTTATCCGCTCACCTCTATAGAATAGTCTTTTTCCCTCTTTGAAATTTTTTAATATCTTATTTTCAAATTCATCAAATGTTTCAATTCTTTCTGTGACAGTGCTAAAATCAAAGTCTAGCTCACGGCTAACTCTGTCACCAAAGCTGTTAAGTCTTTTCTTAAAATGCTCTCTTGCTGAAAACATATAATCACCATTATAATGAAACTGCCAGCTGATATGCAGATTCAGTTGCGTTTGCAATTCTGCCGATTTTTGCACTGTCTCCGATATTATAAACCTTATAATTACCGCCCTTAAGCTCATTATAAAGAGATGTATCTGATTTTACACCAAGCGACAATACAACAAAATCGGCTTTTATATTTATCTTAGCAGATGTTTTCAGATTTTCTGCTAAGATCCCTTTTTCATTAATTTCTAATAATTTATGAGAAGTATAAAATTTAGTATCAGCTTTTTCGAGAACAGACATTGCATCGTCAACATGCTGAAACCAGGCACCCGGTGCAATTTCATCAGCCATTTCAATAACAGAAACCTTATTATTCTTAGAAACAAGCAATTCACTTGTTTCAAGACCTGTCATACCCGAGCCAATAACAACTACATTCTTATTCTCAAGCTGAACAGTTCCATTGAGTACTTCAGTAACTGTTGATACATTTTTACCGGTGAATGCTTTTGGATGAACTGCTGTACCGCCTGTAGCATTAATCACAATTTCAGGCTTAAACTTATCAACCGTATTTTTATCCGCAATAGTATTAAATATAACTTTCACACCATTTTTTATAGCATTCTCATATATGTCTTTGCATACCCATGACATTTTCTGCTTATGAGGCGGTTTATCAGCAAGATTAAGCTGACCGCCTACAGAGGTTTCTTTCTCAATGACGGTGACATCAAAATCACGCTGTGCAAGAATATTAGCAGCAGTTAATCCGGCTGCGCCTGCTCCGATTATAACAACTTTTCTGGCCGCACCATTTTTCTCCAGCTTATCACCCTCTCTGCCGACAAAGGTATTAACAGAACAATGACCATGACTATATACATATGCATTTTCCATCATACTTTCAAAGCAGTGCAGACAGCATACACAGCGGTTTATAAGCTTTTCATTTCCATCTTTTACTTTATTAGCCCAGTGAGGATCAGCGATAAGAGGTCTGCCTAAAGAAATAAAGTCCTGAATACCATCCTGAAGCTGTTTTTCTGCCTGTTCGGGTGAACGTATAAGGTTAGCAGCTATTACAGGAATATCAACAACCTTTTTCACCTCATCAGCTAAATGCTTTCTCCAGCCACACTCAAAAGTTGTAGGCTCAAGCCAATAGTTAAAGGTATCATATGCCGCAGATGACACGTCAATGGCGTCAATTCCTTTATCACTGAGAATTTTAGCCATTTTCAAACCTTCATTAAGCCCATAACCTTTATTCAGCTTACCGATTCTGTCATACATTTCATCAACAGTAAGTCGAACAACAATAGGAAAATCATTGCCACAATTTTTTCTTATTCCGTCAATAATTTCAAGCAGAAATCTCATTCTGTTTTCCAATGATCCTCCATATTCATCAGTACGACAATTAGTGTTTGGTGACAAAAACTGCTGAATTAAATAGCCATGAGAAGCATGAAGCTCAACGCCATCACATCCTGCTTTCTGCACACGAACAGCTGCCTCTACAAACTGACATATAAGCTTTTTTACAGCCCTGTTTGAAAGTGCTTTATTCACACAGTTGCTCATTTTGCTCTTTTCACATTTACTTGGAGCTACTACTCTTGGAACTATATCCTTATCCTGAAGCTTTTTCCCCGGAGGAATAACTGCCTTAGTAAGAATCTTGGTATAAAGATTACCCATAAGCTTATCGCCTGCAATACACAGCGGAACAGTGCCAATCATTAAACCAAGATTCTGCCGTCCCGGATGATGAAGCTCTACCATAATTTTAGTGCCATACTTATGTATGCGGTCAGCCATTTTCTTTAGGGCAGGAATCTGATAATCATGGCTCATTCCAAGCTGACCAAAGGAAGATGCGCCTGTTATATCATTTACACGGGTAATTTCAGTAAAAATCAAACCTACTCCGCCTTTGGCACGTTCCACATAGTAGTCCATCATTTTATCAGTAGCACAGCCGTTATACTGGCCAAACCCCATGCACATCGGCGCCATAACTACTCTGTTTTTAATTTCAACATTACCTATTTTCATAGGTGAAAAAAGTTTAGTGTAATTCATAAAAACCTCAGTTATTTCTTTTTACTTTGCGTAGTTTTTGAGAGCCTTTTAGCCTTTTCCTCATCTTCATGCTTAGACCAAATAATGTACCATATAAAAATAAGTGCAATAACTGCAACCACTGCAAAAGCAATTAAAACTTTAACCAAAACGTTTTTTACTGTATTAAGTTTCTGTACTGCCTTTAAAAGAAATCCCAGACAGGGAATTCCACAATCTTCACCCTCATATATAAGAGAACCCGTTCCTATATCAACTTCCTTGCCATCCTTATCAAAATAATATACATCAAAAGCTTCTAACGGCATTTTTTCATTTTTCTTAACATCATAATCAGGATTTTTTCTAATATAAAGCGTTAATTCTGTATTTTTTTCCTCATTTATGACAACAGTCTCAGACTTAGTCATAAATGTATACAAAACCTGATTATAAACAGCAGTCTGATTAAACTTAACAAACAAAGCCATTGCAATAATCAAAACAACAAATACACTTACAACAATGCATGCAATTAATTTTTTCTTATTTTTTGGTGATAAAGTAATTTTCTCTTCACCAACTAATTTTTCATGTTTCATTTTATCACTCCTGAAATTTATTATAACAAATACAGCAAAACAGGTCAAGAAAAAGGAGTAGATATTACTACTCCTTATATTAATAAAAATAATATGAAATTATTTCTTTTTGCTTTTAGCAAGCTTAGCTTTAGCCTCTTCTACAAGTCTGGCCTTCTCCTCTGCAGCAGCCTTTTCAGCTTCTTCTCTTGCTTTTTCTTTTTCTATCTGCTTTTTACGTTCTGCCTCTTCTTTTACAGCCTTACGGGCAAGTCGCTCTTCTTCAAGTGTTTCATCACTTTTAGCAGGAGCTTTTGCAACAGCAATATTTATACCCATAGCAACAAGAAGAAGAACTGCAGCTACGAAATATCCCCATGAAATCGAAGCAGAAGCATTAAGCACTGCAAAATCACCGAAGTTGTATCCAACAGCCTGTGCACCGAATTTACCGCCTGTAATAAATACAATAACAGCAACAACAGATGCAGCAATTGAAAGCACATCAAATACTATAGTAGATTTAGTTTTTGGTTTTTTACACATTATTATATTAAGTAAAAATGCTATTACAATAAATAATGCACTCAACACAAAAAGAATATATCCTATTACACCATATGTTACAGGTCCGCTGAAATTCTCAAGCTTCATGTTAGTTAAATAGAGACCGAAATCACCAAATAAACTGCTGAAAAAGTCAATTAAGGACTTCTTACCTGAAAACGAAATAATTGATAAATCAAATTCAGTGCCATCACTCTTGAGCGTTGCCCAAGGAAGAATAAAACTGATTGCAGGTAAAAAGGTTAATATAAGTCTTGCAATACGAAGCTTTGTTCCATAAATAGAATAAGCAATTCGGTTCATAGTTCTGTTGAAAACAGCAAACTGTTTTTCAGCCTTAATATTATCCTCTTCCAGCCTCTCCTGCCAGTGAAAGTTTGGAATAGAAACACCGCATTGCGAACATTCAGCCTTTACATCCCATAAATGTAATTTTTTACCGCAATTAGGACAGGTACTTGCCATATCGGCACCCCTTTCAAATAATTAGTTACTCAAGTATTTTATAATTATTTTTGTCGAATGTCAATACAATTTATAAATATAGCCACGATAAATTTTGTAAAAACTTATTTGTTATAAGAAAAGTTTTCTAAATGAAAAAAACTATTGATTTAATTATAGTTATATGATAGTATATTGTTGTTATTATCAAGTCAAAAAATATACTTTGACTAAGGAAATGAGGGAATATTTTGGCAGAAGAAATTATTACTGAGGACTTAACTCAAGCTGAAATTGAAGAGCTTGATAAACTCGCCTACACTCATAAGCGTTATCTTACACCAAAAGAAATCGCAGCGTATGTTCTTGTTAATTTCGGTCAGAAAAATCTTACACAGTATGTAAGTGCTTTCAAGGAATTCTTTATGATTCAGTTCCTGAAGCTGAACACTACTGCATATGCAAATATAAATTTGTTTGCTTCAATTTACGATGCAGTTGATGATACTATTTCAGGACTTATTATTGACCGTACCAGAACAAGATGGGGACGAATCAGACCGTTCTTTATCATACCGCTGCCATTGTGGGTTGTCGGCGGATTTATGATGTTCACCGCTCCTGATATCAACTCAACGCAAAAAATTATTTGGGCAGCTGTCGCTGTAGTTATTTACGGCTTAGGTATGAGTTATTTCGGCGCATGGAATCTTATGATTTATAACATCACGCCAAATACTGATGAGAGAAATAATTTGATTACCGTAACCAAATTCGTTGAGCTTTTCGGCACATGGATTCCTTCTTTAGTACCGGTATTCGTTACAATTCTTCCTAAGTTAAACAGCAATATTACCATGAAAGGTATTTATTCCGGTTTTTCTTACTTTATGCTTGTACTTGCTTCAGGCTTCACTATTTTTGGATTTTTTAATATGCGTGAGCGTGTACCTCTTATGAGCCGTGAAGAAATGAATGAAACATCCATTCTTGCTTCTATTAAAAACATATTAACTAACAAACCTCTTTTTGCAATAATTTTATCTGACTTTTTCAACCGTTTCAAGTCAGTAGGCGGATCTTCCGAACAGTATTTCTGGCTTAACAATACCGGTTCACTTATGAACCAAACAATTTGCGGATTGTTTACAGGTATACCTAATTATGTAATGGTTCCGCTTGCTGCAAAGATGGTTAAAAAAATGGGTGCAAGAACAACAGCTATTATTGCCGGTGTATTCGGTGGTGTAGTTTATATGATTACATTCTTTATTGGATATCATCCATTTGGTCAAACCTTTAATGATCATAAAATTTTCAATCTTATTTGGGTAATATTTGCACTTACAATATGCGGACTTCCAAATAAAATTATTCAAGTATGTAACCCTATCCTCTGTGCAGAAGCACTTGACTATATGGAATGGAAACATGGTTTAAGAAATGAAGCTCTTGTTACAACAGTGCAGGGTTATTTCGGAAAACTGGCTGATTCTGTAACCGGATGGCTTTCAGGTATGGTACTTACTTGGGTAAACTACATACCTCTTACAGACTCCTTTGGTAATGCAATTCCACAGACAGATCCAACTATGCTTAGCGGTATCTGGGCAATATTCTGTATACTTCCTGCAATAGCACGTGGTTTCTATGGTTTGTCATTTATCATCTATCCTATTCACGGTAAGCTTCAGCAGCAGATCATTGTTGAGCTTGCTGATAAACGAGCTGATAGAATTGCTGAACAAAGTGCAAAGGAAAACGCATCAAAATAATAAATTCGATACATTGAAATATATACAAAAAAAAACAAGGTGCATTAAGCACCTTGTTTTTTTTTGTATATATTAATTCATAACATAAATGTTATAATTAGTAAATTTATTATTTCGCTTTTCTCCATGTGTTAGGAGCAATCAGAATCAATATTGGAAATAATTCCAATCTTCCGGCTAGCATATCAAATGATAATACAAGTTTTGAAAAATCGGAGAACTGCGAGAAGTTACCCGATGGTCCGACAAGCTCTAATCCCGGTCCAATATTATTAATACAAGTTATTACAGAAGTTACCGTTGTTGTAGTATCAAAACCATTAATCGAAATAAGAATTATTGAAATCACCAATGTAATCACATAAGCTACCAAATATGAGTTTACACCTTTCATAACATGACCTTCAACCGCTCTGCCATTCATTCTGACATTAATAACTTTATTAGGTCTGAGCATTTGACCGAAATCACGAACAAGCTGTTTAAAATACAATACAATTCTTGTAACTTTAATTCCACCGCCTGTTGAGCCGGCAGAACATCCGACAAACATCAGCATTACTATGAGCAATTTAGAAAAAGTAGGCCACGTATTAAAATCAGCTGTAGAAAATCCGGTTGAACTCATTATCGCATTGACTGTAAAAAAGCTGTCTCGTAACGCAAGGTTAAAATTATCATAAAGGCTCATTATATTCATTGTTATTAAACAAATTGAAAATACATTGATTATAATATATGCCCTAAGCTCTTCATCCATTAATACGCTTTTAAAGTTTCTTCGTATAATAAAAAAGTATAAATTAAAATTAACACCGAAAAGAAACATAAATACTGCAACAGCACATTCAACAAAAGAACTGTTATATCCTAATATTGAATTATTTAAAACACTGAAGCCACCTGTACCTGCAGTTGCAAAAGCGGTAACAACGCTATCATAAAAGCGAATATTAGTGCCTTCTATTCTGCTTCCGAAAAATATGACAAATATTTCTAAAACAGTAATAATAAAGTATATTATATAGAGGATACGTGCACTTTCAGATATCTTTGCAGAAACTTTATCGGCTTTCGGTCCGGGAACTTCAGCCTTCATAATATACATGGCATTACCATGGGTTTTAGGAACAATTGCAATCATAAACGATAGAATTCCCATACCGCCTATCCAATGTGTAAAGCTTCGCCAGAACAAAATTGATTTTGGCAGTGAGTGAATTTCATTCAAAATTGTTGAACCTGTAGTTGAAAATCCTGAAGCTGTTTCAAAAAAGGCATCAATAAATCTCGGAATACAACCGCTGATAACAAAAGGCAACGCTCCGAAAATTGATATCAATATCCAAGCAAGTCCGCATATAACAAAACCATCTTTTGCATATAAAGTAAGCTTTTTAGGTTTCACAAGATGAAGCAGCAATCCAGAGCCTATCAGCAGCAGTATCGGAATAATAAAACTTTTATATGGAACTTCGCTAAAACCATTTACTGTATAATAGACAGAAACAAAAAGAGGCAAAAGCATAAGAATGCCAAGCACTATAAATATTCTGCCTATTATGTAAAATACCGATTTATAATTCATATCTTCACCTATGCAAGAATGTCATTGAGATTATAAATTGCATAACCCTTTGATACAACAACTACTATATCATTCTTTTCAATCGTATCATTACCGCTTGGAACAAATATCCTATTGTGCCTTTTTACAGCTGCAATCAAAGTGTTATTCTTCAATTTTACACTGGATAAAGGTTTTCCGATAAACTTAACATAATCCTCAGCTAAAAATTCAATAGCCTCAATTCTGCCGTCAACAAGCTTATATAAAGTTTTCATTGAAGAAGAGTTAACATTACTCTTTGCTCTTATATATTGTGTAATAATATCACATGCGTTTTGAGGAACATTAATATGTGTTGCCTGATCAATTTTTTCAAACATTTTAATAAGATTTACATTATTGATTTTAGTAATATTTTTTTCTATACCGATATTGTCAGACATCATTGATACAAGGAAATTTGTTTCATCAGCATCAGTCAGAGTTACCACCGCATCAGCATCTTCAATACCCTCTTCTATAAGCAGATCTCTGTTGTTTGCATCACCGCATATTATTGTTGCTTTAGGACAATGCTCGGCAATTATCGTGCATTTTTCCTTGTTTTTTTCAACAATCAAAACATTTTTGCCTGCAGCAATAAGCATCTTGGTAAGATAAACAGAAATTCTTGATCCACCAATAAGCATAACCGTTTTTGTTTTCTTTGCTTTCTTTTTTCCGCTAAGCTTTTTAACAATTCTGCCAAGAAGCTTATGTGAGCCCGTAATGTAAACAGTATCGCCCTGCCTGATGACAAAATCACCGTTCGGAATTACTATATCGTCCTCTCTGACAACAGCACAAATAAGCATATCCTCTATAAAGCTGTAAGACATATCAGCAATCTTCATATTACACAGCGGACTTTCTTCTCTGATTTTAAAACCAACCATGTCTATTGTGCCGTTAGAAAAAGACTCGATATTCATTGCAGATGGGAACTGAAGATTTCTGAATATTTCCAAAGATGCAAGATATTCAGGATTAATCATCATAGATATTCCAAGTTCATTTCTCATAAAATCAACCTGAGCAGAATATTCAGGATCTCTTACTCTTGCAATAGTATGCTTAGCACCCATTCTGCGTGCAATAAGACATGCAAGAATGTTAATTTCATCCTGCGGTGTGACAGAAATAAATAAATCACATTTTTTTACATCAGCATCCTTAAGTGAACTGCAGTGAGTACCGCTTCCGTAAACGCCCTTTACATCAAAACGCTCTACAGTATTATCAATAAGAGCTTCATCAATATCAATAACGGTTACGTCATGTCTTTCTTCTGACAGCTCTTTAGCAAGAATCTTTCCTGTATTTCCTAATCCAACAATAATTATATCCATATTAAATCCTCACAAGCAGCATTTACATTTCTTTGGGAAATTGTGAATTATACAAATTATAATAGAATCCCTTTTTAGCAAAAAGCTCATCATGACTTCCCTGCTCTACAATATTTCCGCTGTCCATAACCAAAATTATATCTGCATTTTTTATTGTTGAAAGTCTGTGAGCAACAATAAATGTTGTTCTGCCCTGCATAAGCTTATTAAACGCTTTTTGAATTTTAATTTCAGTTCTTGTATCAATTGAAGAAGTAGCTTCATCAAGAATCAGCATAGATGGCGGATTAAGCATAAGTCTTGTAATACACAGAAGCTGTTTTTGACCTTGTGAAAGAGATCCGCCATCCTCACCGATAACTGTATCATAACCATTAGGCAGACGCTTAATAAAAGAATGAGAATGTGCAAGTTTTGCGGCTTCAATCACTTCACTATCACTTGCGTCAGGATTTGCAAGCCTTATGTTATCGGATATAGTACCGCTTTTTAGCCAAGTATCCTGCAAAACCATACCAAAGCTATGACGAAGGGACTGCCTTGTTATATCCTTGTTACAAATTCCGTCAATTTTAATCTGACCGGTATCAGCATCATAAAACCTCATAAGAAGATTGATGAGCGTTGTTTTTCCGCATCCCGTCGGACCGACAATTGCCACAACCATTCCGGCTTTTACATTAAGATTCAGATTTTTAATAAGCTCTTTATCTTTTGAATAAGAAAAACTCATATCTTCTATATCAATATTACCAAGAGGGCTTGTAAGCACAGAAGCATTATCCTTATCAGGTTCAATACTCTTTTCTTCAATAAGCTCAAACACTCTCGAGGCACAGGCAAGAGCGTTTTGCAGTTCAGTTACAACGCTGCTTATTTCATTAAAAGGCTTAGTGTATTGATTTGCATAGGACAGGAAACATGAAAGAATACCTACAGTTATACCTGATCCGCCGCCATTTATCGCAAACAAGGCGCCAAACAAAGCAACTGCTGCATATACGATACTGTTTACAAATCTTGTAGCTGGATTTGTAATTGATGAGAAAAAAGTTGCTTTAAGTGAATATTCAGAGAGCCTGTTATTTATCTCATCAAAGCGTTCAAGATTTTCATTGTCCATATTATATGCATCTGCAATCTTTTGGTTAGAAACCATTTCGTCAATAAAAGATGTCTGCTCACCTCTTGCTTCAGCCTGCAAAGAAAACATTTTGTATGTCTTTTTTGCAATAAACCTTGCAATAAAAAATGAAAGCGGTGTTACCACAATAACAACAATAGTTATCCATACATTTATTGACAGCATAAATGCAAGTGTTCCGATAATCGTAACAATACCGGTAAAAAACTGGGTAAAACCCATTAATAAACCGTCTGCCAGCTGATCTACGTCAGTAACAACTCTGCTGACAATATCGCCTTTCGGATGGGCATCAAGATATGAGCACGGAAGAGACTCGATCTTTTCAAAAGCTCTTTTTCTCATATCACGAGACACATTGTATGTTATCTTATTGTTGCATACATTCATAATCCACTGCAAAACAGCTGTAGCACCTATTACTGCAGCAAGTTTTATAAGAATTGAAAAAATACTGTCAAAATCAACATTATTTACGCCAATAATGCAGTCAATTGCCCTTCCTACAAGGATAGGAGCATATAATACCAACGCAACACTAATTACAGCAAGAAGCATTGAAAGAAATAAATAATATTTATATTTGTCGATATACTTAAGTATTTTTTTTAACGTATTCTTATTATTCATTAATATTCCTCCTTTCCGAACTGAGAGGAATAAATCTCCTGATAAACAGAACAGTTTTCTAGCAAATCTTTATGACTTCCCTGTCCTACGCACTGTCCGTCATCAAGGACCAGAATGTTATCAGCACTCATAACAGACGATGCTCTTTGCGACACAATAAATACAGTAACATCATAATCAAGATTGTAGATTTCTTCTCTGAGCTTTGCTTCGGTAGCAAAATCAAGTGCAGATGAAGAATCATCAAGCACTAAAATTTCAGGCTTACGCACTAAAGCTCTTGCTACAGCCAAACGCTGCTTCTGACCGCCTGAAAGATTTGCTCCGTTTTGCTCGATAAAGAAATTCAAGCCACCCTTTTCTTCAATTGTATCATATATCTGTGCATACTTAAGGGCGGTTATTATTTCATCGTCCGAAGCATCTTTTTTGCCCCATTTCATGTTATCACGCACTGTACCCTTAAATAAAACTGCTTTTTGCTGAACAAAACCAATTTTTTCTCTGAGCTTGTCTGCATCTTGTGATTTCACATCACTGCCATTTATGAAAACTGTACCATCAGTTGCATCATAAAAATGAGGAATAAGAGAAACAAGAGAAGTTTTGCCAGAACCTGTTCCGCCTATAATTCCGACAATATCACCCTTATCAGCCTTGAAGCTGATGTTTTCCAGTGAAGTTTCACCGGCATTTTTATACTGAAGCGAGACATTGCAAAATTCTATAAAGCTGCTGTTACTTTCAGATATACCGCTTCTCTCAAGGGTATTTTCCTGTTCTAACACGGATTTTATTCTGTCAGCAGAGGCAAACGCTTTTGTTACAGTAACAATAAGATTAGCCAGCTTTATAAGCTCCACAAGAATCTGACTCATATAATTATAAAGAGCAACGACCTGTCCTTGAAGCAAAATTCCACTGCTAACTTTTAATGCACCTGAATATACAAGAGCAATTATAGCAAAATTGATGATGACATATGTTACAGGATTCATCAATGCAGAAATTTTGCCGACGCCCTTTTGAAGTGATGACAAAAAATTATTTCTTTTGTTAAATTCGATTATCTCATTTTCTTCACCTGTAAAGGCTCTTATAACTCGTGCACCAAAGAGATTTTCTCTTGTAATCAATGTGATTTTATCCAGTGCTGACTGAACATTTTTATGTCTTGGAATTGTATATATCATTATTCCGAATACAACTACAGACAGAAGAATTATTGCTGCCAAAAATATCAGTGCACATTTTACATTTATGAAAAATGCCATTACCATTGCGCCAATAACTATAAATGGCGAACGCAAAAATAGGCGCAGTACAAGATTAACGCCGTTTTGGACCTGATTAACATCGTTTGTCATTCTGGTGATTAAAGTTGATGTTCCTATCCTGTCAAGCTCATTAAATGACAAGGATTGTATTTTTTTATATAGCGAATGACGTAAATCCCTGCCAAATCCTATAGCTGCTTTTGCAGCAAAATACTGTGCCGTTATAGCTGCAGCCATACCTACAACAGCAAGAGTTATCAAAATACCGCATCTGCCTAAAATATAGTTCTTATCTCCGTTTTTAATACCGACATCAATTATAGAAGCAATAACCAGAGGAACAATAAGCTCAAAGCACGCTTCAAGCAATTTGAAAAGAGGTGCTAATATTGACTCTGTTGTGTATTTCTTCAAATAAATCAACAGCTTTTTCAATACTCTTCCACCTTTCTTTATGAATATGTAATTATACTTTTAAATATGAATTAATTATAATTATATTATCTGTTACTGTCAATAAAATAATTTATTTTGATAAATTAAATTTTAGTCTTGCAAAATTATAGTAAAAGACTATAATAGTAGAAAAGAAATTACTGAAATATGAGAAGAGGTATAACAAAATGGAACAAAAACCAATTACCGCAATAATAGTTGGTGCAGGTCACAGAGCACTGGTTTACAGTGAGCTTGCAAAAACTAATCCTGAAATGCTGAAAATTGTCGGTGTGGCAGATCCTAATCCTGTCAGAAGAAAGCACTGCATGGAATACTTCGGTTTCTCTGAAGATATGTGTTTTGAATCAGCAGAAGAGCTTGCAAAAAAAGGCAAACTTGCTGATACAATAATTAACGGTACAATGGATGAGGCTCATATTGAAACTGCTGTTCCTCTGCTCAATGCAGGCTATGATATGCTTCTTGAAAAACCTTTTGCCGTTAATGAAGCCGAAATGAGAGAGCTTGTTGAATGTGCGAAAAATAACAATTCAAAAGTAATGATTTGCCATGTGCTCAGATACACACCGTTTTATTACGGAATTAAAGAGCGTATTGCAAAAGGCGAAATTGGTGATATCATCAATATTCAAACTACAGAGCATGTATCATATCATCATCTATCAACATCATACGTTCGAGGTAAGTGGGCTAATTCTGACAAGTGCCATACATCAATGCTCCTTGCAAAGTGTTGTCACGATATTGACCTTATGATGTGGTTCATGAGCGAAACAAAGCCTGTTCAGATTAGCTCATTTGGAAGTAAATATCAGTTTAAACCCGAAAATGCTCCTGAAGGTGCAGGTACAATCTGTATGAAGGACTGCCCTCTTGTTGATACCTGCAAGTTTTCTACCAAGAGACTTTACATAGATCATCCTGACAGATGGGCATTCTATGTTTGGGATGCTCTCGAGCATATTGATAATCCTACTATTGAAGATAAAATTGAGCTTATGAAGAGTGACAGCCCTTACGCAAGATGCATGTATAAGTGCGATAACAATGTTGTTGATCACCAATCAGTTCTTGTAAACTTTGCAAATGGTGCAACAGGTACTCACAATATGGTTGGCGGTTCTTCACAATCACTTCGTAAGATTCATATTATCGGAACTCTCGGTGAAATTTACGGCAATTTTGAAGAATCAAAATTCTATGTATCAAAAATTAATCCTTCTCCTGATGCTCACAACGGAGAATGTGACATCGAAGAAGTTGACCTTAATGTAACAGGTGATATGGTAGGAGCTTACGGTGGTCACGGCGGTGGAGACGAAAGACTTACTGCTGACTTTGTTAAATTTATCAGAGGAGATGCACCAAGCCTTGCATGCACTTCAATTTTTGATTCTGTTGCAGGTCATTTATGTGTATATCTTGCAGATGAGTCAAGAGAAAATGGCGGAAAGCCTATCGAAGTTAAACTTTAATTTGACAAACAAGCCTAAGTGTGCTATCATCCGATTAAAGAAATATTGAGGTAAATATATTATGTTTAATCTGTTTTCAAACCTTTATAGACCTGTTCAGCCTATGTATCGTATATGGGCTTATTCAGGTTATGTTCAAGGTAGTTGATATAGCAGATTATATTATGATTATATAAAACATTAAACTGCTGATGAACATAAGGTTTGTCAGCAGTTATTTTTTTGGGAGAAAATAATGATTGAGTTAGTATTAATTAAAGAAAATGAATTAAAAATGGCATATAGAATGCACAGAAAAGGATTTATACCAACATTTCTAAAATATCATGACAGAAATAATCCTGTTTTTACAACATATAAAAAATTTCTTTCATATTTCATCTCTCCTAACATGCATATGTACTGGATTATATATAACGGCGAAGCAGTCGGAGAAATATTTGTATATATCAAAGACGATTTTGTAAAGCTTGCAAGAATTTTTATACTCAAAAAATTCCAGAACAAAGGCATTGCACAGAATGCAATTAAAATTGCAGAAAACCTTTTTACTAATAATAAACGATGGTGTCTTAATACAATCAAGGAAGAAAAGAATAACTGTCACCTATACGAAAAGCTTGGCTATAAGCCGACAGGCAAAGAAAAAGTAATTAACAAAAGAATGACTGTTATTGACTATGAAAAATTTATTGATATTGAAGAAAAAAAGCTGGAAATTAATGGTATGTCGATTGGTTTTTGCAGTATATCTAAGGAGGAATGGCAATGTATGAATACGAAATAGCTAAGCTTAATGTTGAGGAATATTCCAAATGCAATAATATTTGGGATATGAAAAAATGCCCGTATACTAATTACTTCAAAAATCAAATAATCAGTGGTGACAGAATTGTATACATTTATAAAATCAATAATGAATTTATCGGCGAAGGAGCTTTGGTTGTCAATATTGATGACAGTGACTATTTTATACCAAATAAGAGAATCTATCTTTCAAGAATGATAGTAAAAAAGGAGTATAGAAATCAGGGTATTGGCAGTAAACTGATTGACTTTCTTTCAAACACTGCAAAAGAAATGGGTTACAGTGAAATTGCAATTGGAGTTGACAAGAACAACACCGTTGCATTAAATCTTTATCAAAAGAAAGGCTTTACAACAATTGTTAGAGAAGATAAAGACGAGCATGGAGAATTTTATAAGCTTTTAAAGGAGTTGAAATTATGTTAATAAGAAAAATGACTATTGATGACTATGATGAGGTTTATTCTATTTGGATTTCTTGTAAAGGCATGGGACTGAATTCACTTGATGACAGTAAAGATGGTATAAATAAATTTCTAAATAGAAATCCTGACACATGCTTTACGGCAACAGAGGAAAATAAAATAGTTGGTTGTATTCTAGCAGGTAATGACGGACGAAGAGGATATGTTTATCATACTGCAGTAAGTCCGGACTACCGGCAAAAAGGAATAGGAACAAAACTTACAGAAAAAGTCATAGAAGCATTAAAAGAAATTGGTATAAGCAAAGCTGCTCTCCTTGTATTTGCAAACAATGAAAACGGAAATCAATTCTGGAATAAAATTGGTTTCACTGAGCGTAATGATTTAATTTACAGAAACAAAACAATAAAGGAAAGCGACAGAATAGATACATAGGAGAAATTATGATTACTAATAAGAATATAGATAACGGAAATAAATTTGACTGGGGACTTGCCAGCAGTGACTACGCAAAATACAGAGATATTTATCCTGAGGAATTTTATAAAAGAATTGTGGATTTAAGTTACTGTACAAATAATCAAAAGGTTCTTGACCTTGGCACAGGAACAGGCGTACTTCCGAGAAACATGGCAAAATACGGAGCTGAATTTGTCGGAACAGATATATCTGAAAATCAGATAAAATATGCCAAAGAGCTGTCAGAAAAAGCCAGTCTAAAAATTAATTATATTGTATCTTCGGCAGAAGATTTAGAATTTGACAATAATTGCTTTGATATTGTTACAGCATGCCAGTGCTTTATGTATTTTGACAAAAGTATTATTCTGCCTAAAATTCATAGATTTTTAAAAGACGATGGGCATTTTCTGATACTTTATATGGCATGGCTACCGTTTGAGAGTGAAATTGCAAAAACAAGCGAAGATTTGGTGCTGAAATATAATCCTTCATGGACAGGCAGAGGAATGACAAAATATAATCTCGAAGAACCTGAATGGTCAAAAAAATATTTTTCTCTATCAAATGCAATAACATATGAAACAGATATTCCTTTTACAAGAGAAACCTGGCACGGCCGTATAAAAGCCTGCCGAGGAATAGGTGCATCTTCACTCAGCGAATCAGAAATTGACAATTGGGAAAAAGAACATCTTAAATATTTAAAAACTGTACCGAATGAGTTTACTATCCCCCACTATGTATCAATTTTAGACTTAAAGAAAAAATAGACCGATGATTTCATCGGTCTATAATTATAACTAATTATAATATTGTTCCTCCTCCTAAAACAATATCTTCATCATAAAGAACAACTGCCTGCCCTTTTGTTACAGCTCTTTGAGGATTATCAAAAACAACCTTAACCTTGTTTTCATCAATAATATATGCAGTCGCATCCTGCTCTGACATATTATATCGTACACGAGCCTTACACCTTATGGGACTACTGATATCAGGAACAAGCCAGTTAAAATTATCTGCAAACAGCTCTGTTGAAAATAATTCTTCATTAGTGCAAAGAGTAACTGTATTATTTTCAATATTTTTATCTGCAACATACATAGGTTTTCCAAATGCTACACCAAGTCCTTTGCGCTGCCCATTAGTATAGCGAATAATTCCCTGATGTCTGCCTATTACATTACCGTGAATGTCAACGAAATTACCTGCAGGATATTTTTTTCCTGTGTAACTTTCAATAAACTTAGCATAATCACCGTCAGTAACAAAGCAAATATCCTGACTGTCTCTTTTAGTGGCATTCAAAAAGCCTTCAGACTCTGCAATTTCTCTTATCTCAGGCTTGGAATACTCTCCAAGAGGAAATAAAATATGAGCAAGCTGATTTTGAGTAAGAGAGTATAAAACATAACTCTGATCTTTCTTATGGTCCTTTGCCTTTTTCAGATAAAACCAGCCGTTTCTTTCTTCAACCTTTGCATAATGACCTGTAACCACATAGTCAAACTGAAGTTCATTCATTCTTTCAAAAAGCTTCTCAAACTTAAGATGCCTATTGCAGTCAATACACGGATTAGGAGTTCCGCCGTTTTCATATGTACTAATAAATTTGTCAATAACCTTTTCCTTAAATTCATCTTTAAAATTAAAGACGTAATAAGGCATTGACAATCGTCTTGCAACTGCTCTTGCATCCTCTATGTCATCAAGAGAACAGCATGTCTTTTCTGTATCAGCAGCAATGTCATCATTATCATAAAGCTTCATTGTTGCGCCAATACATTCATATTCTTTTTTCTTCATTAAAAAGGCGGCAACGCTGGAATCAACGCCACCGCTCATTGCAATAATTGCCTTTTTACTCATTAGCCTAACCTTATCATTTCATCGATACATCTTTTAGCGCCCTTGTATATTTCTTCATCAAGAGTAATTTCTTCACCGAATGTGCCTTTACAGCAATTTAAAACATCAACCAGAGTAGTAGCCTTCATATTATGGCAAATACAATCCATTGAAAGAGGATAAAAGCTTTTATCGGGGCATTCTAACTGCAAATGTGAAACGATACTGTTTTCAGTTCCGATAATAAATTCTTTTGCGTCACTGTTTTTTGCATAATTCATAATACCCGTAGTTGAACCTGCATAATCAGCCAGTTCGACAACCTCACTTCTGCATTCAGGATGAACTAAAAATAAAGAATTGGGATGCATATTCTTTGCTCTTTTCACATCTTCTGCTGACATTCTGGCATGAGTAGGACATCCACCATTTAAAAGCTTAAAATTCTTTTCCGGTATCTGCTTAGCAATCCAGCTTCCTAAATTACAGTCAGGAATAAATAAAATATTATCGCAGTCAAGCTGTTTGCAAATCTTAAGTGCAGATGAAGATGTTACGCATACATCACAAATTGTTTTAAGCTCACTGGTTGTGTTTATATAAGCAACAACCTTATAGTCAGGATACTGCTCTTTTACCAGTGCAATCTCCTCTTTACCGAACATTTCAGCCATAGGACAGCCTGCAGAAGCATTTGACAATATAACCTTTTTATCGGGTGAAAGTATCTTAACTGTTTCAGCCATAAATCTAACACCGCACATTATTACTGTCTTATTTGAAACCTTTGATGCCTTTACTGAGAGAGCAAAGGAATCTCCGCTGAAATCAGCAATTTCCAATATCTCGGGTGACTGATAACAATGTGCTAAAATACAAATATCTTTCTCTTTTTTAAGCTTTAAAATTTCTTGTTGAATGTCTTTAATCATTAGTGTTCTCCGCAGCACTCACAGCATCCTTCACAGAATTGTAACGGATCATATGAAATACCTTTATTATCATAATAATTTTTTATAGCTGCTTTAACAGCCTCTTCAGCAAGAACGGAACAGTGAACCTTTACTGCTGGTAATCCATCAAGAGCTTCAACCACAGCCTTATTTGTCAGTTCCAATGCTTTTGACAAAGGCTGACCTTTTATCATCTCAGTTGCCATAGAGCTTGAAGCAATTGCAGAAGCACATCCGAAGGTATTGAACTTAACATCTTCGATTATGCCGTTATCACTTACCTTGATATATATTTTCATTATATCACCGCATCGAGCGTTTCCGACTTCACCAACACCGTCTGCATTATCAATTTTACCAACATTTCTTGGATTTGTAAAGTGGTCCATCACTTTTTCTGAATAAAGAGCCATAATTTTATTTTTCCTCCATAGCAATTTTTTCCCAAACAGGTGAAATTGACCTTAAATATGATACAACCTTTGGTACCTCTTCAACTATATAGTCAATTTCCTCCGGCGTGTTATATTCGCTGAGAGATAATCTCAATGATCCGTGTGCAATTTCAACAGGAACACCAATAGAAAGAAGTACATGTGACGGATCCAGACTACCGCTTGTGCACGCCGATCCGCTAGAAGCACATATGCCCTTAGCATCAAGCAAAAGGAGCAGACTTTCTCCTTCAATCCCCTCAAAGCACATATTAAGTGTTCCAGGCAGGTGATGCTCCATACTTCCGTTAATTATGCTTCTTTCAATATTTTTAAGTCCATCAATCAATCTGTTTCTCATTTCAGTGACAGCAGTCATATTATTATCCAGTTTGTCAACGGCAGATTTCAAGGCGCATGCCATTCCTGCAATCCCTGCGACATTTTCAGTACCCGCACGCTTTCCACGCTCCTGCGCACCGCCTTCAATAAGCGGCTTAAGTGTAATTCCTTTTCTTACGTATAGAAAACCTACACCTTTAGGTCCGTGGAATTTATGAGCCGAGGCTGAAAGCATATCGCAGTTAAAATCATTTACATTAACCGGAATATGACCTACAGCCTGAACTGCATCAGTATGAAAGAATACATCCTTATTCTTACATATTTTACCAATTTCGGCTATCGGCTGTATGGTACCAATCTCATTATTTGCAGTCATTATTGTTACAAGACAGGTTTTATCCGTAATTGCTTTTTCGACATCACATGGCTTAACTATACCATCACTGTATACATCCAGTAAGGTAATTTCAAAGCCTTCCTTTTCAAGAGCCTTCAATGTATTAAGCACAGCATGATGTTCGAACTTGCTTGAAATAATATGTTTTTTTCCTTTTTCAGCGCCAAGATATGCACAGGTTCTTATTGCCTGATTATCCGATTCACTTCCACCAGAAGTAAAGTATATTTCTTTAGGACTTGCCCCAATTAGTTCAGCAATGTCCTCTCTGCCCTGTTCAATGATCTCCTTTGCTTTCTGTCCGATAGTATGAAGTGATGACGGATTACCGTAATCATCCCTAAGCAAAGGAAGCATTATTTCAAGTGCAGTACTGCTTAACTTTGTTGTAGCTGCATTATCTGCATAAATCATTTTATCAATACCTACCTTTCAAATAGGAATATTATCACTAATTCCCTACTTTGTCAATAGGTTTTATATAAATTAATTTTTTAATAGTAAATATATTGTAAACTATGGCATATTAAATAGTAAAGATATCAGTTTTATGTTATTATATTTACATAAATTTAGAAAGGATGAATTTATGAAAATATTGAAAGAATTAAAATTTCTAAACTTTATCGTACTTTTTATTGCAGGAATAATTAACGCAGTGGGAGTAACAATTTTTATGACACCTGTTAGCCTTTATGACAGCGGTATTTCCGGAACATCAATGCTTCTGGCACAACTTACACCTGATTATTTGCCTCTGTCCGTTTTTCTTATACTTCTCAATATACCTATTTTTTTATTCGGATTAAAAAAGCAAGGTGTGTCGTTTACGATTTACTCAATATTTGTTGTGGCAATTTATTCAATTAGCGCTTGGTTAATTACTGATATTCTTCCAATTGATGTCAGTGTAGTGTCTCCCCTTGCAGGCCGTGACTTATTTTTATGTGCACTGTTCGGAGGACTTATTTCAGGTATCGGCAGCGGTCTTGCCATTAGATTCGGCGGTGCGATTGACGGTATAGAGGTTCTTGCTGTAATCTTCGCAAAAAAACTTGGGATTACGGTTGGCACATTTGTTATGATTTACAACATTATTTTGTACATAATCTGCGGAATATCTATTAACAGCTGGATTTTGCCACTGTATTCAATTGTTGCATACACCGCAGCATTAAAAACAGTTGACTATATTATTGAAGGTCTTGACCGTTCCAAATCAGCAATTATCATTACAGAAAAATCAGAAGAAATATGCGAAAAGCTGTCAGAAACTTTTGAAAACGGCATAACTATTTTAAATGCGAAGGGATATTATTCTGATTCCGATAAGACAATGATTTACTTTGTAATCAACAGATTTCAGGTTGGAAAAATGCGAAGTATTGTTCAAAAAATTGACAAAAGAGCTTATATTTCAATAACCGAGGTTGCAGATGTATTCGGTGCAAAACAAGCCAGACAGGAATCTGACAAAACAAAATAAAATATCTATTAAGCAAAAAAACGTAACAGCTTAGGGAAAACATGTATATAGAGTGTATCCCAAACTGTTACGCTTTTTTATAATTAATTACTCTGAAAATAAAGGTGTTGACAAATATCTGTCTCCCGTATCAGGAAGAAGAACAACAATTGTTTTGCCCTTATTTTCTTCTCGCTTTGCCAGCTCTTTGGCTGCCCAGAGAGCAGCACCGCTTGATATACCCACAAGAACACCCTCTGTTTTAGCAAATTCTCTGCCTGCATCAAATGCATCATCATTTTCTACAGCAATAATTTCGTCATAAATATCAGTATTAAGTGTATCGGGAACAAAGCCTGCACCTATTCCCTGAATTTTATGTGCTCCTGCAGTGCCCTTTGAAAGTACAGGCGAAGAAGCAGGCTCAACAGCAACAATTTTTATATCAGGATTCTGCTCCTTGAGATATGCACCTGTGCCGGAAATAGTTCCGCCTGTGCCGACACCTGCTACAAAAATATCAACCTTACCATCAGTATCTTTCCAAATTTCAGGTCCTGTTGTGGCTTTATGAGTAGCAGGATTTACCGGATTTACAAATTGACCTGCAATGAACGAATTTGGAATTTCCTTTGAAAGCTCTTCTGCTTTAGCAATAGCACCTTTCATACCCTTGCTTCCATCGGTAAGAACAAGCTCTGCACCATATGCTTTCATAAGATTTCTTCTCTCAATGCTCATTGTTTCAGGCATTGTAATAATAATTCTGTATCCCTTTATTGTTGCAACAGATGCAAGACCAATTCCTGTGTTACCGCTTGTAGGCTCAATAATTACCGAGCCTTCTTTGAGCAGACCTTTTTGCTCTGCATCCTCAATTATAGCTTTGGCAATTCTATCTTTAACCGATCCTGCAGGATTAAAATATTCCAGCTTTGCATAAATATCTGACTGCAAATTATTTGCCTTAATAAAATTATTTGTTTTCAATAATGGTGTATTTCCCACCAAATCAAGTGCCGAATTATAAATAGCCATAGTAAAATCCTCCTAGTCTAATGCTTTAAAAGCCTGATCTAAATCATAAATAATATCTTCAATATGTTCTGTACCTATCGAAAGCCTTATGGTGTTTTCTTTAATATTCTGCTCTTCAAGCTCACTTGGACTAAGCTGGCTATGAGTAGTTGTTGCAGGATGAATAACAAGAGATTTAACGTCTGCAACATTTGCAAGAATTGAAAAAATCTTAAGATTATCAATAAACTTCTTAGCTTCCTGCTCTCCGCCTTTAATTTCAAATGTGAATATAGAGCCTGCACCATTAGGAAAGTACTTATTATACAATTCTTTGTATCTTTCGTCAATGCTTGGATGATTTATCTTTGCAACCCTTGGATTTGACTGTAGATATTCTAAAACTTTTTTTGTATTTTCAACATGACGCTCAACACGAAGTGAAAGTGTTTCAAGTCCCTGAAGCAAGATAAATGCATTGAATGGAGAAATTGCTGCACCTGTGTCACGAAGCAATATAGCTCTGATATAAGTAACAAACGCTGCTTCACCGGCTGCATCAACAAAGCTTATTCCATGATAGCTTGGATTAGCATCAGCAATCTGTGGGAATTTGCCGCTTGCTTTCCAATCAAATTTACCGCTGTCAACAATTACACCGCCGAGAGTAGTTCCGTGACCGCCAATAAACTTAGTTGCAGAATGAACAACAATATCTGCACCATATTCAATAGGTCTTAACAAATAAGGTGTTGCAAATGTTGAGTCAACAACAAGAGGGATTCCATGACTGTGTGCAATTTCAGCAAGCTTTTCAATGTCAACTAAATTTGAATTAGGATTACCCAGCGTTTCAAAGAAAATAGCTTTTGTATTATCCTGAACAGCATTTTCAAAATTTGATAAATCATCAGGATCAACAAATGTTGTATCTACACCAAATTGCTTAAAGGTATGCTCCAGATAATTATATGTACCACCGTAAATTGTTTTGGCACTTACAATATGATCACCTGCAGTCGCAAGAGCCTGAAATGTATAAGCCAAAGCCGCAGCTCCGGATGCAGTTGCAAGAGCTGCTGAACCACCTTCTAAAGCAGCAATACGTTTTTCAAAAACATCCTGTGTAGAGTTTGTAAGTCTGCCGTAAATATTTCCCGCATCAGATAAATTAAATCTTGCCTGTGCATGTTCGCTGTCTCTGAAAACATATGATGTTGTCTGATAAATAGGAACGGCTCTTGAGTCAGTTGCAGGATCAGGATTTTCCTGTCCTACATGTAATTGTAATGTTTCAAAATGATATTTATATTCACTCATAATATAATGATTCCTTTCAAATTAAAAACAGTTTTTTATTTATTATAATACATCTTAGCAGTAACATCGAAAACACATTCGTTCATTTCTTATATTTTTAAAAACTAGTTTTGAATAATAGTTAATCATATCCTATCTCCTTATTACCTACTTATTTCGTAGGCTTTATTTGTTAAATAAAATATAACACACTATTCATACTATGTCAATAGGTTTTTAGGAATTTTTTCAAAAAAATAAATAAAAGAGGTATATAACCCCTTTTATTCTTCAAAAAAATCATCAAGAAAGCTGTGATCTGTTCCCTTTTGAGTATATGAAATAAATGTATCAAGTTTAACATTATGTATTGACTTAAAAATATTATGTTCAATATCAGGATTAACTGATTTAAGATTATTTATCAGCTTTTTTATTTCCTGACGCTTTGATGCACCTATACCGTCTTCGCTGTTGCTGTATTCATTAACAAATCGGCATGCACATTGAATAAACTCAAGATTATTATAGTCGCGCCATTTCAGTATTGCTTTTTCATTTACGCAGTAAAGCGGTCTTATTAACTGCATACCTTCAAAATTTGTGCTTTTCAGCTTTGGCAGCATTGCCTGCAACTGAGAACCGTAGAACATTCCCAGAAGTGTGGTCTCTATAACATCACTTAGATGATGCCCTAAAGCTATTTTATTGCAGCCAAGCTCCTTAGCTTTGGAATACAAATGCCCTCTTCTCATTCTGGCACATAGATAACACGGTGATCCGCCTACAGATGCAGTAACATCAAATATATTAGATTCAAATATTTTTACAGAAATATTAAGCTTATCACAGTTAAGCTCTATCTGCTTTCTGTTCACCTCATTATATCCCGGATCCATACATATAAATTCAAGCTCAAAGGGAATTTCACTGTATCTGTGCAGATGCTTCATACACATCGCAAGAAGAACGGAGTCCTTTCCTCCGCTTATGCATACTGCAATTTTATCTCCTTTTTCAATAAGCTTATAATTCTTGCAGGCCTCAACAAATGGATTCCAGATATCATTTCTGTATGTTTTAATAATACTACGCTCTACCTGCTGTTCAAATGATAATTCACGTGCCAAAATACAGTCCTTTTGCCTTTCATATAATTTTAATAATGGCGAAGATAATAAAATTTTATCTTCGCCTTAACTTATTTAATAGTTATAAATGATTTATATATGCTTATCAAATCGCTCTTAGTAAATTTCATGGGATGATTTTTTAATCGGTCTACATCAACACCATTTACAGTCTCATCAAACTCATCAACTGTCATTTCGAGAGTTATATTTAATCCCAAATCTGTAAGAAGTTTCTTTAAACTATTTGGATTATATCCCGAAATTTCTTCAACTTCTGCAATTAAATCAAGCAATTCATTGCTGCCATTATTTTTCATATACTGCCAAATATAAATTAAGCAAATTGCAACAGCGTGGCCATGAAAATATCCTTTTAATTTATGAAGCTTATAGCTAAAAGCATGACACGCAGTAGTTTGTGCGATATTAATTGCTCTTCCTGCAAGCTCACTGCATTTCATCATTGATTCAAATGTATTTTCATCATTCTGCATATAACCTACAAAATTGTCATTAAACAACCTGAGAGCCTCTTTAGAATATTCTCTGCTTTCTGTTGTAGCGTCATCAGACCAATATGCTTCTATTGCATGAGCAAAAGCATCAAGTCCTGTAACTGCCTTTTGCCCATATGGCAGTGATTTCAATGTTGTGTAATCAAAAATCTGATATTCAGGTATTATATCATAACTGCGGACAGACTCTTTATCAGAACTCCTATATAACACAGAAAATCGTGTAACCTCTGCGCCTGTTCCAGCCGTTGTCGGAACGGCTAATATTTGTATGTCACTTTCTGCATAATACTTTATACCTTTTGCAGTATCTATAGCGCTGCCTCCGCCCACAGCGACGATAAAATCACATTTTTCTTTTTTCATCAGTTCGATGCCATTCATAACCGATGATACCTCTGGACAAGGCTCAAAGCCTGTAAAAGAAATGCTTTCAATATTTAAGTTGTTAAGAGCTTTCCTGTAACCATATCTATCATAAGCACTGCTGCATACGAAAAGAATCTTTTTTGGAGAAATCTTTTTAATTGTTTCAGTAAACTGACTTAAAAATTTGTCGTTATTATAGTTCATATCATTCACCAACAATCTTACATCCCTTTGACACCGGTGTTGTTACAGCAATATCCTTGGCAAGCTTTTTAAGCTGCAAAGATGCATTTACTGCTTTTTCCTTGTCATCAAAAATTCCAAACACAGTAGGACCGCTGCCACTCATACACACACCGAGAGATCCATTTTTTCTCATAATATTTTTAATTTCAACTTTATTATCAACAGCAATAAACTGCTCGAAAACATTTTCCATTCTTGAAGAAATATCCGCTAAATCTCTTCCCTGCATTGCACAAAGCATACCGAATTTATCGGGAGTATGTACTTTTCCGCACTCATCAAACTGCTTGTACGCATTTGCTGTATTAACACTGCAATTCGGTTTGGCAATAAGTATATAACATTTTCTGAGCGGCTTAACCTTATTGAGCACATCACCAATACCCTGAGCAAGCAAAGTACCGCCTTTTATACAAAACGGAACATCAGCACCGATTTTTACACCAATATCACACAGTTCATCATCTGTAAGACCAGTGCCGCAAAGCTGATTTAATGCTACAAGAACACCTGCACCGTCAGCACTTCCGCCTGCAAGACCTGCCGCATGAGGTATACGCTTTATAATATCAATATTAATTCCCTTGTTTTTAGTCTTAACAGCCTTGAAAAAAGCATCCGCTGCTTTATAAGCAATATTATGCTCATCAAGAGGAATATCATTGATATTACAGGTAATCGTTATTTTTCTGCTCTTTGTCTGAGTTACTGTTATAGTATCATAAATGCCTATGCTCTGCATGATCATGAAAAGATCATGATAACCGTCTGTTCTTGTAGATACGATATCAAGCATTAGATTTATTTTCGCAAAGGCTTTTACTTTAATTTCCATTACTTTCTCCAAGTTCGTTAATAAATTCCTCGATTCTTCTGACTGCCTCTTTAATATTGTCAATAGAATAACAATATGATACACGAATAAAGCCTTCACCACAGTCACCAAAAGCATTTCCCGGAACTACGGCAACCTTTTTACTATAAATAAGCTTTTCACAAAACTCTTCAGAAGTAAGACCTGTAGACTTAATACAAGGGAAAAGATAAAACGCTCCCTCCGGCTCAAAGCAATCAAGACCAATGCTTCTGAAAGCATTTACAGTAAAACGGCGGCGCATATCGTAATCATCACGCATTTTTTTTATATCATTATCACCATTTTTTAAAGCATCAATTGCAGCATACTGTGAAGTTGTTGGTGCAGACATAATTGCAAACTGATGAAGCTTTGTCATTTGCGCAATTACAGGTTCAGGACCTAATGCATAACCAAGTCTCCAGCCGGTCATTGAATAAGTTTTAGAAAATCCATTAATAACAACTGTTCTTTCTTTCATTCCGTCAATTGAGGCAATGCTCGTATGCCCTTGATCACCATATGTAAGCTCACTGTATATTTCATCCGACAAAACAAAAAGATTGTGCTTAATTATTACTTCTGCTATCTTTTCAAGGTCTTCCTTACGCATAACAGCACCTGTAGGATTATTAGGAAAAGGTAAAATCAAAAGTTTTGTCTTATCAGTAACGGCATTTTCAATTTCTTCTGCCGTAAGCTTAAATTTATTTTCATTTCTGGTTACAAGAGGGACTGCTACACCACCACTGGTTTCAACAATAGGCTTATAGCAAACAAAAGATGGCTCAACAACAAGCACCTCATCACCCGGGCAAACCACGGAACGAATACACATATCAATTCCCTCAGAGCCGCCTACTGTAACGAGAACTTCTGTTTTATGAGCATAGCTTACATTATATTTTCTCTTATAAAAATCAGAAATTTCCTTTCTTAACTGAATAAGACCTGCATTTGCGGTATATCTTGTAAAGCCCTTTTCAAGAGAATTAATTCCAAGCTGTCTTATATGCCAAGGAGTTAAAAAGTCAGGCTCACCTACACCAAGAGAAATAACATCATCCATTTCTTCGGCAATAGAGAAAAACTTTCTGATTCCGCTTGGTTTAACACTTACAACACCGGGATTAAGAAGTTCATTATAGTTCATCAAAACGAAATGTTCCCCCTATCATCCTTTGAATCGTCAGTAAAAAACACACCCTGTTCCTTATATTTTTTCAGAATAAAGTGTGTTGCTGTTGATACAACACTATCAAGAGGTGAAAGTCTGTTAGCAACAAACATTGCAACTTCCTGAAATGATTTATTTGACACAAGACAGCAAAGATCAAATCCTCCGCTCATAAGATATACGCTTTCAACCTCTTCAAGCTCTGAAATATGCTTAGCGACCTGCTCAAAGCCATGACTGAATTTAGGCTGAACTTTAATTTCAATTAGAGCTGTAACCGTCTGTGCGTTTGCCTTATCCTTATCAATCATTGCACGGTAGCCTTTAATTACACCAGTCTGCTCATAAAGGCGAATTTGCTTTTCTACATCTTCTGCAGTTGTATTCAGCATAACTGCTATTTCACTATTTGAAAGTCGTGGATTAGTTTCAATTAATTCTAATAATTTATCCATAATAAATACCTCGATTATTATTTTATTTCTATCAAAATGGGATTGTGCTTATGAAAAATGGTAATGTTATCAAAACCGCTTTTTAAAGCAATATCCATTCCCCTATCTATGCCCTGAAACAATTTGTCAGCATAATGCGAATCAGATCCGATAGTTATATATTTACCGCCAAGCTCTTTAAAACGCTTAATAAAAGATATATTGGGCAGTGTATCTTTCATATCCATGAAAAGACCTGAAGTATTAATTTCAAGTGCTTTTTCGTTTTTTATAAGAGTTTCAAATATTGTATCAATAATTTCGCTGTACTGCGACACATCAATATCTATATGCTCTCTTGCAATTATATATCTTAAAGGGTATGTAAGGTGAGCAAGGGAATCAAAATTATTCCACACCGCTATTTCAAGCATATCTTCAAAATATTTCTTTAAAAGCTCATTTACATCATACTGTTTATAATCAAGAAAGTAAAAATCTTCCATATTTTCAAGATTATGCAGTGAGGCAAGCACAAAATCATAATTATATCTTTTATAAATATCCTCAGCAGCAGCTTTTCTGTATATTCCCTGACCTACTTCAATACCAAGCATCAAATCAATATCTTTTGCATATTCCGCTCGCGCGGTAAGCAAATCATTAATTTGATTAGTGCAGAGTGTTTTATAATCCTCAATACCGTCAATATCACAGTGATCTGTAACAGCAAATCCCTTTGCCTTAAAATTTAATGCAGTCTTGCAAAGTGCTGAAACCTTATCATTACCGTCAAAGCTATGGATGCTATGGGTATGCATATCATATAAATTCGTAAATTTCAAAATTAATCCTCTTATTGCCGTCATTTATTTTGTATATTGTAACACATTGTAAAAAAAATTCAAATATATTTCTATACTTTATTGAAAAAAGTTTACTACTCTGCTATAATTTTTACAGTTATTTATGGAGGTACTGACTATGAGAGCAGTTATTACAGTTGTTGGCAAGGACACAGTAGGTATTCTTGCAAAAGTTTCTAATATCTGTGCAAAAAGCAATATTAATATTAAAGAAGTTTCTCAGACTGTATTGGAAGATATGTTTTGCATGATTATGCTTGCTGATATTTCTAATAGCAGTGTTGAATTCACTAAGTTTTCTGACACACTTGCTGAATACGGCAAACATAATAATCTTTCTATTCACGCAATGCACGAAGATATATTCAATTCCATGCATAGAATATAGGAGGAAAAATCCTTGATTAATACAAATGATATTCTTGAAACAATAAGAATGATACAAGACGAATGTCTTGATATTCGTACAACCACAATGGGTATTTCACTGCTGAGCTGTGCTGATTCAAACATTGACAAAGCATGCCAAAAGGTCTATGACAAGATTTGCACAAAAGCTGAAAAGCTTGTTGAAACCGGTGAGCAAATTGAGAAAGAATACGGTATACCTATTATTAACAAAAGAGTCAGCGTTACACCAATATCAATATTAGCCGGCGTCAGCGGCGGTGATCCTGTAAAATACGCTTTAGCACTTGAAAAGGCAGCACGGACAATTGGTGTAAATTTTATCGGAGGATACAGTGCTCTGGTTCAGAAAGGCTTTGCTGCAGGTGATTTAGAACTTATCAACTCTATTCCTGAAGCCCTTGCAAGCACCGAACATCTTTGTTCATCCGTAAATATCGGCTCAACAAAAGCAGGAATCAATCTTGATGCAGTTAAAATTATGGGTAAAAAGGTTAAAGAAGCAGCTGAGCTTACTAAGGATGACAACTGCATTGCTGCAGGAAAGCTGGTTGTATTTTGCAATGCCCCTGAGGATAATCCATTTATGGCAGGCGCATTTCATGGTGTATCAGAACCCGACTGTGTAATCAATGTTGGTGTATCAGGACCTGGAGTTGTAAGAAGTGCTGTATCAAAGCATCCTGAGTATTCAATCAACGAAATTGCAGAGCTTATCAAAAAAACTGCATTTAAAGTTACAAGAATGGGACAGCTTGTTGGCGTAGAGGCATCAAAACGCCTTGGTGTTCCCTTTGGAATTGTGGACCTTTCTCTTGCTCCTACTCCTGCAGTTGGAGACTCAGTTGCACATATTCTTGAGGAAATCGGATTAGAGCAATGCGGTGCTGCCGGAACAACAGCCTGTCTTGCAATGCTTAATGATGCTGTTAAAAAAGGCGGTGTTATGGCATCATCAAGTGTTGGCGGTTTGTCTGGTGCATTTATTCCTGTTTCTGAAGATGCCGGTATGATTGATGCAGCTCGCAGCGGATCACTTACAATAGAAAAGCTTGAGGCAATGACAGCTGTATGTTCAGTTGGTCTTGATATGATTGTAATCCCGGGTGATACTACACCTGAGGTTATCAGCGGAATTATTGCAGACGAAGCTGCAATCGGTATGGTTAATGGTAAAACAACCGCAGTAAGAGTTATTCCTGCAATTAATAAAAAAATTGGTGATGAGCTTGAGTTCGGCGGACTTTTAGGGAGTGGCCCGGTAATGCCTGTAAATACAAAATCTCCTGCTCAGTTTATTAACAGAGGCGGAAAAATTCCTGCCCCTCTTCACAGTTTAAAAAATTAAATATAATATTAATTGTAAAAAAGAAGGTAAGCAGAACTTACCTTCTTTTTTTACATTGTCATGCTTTAGAAGAGAAAAAATAAAGCCTCTTTTTCAAGAGGCTTTAAATAATCACATATTATTCACCAAAGAGAATGTTTGTATCATTGAATCCAACAGGTGTATAATCACCGTTATGGCAATAATACGCAGCTGATAATTTAACTGCAACACCAAATGTTTTGCCGCCACATGTGAACATATAGCAATCAGCACCATAAATCTTTTCAATTCTGTTATTATAAGAAATAGCACTGCCTGACGGATCACTGCTGTAGCCAAGATTGCTCCAGTTATCACTAAGAACTTGTTTGAGATAAAGCTTTGCATCTGCAATGCTGTAATCAGGTGTTGTTGTCATCTCATGTGGATTAGAATATTCATCATATACAGCCGGCTCGCCCTCAGCTGATGTAGTAGTCTCTTCTGCAACATGAGGTCTGTATTCATAATTGATATATGTAAACATAAAGTAAATTAAGAACCAGATAAGAAGAATAAGGATAATCATAAGAATAATCTTACCAACCTTATTACCGCCTGCTGCACTGTTTAAGAACTCTTCTTCTGTAGGAACAACAGCCGGAACAAAAGGCTTACCCTTTTTTGCACACTTCTTTTCAGCTTTTGCATTTTTCTTGTCAATCTTCTTGACATACTTTGCATAAGCCTTTTTACCTGCCTTCATTGCTTTGATTTCCTTCTTTGTCTGGAAAACATCAATAGCAGGAATTGCAATTGGTGTAAAGTCTGCACCTGATTTTGCTGCTTTTTCCTCAAGCTTTTTGTTTTTCTTTTCAGTATCTTTTACGAAACTGTCATAAGCCTTAGCATGTTTTTTGTCAGCCTTCGCTTTTGCCTTAGCATTAACCTTTTCTGCCTTAGCTTGATTCTTAGCCTGCTTCTCTTCTTTCTTAGCAAGCTTTTTTGCTTTTTTTTCTTCTTTACTCAAGGCATTAACCCCCTTTTAAGTCTAATAGTAGTATAACATCATCAATATAAAATTTCAACAAAAATTTTACAGGAAACACGTTTATTTTATGAACAAACTGTAAACATTATAACATTTTAGCAATGTTTGATAGTATATGCATTAAATATTCACCACTATCTATAGTTGTTTTATGAACATTTTTAATTTAATAAATAGATAAAATGTTATTTCAAAACACTCTAGCAGGCTTTCTCATATCTTCCAATATCAAAATATTAGATACTGAACAAAATAAATTATTCAATGCCTAATATATCATAAAATAAATAGCCTTATCTTTTCAATTAAATTATGTTTTGTACCTTTTCGATATCAGTGTAAATATGATGTGCAACGCATATATCCACCAAGTGTATTTAAATATCCTTGTATTTTTTTAATGCCTATTTATACGGTTTTTGAGAATAAAAAAACAGCCCAACTCCAAATGGAATTAAGCTGCTTTTGGTGCGAGAGACGGGACTTGAACCCGTACGAGTCGCCCCACACGCCCCTCAAACGTGCGCGTCTGCCGATTCCGCCACTCTCGCGTCAACATCAAGAATTATAACAGGGTATTATGCATTTGTCAACACTTTTTTTAAAATTTTTTAAAAAAGTTTTGCGATATAATCCGCACTGTCAATTATTACTGACGGACCTGCTGCAAAAAGACATTCAAAACTGCGAAATCCCCATGAGCAAGCGACAGCCTCAATGCCGGCATTTTTAGCTGTATAAACATCTACATCACTGTCACCGAAATAAATCGCTTCTGATGCCTTACAATCTAAAATAGACAATGCTTTATTAGCTGAATACGGATCCGGCTTTTTTGGAGTATTATCATCAGCACCTACAATAGCATCAAAATAATTTTTACCGAAAACTGACTCAACCATCATTACTGCAGATGCATGGGGTTTATTGGTAACAACAGCAAGCTTTATCCCCTTCTTTTTTAATGCATCAAGTGATTCAGGAATTTTTTCATATGGTTTTGCATTATCGAGAAGTATTTGATTATACTTTTCTTTAAACATAGCATAAACATTATTAAATTCTTTATCACTGAGTTTATTTTCAAAAGCACGCTCTAAAAGCTTTACAGCACCATTACCGACGAAAAGCTTATAATCATCCGAAGTCCATTTTTTATTATATCCGTACTTCTCTAAGCAATAATCAACTGCTCTTCCTAAATCAGTAATCGTATCAATCAAAGTACCATCCAAATCAAACAGTGCACATTTAATCATATAAATCACTTAAATCCTGTTCTTTTTTCTTTTTTGAATTAGAAATAATTTTTGCAGTAATAACTGCTGCAGCTATCACTCCAAGCACAGCACATTCAATATAAATTTTCTTTTCCTGCGCCTTATTGTCTGCAGAAAGCTGTCCGCTTTTTATCTGAGTCCACAAATTATTTTCAAGTTCAATGATCTCCTGAGGAAGATTTTTGAAATACTGTGAATTCAGCTGTTTAGTTGGATATATAACTTCACTGCCATAGAGAGAGCTTTCTTCATTATTCTGCACAGTTATATTAGGTGAACGATAAAAAATATATTCACTGTTTTCTAACGCAACCTGTGGTTCGTGCATAAAGTTTATAAATGCCTCACCACCCGCCTTGTTTTTTGAACAAGTAGGAACACAAAATGCATCATAGAAGAAATTTATATCCTCTTTTGGAAAGCAATAACCTAAATCCTCATTATTTTCAAGCATAAGAAGATAGTCACCGGCATAATAAGTGCAAAGTGCATATTCGCCTGATTCCATAAGATTAAAAACTTCGTCCATAACATATACAGGATTCACAGCATCTTTTTGTTCTGCAAGAAGCTGTGCTGCTTCAACCCAATCACTTTCAGTAGTTGAATTAAAATCCTGTCCCAGAATAGCCTGAGCAATTGCAAATGCATCACGAGAATTATTAAACATAAGAATTTTATCTTTGTATTGTTCATCCCAAAGAACATTCCAACTGTCAGGAACTTCTTTAATAAAATTCTTATTATATATCAGTATAGTAGTACCAACATTGAAGCACACAGTATATTTCTGTTCAGGATCAAAAAATAAATTTTTACAGTCTTCTGCAATATATTTCACATTTGGAATATTATTATAATCAAGGGGTAAAAGCATTTTTTCATCAAGCAGTCTTTCAATCATATAATCACTCGGTGCAATAACATCATATGAAACGCCGCCGCCTGAAAGCTTTGAATACATATTTTCATTAGATTCATAGTTAGTGTAATTGACAGTACAGCCTGTAAGTCTTTCAAATTCACTTACTACATCCATTGAATCATCACTGCCGTCTGAAATATATTCACCCCAGTTATAAACATTTACTGTAGTTCCCTGAAGTCCGAGATTCTTGTAATAATCAATCTGCTCCTGAGAAAACACCTCGTCATCTGCAAAAGCAGTAACAGGTGCTGCAAAAATAATTATTAGGCAAAAGAGAAAAAATGATATTATTTTTTTCATTTCACATCACTCTTACCCTTTCTTTCAGACTTATTCTGAAACACATTCATAAGTACAAGAAGAATCAGAATAACTACAAACATAAGCGTAGAAAGAGCAAACATATCCGGCTTAACTCTCTTCTTAGTCATAGAAAAAATATATATCGGAAGAGTCTGAAAGCTTGGACCATTTGTAAAATAGCTGATAATAAAATCATCAAGAGACATGGTAAAACTCATAACGCAGCCCGTTATTATTCCTGTTACAATTTCAGGCATAACCACCTTGAAAAAAGCTTTTATAGGCTTGCATCCAAGGTCAACTGCAGCTTCATATATGTGAACATCCATCTGCCTCAGCTTAGGAAGAACATTGAGAATGACATAAGGAAGCGCAAAAGTTACATGGGCAATAAGGAGAGTCCAAAAACCAAGTACGTCACTTTTATGAACTAATGTTCCTGCAAATACAAATAAAAGCATCATAGCAATTCCGGTAACAATTTCAGGATTCATCATAGGAATATTAGTTACAGTAAGCATTGAATGCTTATAGAGCTTACGCTTTGAATTAAAAAGCCCTACAGAAGCCATAACACCGAGAACACCTGATACTGCAGTAGTACAAAGTGCAAGAATAATAGTATTCTTTAATGAATCCATTGCCGCAGCATCATTAAACATTTCATTATACCAATGAAGCGAAAAGCCGCTGAAGGTATAGGTACTGGTAGTACTGTTGAAAGAAAACAGCATCATAACTACGATAGGAGCATAAAGAAACAGCATTATTAATGCTATATATAATTTTGATATAACAGAGGTTTTATTTTTCATATTACAACACCCCCGTCACTGTCATCATCAGCACCAAAATAATTCATCACACCGAGACAAATTAAAATCAATATCATCAAAACAAACGAAAGTGCTGCCCCGAGGTTGTAGTTATTCGCGCTCTGGAATTGTGTTTCAATAACATCACCAATAAGTACTATCTGACCTCCGCCGAGCTTCTGAGTTATATAAAATGTTGACACGCAAGGTACAAATACCATTGTAATACCGCTGAGTACACCGGGCATTGAAAGCGGTAAAACAACACTTTTCATTACCTGAAACCTGCCTGAACCTAAGTCCTGTGCAGCCTCCACTAAAGAATTATCCATTTTAGAAATAATAGAATAAATCGGGAGTATCATATAAGGCAAAAAGTTATATACCATGCCGAGAATTACTGCACCGCTTGTGTTTAACAGCTTTATCGGTTCAATACCAATTGAAGTTAAAATAGTATTAATAACACCTGTATCACCAAGTATAGTCATCCAACTATATGTTCTTATCAAAAAATTCATCCACATTGGAAGCATGACAAGAAGCACCATAGTCTGCTGTCTGCGCTTGGAAAATTTAGAAAAGAAATATGCAAAAGGATATCCAATCAGAAGACATATTACAGTCGCTGCAAGTCCATACAATACAGAAAGAAGAATTGTAGGAAAATATGAAGGAATCTGAGAAATACTGTTCAGCGAGAATGCACCTGTCCTGTCAGTGATGCTGTAATATGCAACCATTATAAGAGGCGCTATTATAAACAATACAGACCACACCAGATAAGGCTTATCAAGAACTTTTGAAATCTTAGTTTTCATCTTCATCCTCCCATGAATAAGAGGCATCAGAAATATGTTCCATTTCATCCGAAAAATAAGAATAGTCACCGAACTCTCCGCTGTATTCGCTTCTGTTCATGATATGAATAGCATCAGGCTCAATATACATTCCGATTTTCTCTCCGACCTCGTGGTGCTGTGTTGTCTGTATCATCCAAATAAATCCACCTACATCAACAAGTATTTCAAAATGCACACCTTTAAATGTAACACTTGTAATCACACCCGGCAGAGATGCCTTTGTTCCCTGTTTTACAATCTGTATATCTTCAGGTCTTACAACAGCCTCGACAAATGTGTTCTCACCAAAGCCTGAATCAAGACACTCAAATGTAACACCGCCGAAGGACACAAGATAGTCCTTAATCATAACAGCATCAACAATATTTGACTCACCTATAAAATCTGCAACGAAAGCGTTTACAGGCTCATTATATATATCTTCCGGAGAGCCGATTTGCTGAATTTTACCCTTGTCCATAACAACAACGGTATCTGACATTGACAAGGCCTCTTCTTGATCATGTGTAACATATACAAATGTAATACCAAGTCGCTTTTGAATTGCTTTCAGCTCTGTCTGCATGTCCTTTCTAAGCTTCAAATCAAGAGCTCCCAAAGGCTCATCAAGCAGCAAAACATGAGGATTGTTAGCTAAAGCTCTGGCAATAGCAACACGCTGCTGCTGACCGCCTGACAGCGAGTCGATACTGCGCTGTTCAAAGCCTCTTAAATTAACAAGATCAAGCATTTCTGCAACAATTTTCCTTATTTCATCCTTAGGCTTTTTCTGAAGCTTAGGACCAAAGGCAATATTTTCATATACATTTAAATGAGAAAAAAGAGCATAACGCTGAAAAATAGTGTTAACCTTTCGCTTGTGCGGAGGAACATCATTAATTTTTTCTCCTTCAAATATAACTTCACCGCTATCAGGCTCAATAAAACCTGCAATACAGCGAAGCGTAGTGGTTTTTCCACATCCGGAAGGACCAAGCAGCGTTATAAACTCTTTTTTATTTATATACAAATTCAATTTATCAAGTACAATATTATCACCATATTTTACAGTGATATCCTTAAGATTTATTATCTTTTCCAATTTCCACATCCTCATTTTAACCCGATTTGACATATTATGCACTATTGGCAATATATCATATTTTAAATATATATAATATTAAAGAAAAAGTCAATATATTTTCTTTAATATTTCTTCTCCGATTTCCGCTTTTTCGATTGTATCCAAAACTTGATTAAAATCGCAAACCATTGATTTTGGCTTTTGTTCATAATTATCCATACCATAAGGCACAAAATAATAATTTTTGTAATTTTGAAGAGCCCCTATGTTTTTCGCAGCTGCTCCCAAAGCATCATTAGTTGACAGACCAATTACTACAGGCTTATTATTTCTCAAATGACTTTTAACTGCCATAGTAACCGATGTATCTGTAATGCCTGCTGCAAGCTTTGCAAGAGTGTTTGCAGTGCATGGAACTATTGCAAGCACATCAAACATTTTTTCAGGACCTATTGGTTCTGCCTGATTAATAGTATGAATTATGCTGTTTCCTGTAATTTCTATCAGCTTATTTTGTATGTCAACCGCATTACCGAAACGAGTATCAATGCTGTAGGCATTTTCACTCATGATAGGTGTTACACAATGACCTGCTTTTACCAGCTTTTCAACAACAGATATTGATTTGTCAAAGGTGCAGAAAGAGCCGGTAAGGCAATAACCTATTTTCAAGTAAAGTCCTCCCTTATTATTTCATAAACTGCTTTGCCTATAAGATATCCTGCAGTTCGCTTTGAATATTTTGACGGCAAAGATCTGCCGTTAATAAGCTTAATATTTTTAGAATTAGCAACTAATGTATCCACACCGCCCGGAAAAGATGCCAGATCTATTATCACAGCACCTTCTTTTAATGCACAAAGCTCCGATTTTGTGAAAATAATGTGAGGGACTGTGTTAAAAATAAAATCATAATCATTTGGCTTTTTCAATTCATCAAAGCCTATATGAGCTGCCCCGTTATATAGTGCTTCTATTCTGCTCTTAGGACTTCGTGAGCATACTGTGACCTTACCTCCGAGAGCACTGACATCATTATGAAGAGCTTTGGCAATTCTTCCGTATCCTACAATAAGTATATTTGAATTATAAATCGATGTGTCGCTGTTTTCCTTGCACAAGGTCAAAGCGCCTTCACTGGTAAGATAAGCATTTTCAAGCAAAAAAGACTCATTTTTATTATAGTCAATTCCATTATAATCCCCTGCACCGTAAAACACTATTTTATTATCAAGTCCGTCAAACATATGCTTTTTTACCGGAATAGGCAGTAAAACAAAATCTGCTTTATCATTATTATCTGTAAACTCAAATCCCTTTGAAAGCAAATAGTCCTTTGCATACAACATTCTCGCATCTTCTGAAAAAGGAACAGAAAAACTTTTAAGCATAAATACACCCCACTAACTCTTTTTATATACTATGAATTAAACAAATATTAGTTAATGTGTAAATGCAAATTAATTTGTGTATAATTACTATTTATTTTTCAAAGAAATAGTAGTATAATATTTTTTTGAGAATATAACCAACAAAAAGCACAAAGGAGGAATTCTTTTGAATATAGATGAACTGTTAAAAAAATCAAAAAGAATACATTTTATAGGTATTGGCGGTGCAGGAATGTGCCCTATAGCTGAAATTATGCTGTCACTGGGATATACTGTTTCCGGCTCTGACAATAACGATACAGAAACCTTAAGAAGAATAGAAAAGGAAGGTGCAAAAGTATATTTAGGTCAATGCAAGGAAAACCTTACTGACGATATAGAGATTGTAATATATACAAATGCAATTTTAAAAGGCAATGAAGAGTTAGAAACTGCAAAAGAAAAATTCCCGTGCTTTGAAAGAGCTGAAATTCTTGGTGCAATAAGCCGTATTTTTTCTAACTGCATAGGAGTTTGCGGAACTCACGGAAAAACCACAACCTCTTCAATGATTACACAGGTTCTTCTCGAGGCTGATCTTGATCCAAGTGCTGTTATAGGCGGAAAGCTTCCTGTAATTGACGCATACGGCAGATATGGACACAGTCAGAACTTTGTATGTGAAAGCTGTGAATTTAATAATACTTTTCTTAAAATGAATGCTGATATGGCAGTTATTTTAAATATTGATGAAGATCATCTGGATTTCTTTGGAAACCTTGATAATATAAAAAAATCCTTCAGACAATTTGCTGATAATACCACTAAAACAATTATTTATAATGGTGATGATAAAAACACTGTTGATACATTAAAAGGCATTGAGGGAAAAAAACTGATATCTGTCGGTAAAAATGACGGAAACGAATGGATTGCAAAAAACGTTGTTGTTCCTGGCGGCTTTAAATCAAGCTACGATGTATATCACAACGGTAAATTCGTTACAAAAGTTGAGCTTTCTGTACCTGGCGAACACAATATATTAAATTCACTGTGTGCATTTGCTGCAGCCTATGAGAGCGGAGCTGATGTTGAATCAATATGCAGAGGCTTAAAGGCTTTCGGCGGTGCTTCAAGAAGATTTGAACTTCTCGGAACATATAATGGTATTACATTTGCTGACGACTATGCACACCATCCTGCAGAAATTAAGGTTACTCTTGAAGCTGCAAAAAAAATGGGTTACAATAATGTATGGGCAGTCCACCAGCCATTTACTTTTACAAGAACATCTCTTCTGCTTGATGATTTTGCAGAGGTATTAAAAATTGCTGACAAATGTGTTGTATCTGCTATTATGGGCAGCAGAGAGGTTAATACTATCGGCATTAAAGCAACAGATTTATCTGAAAAAATCCCGGGAGCCATACAGTTTGACACCTTTGAAGAAATCTGTGACTATGTTACCGAAAACGCTCAGAAAAACGATCTTGTCATAACCTTAGGATGCGGTGATATTTACAAAGCTGCAAGAATGATGGTTAACAAGTTAAGAAATAAGGACCTGTAATTACAGGTCCTTATATTTTGATCACTTAAATAGCTTCTTAATTCTGGGTTCAAGTTTAATTTCATAGATAATAAGAATTTTGTTAAGCATAATATCGTACACGATAAATAATATATTGAGCATAACAGCAAATAATATTATCAGTACCTTTCCATCATCATTTTCAGAAAAAGGTATACCGAAAACAAAATAGAGTATTAATTGCGCAACAAGCATAAGAACATTAAAAAGCAGTAATTTTATGATAAGTCTGAAAGACTTATTTTTTAATTTTTCAATAAAAGATTTTAAAATCGGATAAAAGCCAAAAAACAGAACATACATCAGCATGCATTCTTTATCAGCGACCAAAATAAATGACAGCAAAGATGTTGAAATATATGTCATCACTGCACTTGAGGTTTTGAAGGTTCTTGTCACCATTATCATGAGGACTCCGGCGAGCATCGGCATAATATATGCAAACAAGGAAATCAAACCGCCAATAAGCATAAACAAAACAGACAATGCTGTTGTTATTCCGCAAAAAGCAATTTTTAACGAGTTTTTCATTTTATCACCATGATATAGAATATCACTTTCATAAAATTATGTAAATACTGTGAACACGCAGTTAATTATTTGTTCATTTTTTGTATTTTCTATTTACATTTAAGAATTTAATATATATAATTTAACTATTAGAGCTGTCGAACAACGCGGATTGCTTGTTTGACTAGGTTTATGAGGTGTAAAAATGAAAAAAGTAATAGTTTTATTGTTAGCTTTTGTTGTAATTATATCATGTGTTTTTGTATCATGCAAAGCAAAGGACGAGGATACAACTACAACAACAGAAGCAGGTCTTGAAAGCAGTGCTGAAGAATTCGGATTTGAAACAGCAGATGTAACAGACAAAAATGGCAAAAAGGTTACAGATAAAGACGGAAAAGCTGTTACAACACCGATTGCTGTTAAGTACAAAAAAGATAAAAAAGGCAAAACGTACGGTCAGGTGCTTGACAATGAAGGTAATGACCTTACTGATAAAAACGGCAAAAATGTAACAATTAAGGTTACAGAAACAACTACGGCAAAAGAAAATAAAACAAATAATACAAAACCCGGTAAAGAAATAACCAATAATAAAGGATTAACTACAACTGCTACACAAAAACCTACAGGAACTACAAAAAAGAATGTTGAGCCTACATCAAACAAAGACACAACAAAACCTGTAGGAGATGATACTGTTCCAAAAACAAACGCTTCAGGCAAAGAAGTAAGCTTTTCAATTGAAGATCAGAACATAATCAAATCAATGCTTGAAGTTCCTTATCTTTATACTGCAAGCTACGAAAACTCTGAAGGAGTTCCAATCAGCATTGCTACTCATACTGCTGTATGGATGGCTGAACGCGAGGGCGGCACAAGAAGTGTTTATCCCTCAAGCCCAATTGTACTGAGCTTATTTAAATATTATGATCAGACTGTTGTAAACTTTAAAACTAAATGTAATTCTGAAAACAACGGTGCTCCGATTGAATACATTGCAAAAGATGACACATTTGAAATCACAGAATATACGCCAAAACAACAGGAGGTTACCATCACTAAAATTGAAGATCTTGGCAAAAACAATTATTACAAGGTCACAGGCAAGGTAACAAATGCAAAAGGCAAAACTAAAGTTGTAGCAATTGTTAAGAAAAACAAGCTTGATATTACACTCGGTTTCTCAATTAAAGCACTTAAATGGTCATAAAATAATTCAATATTTTAACATAAAAAAGACTATTCTTATTTTTATAAGAATAGTCTTTTTTTGTTTATATAACAAAATCAATACAGCTTTTCGCCGTTTTCTATTGCCATAATCTGATTAACTCTTGTGCTGTGTCTGCCACCCTCAAATTCAGTATTAAGAAATACATCAACAAGCTCTACAGCAAGTCCGGCTCCGATTACCCTGTCACCCATACAGAGAACATTTGCATCATTATGTGCTCTTGTATACTTTGCGCTGAAATAATCTGAACAGCAGCAAGCTCTGATACCTTTAACCTTATTAGCTGCCATTGAAATTCCAACGCCTGTACCGCAGCAAAGAATTGCAAACTCGCACTCGCCTGCTGCTACCTTATCACAAGCCTTTTGAGCACTTATGGCATAATCAAATCGTTCAGGTGTATAACATCCTACATCAATATAATCAATTTTCTGTTCATCAAGATGTGCACGAATTGCCTCTTTAAGAGGAAATCCTGCGTGATCACTGCCGATAGCTATCATTTTTTATTCTCCTTTTTCAGCTTAAGCTCACGTTCTGCCTGACTGAGTCTAAGATATACAGGCATAAGCTTATTTGCCGATATTTTTTCTTTATTTGAAGCTGATTTAGCAACACCGATACCATTCTGATATCGTCTTTCATTATCAGCTAAAAATACATTATCTAAATTAAGATTATTATAACAAAGCTCTGCACCATCACCTGCTATAATAACACGATCATATTGTGCAAGCTCTTTTTTGAGATCATCAATAGAAATTGCCCTGTCGGCACAAAGTCTTTCTATTTTTCCGTCACCTGCAGAAAACAGAGCATTGTAAAACTGCATCCGCCTTGCATCCATCACCGCACAAATAATGGCATTTTCATCTGCAAAATTATAAGCAATAGCTTCAAGTGTTGATACACAGATACATGGTATATTGCTTTCAAACGCAAGTCCTTTTACAGTTGCAACACCAATTCTTACACCAGTGAAAGAACCCGGTCCTGCTGTAACAGCAATAGCCTCAAGATCAGAAAAGCTATATCCCTTCATCACCTTTTTAATCATAGGCAAAAGGGTTTCACTGTGAGTTAGCCCGGCATTAATAAATTCACTTTTAATTACTCTATCACCGTCAGTTAAAGCCACAGAAGCAGTAACTGCTGATGAATCAACTGATAAAAGCATTATTCTTCCTCATATTTTTTATATATTTTTATCTGTCTGGAGTTTTCATCAAGTCTTTCAAATTCAATTATAACAGCATCATCAGGCAAAGCTCCATAGACATTTTCACTCCACTCAACCGCCATAAAACAATCAGTTTCAAGAAAATCAAAAAAGCCTGTAGAATAGAGGTCATCCCAACCATCGACACGATACATATCAAAATGGTGAAGTGCATTTTCATTACCGATGTAAGTGTTACATATTGCAAAGGTAGGTGAAGAAACATCAGCCTCAATACCTAAACCTTTTACAAGTCCTGTGGTAAAGGCTGTTTTACCCATACCCAGCCCGCCAACAAAAGCTATAACACTTCCCTTCGGCAAATTTTCAGCTATATGTTCGCCAAGAGCTACTGTTTCCTCATAGCTGTCAGTTATATAAGTTTTCATTAGAACAAACCTACTGTTTCGCCATTTTCATTAATATCAATTTTATATGCTGCAGGCTCCTTTGAAAGTCCGGGCATAGTCATAATTGATCCCGTCTGGCAAACTACAAAGCCTGCACCATTTGAAAGACTTGCCGAAGAAACAGTTATCCTGAAGCCTTCAGGTCTTCCAAGTGCCTGAGGATTGTCAGAAAGGCTGTACTGAGTTTTTGCCATGCAAACAGGCATCTTGTCAGCACCAAGTGCTATAAACTCATCAAGGCTCTTTTTAGCCTCTTTGCTGTAATCAACTCCGTCAGCACCATATATTTCCTTGGCAATAGTTTCAATTTTCTCATAAAGAGGCATATCGATATCATAAATATAATCAAAATTGTTTGGTTTTTCGCACGCCTCAACAACTTTTTCCGCAAGCTCTTTTGAGCCGTTTCCACCCTCAGCAAAGCACTTAGTTACTGCGAAATCAGCACCCTTCGCCTCACAATAATTTTTAACGAACTCAATTTCTCTATCAGTATCAGCATAAAAATGATTAATTGCAACGACAACAGGCACACCATATTTTTTCAGGTTATCAATGTGTGCGCCTAAATTAACACTGCCTTTTTCAAGTGCTTCCATATTTTCACCTATAAGGTCAGTTTTTGCAACACCACCATTGTATTTCATAGAACGAACTGTTGATACAAGAACGATACATGACGGCTTAATTCCTGCAAAACGGCACTTAATATCCAAAAACTTTTCAGCACCCAGATCAGAACCGAAGCCTGCTTCAGTGATGCAATAGTCGCCAAGCTTTAATGCAGTTTTAGTCGCTCTTACGGAATTACAACCATGAGCAATATTAGCAAAAGGTCCGCCGTGCATAATTGCAGGTGTATTCTCAAGAGTCTGAACAAGATTAGGCTTGATTGCATCTTTTAAAAGCACTGTCATAGCACCGTCAGCCTTAATATCCCTGCAGTACACAGGCTTATTATCATAGGTGTAAGCAACAAGAATATTACCCAGCCTTTTCTTTAAGTCAAATATATCGCTTGCAAGACAGAGAATGGCCATAACCTCGCTGGCAACACTAATAATAAAATGATCCTCTCTTGGAACGCCGTTAAGCTTTCCGCCAAGTGAACAAACAATATTACGAAGTGCTCTGTCATTCATATCAAGACAACGCTTAACAAGAACTCTTCTCTGATCTATTCCGAGCTCATTTCCCTGCTGAATGTGATTATCAAGTATTGCACACATAAGATTATTTGCACTGGTAATTGCATGCATGTCACCTGTAAAATGAAGATTAATATCCTCCATAGGAACAACCTGAGAATAGCCGCCTCCTGCTGCACCGCCTTTTATTCCGAAAACAGGACCAAGAGAAGGCTCACGAAGAGCTATAACTGCCTTTTTGCCGATTTTATTCATACCCTGTCCAAGACCGATTGAGACAGTTGTTTTACCTTCTCCTGCCGGAGTAGGATTAACTGCGGTTACAAGAACAAGCTTGCCGTCCTTTTCGTCCTTAAGTCTGTCATAAACGCTGTCACTTATCTTAGCCTTATAATGACCATATGGCTCAAGCTCATCTTCAGAAATTCCTATTGACTTTGCAACATCAATAATTTTTTTCATTTTAGCCTGCTGTGCTATTTCGATATCAGAAAGCATATACAAAACTCCTTAACTAAAGTCTATTATTGCCTAACTATTATATCATACTTGTTGGGATATTCAAAGACAAATTTTAACAATATATGTATATTTTTAATACACCCTTGAAATAAGACTTTTATTTTAATATAATAGACAATAGAAAACATCAAAGGAGGTTACTGTAAATTTAATATGGACAATAAGCGAATTGGATTTTTCGGTGGTCTTGATTTAGTTACTGTCCTCACTGCAATCATCGGATCATTCTACGGACTGAGTCTTGTTTACAGTGCTACCTTTTCAAATCTTGCTGACGGTAAAATCATCAGCAGTGATGTCAGAAGCATGCTTGTTTCTGTAACAGGCGGACTGATTATTGCATTAATAGTATCAAATATTGACTATGAGATAATATCAAAATTATGGCCTTTAATAGCGGCAGGCTGTGTCGGATTAATGATATACACATTTTTCTTCGGCGTTGCACCTTCTGCCAGGCAGGACGCTAAATCGTGGCTTGATTTAAAAATATTTTATTTCCAGCCCTCCGAACTTCTTAAGGTTGGCTTTATAATTTCTTTTTCATATCATCTGGATCTAGTTAAGGATAAAATTAACCGAATCAAAACTATCATTCCGTTAGTTATTCACGGAATGATTCCGGTTGCTCTTGTTGTAGCAACCGGTGATGCAGGTTCAGCATTAATATTCATGATAATGTTTATCGGAATGCTATTTTTTGCAAAGGTACATATAGGATACTTTATCGCAGGCATTTGTGCCATCATTGTTGGCTTTGCTGCTGCATGGAAGTTTGATATTATTAACGGAATACAGCGTGAAAGAATTACTGCCCTGTTTTATCCTGAACAGTATACAGATACACTGTATCAGCAAAACCATGGAAAGATAGCACTCGGCGGAGGCGGCTGGCTTGGTCAGGGTTATCTTAACGGCAGTATGACACAATCATTAACAAACGGTGTTCCTGAAAATCAAAATGATATGGTGCTTACCGTGGCAGGCGAGGAATTCGGGTTTATCGGTGCTTTAGCTGTAATTGGTATTCTTCTTGTTCTTGTACTCAGAGTGCTGTTTACAGGTCTTAAAGCAAGAGATAATGTTGGATATTTAATGTGTGCAGGTATTTCTGTAATGCTGTTTGCACAGGTATTTATCAATATCGGTATGGAGCTGTCATGGCTTCCATGCATTGGTATTACATTGCCATTGTTCTCGGCGGGAGGATCATCTTCCCTTTGTATTTACCTGGCACTCGGAATAGAAATGAGTGTATACAGATATTCTAAATCACAAAGCAAATCACTTTTTTATACTTAATTTGAATAAATTCAAAAATAAAAAAGGCATACTGTGAATTACTCTTTACTAAGAGAATCCACAGTATACCTTTTTCTTTTTGCATAATATTATAATTATACGCTCACATAAAGTCTAAGCATTATATTACTTATTATCTTTCTCAATATTATAATATATTAAATAGATTTTATGATTTTAAACAGCCAAATGGATTTAATAAAAAATACAATAAAATATGTAATAAAAATTATAGATGCAATAATATAACACACCATTGCACCTGTTCCATCATTTAAAAAGCTATCAAAATCCAGAAACAGTGAAATGCAAAACAATAAGCCAACAATTCCCAAAATACCATATTTCAATACTATGGCAAATTTACAAGAAAAATATAATGCCAATTTATGCTGCATATTTACACATTTATATTTACAGCAATCAACACATTCAATATTATCAACATCCAAACAATGCAGTTCCAATAAATTATTTTTTATGTAAATTTTTTCTTTTATTATCAGTCTTGGCCGTTTGTATTTATCCGGAATTATATTGACAATTGTTTTCAAATATGAAGAATAATTGATTTTAAATCTTAAATGATTAAAATCAATTTCATTAAAAGAAAAATCTTCTTTAACTCTCTGTATAAAGCTTTTTTCATTTGATTTATTATTTATCTCAAATAAGGTTGGTAAACTTATATCAATTCTTTTTTCCTTATAGGGAGAAATAAAAAGAAATTCATTATTATAATTTAATTTAACTGTATTGCTTGTATTATTTTCTACAATAACAATCAAAGTAGTACCCTTTCTTTATAATAACGCTAACAGGACGGACACCCTTTTTATTAAGGGTGTCCCAATGCTGCTTTATTGCTAATATAAACTATTTATATATTCTCACATCTACGGTATAATCGCCATAAATCCAACAATCTCCTGAACCCTCAATGAACGGAACAGCATTAAAAGTGTATGTTTTTTCTTCAAGATTTTCACCATTTTGAAGCACATTAACATTCAATGCAATATTTTTTGTGTTGATAGACTCAAGATTTTTTTCTGTTCCGATAGCTGTTACCCTGTTAGAACTAATACCGATAATTTCGTATTTATATTCTTCAGGCAGGTTAGTGATTTTAATGTTATCTGTCATAACGCTCACACCTTTTGATTTATAATTTGAAGGCACTGTCAGCGTAACCTTGATTTCATTAACCTGATTAAGAATGAGAAGACTATCAAGATTCTGAACATTAAAATTAAATTCATTTTCGCCTAGATTAAGCTTTGAAAAATCAACCTGACCAATAACAGCGGATGTAATATCAACGCTGTCAAGAACACCTGCATCAACCTTATTCAAGCTATATTTTATATCAAACATATTAGGATTAATGTTGCTTGGTTTATTAAGAAATTCCACAGAAACAGGCAAAACCGTCTGCTTAAGAACAGGTATTGTTAAATCAAGACTGTTTATTTTTTCACCATTGCTGTCAAGAAGTGATATATATCTTACGTCAGAACCATATAAATCCACAGCCAAAGGAGTTACAGTGATGTTTTCAGTAGTCGTTAATTTTTGATTTTTAAACGAAACATCACACAAAATCTTTTCAACCTGAGAAACATAGGCTTTTGGTCCTCTGACTGTAAGTGAGCTTTCATTCAGTAAAGGCTGACCTATAATATATCCATCTGCAGCAAAATCCATGTTGTCATACTTTATATCAACATCTAAAACCTTTTCCTGCTCAACATCGAAATAAGCCTTATAAGTGGCGGGATAATAGCTCTGAACTTCAAAATCGGAATTCTCACCTGCATCAACCTTAACCGGAACATCAATATTACCACTGCTTGTAACATAATTGGTTTGCAGACTAACGTTAATATCGTCCCCTGTAATATCCTTAGCGAGATATTTTTTACATTTTACTGTAACATCGACATCAAAGCTTTCATCACCATAGCATTTTAAACCAAGCTGTTCAGCTGCAGACTCACTGAAATCAACCGGAACAGAAACTGTAATAGTTTTTGTGGTTTCAGGCGATAAATTCATTGATGTAACAATCCAAATTACTATTGCAAGTATAATTGAGATAATTATCAAATACTTATCATTATAAATAAGCTTTCTTAACGAAAAACTTTTTTTCTTTTTTTCAGCCATTATTTTTTCATCCTCCTAACAAGTCTTGAGATAATTTTGTCATCAGAGGATGAGCCTGACGGAACAAAAGCTCTGGTAAGAATATCTCTCAAATCACCGTCAGATATGCCGCGCTGAAGAATACCACCCTTAGCAACTGAGATTGCACCGGTTTCCTCGCTGACGATTACAACAATTGCGTCACTCTGCTCTGTCAAGCCGATACCCGATCTATGCCTTGTACCAAGTGCAGATGAAATAGTTTTTTGAGTCAATGGTAAAATACAGCCAGCTGCATAAATCTTACCGTCACGAATTACCATAGCACCATCATGTAATGGTGATTTTGGAAAGAACACATTTTCAACAAGCTCTTTTGACACTTTTGCATTAAGTTCTGTCCCTGTTGATATAACGTCACCAAGCAAGGTATCATTCTCAAAACAAATAAGAGCACCGATTTTTTTGTCGCTCATATCAGCACACGCCTTGCATACTGCCTCAATTGATTCTGAAATTTCAGCAATTTCTACAGCAACACCGGGATGAATAATAGTTTTAAGACTTTTTGCAGTCGCACCATGTCCAACCTGCTCTAAAATGTGCCTTATCTCAGGACCGAACAGAATTACAACAATTATCAAAATATTCGAGAAAATTGTTTTGAAAATGAATGAAGAAGCCTCCATTCCCAAAAGATTAACAATTCCATATACAACAGCCAGATAAACAAAACCTTTAGCCAGCTGCATTGCTCGGGTTTCTCTTAAAATACGTGTACATATATAGATAATAATTGTAACTGCAATGATATCAAGTAAATCAAAAATTGTAAATGTTGAAAAAACACTTATTATTCTGTTAAATAATTCTTGTATTTGATTAAGCATCATATACTCCTTAACACTTTCTTGTTTATATTTTATCACAGAAAAGTTAAGAAATAAAGCGAATATTATAGTTTTTTTAAATAGTTTAAAAATTTTTCACATTCAAAATAAGATGTGAATACGGAAGGACTTATTCTTACAACTCCTCTGTCATTAGTTCCAAAGCTTTCATGTGCAAGAGGTGCACAATGAAAACCTCCTCGTACCGCTATACCTGCATCACCAAGTAAAGCGGCTGTCTTTTCCGACGAATAGTCTTTATAATTAAATGCAAGTATCGGTGCACTTTCAAATTTATTTGGATGCGGAGTGTACAGAGTAATATTATCATTTTTGGAAAACTCATTATACATAAAGGAAATTATATTTTTTTCATGGGTATATATTTTGTTTATACCCTTAATATTTACAAAATCAATACCTGCACCCATACCTATTACACCACTATTATTAAGTGTTCCTGCTTCAAATCTGTCTGGCAGGAACTCAGGCTGCTTAAGCATTAATGACGATGATCCTGTACCGCCTTCAACAATTGTTTTCATTTTAACATCATTATTTATAGCCATAAATCCTGTAGACAAAGGACCATAAAGCCCTTTATGACCTGCCGTGCAAAGAATATCTATATTATCTCTTTGTATATCTGTGTCAAACAAGCCTACACCTTGTGCACCATCAACAATAAATCGTATATTGTTTTTTTTCGCCAGCTCCCCTATTCTTCTAATTGGAGGTGCACATCCGAACACATTTGAAGCCATTGTACAAACGATAAGTGAAGTATTGCTTTTAATCAGATTTTTAAAGCTTTTCAAAGTTTTATCAGGATTATAATTAAATTCTGCCACACTGAAGGTAACATCACCATACTCCTTAAGCGTATATACCACTCTGGAAACAGCATTATGCTCCAGAGAAGAAATAATTATATGGTCACCGCTTTTAATACAGCCTTTTATCGCCATATTAAGTGCAAGTGTACAGTTGTGAGTAAAAATGATATTTTCCGGCTTTGCATTAACCAGTGCAGCAGCTTTTTCTCTTACTGAAAATATTTTTTCCGATGTTTTTATTGAGGCGCTATAGCCGCCTCTGCCACTGTTAAAGCTAAAATTTTTGTTTGCAGATACAGTAGCGGCAACAACGCTTGCAGGCTTTGGATATGTCGTGGCGCTGTTGTCAAGGTAAATCATAATTCTTCCACACCTCTGACATTTATACCTGCTTTTTCAAGAATTCTTATAGGCTCATCAGAATCAGCGCGAACTTTGACACCATAACCGCAGCCGTCGGAAGCTTTAGGATTCTGCAGCCTTTGAATACCGGCTTTATAACCCTTTGACGATAATATTTTGACGCTTCGCTGGGCATTAGTAATAGAACCTACCTTAATTAATATATTCATAAATATAACCTCATTTCGCAATAAAAAGTAATACTCTTAAGCTGTTAGTTTTATACATATTACATACTATGCGAAAGAAAATAAAAGAGACAAAAGCCAACTTGATGTCACAAGTTGGCTTTTGATTTAAATAATATTATTATTTATTCTTTTTTGCGGCTTTCTTAGCCTTACGTGCTGCAAGTTCAGCCTCTACTTCTGCTCTTTTCTGAGCAGCCTTCTCTTCCTTAATTTTATCTTCCTCCTGAGCTTTAGCTTTAGCTTCGTCATAAAGGGCAGCAATTTCATCAAAGTGAGAGAAGTTTTCCTGCTGTACAAGGAATTTTTTAGCATCATTGTAAGGTTTTGCAGCTCTGTTAAATTTAGCAAATTCGTCCATAAGTGTCTTTGACTTTTTCTGAATTTCTTTTTTCTCTTTAGTGATTTCTTTTACCTGAGTCTTGATAGCCTTAACTTCATCTTTTTCATTTTCATTCTTAGCTATCTTTTGCTTTTCAACAAGTTCAAAAATCTTTTCATCACAAGCATCCTCTTGATTAAACAAATCCGTAAGGGCTTCCATGCTCGGAGAAACAAATTCATTTAAAGTGCCATAATATTTATTAAATGCTTTCTTAGCTGAAATCTTCTTTTTAGCAGTCTCAATTTCAAAGTTTCTGAACTCTTTTTCATCTTCTGTATTCTTAGGAAGATTTTTTGCATTTCTGAGTTCCATACGAGCAGACTCAATATCAATATTTTTAATACCCTCTAAGCCTTGTGCAAATATTTCTTCATTAACTGCAGATTCGTGTATATACAGATCAGATTGGAACTTATCAATTTCGGCACAGACAAATTTAGCGATATCAATTTCTTCATTAAAGTTAAGTGCTTCTTTATATGCTTTTTTAGCTGCCTTTTTCTCTGCTTTATCAGAAATACCCTTGTATGATGCCTTAGAAACATCTTTAGGTGAAGCAACAGCCATTTCACGAGCATTGTTTACCATATCAATAGCCTCAACGATCTGATGATTGTTGAGTGCATTATTTGCGTAATCTTCAAATAAAGAACGAATCTGAAGAACTCTTACAATACTCTTTTGCTTCTTTTCGGTAAGGTCATAGAAAAAGAACGGAATCATATTCATTACAGCACCGAGTGCCGCCATAAGTACAAGTGCACCCATAAGTTTATACAGCAAGCCATCTTGTCCTGTATTTACATCAAGAATATCAAATGGTGAAGCATAACCATTGCCTTCATACACACCATAATGCTTCTGAACTGCAGGTAGAACTGATGAAGTGAGTAAGGTAATAATGTTACCGATAGTCAAAACAGCGGCAAACATTCCGTCAATTCGCTCACCTGTTTTATATTGCTGATAATCACGAATATCTGCCTGAATAGATGGATTGGTAATCTGCTCAAAAGCTCCGACGAACCAATTAAGATATACGCAGAAAGCAAGCCACCAGATATTTCTCAAATCAATCATCATAGCAAGAATAAATACTATATTTAATGTATTGATTCCAAGAAGAACCTTCTTTTTACCAAATTTTCTGATGCAGAACGGAGCTAAAATCATACCCCACATTGATGCATTACTGGTTATCAAATTGATAATTGAGAAAACAGTACCATTAGTTGAATGACCATAGTTATAAGACCACTGAAGGATATTTCCGTAAGCACCCTCAAGGAAACCAAGCCATCCTGCAAGAGATATAATCCAGAAATACTTGTTTTTAGCAACTTCCTTTAAAGAATCCATAAATCTAATCTGGATTGTGTGTGTCTTTGCCTGAACAATCTTTTCCTGAGTATTAGCAAATACTACTATTGTCAGAAGTATACCCAAAATAGCAAATACAGGATATGTAATTCTGTAAACCTTAATGTCATAAAGATTGTTATTTGTAAATAACTGAGCAATAATTGGATTTACAAATGAAACAATAGAAGGAGCTAAAGAATAAACAACGGCTTTGATCGAAAGTACATCTGTACGTTCCTGAGTATTAGGAGATAATACATGGATAAGGTTTGTATATGCATCCTGAAAAAAATTGAAGAAGAATTGCAATAGCAGATTAAACACTAGTACAATTGCACAGGTAAAAATATAGTCTTTAGCATGACCGAATAATTTTCCGGTGCCGAGAATTATCTCAAGCTTTTCATAAGGGAAGTAAACATAACCAAGCGCGATAATTGCAGTCGGAATACCCATTGAAAGAAGATATGGACGATACTTACCACCTTTGCCTCTGGTATTGTCTATCATATTCGCACGAACTGCAGTTAATGGAATATTGGCAAGTGTAGCGATAAGATAAAGTATATACATATCAGTAGGTGCAACACCTATTGCACCGCCGACAATCATATTTGTTGTATTTACGGCAAGATTTGTGCCCATTGTGATTAAGAAATAAGCACCGATTCCGCCAAAAGCATATGAGAAAATTTCTTTAAAGGTCATATATCTGCCTTTTGGGGGCTCTTTCCAGTTATACTTGACATTGTCAACTATACCTGTAACCTTCTGCTTTAAATCATTTAATGCCATTTACATCTCTCCTTTAAATCATGTAAAAAGATTTTAACATAAATACTTGTCAAATACAACAAAAATTTAATGTTTAATTTATATTTTTTACACAAAATTAATCATAAATACCTTGTCGCTGTTTGATAATACAACATTTACTTCAGATTTGTCTATTTTATATGATAAAGAGTCCGCAAGTACAGTATATTTATCATCAGAAACAGGCAGTAAATCTGTCTGATCTGTATATGTAAATTCATTGCTTGAATAAAACTTTTTCACTGTATCGTCATTCATAGCAAAACGGGTAAGAGCCTCACCTTTATTTTCTCTCGCCTCACTTGCCGGATCAAAATAATACCACTCGCCATTGAATTTTGCTGTTGATATCATTGTGGATGCACCGCTGAAATTCACAGCATGGCAAGCATTTCCTCCGCCCTGAAGAACTAAATACTCAAACATGGAATTAACAGAAGCTTCCACACCCTTTAAATTCATTATTGTATCGAATGTATTAGTTACACTGCTGTCTATGGTAACATTTTTTGATATATAGCTGTACACATTAAAAATATACTGATTAGTGCCGACTTCTCCAAATCCACATTCATTCTTCAGAGAATTAAGTTTATCCTTAAAACTACTGACAAGCTCTTTATGAGTATCAATATCGTTGACATATTTTATCTGAACTCCGGAATTGTCATCAAGACGTTTAATATCCGATACAAGAATGTTTAAAGGATAGCATGTATAAAACAACTGATTTACACCGTCTGTCATGGAATAATTAAATTTAACTTCAGTTTCACCCTTCTCTACTGCCTCGCACACTTTCTTATAGGCTCTTATAATACTCTCGCCTGCTGCGGTATAATGAGAGTCTATAGTGTACTCAAGAAGTTCACTGTTTTCATTGTTTTCTGTTTTTTCCGAGCATCCGGAAAACAGACATACTGTTAATATCACGCACATGATAACAGAAATAAATTTTTTCATTTTACTATCCTTTCATTTGTTTCATTTTGTTTTCACATAAATCAAAAAACTTTTTGTAGGAAGCACAATAATTATGTGCATCTTTATTTCTCTTACAGCCTCCGCCTCTGCAAACGTAAAAATAACTGCATGTTTTGCAATCATCATTGATTTTGAAAGAGCTTTTTAGAAAATCTACAGATTTTTCACTGCGGTATAATTCGCTGAATGATGAAGCATGAATGTTACCAAGCAGCCAATCATCTGTGCAATAAAAATCACATGGATAAACACTTCCGTCACCCTCAACAACAAACTGTGTCGAACAGCATCCGTTCATACCGCACTGCTCTGCGTTATTTCCGTTTACCAGAGCTATATAGTTATCAAAAGAGCGAATAGAAATATATTCACCTCTCATATAGTCATTAAAATAAATATTGAAACATCTTGTAAGAAACTGTGAATAATCATCGTCATTCATATAAAGCAGATTTTCAGCATCGGTATTAAAAGGCGGAATACATGGAATAAACTGAAGATATCTTAAACTGTTCTGCTTAAAAAATCTATATGCCCTTTTAAAATTCTGTGCAGTATCTTTTGTAAGAACAGAAAGAACATTAAAAGTAACATCATATTTTTTCAGCAAATCAATTCCTTTTAAAACATCATTAAACGAACTTTCTCCGTTTTTAAAAACACGATATTTATTCAGCTCTTCATCTCCGTCAAGAGATACCCCAACTAAAAAATTGTTTTCAGCAAAAAACTTTGCATATTCTTCATCAATCAAAGTACCATTTGTCTGAAGGCAATAACTGATTTTTAGATTCTTTTTATTATTTTCTTCTGCATAAGAAACAAATTCCTTGAAAAAATCAATACCCCTTAACAGAGGCTCACCGCCCTGAAAGGTAAAGAAAACTGTTCCTTCATCAGTAAAGTCAAAGGCAGAGTCAACAACTCTTTGAGCAGTATCTATACTCATCATACCTTTCGAATATTCTTTTCTCTCAGATGCAAGAGAATGATAAAAGCAATATTCACATTTTAAATTACAATTGCTTGATGCCGGTTTAAGCATAACAGATACAGACATATAATCACCAAATGTAATTATATATCAAAAATCATAAATATACAAGCATTACAATTCAATTGACAATATAATAGTATGGTGATATAATACTTTATTAAATTAAACTAATAAATTATATCTAGGAAGTAATCATTTTGAAAAACTATTCAATTACTCTGCCAAGCTATACAATAGGTGAAAACGCTTATGGCAAGATAGATGAGATTTGCAGAAATTACGGAAATACAATCATCTGCATAGGCGGTAAAACTGCTATCAGCAAAGCAAGAAAGCTTATTGATGAAGCATTGGCAGACAGCGAACTAACTGTACTAGACTATCTCTGGTACGGAGGAGAGTCAAGTTATGAAAATGTTGACCTGCTGATTAACAATGAGCTTGTAAAGCAGGCAGATATGATATTCGGAATTGGCGGCGGAAAGGCATTGGACACAGCGAAAGCTGCAGCCTTCAAGCTGAACAAACCGATATTTACTTTTCCGACTATTGCATCAAATTGTGCAGGAACAACAGCGGTATCAATTATGTATAATACTGACGGAAGCTTTAAAGAGCCATTCTTCTTCCCTGCCCCTGCAAAGCATTGCTTTATCTGCACATCAATAATAGCAAAATCACCTGCAAAATACATCTGGGCAGGCATGGGTGATACTTATGCAAAATATTTTGAATCAGAAATGAGCAGCCGCGGAGAAGATTTAGTTCACTATCATGCACTTGGCGTTACAACAAGTGAGATGTGCTTAGCTCCACTGTTAAAATACGGCAAAAAAGCTCTGGATGATTTCAAAAAGGGAAATGTTAGCTACGAGGTTGAGCAAACGATACTTTCCGTAGTAGTTACAACAGGAATAGCCTCAAATCTTTTGACAGCAGAGCATATTATTGACTACAACACAGGGCTTGCCCACGCAGTGTTTTATGCACTTACATCATTTCCGCATATCGAGGAGAGACATCTTCACGGTGAGGTTGTTGGTTACGGAGTATTAATACTTCTTCTTGTTGATAAAAACAAGGAAATGTTTGAAAAAATATACAGTTTTAATAAATCAATCGGACTTCCCTCCTGCCTTGCAGATATCGAAATGAGCACCGATGATCTTGAAAAACTAGTACCTATGGTATGTGCAATGAAAGATATTGACCACAATCCATATAAGATAACAGAAGAAATGATTTCAAAAGCTTTTATTAAGCTTGAAAAATATAAAAACAATTAAGGAGAAATATTTATGAAAAAAACAATGAAAAAATTAATTGCGGTTATTCTTGCAGCATTAATTGCAATAGCTTGCTTTGCCGGCTGTTCAAACAGCAAGGAGACAAATGAAAATTCAACCACACCGGATACTGCTAAGCCGGCAAAATTCGGTATCGTTGTTCAGTCCGGTGCAAACGGTGCGTTTGTTGACATGAAGGACGGTATTATTGATGAAATGAAGGCAAAAGGATTTGAAAATGCAGAATTTGTTTACAAGGATGCAAACAACGATACTGCTGCTCTCACATCAATTATAAACGCCATGGATGACGGCACTTATACAGCGGTATTCACAATCGGTACTGCCTGCACACAGACACTTGTTAATCTCGGCTCTGAGACACCATGCTTCTTCTGTGCTGTTTCCGCACCTGTTGAGGCTCAGGTAATCACTGATATGGCAGCACCTGACAAAAACGCGACAGGAACATCTAATGCAATACCTGTTGGTGACATTATTGAAATGGGTTACAAAATCACTCCCGATGTTACAAAATGGGGATTCATTTATTCAACTTCACAGGTAAACGCAGTAAACACTGTTGAAGCTGCTCAGAAATATCTCGATGATAAGGGTATAAAATACGAATCAGCAACAGTTGAAACATCAGCTGATGTAAAAAGTGCAACAGAAACCCTTATTTCAAACGGATGCGATGTAATATTTGTACCAAACGATGCAGTTGTACAGGATGGTGTAACAACACTTGCTCAAATATGCGAAGAAGCAAAAATTCCAACTTACTGTTCATCAGCAACAACAGTTGCCAGCGGTTGCCTTGCTACACTTGCAATTGACGACAAAGGAATTGGTGCTAAAACCGCAGACAAGTGTATTGAATATATGAACGGAAAAGCAATAACTGAAATTCCTTCAGAGGTAGTCGCAGTTGACTACTGCACATTTAACAGTAATATTGCAAAGTCACTTGGAAAAGAAACACCGTCAAAAGATACAATCGGTTATGAAATTAAAGTTGTTGAGTAATTAAAATAATTAATCGGAAATAGGAATTTTTATGCAAGTCTATATTACAGCTATTGAAGAGGGCTTTCTTTACGGATTGCTTGCTCTCGGTATTTATATTTCATTAAGAATATTGGATATACCTGATCTTACTACTGAAGGCAGTTTCGGTTTCGGCTCAGCCGTTGCTGCCGTTGTTGCCTCACATGGATTCAGCTATTTGAGCTTTATCGCTGCATTCGCGTCAGGTGTACTGGCAGGCATAGTTACAGGATTACTGCAAACCAAGCTCAAAGTTCATCCGGTTCTTGCAGGTATTATTACAATGAGCGGACTGTATTCCATAAATCTCATGGTAAGGGGCTCATCAAACCTAAACTTCAATAATAATTCAGTATTCCAAAAACTGTTTTCAGTATTAGGCGTAAGCGGTATGAACAAGAAGCTTACAGGTTTGATTATCGGTGCAGTTATCTGTATTATGATACTAATTCTTGTGATACTGTTTTTCAGAACACACCTTGGTCTCTGCATCAGAGCCACAGGAGACAATCCTGACATGGTAAAAGCATCATCAATTAATGTTGACTTTTCGCTTATATTCGGTCTTGCCCTTGCAAACGGATTAATCGCTCTATCAGGTGCTCTTGTTTCTCACTATTTAGGGCTAAGCGATCAGAGCTTTTCTAACGGCACTCTGATTTACGGTCTTGCTGCCGTAATTATCGGAGAGGCAATATTCGGCAAAAGAAATGTTGCCCTCGGTCTTGTCAGTGCAGTTGTAGGATCACTGGTATATAAGGTTATTGTAGCTTTTGTAATTGATGTATCACTATTTGGTAAAAACAGTGAAAATCTTATGAAGCTTACATGTGCAATTATTGTTGCCGCGACTCTTGTTATTCCGGAAATCTCAAAGCAGATTAAAAACGGAAAACTAAAAAAGGAGGCACGCAAAAATGCTTGAAATCAGTAATCTTTCCAAAACCTTTGCTAAAGACACTGTTAATGAGCACAAGGCTTTAGCTGATATTAATTTAAATCTTAACCAAGGCGAATTTGTAACAATCGTCGGTTCAAACGGTGCAGGTAAATCAACACTGTTTAATATGATTTGCGGAACATATCTTCTTGATCAAGGTAAAATACTGTTAGACGGTAAGGATATTTCCTTTATGCCTGAGCACAAAAGAGCTAAGCTTGTCGGACGAGTTTTTCAAGATCCAATGAAGGGCACTGCACCGAATATGACTATTGAAGAAAACCTTGCACTTGCATATTCCCGTGCCGGATCCGGATTTTTTTCGCAGGCAATAAGCAAAAAAACCAGAGAGCTATTCTGTGAAGAAGTGTCAAAGTTCAATATGGGACTTGAGGACAGAATGAAAACAAAAATCGGTCTCCTGTCAGGTGGTCAAAGGCAGGTAATAACTCTTCTTATGTGCACAATAGTTACACCAAAGCTATTACTGCTTGACGAGCACACTGCTGCCCTTGATCCTGTTACTGCAGAAAAGGTTATGGATATTACAAACAGAATCGTCAAAGAAAACAATCTTACAACTATGATGATTACACATAATATGTCGCAGGCTCTTACAACCGGAACCAGAACTATTATGATGGACAGCGGTAAAATTATCATCGACCTTAACAGCGATACACGAAAAGAAATGAGCGTATCAGATTTACTTAACCTTTATAAAGAAAAAGAAGCAAAGGATTTTGACAACGACAGAATTCTTCTGCAAAAAGATTAATCAATAAACGAACACTAACAAAACCTCACATAGAAAATTCTATGTGAGGTTTTTCTTATAAAGCTATGAAATTTTATGCACCACGTACTTCTGTACAGCGTTTAAGAAGTTCATCCCAACGACGATCAACTTCCTTCTGGAATTCTTCAATCATCCACTGATTTTCAGGCTTAAACATATGTTTAAATCTTCCCTGCTTAACAAGCCACTCTTCAATCGGAACATAATTTCTAGGCTGATAGTTAAGAATCCATTTGCCGTCAACAACCTCAAACAAAGGCCAGTAACGAGTTTCAACAGCAAGCTTGCAGATTTCAACTATGTCAGGAGTATTATATCTCCATCCTCTCGGACAAGGCGCCATTATATTAAGAAATGCTGCACCCTTAGTGTAGATTGCCTTTTCGCTCTTTCTGTATAAATCTCTGAAATTCTGAACAAAGGTTGTCTGTGCAACATAAGGCACTTGATGCTCAGCAATAATAGCTGCTAAATCCTTTCTGTACTGAGGCTTTCCTGATGACTGTTTGCCGACAGGTGTTGTAGTTGTATCGGCAAACATAGGTGTTGCAGATGAACGCTGAATACCTGTGTTCATATAAGCACCATTATCATAACATACATAAACCATGTCATGACCGCGCTCCATAGCACCTGAGAGTGACTGGAAGCCGATATCGTATGTACCGCCATCACCGCCGAATGTTATAAATTTATATGTTTCATCAAGCTTACCTTTTCTGCGAAGTGCATTATAAGCACCCTCAACACCTGACATTGTTGCACCTGCATTTTCAAATGCATTATGAATATAGCTGTCTTTATAAGCTGTATAAGGATACATAAAGGTTGAAACCTCAAGGCATCCTGTTGCATTACCTACAACTGCCTTATCGCCGGGTTTAATTGCTTTAAGTACATTTCTTACTGCTATTGTTCCGCCACAGCCTGCACACATTCTGTGACCACCTGCAAGGCGATCCTCTCTTGATACATATTCTTTAAAATTATACATACTAAACCGCCTCCTTATTCTCTTACGCCCATGTAGCGATAAGGTTCTTTAACCTCACCATCCTGAGTAATTTTTTCAAGCTCATTATATACAGCAACCATATCTTCAACTTTAACGTCACGACCGCCGAGACCATACACATAATTTACTGCAAGAGCATTTGATTTAGCTCTGTACAATGCAGTTGTTACTTCTGCACCGATAGGACCGCAGTTATCATTATAAGACTCTGTTCTGTCCATAAGAGCCACTGCCTTTACATTTTTAAGTGACTCAACAATTTCTTCTGCAGGAAAAGGTCTGAATAATCTGATTTTAATCAAACCTGCCTTTATTCCCTGAGCACGAAGCTGATCTACAGCATCCTTTGTTGTGCCTGCAGCTGAACCGATAATTACTACTGCATATTCAGCATCATCCATTTTATATTCTTCAAAAAGACCATACTTTCTTCCTGAAATTTTTTCATATTCCTCTGCTACATCAAGAGTAACCTGCTTAGCATTTTTCAAGGCCTCTGCCTGAGCTCTTTTAGCTTCAAAATAATAATTTGTAACGCTGTAAGGACCTACAGCCATTGGACATTCGGGATTCAGAAGCGAATTTTCAGGCTCATACTCACCTACAAAATTCTTAACATCTTCATCTTCGTTAAGAACAATATTTTCAACAGCGTGTGATGTAATGAAACCGTCCTGACAAATCATTACAGGAAGCATAACATCCTTATGCTCTGCAATACGATATGCCATACAAAGATTATCATAAACCTCCTGATTATTTTCAGCATAAATTTGAATCCATCCGGCATCTCTTGCACCCATAGAATCACTATGATCACAGTTGATATTAATAGGGCCTGATAATGCTCTGTTTACAAGAGTAAGGACACACGGAAGTCTGTTGGAAGCAGCAAGATAAAGCTCCTCCCACATAAGTGCCATACCCGCTGAAGATGTTGCTGTAACAGATCTTGCACCTGCAGCCTGAGCACCTATAACAGCTGACATTGCAGAATGCTCTGATTCTACAGGAATAAACTCACTGTCAACCTGTCCGTTAGCAACCAGTTTTGAAAAATACTGCGGAATTTCTGTTGAAGGTGTAATTGGGAAGGCTGCCATAACATCAGGATTAATCTGACGCAAAGCCTCTGCCACTGCTTCGTTACCGCTGAGTCTATCTTTACGAGCCATATTACTTTACCCCCTCCATAGTAATTGCACCGACATGGCAGTTCTTTACGCAAATACCACAGCCCTTGCAATGTTTATAATCAAAGTCACCGCGTTTGCCGTCAACAACCGGAATACAGCTGTCAGGGCAAACAGGAACACACATTAAGCAATGAATACATTTTGTTTCATCTATAGTTGGCTGAACAGAAGTCCACTCACCTGTGTTGAATGCTTCGGAGGTTTTTTCGCCATAAATCTGCATACCCTCTGTTAATTCCTGCCAAGTACAGTCAAGATGAAGCTTATTAACATCTGATTTCATATTTTACCTCCTATTTAACCTCATCAAATGCCATTTTAAGAGCATTCATATTGCCCTCAATAACTTCCGGCTTTGATGAAAATTTATGCTGAAATGAATTTTGCATCTCATTAAGAAATGTTTCTTTATCCATTACACCTGAAACCTTAACAATAGCTGCAAGCATTGGTGTATTCGGAAAATACTTGCCGAGACAAGCCAAGGATACTTTTTTAGCATCAATTGTATATATTTTACCGCTGAAATCTGCAAGCTTTTCTTTAATTTCCTCAGGTGTTTTTGAAGTATTAATTACAATAGCACCATTTTCTTTAATACCTTCTGTTACATTAACAACATCAAGCAATCCCTCATCAACAACTACTACATAGTCAGGATCATAAATGTTTGAATGAACTCTTATTTCATTTTTGCTGATTCTGTTGTATGCAGTTATAGGAGCACCCATTCTTTCAGGACCATATTCAGGAAAGCCCTGAACAAAGCTGCCTGTTTTAAATGCAACATCTGCAAGCAGCAGTGCAGCAGTCTTTGCGCCCTGTCCGCCGCGTCCGTGCCAGCGAATCTCTACTAAATTATTCATAACATCCCTCTTTCATAATATTATATTATAAAAATAAAAAAGCCTCTCTGCCTTATAAGGCAAAGAGACGATAAATTACCGTGGTACCACTCTTTTTCGTTATTGCTAACGCACTTAATGTACTAACATACATTTTCCCATAACGGAGGATTCCGTCTGCACCTACTTATGTTCAGCACAGCCACTCAGAGAGGATAATCTAATTAACATTGTACTGACTCACAGCAGCCGTCAGCTCTCTTAAACAACTACATAATCAAACCCTGTTCTCATCAACGTGTTCTCTTATTGGAAATATAATAATACTAATTAAAAAATTTGTCAAGATTTAATTTAAAATAAAATTTTAGCAAATTATTCAAAAAAAGCAGATGCCCGCAATTACATGTAAGCATCTGCAAATAAATTTATTATATATTAATACATTCCGCCGCCCTGAGCCGCTGCCATGGCTGCAGCCTGAGCTGCGTCTGCCTGAGGATCTTTGATATCAGTTACAAGAGATTCTGTTGTGAGCACCATAGCCGCAACAGAAGCCGCATTCTGAATTGCAGAACGTGTTACCTTCGCAGGATCAACGATACCCTCTTCAATCATATCACAATAAACATCTGTTGCAAAATTGTAGCCGTAACCAACTTTGTTTGAGTTTTTGATTTTATCAATAATAACAGAGCCTTCCTGACCTGCATTAAGAGCAATCTGGCGAACAGGCTCCTCAAGTGCCTTGAGAACAATTGAAACACCTGTCTTGAAATCTGAATCAGCAGTATCAAGCAAAGCTTCAACTGCAGGAATTGCATTAATAAGTGCAACACCGCCGCCGGCAACAATACCTTCTTCAACAGCAGCCTTAGTAGCAGCAAGAGCATCCTCAATACGAAGCTTCTTTTCTTTCATTTCTGTTTCAGTAGCTGCACCAACTTTAATTACAGCAACACCGCCTGCTAATTTAGCCAGTCTTTCCTGAAGTTTTTCTCTGTCAAAATCAGATGTTGATGATTCAATAGCAGTCTTAATTTGTGAAACACGGTTTTTAATTTCTGTGCTGTCACCTGCTCCGTCAACAATAATAGTATTTTCTTTTGTAACCTTAACCTGTCTTGCTTTACCAAGCATACCCATTGTTGCATCCTTAAGCTCTAAGCCTAAATCAGCTGTAATAACCTGACCGCCTGTAAGAATAGCAATATCCTGAAGCATATCCTTTCTTCTGTCACCAAAGCCTGGAGCTTTTACGCAAACACATGTAAAGGTTCCGCGAAGCTTATTAAGAAGAATTGTCTGAAGAGCTTCACCCTCAACATCTTCAGCAACTATAACAAGCTTCTGTCCTGCTTTAAGAACAGCCTCAAGAAGAGGAAGTATATCCTGAACAGTTGAAATTTTCTTATCGGTAATAAGAAGCATTGCATCATCAATAACTGCTTCCATCTTATCGGTATCAGTTACCATATAAGGTGAAATATAGCCCCTGTCAAACTGCATGCCTTCTACAACTTCACATACTGTTTCAGCGGTCTTTGATTCTTCAATAGTGATTACACCGTCAGCTGTAACCTTCTCCATAGCATCGGCAACAAGTGAGCCTACATACTCATCAGCAGCAGAAACAGTTGCAACTCTCTTAATATCATCAGAGCCTTTTACAAGCTGTGAATTAGCCTTAACCGCTTCAACTGCAGTGTCAACAGCAGCTTTTATACCATTTTTAACTGCCATTGGATTTGCTCCTGCAGCGACATTTTTCATACCCTCTCTTACAAGAGCCTGAGCAAGAAGAGTAGCAGTAGTTGTGCCGTCACCGGCATCGTCGTTAGTTTTTGATGAAACCTCTTTTACAAGCTGAGCACCCATATTTTCAAATGAATCATCAAGCTCAATTTCCTTAGCAATAGTAACACCGTCATTGGTAATCAATGGTGCCCCGTACTTCTTATCAAGAACTACATTTCTGCCCTTTGGACCAAGTGTAATTTTAACAGTATTTGCAAGCTTATCAATACCTGCCTGCAAAGCCTTTCTGGCATCTTCGCCGTAAATAATATCTTTAGCCATTCAAATCATCCTTTCTTAAATTACTCTACGACTGCGAGAATATCATTAATTGATGTAATTGTGTATTCAACGCCGTCAAGCTTAACCTCAGTGCCTGAATATTTGCTGATAATAACTTTATCGCCTTTCTTTACAGTCATTGGGTTTTCGTCAGTGCCGGGACCAACTTCAACTACCTCACTCATTTCAGGTTTTTCCTGAGCTGATGCAGCAAGAATAAGTCCGCTCTTTGTTGTTTCCTCAGCTTCAAGAGCTTTTAAAAGAACTCTGTCAGCAAGTGGTTTAATAGTCATAATATCACCTCTAAATTTAATTTGTGTGTTCGCGGTTAGCACTCTCTGTCGTTGAGTGCTAACAATTATTATTTTAACCATAAAATTCCATTTGTCAAGAGTATTAACAAATAATTTAAAATTTATGTAGTTTTTATACTATTATATAAATAAACACTGCAAATAATACACATAAAAAATGCCGTTCTGACAAAATCAGAAACGGCATTTTTATACTGGTAAACTTCTAAATTAATCTTCAGCTTTTTCAGTTTCAGCTGAATTTGAAAAGTCAAAATCTTTACCGGGGAAAATTGCATTAAGAACAATACCCGCAATAGCGGCAATAGCAAGTGCAGACAAAGTTATGTCAAACTTGCCGATTGTGAATGAAACTCCGTCACCCAATCCGAGAGCACATACCAATATTACTGCAGCAATGATTGTGTTACGCGGCTTTGCAAAATCAACCTTATTTTCAACCATATTGCGAACACCAATTGCAGAAATCATACCATAAAGTACAAATGAAATACCTCCTACAATTGCGGCAGGCATTGAATTAATGATAGCTGCAAACTTTGGTGAGAAAGAAAACACAATTGCAAAATATGCTGCAATTCTTACTACTCTTGGATCATAAACCTTTGAAAGAGCAAGTACACCTGTATTTTCACCGTATGTAGTGTTTGCAGGACCGCCGAAGAGTGATGAAAGTGTTGTTGCAAGACCATCACCAAGAAGTGATCTGTGAAGACCTGGTTTTGCAATAAAGTTCTTTCCACAAGTTGCACCGATAGCTGAAATATCGCCGATATGCTCCATCATAGTAGCAAGAGCAATAGGCATAATTGCTATGATTGCTGAAATAGCCTTTGAAGAATCATGAACACCGCCGAATACAGTCTGGCTCCACTGGCTGATAACGGGAACGCCAAAGAATTTTGCTTCCTTGACTGCTGTAAAGTCAATTGCAAAGCTTTCAACCCCGCAAGCATTACCGACAATTGCAGCAACAGCATATGAGCCAAGTATACCGAGGAGAATAGGAATAATTTTAACCATTCCTTTACCGAATACGTTGAATACAATTACAAGGCCAAGAGCAACAATAGCAAGCCACCAGTTTGTTTTGCAATTATTAATAGCACTTGGTGCAAGACCTAAACCGATTGCAACAATGATAGGACCTGTAACAACAGGTGGGAAGAATTTCATTACCTTATTGATACCGACAATTTTGATAACTGCAGCAAGAATAAGATACAGCAATCCAGAGCAAGCAACACCAAGGCATGCATATGGAAGCATTTCCTTATTAGGAGTACCATCTGCCAGCATAGGAGCTACTGTACCGTATCCACCAAGAAAAGCAAAGGATGAACCTAAAAATGCAGGAACTTCAAACTTAGTGAACAGATGGAACAGTAAAGTACCAAGACCGGCCATAAGAAGTGTTGTTGACATATCCAGACCTGTTAGAAGCGGAACAAGCACTGTTGCTCCAAACATTGCAAACATATGCTGGAATCCCAAAACAATCATTTTAGGTGCGCCGAGCTTGCGTGCATCATAGATACCGTCCTGACCGACCACCATTTTTTCTTTTGCCATTTTTCTACCTCATTTCTTTTATATTTGAAATTGTTTAGTCAAACAATTTACAAACAACTTTGAATATTTTTGAACTACTTTGTGCCGAATATTCTATCGCCTGCATCACCGAGACCGGGGATAATATAGCAATCCTCATTAAGCTTTTCATCAAGAGCCGCACAATAAATATCAACATCAGGATGTGCTTCTTTAAGTGCTTCAAGACCTTCCGGCGCAGCAATAATGCACATAAAAATAATCTTTCTCGGATTTCTTAATTTTATCTGGCTGATTGCATCAATTGCAGATCCGCCTGTAGCAAGCATAGGATCAACTACAAAGACATCCCTTTCTTCAATATCCTTAGGAAGTTTGCAGTAATACTCTACGGGTGTGTGTGTAGTCTCATCTCTGTAAAGACCGATATGTCCCACTCTTGCAGCAGGAACAAGCTCAAGACATCCGTCCACCATACCAAGACCTGCACGAAGAATAGGCACGAAAGCAAGTTTTCTTCCTGCAATATGATTACACTTAGCAATTCCGCATGGTGTTTTAACATCAATCTGCTCAGTAGGCAAATCTCTTGTTGCCTCATACGTCATAAGCATGGCGATTTCATTGATAAGCTGGCGAAAATCCTTTGTGCTTGTGTCACATGCACGAACAATAGACAGCTTATGCTGAATAAGAGGGTGATCAAAAATAACAATTTTTCTTTCCATAAAATCATATTCCTCCAAAAAAATCTTTTATCTTATAAAGAATATCATAATACAACAATCTTCACAAGTTATATTACAAAGATGTAATTAATTTTCTATATAATTTTATTTATTAAAGAACAACAGGACTGAAATATATCAGTCCTGCTGAATTACAGCATTTTTTTCAAATACTGTCCTGTATATGATTTTTTGCATTTTGCTATTTCCTCAGGTGTTCCTTCTGCAACAATTGTTCCGCCGCCCTTTCCTCCTTCGGGCCCAAGATCAATAATATGGTCAGCAACCTTAATGACATCAAGATTATGCTCAATAACAACGACTGTGTTGCCTGCATCTACAAGCATATTAAGAACATTTATAAGTCTGTGCACATCTGCTGTGTGAAGTCCTGTAGTCGGCTCATCAAGCACATAAATTGTTTTGCCTGTTCCTCGTTTTGAAAGCTCTGTAGCAAGTTTGACACGCTGAGCCTCACCTCCTGAAAGAGTTGTGGCACTTTGTCCGATTTTTATATAACCCAGACCAACATCACTAAGTGTTTTCAGCTTTCTGTATATTTTTGGCTGCTGTGAAAAGAACTCAACGCCCTCATCAACAGTCATTTCAAGAACATCAAAAATTGATTTACCCTTAAACTTGACTTCAAGGGTTTCACGATTATATCTCCTGCCTGCGCAAACATCACAAGGAACATACACATCAGCAAGAAAATGCATTTCAATTTTGACGATGCCGTCACCCTGGCAGGCTTCACAGCGTCCACCCTTCACATTAAATGAAAAGCGGTTTGTTTTATAACCCCTTGCTTTAGCCTCGGGGGTTTGGGCATACAAATCACGGATATCATTAAAAACACCTGTATATGTTGCAGGATTAGATCTTGGAGTTCTTCCTATCGGAGACTGATCAATATTGATTATCTTATCAAGATTATCAACACCCGTCATTTTTTCAAACTTTCCCGCTCTGCGCTTTGCACCATTTAAAATGCAGGATAAATGCTTGTTGAGTATTTCATTTACAAGGCTTGATTTACCTGAGCCTGAAACACCTGTAACGGCAACCAGCTTGCCGAGGGGTATTTCAACATCAATATTTTTAAGGTTATTCTCCTTCGCACCGTAAATTGTAATTTTTTTACCATTGCCTTTTCTTCGTTCCTCAGGGACAGGAATAGATTTTCTTCCGCTGAGATAAGCTCCTGTAACAGAATTTTCGCAATTGACTATATCTTCAAAGCTGCCTGCAGCAATAAGCTCTCCGCCGTGAATACCGGCACCCGGACCGATATCAACTATATAGTCAGCATTTCGCATAGTATCCTCATCATGCTCAACAACAATTAGAGTATTTCCCAAATCCCGCAGATGCTTAAGTGTTCCTATAAGCTTATCATTATCACGCTGATGAAGACCTATTGATGGCTCATCAAGAATATAAAGAACACCCATAAGAGATGAGCCTATCTGAGTTGCAAGGCGGATACGCTGCGCTTCCCCTCCCGAAAGAGTAGCCGCTTCCCTGGCAAGTGAAAGATACTCAAGTCCGACAGAATTAAGAAATGTTAACCGCTCTTTAATTTCATTAATAATAAGAGTGCCAATAAGCTTTTCACGTTCGGTAAGCTGAAGGTTATTTACAAATTCCAGTTCCTCACCTATTGGCATTGAACAGAATTCATGTATATTAAGTCCGCTGACAGTTACACTCATTATTTCAGGCGTAAGTCTTGAACCTTTACAATCAGGACATGTACATGTTGTCATTACACTTTCAATGTCATTTCGAGACCACTCAGACGTAGTCTCTTCATATCTTCGTTTCAAATTAGAAACAATACCTTCAAAATCAGTTTTATAAGTTCCGGTACCATATGATGTGACACGCTTCATGCTCAGCTTTCTGCCGTTTGTACCGAAAAGTATAGCATTAAGTCCTTCTTTTGAAATCATTTCAACAGGAACATCAAGAGAAAAGCCGTATTCTTCAGCAAGCCCTTCAAAATACATTTTCGCAACTGCTCCGTCTTTGATATTCCATCCGGACGCTTTTACAGCACCCTGATTTATTGACAGTTTTTTGTTTGGAATAATAAGCTCAGGATCAATTTCTTTATACGCACCCAATCCGCCGCATTTTTTACATGCACCGAAAGGATTGTTGAATGAAAACATACGAGGACTCATTTCCTCAATTACTGCTCCATGCTCAGGGCAGGCATAGTTAAGAGAAAAAAGTTCTTCACCCTTGCCGACAATATCAAACAGCACAATACCATCAGTTAGCCGTGTTGCTGTTTCGACCGAATCGGTCAGGCGTGACTTTATACTGTCATTAATAACAAGTCTGTCAACAATAACTTCAATATTATGCTTTTTATTTTTATCAAGCTTAATATCCTCTGACAAATCATATACAGAGCCGTCAATTCTTACTCTTACAAAGCCGGATTTTCGTATATTATCAAGTTCCTTAACATACTCACCTTTTCGACCTCTTACTATAGGTGCTAAAATCTGAATTTTAGTTTTCTCTTCAAGTGCAAGGACTTTATCAACAATCTGATCAACTGTCTGCTGTTCAATCTCTCTTCCGCACTTTGTACAATGAGGCTTACCGATTCGTGCATAAAGAAGTCTTAGATAATCATATATCTCAGTAACAGTACCAACCGTAGAACGAGGGTTTCTTGAGGTTGTTTTCTGGTCAATTGAAATTGCAGGAGAAAGTCCGTCAATATAATCAACATCCGGCTTTTCCATCTGCCCTAAGAACTGTCTTGCATAAGACGAAAGTGACTCAACATATCTTCTCTGACCTTCTGCATAAATTGTATCAAAAGCAAGAGAGGATTTTCCTGAACCTGAAAGTCCTGTAAACACTACAAGCTTATCCCTCGGTATTGTAACATCAATATTTTTAAGGTTATGCTCCTTAGCACCTTTAACAACAATATTTTTATTCACTCTTTACACCTTCATTTCTTCTATATTCTTCCAGTCCTGCCATTCCTTCTGTGGTTACGGGTTTTATCCATTTTTTTGAAAAATAAAATTTAAGACAAAATAATATTTTAGGTATATCCTCAAATATAAACATAATAGCATACGCAACAAGAAACGGAACTTTAAACAAATACACAGATATAAGAGTTGCAGGTACTGAAAGTGCCCACAGGCAAAGTATTTCAAACTTTGCACCTGTTACAGTGTCCCCACCTGATCTAAACACGGCAACAATCTGCAGATAGGCAAACATCCTGAAAGGAAATGCACATGCATAAATAATCATCATGCTTGCCGCTGTAGTAACCGTGAGACTGCTGATATTATTGCCCATATTAAATACATTGACAAGCTGGTGCCTGAATAAAACAATAACCAATGCCATTATAACCGCCATAACAGGAACGATAACCGAAAAACGCTTAGAATCCTCTAAGCCTCTGGAAATCTTACCCTGTCCCATAGATTTGCCGATCATAACAGATGCCGCACTGCAAACTCCTATAAACAATACAAAAGCCATATTTTCAAAGCTTCTGACAATTGTCAGTGCAGAAAAATATTCATATCCCATATGACCGAAAATAATATTATAAGTAAAAGTACCAAGTCCCCACATACTTTCGTTAAGCACTATGGGAAGTGCTTTACTTAAATAAAATGAAAGCTCTGATTTTGAAAAAACAAAAATTTCACTCAGCTTGGCAATTAATATATTCTTTTGTACAAAAGAAACCACAATAATAACCACAAGACCTGCCCATGCTGAAATTGCAGTTGCAAGTGCCGCACCTTTAACTCCCATGGGACTGAAACCGCATTTTCCGAAAATCATGCAGTAATCAAGAAAAATATTCAGAACTGTTGTAGCCAGCGAGGCATACATAGGAAGCTTAACATTTTCAACAGCACGAAGTATTGCCGCAAGAATATTTGTCAGAGCTATAGGAAAGAATGAAAAGGCAGCAATTCTTATATATCCTGCACCTGTATCCACAACTCCTGAATCAGAATTAAACAGTTTAATTACCATCTGAGGCGCTGCTAAGCTTATTGTTGTAAAAACAAGAGCAGCAAGAAATGCAAACATAATCGAAATTCCTGCAATTCTTCGTATTTTCTTTTCATCCTTTACTCCCCAGAACTGTGAAACAAACACAGTTGTGGCGGAACAAAAGCCTATAAGCACCATATTCATAAGCCATGACCACTGACCACCCATGCCAACGGCAGAAAGTGCGACAGTGCCGAGACTGCTTACAAGCAATGTATCAACAAGCGAAAAAGAGCTTGTCAGCAAATTCTGCAGAGCAACCGGAACAGTCAGCTTAACCATTGTTTTCCAGAAGCCCTTATCTACAAATAAATTACCCATAAATTCCTCTACTTTTTATTTTCAAGTTCTGCAATCTGATCACGAAGAAATGCAGCATGCTCAAATTCAAGAAGCCGTGCCGCCTCTTTCATTTCCTTTGTAAGCTTCTGTATAAGAAGCTGTCTTTCCTTCTTGGTAAGATGTTTCTTTCTGCCTTCAAGTTTATCCTTTGAAGTAATTTCAATAATCTGCCTTACATCTTTGCTGATTGTCTTAGGTGTAATATTATGCTCCTCGTTGTATTTCTGCTGCAGCTCTCGTCTTCTTACAGTTTCGGTAATAGCTCTTTCCATTGACGGAGTAACGCTGTCAGCATACATAATAACTTCACCATTTTCATTTCTTGCAGCTCTGCCGATAGTCTGCACAAGAGAAGTTTCCGAACGGAGAAATCCTTCTTTATCAGCATCAAGTATGGCAACAAGAGATACTTCGGGAATATCAAGACCTTCTCTGAGAAGATTGATTCCGACAAGAACGTCAAACTCACCTAAACGCAGGTCGCGGATAATTTCCATTCGTTCAATGGTATCAATATCATGGTGCATGTATCGTACCTTTATGTCAAAGCCTTCAAGATACTTTGTCAAATCCTCTGCCATAGCCTTAGTAAGTGTTGTTACCAGCACTCTTTCTTTTCTTTCGGCACGAAGGTTTATTTCAGACAGCAAATCATCCATTTGATCCTCTGTCGGTTTAACAGTAATAATAGGATCCAGCAATCCTGTAGGACGTATAACTTGCTCAACAATTTGTGTACTGTGTTCACGCTCAAAAACATTTGGTGTTGCAGAAGTAAATATAACCTGATTGACCTTTTTATAAAATTCATCAAACTGCAGCGGTCTGTTGTCAAGAGCACTGGGAAGCCTGAATCCATATTCCACAAGACTTTCCTTTCTTGCTCTGTCACCGGCATACATTCCTCTTACCTGCGGAAGCATAACATGACTTTCATCGCAAAAAAGAATAAAATCATCGGGCATATAATCAATAAGAGTAAACGGTGCCTCGCCCTCTTTGCGTCCGCTCATAACAGCAGAATAGTTTTCAATACCCTTGCAAAAGCCGGTTTCTCTCAGCATTTCAATATCATTCATTGTACGTTCTTTAATACGCTGAGCCTCAAGCAGCTTGCCGTTCTCTTCAAAATAGGCAACACGTTCAACCATTTCTGCATAAATTTTTTGAATTGCCTTTTCCATTTTTTCCGCACCAACCACATAGTGAGAAGCAGGATAAATACAGACATGAGAAAGTATTCCCTCAACCTTGCTTGTAAGAGGCTGAATTTCACAGATTCTATCAATCTCGTCACCGAAAAATTCTACTCTAATCGCATTGCCTGAAGAGCCTGCGGGAAAAATTTCAACAGTATCCCCCCTGACTCTAAACTTGTTCCGGACGAAGTTAATATCATTTCTCTCATACTGAATTGAGACAAGCTTTTCAATAAGCTTGTCTCTGCCATATTCAACACCTGAACGCAGAGAGATTACCATACTTTTATAATCTATAGGATCTCCTATGGAGTAAATACAGGAAACTGACGCAACAATTATAACATCTCTTCTCTCAAAAAGTGATGCTGTTGCAGAGTGACGCAGCTTGTCTATCTCATCATTAACAGAAGAATCCTTTTCGATATAGGTATCCGTTGTAGGAACATATGCTTCCGGCTGATAATAATCATAGTATGAAACAAAATACTCAACTGCATTTTCAGGGAAAAACTCTCTGAACTCACTGCAAAGCTGTGCAGCCAGAGTTTTATTATGTGCAAGAACAAGAGTAGGTCTATTAACTTTTTCAATAATATTAGCCATCGTAAAGGTTTTACCCGAGCCTGTTACACCCATGAGTGTTTGCTCCCTGTCACCTCTTTCGATACCTTTTACCAGTGCTTCAATTGCCTCAGGCTGATCACCTGTGGGCTTGAATTTGCTAACCAGCTTAAACTTATCCATACTGCAACACTATCTCCGATTTTTATATTTTTTCACAGATAGAATTATTATATGATAATAAAATATAAAATGCAATAGCTTTTATAAAAATATACGAACTTTTGTTCGCATATAAAAAAGGTTTTACAGAATACTTTTCCGTAAAACCCCTTTAAAAATATTATTTAATTTTCTTTGTAACAGCACAAGACACGCAGTAAACTGCCTTTGCACCATAAATATTCAGCATTTTTGCACATTCGTTCAATGTTGCACCTGTTGTTTTAACATCATCCACCAAAAGAATTATTTTATCCTTCAACTCATTTTTATAATCTTCATAAATATCAAATGTTCCATACACTATTGCAGAACGCTTTGTACCTGTTTTGCTTTTATGAAGTTCTTTTGTATAATGGCTTTTATAAATAAATTCTTCTGTTTCTATTTTTAAGCATTTGGATATCTCATTTGCGAGAAGTTCAGCTTGATTATATCCTTTGTATTTCTTCTTAAATTCATTCATAGGAACATAGGTTATATAGTCAAACTCAATATCCGAATAATACTTTTTGACTGACTTTGCCATTTCCTTTCCCATATATTCTGCAATAAAAGGCATATCACTCTCTTTGAACCTATGAATTGCAGGAACTAAAGTATCGCAATAATAAAACGGAGCAACAATCTTCTTATATTCATTTTTATTCTTTTTACAGTGACAGTCATCGGTATTACAGCCACAGCTTTCACATATCGGCTCAGTTATTCTCGGTGCATTTGCACAATCATTACACAAATAATCATCAAGCTCAATAACCTCACCGCACAGTGCACAGCGATTGGTAAAAACCGCCTTAGACAAAACCTTTAATAAATGATTCATACAGTTAAATACGGTGAAACTCTTTCATAAACAGCATCACCGAAGCCTTTTATGTTCTTTATTTGTTCGACAGAAGTATATTTGCCTAAATACTCTCTGTACTGAATAATTGCATCTGCCTTTGCTTCACCAATACCGTCAATTGTCATAAGTTCATCTATAGTGCATGTATTTATGTCTATTGGATATGAAACAGTCAGCTCGGTCTCATGGCTTTCATCTTCAGTTTTTTCATAACAACTATAAGATTTACTTGTTACTTCATCTGAAGTCAATACATCTGATCTGACAGATGTTCTGTTTACTGAATTATTTAAAACATCACTAAAGTCAGCCGATGAATTCTTAGAAAAAGCAATAATAATCAAGACAATTCCTATTACTATCAAGCCTATACCTATAGCTGTTACCGACTGATATTTTGAATTATTTTTTATTCCTTTTTCCTGTGTTTTTTCTTGAGGAGTATTTTGACTGTCGATTTTTGTTATACCTCTTTTTCTGCTGATTTTCAATACTTATGGGTTTTATAAGACATTTATTGTCATAACCTATTAAATCAAATCTCCTTGCCTTTTTCAGTGCTTCCGCAACAAGATGCTGATTTTTGGGATTAAAATACTGCAACAAAGCTCGCTGCAGTGCTTTGTCATGCTCACTCTTAGCAACATAAACATTTTCCATTGTATATGGATCAAGCTCTGTATAAAACATACAGGTTGAAATTGTACCCGGTGTTGGATAAAAATCCTGAACCTGCTCAGGTCTGATGTGATTCTTTTTCAGAAAAAGGGCAAGTTCAATTGCATCATCAAGCGTAGAACCCGGATGCGAGGACATTAAATAAGGCACAAGATACTGCTCTTTATTAATCTGACCTGTATACTGAAAATATCTTCTTGAAAAATCAATATACGCCTCAATATGCGGTTTTCCCATTTTATCCAGAACTGATGCCGAGCAATGCTCCGGTGCAACCTTAAGCTGACCTGACACATGATGCTCAACAAGCTCTTTGAAAAAGCTGTCATCCTTATCCTGCAGTAAGTAATCATATCTTATACCGCTTCTAATAAATACTTTCTTTATTCCGCCAATACTTCTTAAGCTGCGAAGAATGTCGAGGTATTCGCTGTGATTGGCTATTAGATTACTGCACGGCTTAGGTGCAAGGCATTTTCTGCCTTTACAAAGTCCATGCTCTTCCTGAAGCTCACATGAAGGCTTTCTGAAATTAGCAGTAGGACCGCCGACATCATGAATATACCCTTTAAAATTAGGCATGTGCGTTAACTTTTCGGCCTCTATCATAAGACTTTTCTTTGAACGGGATGTTACGTATCTCCCCTGGTGAAAAGCAATTGAGCAGAAATTACATGCACCGAAGCAGCCTCGGTTATGGGTAATTGAAAATTCAACTTCTCTTATGCCCGGAACTCCTCCCAGTTTTTCATAGGACGGATGATAAGCTCTTGCATAAGGAAGAGAATATACCCAGTCAAGCTCCTTCTGTGTCAGAGGGGGCATAGGCTTATTCTGAACTATCATAATCTTTCCGTGCTTTTGCTTAATTACTTTACCGCGTATATGATCCTGCTCATCCTGCTGAATTCTGCAGGATTTAGCATATTCTTTTTTACTGTTTAAAACATTGTCATAAGACGGGCATTCAACACCCTCATATGTAGTCTCACGGGTAGGACATGCGTATACAGTACCTCTGATATCACGCATATCAGAAATTTTTTCTCCGTTATTAAGTCTACGTGCAATCTCGATAGTCTGGTTTTCACCCATACCAAAAGACAGTAAATCTGCTTTCGAGTCAATCAAAATACTTGGTCTTACCGCATCATCCCAGTAATCGTAATGGGCAAATCGCCGAAGAGAAGCCTCAAGCCCGCCAATAATTACAGGACTGTCAGGATATATCTCTTTAATAATATTAGAGTAAACAATAACAGCTCTGTCAGGTCTTTTTCCTGAAACTCCTCCGGCTGTATAGGCATCATCATGGCGTTTTCTTTTAGCAGCAGTATAATGCGCAACCATAGAATCAATATTCCCGCTGGTAACAAAAAAGGCCAGTCTAGGCTTACCGAACTGCATAAAGTCATTATGATTTTTCCAATTGGGCTGACTCAATACAGCTACTCTATAGCCCTTATTTTCAAGAACTCTTGTTATTATAGATGCTCCGAAAGATGGATGGTCAACATAAGCATCACCTGTAACATATACAAAATCTACGCTGTCCCATCCTCTTTCAAGCATTTCTTTTTTATTTATAGGAAGAAAGCTGTTCACATTATTCCTCCGATTCATCATCCTGAGCATCAAACACAATGTCGTCTTCAAATGACATCTGCTCTGTATTTTCGGCTGTAAATTCTGTATTTGAGGAATTAGCCTGCATCTGAAGCCACTGCTGTCTGTTAATAAGAATTTCTCTTGGCTTTGCACCATTTGACTGACCGATAATTCCCTTATCCTGAAGCTGATCTATTATTTTTGCACCTCTGGCATAACCTACGGACAGCTTACGCTGGAGGAATGATGTTGACGCAGTTCCGCTTTCAAGAACAACATCAACAGCCTTTTCAAACAATGCATCAAGCTGTTCACCTTCTTCATCATCAGTAAACGGAGAAGACTTTTTATCCTGCACTGCTTTTGCTTCGATTTCTTTTTGAATATCGTCACTATACTGACTATCTCCCTGTGATTTGATAAATTCACAAAGCTCTTCTACCTCTTCGTCAGAAATAAAGCACCCCTGAACACGAACAGGCTTTGTTGCACCTATAGGTGAGTAAAGCATATCACCTCTGCCAAGGAGTTTTTCTGCTCCGCCGGAATCAAGGATTGTTCTGGAATCTATCTGAGAAGTTACTGTAAGTGCAATTCTTGATGAAATATTTGCTTTGATAAGACCTGTAATAACATCAACAGACGGTCTCTGTGTAGCAATTACAAGATGCATTCCGGCTGCACGTCCCATCTGTGCAAGACGGCAGATAGAATCCTCAACCTCTTTAGGTGCTGCCATCATAAGATCGGCAAGCTCATCAATAAATATACATATTTTCGGCATGCGTTCCATATCTTCATGCTTAGCTACATATTTATTGTAGCCCTCAATATCACGAACTCCAACCTGTGACAAACGCTGATAACGCTGTATCATTTCTGCAACAGCCCATCCCAGTGCACCTGCCGCCTTTCGCGGATCTGTAACAACAGGAACAAGCAGATGAGGAATTCCCTCATATTTTGAAAATTCAACCTGTTTTGGATCAATCATCAAAAACTTAACCTCTTCAGGCAATGCTCTGTAAAGAATTGATACAATAAATGAATTCATACATACAGATTTACCTGCACCTGTTGTGCCTGCAATAAGCAAATGAGGCATTTTCGAAACATCACAGAATACGCACTTACCTGCAATATCCTTACCTATACCGGCTGACAAGCTTGATTTCTGCTCTGCAAATTCAGGAGTATCAATAAGCTCACGCATAGAAACGGAATTCCTTATTGTGTTAGGAACTTCTATTCCGACTGCTGCCTTACCAGGAATAGGCGCTTCAATACGAACATGAGTAGCAGCTAGATTTAGTGCAATATCGTCAGAAAGATTTGTTATCTTTGAAATACGGATACCTGCAGCAGGCTTAAGCTCATATCGAGTAACTGTAGGACCTCTGGAAATATCAGTAATTGTAGCCTCTACATTAAAAGAATTCAATGTTTCAATAAGTCTTTCAGCATTCTGCTTTAACTCCCCGCTTATATCCTTAGTAGATTTCTTTTTTGCAATGCTGAGCAGTTCAACAGGCGGAATTTTATAGTCTGCCACTGATGATTCCATGGCCTCTTTCGTGACAGAAAACTCCTCGCTTTTATTTGATTTTCCTGTTTTCTTCTCTTGCTTATCCTCTGACGCCTCTTTTACGATATCGTCAATTGATTTCTTTTCTTCCTCAGCATCAGCTTTTTCAGCTGCTTTTTTATGCATTCTTTCCCTTTTAATCTTCTCAGCTGCAGCATTGATCTGGTCGATAATATCGTCAGGAACTTTTTCAAATTCATCTTCAGCAGAATCAGCTTTATTCTTGCTGCGCTTTTTAGTATCAGTCTTTACGCTTTCAGCCTTATCAGAAATATCATCAAGTGGAATATCAATATTATTCTTATTCATTTTTCTTTGTGCTTTTTTCTCATTAATAACAGGAACAACCTTATCAATTGTTGCCTTTGCAGGCTTTGCAGTGCCTTTTATAAACTGAAGCACTGTAAGTCCTGTTATAAGCATAAAGTCAATAAAAATTAAAACTATTGAAAGTAATATTGCAGGTGCTTTACCCATAGTAAGCAATAACCACCCTAAAACAGCACCGATAAAACCGCCGTTAAAGGTGGAAGAAGCGTTATTATACGCATCTACAACAGTTGACTTAAACTCTGCACCGGTATCATTGCCAAATACATGCACCAACGCAGTGATAAGAAATATCATTACAACTGTTTCAATCATTTTAGCAATCAGCTTAGGAGTTTTTGCATCTGAAAGCGCATAAACAAGCATAACGATAACCGTAAGTAACGGAAACAGGCAGGCTGCAAAAATTCCGAATACACCGACATAGACATTATGTAAAAAGTTCCATACACCTGCGCCTGTAACTACTGCAAGGCAGAAAAAGATAACAGACAGTGCAAATAAAACAACACCAACGATTCTTCTTACATCATCTTCATTCGTATCTGTATACTGCTTAGCTTTTGAAGAAGTATTATTTTTTGCTGAAACATTATTCTTTTTTACTTTACTATTATTGTTATTCTTTTTGTTCGCCATATTTATCCTCTTCATTTAATTAATAACTGAAAAATTCCTATAACCGCACAAATTGCACCTATAGATACATCATAGTATCCAAAATACTTAAGAGCACCTTTTTTCATAAGTGTATTAAATATTATTACTGAAAAATAAGATACTGCTGCTGAAATTATCAAAGCTATTACTGCACTGATTATTGAAACCTTGGTAACTGCTATGCATATTTCCGTAACACCTGCAACAAGCAAAACCATCACCGATAAAACCATTGCGTACTTATACGCAATACCTCTTCTTAATCCTAAAATAACACCGAGAGAAAATACAGCTGCCACCAAGGATAAACCGCCTACTGCAATTGCAAATAAGGAAGCAATACCGATAATCAATCCTCTAAGCCACACAGGAGCATACTTAGGTTTATCATCAAGCTTTGTTCCTGCAAGCATAAGCAATGCACCTGTAACTGCAAAACAAATGCCCTCATCAAGCAATGTCGGATTATATGTAAGCTGATGCAAAATCTGAAAAAGATTACCGTGACCTGTAGGTATAAGATACAGCAGTAATACCGCAAAGGAAACAATTGTCATATAAACAAATTTTCTTATAGCCGGTGATTTTTTTACATTCAGCTCTTTGTGAAACAGTTCATTCCAGCCTGTAAAAAATGATTTGCCAAGCTTAAGAAACAACTTAAAGAAAGCAATAAATATACCAATTGCAATTCCTATATGTATAACACCTGTCAGCTGTGAACAGGCGTTTGTAAATCTGCCGGAAAAATTATGAAATACAGCACTGTGTCCTGATTCAGATATGGGAAATACCCAAGCCAGCGCTTGTCCTATTGCCTGAAAGATTGCCGTTAAAATTGACATTATTATTTCCTCCGAAAAGAGTTGCGTTATCAAGAAAATATCCGTTTCTTATATAGTCATACGGATTACTGGATCTGATTTCGTTTTTAGCATAAATCGGTGTATAGAACACATCATATTCATTAATTATTGTCTGAAACATTCGCTTCCCCTCTTTCAATTTCATGATTGAGAAAATCAAGTGCATCACAAAGCCCGCCGAGCTCGTCAATAAGACCTGACTGAACAGCACCCTCCCCATCAAGAACGGTACCGACATCCATCACCAGCTCACCTGTTTTGAGCATAAGATTTCTGAAGTCCTCATCACTTATTTTAGAATTATTGGCAACAAAATTTACGATTCTGTCCTGCATTTTTTCAAAATAAGATAAAGTTTGCGGTACTCCGAGAACAAGACCGTTCATGCGCACAGGATGAACAGTCATAGTGGCACTTGGGACGATAAAACTTTTTTTACAGCTTACTGCGAGAGGAACACCTATTGAATGACCTCCGCCGAGTACAAGGGATGCCGTAGGTGTTTTCATTGTAGAAAGAAGCTCTGCAATTGCCAGACCTGCTTCGACATCACCACCTACTGTATTCAGAATTATCAGCAGTCCCTCAATCTCCTTGCTTTCTTCTATAGCAACCAGCTGAGGAATAACATGTTCATACTTAGTTGTTTTATTCTGACTGGGCAGAATATAATGACCTTCAATTTGACCGATTATGGTTAAGCAATGAATAAAATGACCGTCTTTTGAAACAGTTATTGAACCGGTTTCAAATTCTGATGTACTTTTCACTTCAGGATTTGCTTCATTGCCATCATTGTTTTCATCAGCATTCTTAAGCTGACATTTTGTATCCTCTGAATTCATAAAAACACCTCAATGTAATTATTCCTCAGCGGCACAATATTATGTATTATTTTAGCATATAAATGCAATCTTTGCAACTGCTGCTATAAGTTTTTAAATATATTATTCTAAAATAAGTATTGTTACATTTTTGTAATTGACAGATAAGTCGTTTTGTAATAGAATATGTTTGTTAAAATATTAAACAAATAGGAGGATAATTTAACAATGGGTTTAACTTTAGCTCAGAAATTAATCAAATCACACCTTGTTGAAGGTGAAATGGTTGTCGGCACTGAGATCGGCTTAAAAATCGACCAGACTCTTACACAGGATGCTACAGGCACAATGGCTTATCTTGAGTTTGAAGCAATGGGTGTTGACAGAGTAAAAACAGAAAAATCTGTTGCTTATATTGATCATAACACACTTCAGACAGGTTTTGAAAATGCTGATGACCACAGATATATTCAATCTGTAACCAAAAAGCACGGCATTTATTTCAGCCGTCCCGGCAATGGTATATGCCACCAGGTACATCTTGAAAGATTTGGTATACCCGGAAAAACTCTTATCGGCTCTGACAGCCATACACCTACCGGCGGCGGTATCTGCATGCTGGCTATGGGTGCAGGCGGTCTTGATGTTGCTGTTGCTATGGGCGGCGGTACATACTATATTCCAATGCCTAAAATGACAAGAATTAATCTTACAGGCTATCTCAAACCATGGGTATCAGCAAAGGATGTAATTCTTGAGGTACTCAGAATTATGAGCGTAAAAGGCGGCGTAGGCAAAATTATTGAATACGGCGGAGAAGGTGTCAAAACATTATCTGTACCTGAAAGAGCAACTATCACAAACATGGGAGCTGAACTCGGTGCAACAACATCTATCTTCCCTTCTGATGAAATTACACTTTCATTCTTAAAGGCACAGGGCAGAGAAGCTGACTGGACAGAAATTCAGCCTGATGCAGATGCAGTATATGATGAGGTTATTAATATTGATCTCTGCTCACTCACTCCTATGGCTGCATGTCCTCACATGCCTGACAGAGTAAAAACTACTGATGAAATCGGTAAAATCAAGGTTGATCAGGTTGCAATCGGCTCTTGCACAAACTCATCTTACGTTGACATGATGAAGGTTGCCGCAATACTGAAAGACAAGACAATTTGTCCATCAGTATCACTCTGCATTGCACCTGGCTCAAAGCAGGTGCTTAATATGCTTGCTCTTAATGGTGCTTTGTCTGACATGATTAATGCAGGTGCAAGAATACTTGAATCAGCATGCGGTCCTTGCATAGGTATGGGACAGTCACCGAATTCAGCAGGTGTATCTCTTCGTACCTTTAACAGAAACTTTGAAGGCCGTTCAGGTACAAAGGATGCAGGAATTTATCTTGTATCACCTGAAGTTGCTGCTGCTTCAGCACTTACAGGTTATCTCACTGATCCAAGAGAGCTTGGTGATGCTCCCGAAATTACAATGCCTGATAAATTCATTGTAAACGACAATATGATTGAAGCTCCTGCATCTGTTGAGGAAGCTGACAGCGTTGAGGTTCTCCGCGGACCAAACATCAAGCCTTTCCCAAAGACAGAAGCTCTTCCTGAAGAAATCACTGCAAAAGCTGTTCTTAAGGTTGGAGACAACATTACAACAGATCACATTATGCCTGCAGGTGCAAAAATTCTTCCATATCGTTCAAATATTCCTCACCTTTCACAGTACTGCTTTGCAGTATGCGATGAAAGCTTTCCTGAAAGAATCAAAGCAGAGGGAAAAGGTATCATTATCGGTGGCTCAAACTACGGTCAGGGCTCATCAAGAGAGCATGCTGCTTTAGTTCCTCTTTATCTTGGTGTAAAGGCTGTTGTTACAAAGTCATTTGCAAGAATTCATGTTGCAAACCTTGTAAACGCAGGTATACTTCCTTTCACATTCGCCAATGAAGAGGATTACGATAAAATTGATCAGATGGATGAGCTTGCTCTTCCAAATATTAAAGATGCTATCGAAAACAAAAAGTCTGTTGTATTGAAGAATATAACTAAGGGTGAAGAATACGAGCTTAACACATCACACCTTTCAGACAGACAGAGAGCAATGCTTATATGCGGCGGTCTGCTTGACTATACAAGAGAAAACAATAAATAATCGACAGGAGGACTAACAATATGTCAAACGAAGCTAAAATTATTGACGAAGCTGTTGAAAAATTCAGATCACTGATGGAAGCACAGCTTGCCAGAGCAAAAAAAATCAAAGAAGATAAGGATTTTACAGATTACGAGGCACTTGATACAATTGTTATAGGAATTTGCGGTGGTGATGGAATAGGTCCTGTTATCACAAAGGAAAGTGAAAGAGTTCTTGCTTTTCTTTTAAAAGATGAAGTTGCAAGAGGAAAAGTTGCTTTTAAAGAAATAGACGGTCTTACAATAGAAAACCGTGCTGCCTGCAACAAAGCTATTCCTGATGATGTACTTGAAGAGCTCAAGTCATGCCATGTAATCCTCAAAGGCCCTACAACTACTCCAAGAGCAGGAGATCCATGGCCGAATGTTGAGTCTGCAAATGTTGCAATGAGAAAGGAACTTGATCTTTTCGCTAACATGAGACCAGTTAAAGTTGCCGAAGAGGGTATTGACTGGACATTCTTCAGAGAAAACACTGAGGGCGGATATGCCGTAGGCTCACACGGAGTAAACATCACTGATGATCTGGCAGTTGACTTTACTGTTGCAACTCAGGAAGGCTGTGAAAGAATCGCACGTCTTGCATACGAGTATGCAAAAAAGAACAATAAAGGCAAGGTTTCTATCATTACAAAGGCTAACATTATCAAAACAACTGATGGTAAATTCCTTAAGACTGCTCAAAAAATCGGTGAAGAATATCCTGAAATCGTTACTGATGACTGGTATGTTGACATTACGACTGCCAAACTCATTGATCCAATGAGAAGAAAGGATTTCAAGGTATTTGTTCTTCCAAACCTTTACGGTGATATCATAACTGATGAAGCTGCGGAATTTCAGGGCGGTGTGGGAACTGCCGGCTCTGCAAACATTGGTAAAAAATATGCAATGTTTGAAGCAATTCACGGTTCTGCTCCAAGAATGATTAAAGAAGGCAGAGGTCAATATGCAGATCCTTGTTCAATGCTACGTGCATCAGTTATGCTTCTTTCTCACATCGGATATCAGAAAGAGGCAAATGCTCTTGAAGCTGCACTTGACAAGTGTATGTTTGATGAAAAGAAGCTTACCATAACAGGCAGAGACAACGGCTGCACCTGCAGTGAATTCGGTGACTATGTAATGGAAACAATTACCGAAATGACAAAATAAGTTTAAAGAGAGAGGGATAAAAAATGTCTGCAAAAGAAGATATATCAATATCTGTTATAAAGCGACTTCCCCGCTATTACCGTTTTCTGCAGTCATTAAAAGAAAACGGAATAGTACGAATAAGCTCAAAAGAGCTTGCTGCAAGAATGGGATTGACTGCATCTCAGATCAGACATGATTTCAACTGTTTCGGCGGTTTTGGTCAGCAGGGCTACGGATACAATGTTCCGGAGCTTCATGCTAAAATTGGTGAGATTCTTTGCATTGACAAAGAGATTAAGACAATTTTAATTGGTGCAGGTAATCTTGGAAAAGCTGTTACAAACAAAATATTTTCTAAAAACAGCGGATTTAAGCTAATTGGAATATTTGATAAAAATGAAGCTCTTTGCGGCAATATGATCAAAGGTATTCCTATCAGAAATATCAATTATCTTGAAAACTTTTGTATAGATAATGAGCCTGTATGTGCTGTTACATGCATTCCATCAAATGATATGAGAGATATAACAGATCTTCTCTGCAAGGTTGGAATAAAATGCTTCTGGAACTTTTCAAACTTCGACATTGCAATGGTGCACCCGGAGGTGCTTGTTGAAAATGTACATTTAACAGACAGTCTGCTGACTCTTGGTTATCTTACAAATACTTCCTTTTTTGAACAGGAGGATTAGTTTTGCAGTTAATTACTACAAAAGAAATTGTTGATATTATCAAATATAATGAACATTCTGCTATAATTGTTGAAAAAATACCTTTAGCAAACAGCACACAATTCAAGGTTCAATATTCTGTAATAGATTTTAAAGAAAAAAGCATTGATGCTGTTACTAAGGGAGCTTATCTGCTTAGAAAATTCGGAGCAAACTATGAAAAAATCAGCGAATCCATGCCAAACTTCGTCCAGTGTGATGCAGCTGTTCTTTATGACAGAAGGATTCTGGCTGTCTTTCCCAATGGTGAGGCAGGCATCTTTGACAGAGAAGGAACACTTGAATGGAACGGCAGATTTGATTATCATGACAGCCCTATAAAATGCCTTGCACTTGAAGATAAATACTTCTGGAGTGTTTGCTCAAATGAAAATTGTGTTATCAGATATTCAAGTCAGAATATGAAGCTTGATTTACGAATCGGCGGCAAAGATTCACAAACTTTTATTTCTCCAAGTCATATAAGCATTTATGATGGTGACTTATATGTCTGCTGTAACGGAAATAAGGTAAGAAAAATTGACGGATTAAATTACGCGGTTTCTGATTACCTGAATTTTAATGACTCAATTAAAAGGTTTTATAAAATCGGAAAATGGGCTATTGCTGTAATGCATAGCGGAACATATGTAATGGACTAATACATATAAAAAAGATGACAGTTTAACTGATGTATTATAACTCAGCTAAACTGTCATTTTTATTTAGAATCTATTGTTTGGCTAATCATCTCTCTTATGATACTGCAAGAGGCTTTAAAGCTTTTCTTTTCATCTTCGTCCAAACTCATTTCCATAACTGTTCTTACACCATTTCTGTTTACGACTGACGGAACACCTATATAAATACCTTTTTCGCCATATTCACCTCTTAGATATGCTGACACGGTAAATACAGAGTTTTCATCAAAAAGTATTGCTCTTGTAAGCCTTGCAAGAACCATGCCTATACCGTAATATGTTGCATTTTTAGCTTTAATAATCTCATAAGCAGAATCTTTTACTTCTTTTGCCAGTTCAGTCATATCATTTAATAATTCAGTCCTCTCGCCTATCATTTCAGACAAAGGCTTAACTGATATATAAGCATTACTCCACGAAACGAATTCAGAATCTCCATGTTCTCCAATTACATACGCATGAACATTTCTGGGATTAACCTTAAAATAATCACTCATAAGATACTTTAACCTGGCGGAGTCAAGTGAAGTGCCGGAACCGATAACTCTTGATGATGGAAAGCCTGATAAATCGTATACAACCTGTGTCATAACATCAACAGGATTTGACGCTACCAAAATAACACCGCCGAATCCACTTGAAACAATAGGATTAACAATTGATTTCAATACCTTATAATTCTTCTGTAGGAGATCTCTCCTGCTTTCACCGTCTTTTTGCGGTGCTCCTGCGCAAATTACAACCACATCTGCATCCATACAGTCACAATAGTCACCTGCATAAATTTTCATAGAGCTTGGTGCAAAAGGCAGACCATGGCTTAAGTCAGCAGCTTCACCTTTTGCTCTCATTTTATCTATATCGATGAGAACAAGCTCATCACAAATATTTTGATTAAGCATTGCGTATGCAAAGCTCATCCCAACCATTCCCACACCTACAATTACAACTTTCTTATTATCATTGCACATAAAAAATCACCCGAGATTATTATAAGTAAATCTCGGGTGATAATTCTTTTTATCTTATAAAGTTTATTCTTTTATGAACAAAGGTAATTTCGCAAGAAAGATAATATCATCTCTGTCAGCAGCATCACCCTCAGCAACAGGTGCACAGCAAGCAACAATATTACCCTTAAATTCATTTACAATACCCTGAACTACCTTAAGGCTTTCGCCTGTTGAAATAACATCATCAAGAATAAGTACACGTTTACCCACAAGCAAATCGCCGTCTTCATGGCCAAGATAAAGAGTTTGATCCTTCTGGGTTGTAATTGATCTAACTGTAAATGAAACAGGATTTTCATTATAAACCTTAACTGCCTTACGCACTACTATGTACTTCTTACCTGATTGCCTGCTCATTTCATAGGCAAGCGGAATAGACTTGGCTTCAGGAGTAACAATATAATCAAAATCCGGACATTTATCAAGCAAAGCTTTTGCACACGCCTCTGTGAGTTCAACATCACCAAAAAGAATAAATGCAGCTATATCAAGCTTATCTGACACAGCAAATTTTTTCAGCTTACGTTCAAGTCCCGCAATTTTCAGAGTATAATATTCATTGCTCATATTATTTTTTCTCCTAACTTAACACCGCCGACAATATGGAAATGAAGATGCATAACCGTCTGTCCGGCATCATCACCGCAATTATTGATAATTCTGTAAGAATCTATTCCCTGTGACTTTGCAATCTCAGGGATTTTTTCAAATATTCTTGCAACATACGCACTGTTTTCGGCACTTACACCATTTGCAGAGTCAATATGCTCTTTAGGAATAACAATAATATGAACAGGCGCAACGGGATTGATGTCCTTAAAAGCCAAAATCATATCATCTTCATAAACCTTAGTTGACGGAATGTTACCTGCAACTATTTCACAGAACAAACACATAATGTATTCCTTTCAATTATTTAATAAGTGATTTTACTGTAGGAATTACAGCCTCTAATGCAGTATCAAGCTTTGACAAATCCTTTGCACCAGCCATGGCAGAATCAGGACGACCTCCTCCACCGCCGCCTGCAAGCTTGGCTATTTCACGAACAAGGTCTCCTGCCTTTACGCCCTTTGCTATTGCATTTTTGCCGCAGACAGCAACAAGATTTGCCTTATCACCATTAACACCCGCGATAACTGCTACAACATTATCACTCTTTGCCTTAAGATCATCACCCATAGAGCGAAGAGCATCAGGAGTTGTACCCTCAACCTTGGCAACATAAACCTCTAAACCGTCAATATCAACCGGCTTTGAGAACATATCTGCACTCTTGAGCTTTGTAAGCTCTGCATTGAGTCTTTGAATTTCCTTGTCCTTATTTTTCAGTTCATTTATAACTGCAGAAGCCTTTTCGCTGATTTCATTATCAGAAGTCTTAAGTACAGATGCAATACACTTAACAAGTGCCTCATTCGTATTCAGATAGTTCAATAAACCTAAGCCTGTAACAGCAGTAATTCTGCGGACACCGGCAGCAACAGAAGCCTCTGAAACAATTTTGAACAAACCGAGCTTACCGCTGTTTGATACATGGGTACCGCCGCAGAATTCCGTTGAGAAATCGCCAGCCTTAACTACTCTTACAATATCACCGTATTTTTCACCAAAGAGCATCATTGCGCCCATTTTTTTAGCCTCTTCAATAGGCATTTCAAGCATTTTAACTTCCTGTGCTTTTAATATAAAGTCATTGACAATAAGCTCAGTTTTTGCAATTTCCTCAGCAGTCATAGGATTAAAATGAGTAAAATCAAAACGTACCTCATGTTCATTAACAAGCTGACCTGCCTGCTCAACATGTGTACCGAGAACCTGACGAAGTGCTGCCTGAAGAAAATGTGCACCGGTATGATTACGCATAATGGATTTTCTTCTTGCTTCATTAAGACTTGCATTTACATTATCATCAACACTTATTACACCACGAGATACTGCACCGCTGTGCAAATAAATTCCATCAGCATTTTTAGAAGTATCAGCAACTATAAATGCATTATCGTCACCATTTTTAATAACACCGCTGTCGCCAACCTGTCCGCCTGACTGTGCGTAAAATGGTGTTTTATTAAGTACAACAGTACCCTTTTCACCTGCACCAAGCATATCAACAAGTTCGCCGTCAGTGTTTATGATTGCAAGAACCTTTGCATCACATTCAAAATCAGTATAGCCGACAAAATCAGTCTTATCGGCATTAATCTTAACTGATTCGCCTTTCCATGCATCTGCACCTGCATCCTTGCGGGCAGCTCTGGCAGTTGATTTTTGATTAGCAAGAAGTGCATTGAATTTATCCTCATCAACCGTAATACCCTTTTCTTCAAGAATATCCTTAGTCAAATCAAGAGGAAAACCATAGGTATCATTCAGTTTAAATGCATCTTCACCTGAGAAAACATTGCCGTCCATCTTAGTAATATATTCATCAAGAAGTGCAAGTCCTGCATCTATAGTTTTTCCAAAGCTTTCCTCTTCTGCAAGGAGGACTTTAGTAATAAGTTCTTCCTTATCAGCAAGCTCAGGATAAGCAACAGCATTTTCTTCTATAACAGTTCTGCAAACTTTATATATGAATGGTTCGTTCACACCGAGAAGTCTGCCATGTCGGCAGGCACGGCGGATAAGACGACGAAGAACATATCCTCTGCCGTTATTTGACGGAATTACACCGTCACCAATCATAAATGTTGATGAACGGATATGGTCAGTAATAACACGAAGTGATACATCAGTTTTTGCATCTTCATGATAATTTACTCCCGCAATTTCGCTAATTTTTTTCATAATATTCTGAACGGTATCAACCTCAAAAATATTATCAACACCCTGCATTATGCATGCAAGTCTTTCAAGTCCCATACCTGTATCAATATTAGGATGATCCAAAGGAGTATAATTATTATTGCCATCGTTGTCAAACTGTGTAAATACGTTATTCCAGAACTCTGTATATCTGTCACATTCACAACCGGGACCGCATTCAGAACTGCCGCAGCCATATTTTTCTCCGCGGTCAAAATAAATTTCTGAGCAAGGACCGCAAGGACCGGAACCATGTTCCCAGAAATTATCAGCTTTACCCAGTCTCACAATATGAGAAGGATCTACGCCGTTCTGCTTTGTCCAGATTTCAAAAGCTTCATCATCATTCTCATAGATAGTAACATAAAGTTTATCTACAGGCATTTCAAGAACTTCTGTGCAGAACTCCCATGCCCATGCAGTAGCTTCTTTTTTAAAATAATCACCAAAAGAGAAATTGCCCAGCATTTCAAAAAAAGTGCCGTGACGAGCTGTTTTGCCAACACACTCAATATCAGGAGTACGAATACATTTCTGACAAGTAGTTACTCTTTTTCTGGGTGGTGTAACCTCACCTGTAAAATATTTTTTCATTGGTGCCATACCTGAATTGATAAGAAGAAGGCTCTTATCCCCATTTGGCACAAGAGAAAAGCTTGGCAGTCTGAGATGACCTTTGCTTTCAAAAAATGACAAATACTTTTCTCTTAGATCGTTTAATGATGTCCATTCCATAAAATATAACCTCGATAATAAATCGTAATAGTATTAAACAAAATTCTAAGGGCAACAAGTGCTTTGTTGCCCTAAAATTAACTACACTATTAAAGCTTCTCAATAAGCTTTGTGAGCTCCTTTACTTCTTCAACTGTGAAGGTAAGACCTTTGCTCATTTTTGAGTGATCAGGCGACCAATCTCTTACATCGATCTTAGGATCGCGTCCATTCCAAGAAATCATATTGACTTCTCTTGTCCAGCCCTTAGCAGTTTCTGAAATAACACCGAGATGCTCTGTGATTTCATACTTAATTTCCGGCATTGATATTTCCTCCTTTTCATATTTTAATAATTTTATTCGCTAAAAAAATTACCTGATTATAATGCTGAAACGATTTCAGCTGTATCTCTTGCAATAGTAAGCTCTTCATTTGTTGCAAGAATGAATACTCTTACCTTATCAGTAGGTGCTGTGAGTTCAGCTTCAGCACCCTTCTGTGTGCCTGCATTTATTTCTTCATTAATGCTTACACCCATATAGCCAAGATAAGAACAAATCTTTGAACGAAGCCATACACCGTTTTCACCGATACCGCCCGTAAATACAATAGCATCAACACCATTCATTGCTGCAATGTAAGAGCCGATAAACTTAGCAATTTCATACGCCTGCATTTCATGTGCAAGAACTGCCTGCTCATCACCATCGAGCTGATGCTGGCAAACATCACGGTCATCAGAAACACCTGCAATACCATATACACCTGAATTTTTGTTAAGAACATTATCCATTTCAGCAGGTGAAAGATTTTCTTTATTCATAATAAAAGTTACTGCAGAAGGATCAACACCGCCTGAACGTGTGCCCATCATGAAACCATCAAGAGGAGTAAAGCCCATTGAAGTATCAATAACCTTACCATTCTTAACAGCAGCAATTGATGAACCGTTACCCAGATGGCATGTGATAATCTTTAAATCTTCAATATTCTTGCCAATTCTGTCTGCAACCCTATGTGATACAAACTTATGAGATGTGCCGTGGAAGCCATAACGGCGAACACCATACTTTTCATAATACTCATAAGGAAGAGCATACATATATGCTTTTGCAGGCATTGTGCTGTGGAAAGCTGTATCAAAAACAGCAACCTGCGGTACATCAGGACCTACAACCTCAAGACAAGCTTCGTAGCCCTGAAGGTTTGCAGGATTATGTAAAGGAGCAAGAGGAGAAAGCTCTCTTACTGTTTCAACAACATCGCTGTCAATAAGCACGCTCTGCTTGTATTTGTCACCGCCCTGTACAAATCTGTGACCGATAGCATCAATTTCGTCAAATGAGTCAATTACCTTATACTCACCCTCTGACAAAATATATTTAACCTCATTGAAAGCAGCAGTATGATTAGGAAGTTCCTTATCATATGTATGCTTTTCATCATTTACCTTAACAATAACATTATTTTCTCCGCCTTTAATTTCAAGACCGATTCTTTCGATACTGCCGTTACAAAGTACAGATTCATTTTCCATATCAAGAAGCTGATATTTGAGAGATGAACTGCCGCAGTTAATTACCAAAATCTTCAAAACATGTCCTCCAATAGTTGATTTTTATATATTAATTTAGTATTATAATAATATATAATATATAAATATGTCAAGAGCTTATTAAGGATTTTTTATGAATTACGGAATCATTTGCGAATTTAACCCTTTTCACAAGGGACATAAGCATTTAATTGATACAATTAAGTCTGAAAATAACAATGTAATATGTGTAATGAGCGGTAATTTTGTTCAGCGCGGAGAATTTGCTGTTTACAACAAATTTGAACGTGCAAAAACGGCTATCGAAAATGGTGCTGATCTTGTTATAGAGCTTCCTTGCAGTTATTCGCTTATGTCTGCACAGGGATTCGCACAAAATGCAGTCAGAATACTTGAAGCCACCAATTGCACAGATGCTCTTGCTTTCGGTGCAGAGTGCAATGATATTGAAAGACTTAAATCTATTGCAGATGAAATTAAGAGCAGAGATGGCAAAATCAAAGAAGAGTTAAAAAAAGGTATATCCTACCCTGCGGCAAGAAAAAATATAATCAAAAGTGATATTCTTGACAAACCTAATAATATTCTTGCAATTGAATATATAAGCAGTACGAAACTGCCGTGCAAAGCAGTAAAAAGAGTAGGAATGGGACATGACAGTGAAGATATAAATTACAGTGCATCAGCTATAAGAAATACACTTTCACCTGAAACCATATGCACATTAAATAACTGCGAACGGGCAGTTCTTGCAAAATTAAGGGTAATGAAAAAGGATGATTTTCTGCAGATTGAAGATGTCAGTGAGGGCCTTGAAAACAGGCTGGTGAATGCAGTAAAAACAGCATCAACTCTTGAGGAAATTTATGATAATGCGAAAACGAAGCGTTATACTCATTCAAGAATAAGACGGATTATTTTAAAAGCATATCTTGGAATAACCAGAGATTTTGCATTTGATGCACCGTACATCCGAATTTTAGGATTTAATTCAAGGGGAAAGGAAATACTTTCAAGAATGAAAAAAACAGCATATCTGCCTATAATCAGCCGATATGCTGATATAAAAAAAGCTGATGAGAATTCGCAAAGGCTTTTTGAGCTTGAATGCAGATGTACGGATTTATACAATCTTGGATATAAAAACATTCTTCCATGTTCAACAGAACAAACATCGAAAATAGTTATAGTTTAAAAACAGCTCCCGTTTATCAAAGATACATGATAAACGGGAGTTGTTTTTATATATTTTATTATTTATGCTGACTAAAAAGCCAGTCTGCATATTGTAAAAATATTCTTCCTTACCGCATACAGTAAACATTTAAGATTCTCATAATTTAAGCGAATCAGCAAGTGTAATAAATTCTTCTTTGCTCATTGAAGAATTTATGTATGACAGCAGTGAATTTGAAGATAAAAACTCAGGTAAATCAAGTTTTTTCAAAAGCTTCTTTTTATTTTCCTTTGCATTAATTGTACCTGAAAAGCCAAGGTCGAATAAATCAAAATTTGTTACAGGATTTTCTCTTACTGTTTCTGTAGCAGTGATTTCTGCCTTTTCAAAAAGCTCGGCAAGCAGTTTATCAGTCATACCCTCTACACCAAGCTTTCCTTCCTTTGACGGCTTATCCTTGCGTTTTTCCTTTCCGAAAATATCGGGTATATAAACATGCTTTATCTGTTCTTTAGGAATACCTGAAGATATATAATTTCTAATTTGAAAGCCGCTGTGATCTGAATCGGTAAGAATAATTATTCCTCGCTCTTTTGCAAGCTTTCTGATAAATTTTAATTTGCTTTTATCTTTAAAAATTCCAAACCCGTTTGTCTCTATAATCATTGTATCAAGTATATTTGAAAGCTTGAGCTTATCATATCTGCCCTCAACAATTACTGCCTCCTTAATTTTAAGCATATATATCCTCCTGAGAAATCAGCAGAAGCTTTGCAATTAGCTCCTCAATAAGAATCTTGCTGTCGACAGAAGTGCTTTTCAGTTTTATATCAGTATCAATAATAGCATCGAGTGAATTTCTAAGCTGTTTTTCCGTAAGCTTTGAGCAATCTCTTGCAGCATTCTGTAAAACGAACTCTCTTCCTGCGTAGTTAAAGGTATCTCCAACCTCTTTATAATGAAGTCCGGCTGTTTTTGCACATTTCACTCTGTACATATCAACATAAACATCACCGATAGTTGACACAAGACGGATAGGCTCTTCCTTCATGAATAAGAGTGAATCCAGAATACCAAATGCCAAATCTGATTTGCCTGCGGCAACTGCTTTTGACAAATCAAAAATCTTTGCCTCCACACCTTTTGTTGCCATATCGTCAATAATCTGCTTTGTAATTTCATTTCCATTTACGAAATTAGCAAGCTTATCAAGCTCATTTAGCAAGGTTTTCAAATCATTACCGCATACCGAAATCAAATAATTTGAATTGCTGATATCAAGAACAGCTTTTCTTTTCTTAGCACCACTGACCAGCATTCTGGCAACCTCTGCTGTGGTACGTTTCTGCAAATTTACCACTGAGCCTGCCTTATCAAAAGCCTTGATGAGATTATTAAAATTATTATTCTTTTTATCACGTACAGGCTCAATAGACTCATATGTTAAAATAAAAATTGTAGATTCAGCAACATCCTTTAAAAATTCCTTGATTGCTTCAACGTCATTTTTACTTTTGTCTGCAGGATAATTTCTTACGAGAACAAGATTGTACTCACTCATCATTGGCAGCATTTCGGCATCTTTAAAAACATCGTCCAAATCAACATCCTTGCCGTCATACTGATGCAGATTGAATGATTCAAATGCAGGATTAATAATCTTGTTTTTCAGCTGCGAAATATAGTATTCTTTTAGATACGATTCATCACCATATATCAGGTAAGCATTAGAAAAGCTATTATTTTTTAATTGCATTTTTAATTCAGCTTCACCGATTTTAGCCATTACGCTTCCCCTTTACTGTTATTTTGTCATCTAATATATTAAATTCAACGTCCGAGCGGGTTTGATACAGTGCTCTTCGATTAATTTCTTTTCCATTTATTATAACATTGTTTTTATTTATTTCAAACAAATAGTTATTAATTTCAACATACTGTTTGTCATTTTTTATACTGAGATAAATTTTATCGTCTACCTGATAGGAATTATTCTCAGAATCAGGCACAATCATATCACTAAAATAAGTGCTCAGCCTGTTATGGTATTTTTCACTGTTAATAAGAACGCACACCTTATTATCGGTAAAAATATTCTTAACTTCATAATAATCACTGTAATCATTAATATCAATACCGATAACGGCATCATTATCGTAAACAATAACTCCGCCTGAGGATAAGCATTTTACTGAAATGGTTTTATACTCTGTCACAGCCGAATACCCACAGCCTGCTGCAAGCATAAAAGAAATAAACACAGCAGTTATTTTCTTAGTAACAGATTTATTTATAATAAGTATTAACCCTAAGAAAATGAAACATCCTGCAACAGCTAATAGCAAATATTCTGATGAGGTATTAATTCTAAACCAGTAAAAACTGCCTGCAAAGATATCGGTCAGATTAATCATAAGCTTAAGAGAAGACTCTGCTATATGCATAGGAATAAATGCAAGTATAAAGGATTTGCTGAAAACAACAAACAGCAAAACAGAGCAAAGAGCAATCTGCAGAATAGGAATAAACAGTATATTAAGAACAACACCGACAAGACTTACACCTTCAAAATAAATGCACATAGCAGGAAGCATTGAAATTGTAACTGAAAGAGTTATAAAAACACTGTTAAGAATAAACTTAATCAGTTTTATACAATTTGTGCTGTATTTGCTGAGCTGCGGATAAATAATAAGTATTCCGAGCACTGCACAAACAGATAATACAGCACTTGGATCAGTCACCGCAAAAGGATTAAAGCACATAATGAACACTGCAATACCAAGCGAATTCAATGCATCCGCCTTTTTCTTAAACAGACATGATATCAGCAGTACAAAAGCCATTATTCCTGCTCTAACCGAAGATTTTGAAAAATCAGCAAGGGCAATATAAAGCATCAGAACAGCAATAGTTACAAACACTCTCGGAAGCTTTGGCATATTTAGCATTTTAAGAATGAAATACACACCTAAACATACTAATGACGTATGAAGCCCTGACACAACTATAGCATGCGTTACACCGCAGATTTTAAAATTATTGTAAACCTCATCACTTAAATCACTGTCATCACCTATTAAAATTGATGCAGCAAGAGCACCTATATCTTCCTCAAAAGTTTTGCTCAGCAGATTTTCAATCATAATCCTTAGCCGGATAATTTGGTAATTTAAAGGCTTATTATCATTCTGCTCAACATTAAAAACTGTATCAACCTTTGCAGACAGATAAATGCCGTCACCATAATAACCATAGGAATTCAGCGGATTATCAGCAATGCTGTAAAATTTTACACTTGCTGTAACATTATCATAAAAATCAGCTTCAATCTGCTTATCAGATTTAACTCTTAATTTAAATTTCTGAGGTGCATATAAGTCCTCAACCGTATTGGTTTTTACCACATAGCAATATTCGCCCTTTTCATTTTCCTGCGATATGTCAACAATGGAAAATGAAATAGTCTGCGTAGTTTCATCAAGTGCAAGCTGAGGTTCAACAGAAAAAGTGTACACTGACATAAAAATCAGACAAGCCAGTATTACACTGCCTATAACCAAAGGCAAGACCTTTGCTTTTCTTATAGGATTTATCAGCATGGAAACAACAAACATTATGGCTGCTGTCACTGCAATATATTTTGAAAAATAAAAAGGGATAACATTTAAGAGCAAAAGGGTAATTGCAACACTAAACCCAATGAATGCAAATACCCTTTTCATAATCATTATCTAACAGGCTCAATTACAAATGAGTACGCCTGCTTTTCTCCTTTTTTCATTAAATACGGCTCACGGACAAACGCCTGCCCCGGCAAATCACCGCCGACACCAAGCTGTTTATGGTCAATATTGAGAGTGGTAATATCCTTGTATGGAATATTATTTACATGAGTAGCCCTTTCAAGATCATCAGTTGTATAGTGATAGGCTGAGAAATTAAACGGCTCATCGAAATACGATGTAAACCTGAGTCCTTTTCCGCTTTTATCTGTTATGGTTAAATATCTTACATCTGTACGGTTGGAAGATTCCTGAGGACGCATATAACGGTGTTCAAGATCAGTTACAGTTGAAGAATATTTATCTATCTTCGCACCTGTTTTTCTGTCGCAATATGTTGGAACAGGACCTCTGCCGTACCAGCTAACATATTCCATATCTTTATTAAATGCCATCTGATAACCAAACTTAAGCATTGGTGCAGCCGGCACTGCTGAATGATAAATATAAATTTTTCCGTCAGGATAAATCTTATACGTAACTATAGAATTTCTTAAAAATGGTGTTTTCATTGCAATATGAACCTCTACACAGTTACTATTGCCCTCTTTTATCTCCGTTTTCAAAGCAGACGATGCCTTTGTAGCCCTCTGCCATTTATAATAAGGATGAAGGAAAGTGAACTGCGGTGTAAAATTAAGAAAATCTATATCATTATCAGTGAGTGCTCTGAAATAGCTTGGCATAATCGGTGAAACAAGCATTTCCCTGCCATCAATAACATAGCTTGTAATTCTGCCGTTATCCACAACGACCTTTATCAAACTATTTTCTATTTCAACCCTTTTGCCTTTTAAACTGTATTCAAGCTTTCCATCAAGCTCTTCTTCAGCAGGCTGAGGCATTTCATTCAGAACAAACTGATCCCATGCAATTTCATAATTTGATTTTAGTCCCGGCGTCTTTTTCTTTGTATGGAAGGAAATTGTAAGTACAACCTCTTTGTCCTTTGGCAGATCTTCAAAATTATAAGGAATTGTAATGAACACTTCTGACAAAGGCTCGCATTCAAATTTATCAAGCTCACCGCTGCCAATTAATTCGCCCTCAGCCTTAATATTCCACTTGCATTTATATGAGGATATATCTGTGAACAGGAATTTATTTTTCACCCTGAATTTACCTGTTTTCAGGTCGAATTCTTCTGTTTTAATTTCCTGATAAACTTTTTTTACTTCCGTTATCTGTGGATGAGGCACTCTGTCAGCACCGATAATACCATTTGCACAAAAATATCTGTTTGAGCCTGTCATTGCAGTGGTATTTGGTATATCTACGATGCGCTTAGGCTCCTGCCCCTCAAAATCAATACCGTAAAGGTAATTGTCATTTCCATTTTCATCCTTTACGTGAAGTGTTTGATCTACAAAATCCCAGATATAACCGCCGCACATATTATCGTACTTTTCAAAATCATCCATATATTCCTGAAAATTACCAAGAGAATTTTCCATAGAATGAGCATATTCGCAAAGTACAACAGGCTTACCCTCATACATCTCTGCAGCTATTGGCTTGCTGTCTGCTGCCAGCTGATTTGCAATATTGTCGTAGAGAGAAATTGTAATGGGTTCTTTTTTACCCAGCTTTTCCATAATATCAGCAGTAGGATACATACGTGAAATTACGTCACTTTTTGTTAAATCAAAGTCACCCTCATAATGAAACTGTCTTGTATCATCAAGCTTAAGTGCGGCTTCCTTCATTTTCATAAAGTTATCACCATCACCTGCTTCATTACCAAGCGACCACATGAATACGCATGGATTATTTCTGTCACGAAGCACCATACGCTCCATTCTATCAACAGCAGCTTCTGTCCACATAGGATTAGAACCCGGAACTCCCTTTCGGCGAACGCCATGGCTTTCAAGATCGCACTCATCCATAACGTAAAAACCGTATTGATTGCAAAGCTCATAAAAATAAGGATCATCAGGATAATGAGAAGTTCTGATAGAATTAATATTATTCTGCTTCATTATGTCAAGGTCCTGTATATATCTTTCTTTTGGAACTGCCCAGCCACAGTCCATATCAAAATCGTGTCTGTTTACACCTCTTATCATCAAAGGCATACCGTTGAAATAGATTTTTTCATTTTTTATTTCAACCTTCTTAAAGCCAACCTTATAGCTTTTAACAGAAATAACCTTTCCGTCAAGCTCCAAGGTCATAACAAGAGTATAAAGATTTGGATGTTCTGCCGACCACTTTCTCGGTGATTTTACATCTGTATTGAATGAAACACATTCCTTTCCGCCTTTGAGCTTAAATTCAGCTGAACCTAACTCTGTTACAGCAGCAGAAGCAGTATCTGATATAAGCTTTGCAGAAATCTTTGCAATACCTCTGTTGTAATTATAATTCGTAAGATAAATGTCCAAACTAACACTGGCATCCTTAAAATCAACATCAAAGTCAGTTTTAAAATAAAAATCACGCAGACAAACCTTCGGTTCTGCATATATGTACACCTCGCGGTAAATACCGCAAAGCCACCACATATCCTGATCTTCAAGATATGTTCCGTCACTATATCTGTAGACCTTTGCACAAACAATGTTTTCACCGGGTTTTACAACCTTTGTAATATCAAATTCATGAGGTGTCATTGAGCCTTGTGAATATCCAACAAGCTCACCATTCACGTAAACCTCAAGAGCAGATTTTGCAGCACCGAAATGCAAAAAAATCTCTCTGTCATTAAAATTTTCATCTATGGAAAAGCTTCTTCTGTAAAATCCTATTTCCTGCATTTTATGGTCAATGCTTGGAATTTTACTTTTGCTTCTGCTTATAGCCTTTGGAAATGTACTCGCATAATAATATGGCACTGAATACCCCTCAGTCTGCCATACTGAAGGCACTTTTATTTCACCCCATGAGGAATCATCAAATCCGACAGACTCAAAACCGTCAGGCTGATCTTTAATTCCTCTCTGCCAATAGAATTTCCACATACCGTTAAGCGATTTTTTATATACGCTTTCTTCACCTGAAACAGCCTGATCTTCGCTGTCAAAGGGCATCATTAATGCATGCCCGTCCTCTTTGCCTATTTTTATGACAGATGGATCTTCCCATCTGAATTTTGCCTTAGCCATAGGTAAAAACCTCCAGTAAATAATATAAGTATTATATTATATAATTAGTATAAAAGTCAATATAGACAAGCTCATACCAATTTGTTATAATGTAAGTTGTTAACGATTTATGATAAAACTATTTATAACCTGAAAGGCTATGGTAATTAATATGACAAATTCCAATATTGTAAGGGTAAATAAAAACAATCTTGACGAATATGAAAGCTTTATAAAACAGCATCCTAAGGGACTTTTTCAGCATTCTTCAAAATGGGCAAAAGTAAAAAGTGCATGGAAATTTGAAGCAATTATGCTCAAGGATGAAAATGGTAATATAAAAGGCTCTGCAAGCGTGTTAATCCGTTCTATTCCTGTTATTAAAAATTCTCTTATGTATTGCTGCCGAGGCTTTGTTTGTGATGAAAATGATTTTGATACATTTGACAAGCTTTTTGACGGACTTCTTGAAATAGGAAAAGAATACAAAGCCTACTGTCTGAAAATTGATCCTGAAATTGTTATTGAAAACAAGGAATTCAAAAAGCACATTACCGACAAGGGCTTTGTTGAGCTTAATCCGGGATGCATGGATTTTGAAAATGTTCAGCCAAGATTTGTTTACTGCTTTGACTACAATAATTTAAGTGAAGAAGAGTTAATGCTCACCTTTAAGTCTGATTACAGAAATAGAATAAGAAAAGCAGGCAAAAAAGGTGTTGAAATAAAAATCTGCGGTAAGGAAGCGCTTGATGACTTTGTAAGAATTATGAATGAAACAGGTGAAAGAGATGGTTTCTCTACCCGCCCTAAAGAATATTTTGAACAAATACTGGACTGCATGACAGATGACGCAAGACTTTATATGGCTTACTATGATGGCAAAGCTATTGCAGGAACTCTTGCAATAAAATGGGGACAGAATGTTATGAAGTATCAATATGGTGCTTCATCAAATTCACACAGAAACGTATATCCTAATTACGCACTGCAGTGGGCAATGATACAGTGGGGTATGGAATGCGGATGCAAACTTTATGATTTCGGCGGTATTTCAGGCGACTGTCAGAATCCTGATAATTCTCACTATGGATTGTGGCGCTTCAAGCACGGCTTCGGCGGATATATGAAAGAATTTGTTGGTGAATTTGACTATATTATTAACAAGCCTGTTTATAACTTATATAACACAGGCATGAAGATACTTGAGAAAATAAGATAGGTAAAAATAAAATGAGCAGATACGTTATAGATAAGGCGCTGTTAAAAGAAAATATTGAACTGATTAAAGAAAGAGCAGGGGTTCCGATTATTGCAGTGGTAAAAGGCAACGGATACGGCTTCGGAATCAAGGAAATGACTGCTGTTTTCAAGGCAAGCGGTATAAAGACATTTGCCGTGACAGAGGTTGACGACATAAAAGAACTCAAAGGCATGCTGAATGAAGAAGACATACTTGTTATGCGTTCAACCTGTATTAAAGAAGAAGCAGAAATAATAGTTGAAAACGGATGCATTGCAACAATAGGCTCTTTTAACAGTGCATCGGTAATAAACGATGTTTCAAAAAAACTGGGTGTAAAAACAAAATGTCACCTGAAAATTGACACTGGTATGGGAAGATATGGCTTTATGCCCAGTGAAATCGAAGATGCAATAAAATGTTATGATTTTGAAAATCTTGAATTCATAGGCGCTTACACTCATTTTTCATCTGCTTTTACAAACAGAGAACTTACAAAAGCTCAGCTTACACTTTTTAAAGATACAATGAAACAAATAAAAAATGCAGGCAAGGATGTAGGTATTATTCACTGTGCAAACTCCCCCGCTCTTCTTAACGTTGAGGATGTATGTCTCGATAGCGTGCGTCTGGGCTCTGCTTTTACAGGAAGGGTAATCACACAAAAAAGCACAGGTCTTAACAGACTTGGTTCGCTTGAAGCAGATGTAATAGAAATAAAAAATGTTCCGTCAGGGTATCCAATCGGCTACAACGGTCATTTTGTTACCAAAAGAGAAACTAAAATTGCAATTATTCCTATCGGTCATTATGATGGCTTCGGACTTACAAAGGAAAAAGAAATTGCAGATTTTCATTCTGTGCTTTCTCAGCTGAAAAAGTTTTTGAAAAAGCAGCAGCTTTATGTTAAAATTAACGGCAGAATGTACAGTGTTATTGGTGAAATAGGACTGAGCCATACTGCAGTTGACATTACAGGCAGTGATGTTAAAATCGGTGACACAGCTAGTGTAGACATATCTCCACTTATGGTTAATCCGAGAATACCAAGAGTATACAAATAATATAATTTACTATGTTGTCAAAACATAAGACGAAAGAGGTTTTTTATGATTTATAATAATGTGCTTGAAGCGCTTGGTCATACTCCCATGATTAAGCTGAATAAAATGGCGGACGAAGATTCTGCTGATATATATGTTAAGTTTGAAGGTCTCAATGTGGGCGGATCTATAAAAACAAGAACTGCATACAACATGATTTGTGATGCTGAAGCAAAGGGATTAATAAATAAAGATACCATCATTGTCGAACCCACCAGCGGTAATCAAGGCATTGGCCTTGCCCTTGTTGGTGCCGTTAAAGGATATAAAACGATAATTATTATGCCTGATTCGGTAAGCCACGAACGAAAAATGCTTGTTGAACACTATGGTGCTAAGGTTGTGCTTATTCATGATGCCGGTAATATTGGAGACTGTATAGAGGAATGTCTTGCAACAGCAATGCGGATGAGGGATGAAGATCCTAATGTATTTATTCCGCAACAGTTTGAAAATCCTGCTAATCCAATGGTACATAGACATCACACAGGACTCGAAATACTTGAACAGGTTGCAGGCAGAATTGACGGCTTTTGTTCAGGAATCGGTACAGGCGGAACTATCACAGGCATAGGAGAAGTTCTTAAGGCACAAAACCCGAATATTACTATATGGGCAGTTGAGCCGAAAAATGCTGCAATACTCGCTGGAGGAACTGTTGGCACACACAACCAAATGGGTATCGGTGACGGTGTAATTCCGGATATTTTAAATCAGGATATTTATGAAGATATATGCATCATAACTGATGACGAAGCAATCAATACATCAAAGGATTTAGCAAGGCTTGAAGGTTTGATGTGCGGAATCAGCAGCGGTACAAACGTAGCAGCTGCAAAAAAGCTGGCTAAAAAGCTTGGGAAAGGAAAAACAGTTGTAACAGTTCTTCCTGATACGGCAGAACGCTACTTCTCTACTCCGCTTTTTGAAAACGATTAATTTTAATATTATCTGATTTCCGAGGTACAAAATGATTTTAAGAACTCCGTCCTTTTACAAGAATTTCAAATGCATTGCCGGTGATTGTCCTGACTCATGCTGTCAGGGCTGGGAAGTTGATGCAGATGAAAAATCTTTGAACTATTATAAAACTTTGAGCGGCGATATCCGTAAAAAAATAGACAATGTTCTTGACAAGGATGAATTTGGCAACACAATTTTCAGACTGGCAGAAAAAAAACGCTGTCCTTTTCTTAACAGTGAAAACTTATGTGATATGCATATAGCAATCGGCGGTGAACATACACCATATACATGCAGAACTTTCCCCAGATTTATTAATGACTTCGGCGGAACAAGAGAAATGGGAATATCATTCTCCTGCCCCGTTGCATCAGACATGATGTATAATTTGCGGGAACCTATGAGATTTACTGATGATTTTCTTGACGAACTGCCTGCACTTAATGATATTGATGCACAAACATACTTTTATCTTACAAAGGCAAGAAAAACAGCATTTGAAATTATTCAAAACAGGAATAAACCTATCAGTAAAAGGCTGATTGAGCTGTTAGAAATCGGTAAAGAGTGGCAGAAGGATTTGGAGAATTATCCTGAACCGTTTGATGATATCGAGTTTTTTGATATTTTCAAAAACCCTGAGCTAATTAATCCTGAATGGGCACAAAAGGTTGACAATGGCAAAATAAAGCCTATTGAAAATAATGTTTTTTATGAAAATATTGCATCATATTTCATTTTCAGATATTTTCTTCAGGCTGTAAATGACTACGATGTTCTATCAAAGATTAAAATGGCAGCAGTAGGTGTGCTTATTTCAGAATTCTTTGGAAATGACAGCTGGACAATCCATCTTTGGAGCAAAGAAACGGAGCATTCGCAGTACAATATGGACAGATATATAAAACTGCTGAGATCCGCCAAATGCCTTTCAACCGAAAACTTAATAAAACTATTGAAATAATAATAAACTCCGCTGACGGTGATTTTATATCACTATGCCTGTGGAGTTATTTTTTATTTCAATATAAAATATTATTATTGTATTATAATAGCATGCTAAGAAAACTCAGCCTTTTTTATGAAGTTCTATTCATAGTATTATAACAAATAAAAGAGTATATAGTGGCAATATATAAATTACCTTAATATGTGCATTTTATGTAAGAAATAAATAATAACAATAAGATACTTACTATTGTGAATAATTTACTTATTTTGTATTTCTTGACAGAAATATCTATCTTTTTATTAATTTTATAATCAAATAAAAAATATGTTAAAGTACTGACTAAAACACAGAAAATTAAAACTATTTGGGTAATTGAATAAAATGCAACGGCAAAACTTTTGTATGATGAGTATAAAATAAATAGTATTAGTCCTATTATTCCTAAAGATATTATAAACTCACCTTTGTCACCCCAATAATCATATGTTCCGTTTTTTCTTTTTCTATTTACTAACTTCATTAATAAATGGATTCCCCAAAAAAACAGTAATGCAATTGATAGAAAATATGTTATTCCAGAATAATAAGTTTCTTGTGCCATTTAACAAAACTCCTTTTAATATCTCTTTATAATACAATGTACATATATACATTGTTGAATTAATATTCAATTTATATTTTTATGATTTCAAAAATATAGTATGTAATCAAAAACGAATGAGCTTTTCTCAGCAATATTTTTGTGTTTTTCTAGTATTTCAATTCAGTATTTATAAATTTAGTCTCTTTTAGCCACTAAATAAACAAATCAATTCCTGTAGATATTTCTTTTGAGTTTTGTGCAAATTGTGCCAAATCCTCATTAATGAATCTGCATATTGAAGGATCATAATAGCGGGATTGGAGATAGTAATATCCTGTTTCGGCATCACAATAATATCCGCGATATCTTATCGGATTTGCTTTTGCAAGCCGCAGCTGCTCCTCAATTCTTGAATCAGCTTTAATGATATTTTTTACATTCCCCCTTATGTTAATCTATTTCAAATACTCAAATAATATACCATTAGCTTCTTCTTGCACACGCTGATTAGAAATAAACAGAATACTGACTTTAGGATTATTCAATCTATCCAAAAAGGTTTGTTCTGATAAATTACTTCTTTCCTGCGTAAATGCGTCTATAGGATAGCCATTATTAATCAAATTCTCTTTGGTTTCTTTTTCAATTTTTTTAGTTAATCCATTATTATGAGCCATTTTTAAATTAGAATCAGTTTCAAAAATGTATACTATTACAAGCGATCCGGTATTAACTTTGAAATTACCATAGTAGTATGTGGCAAAAATACTAGGAATTGAATTTACATTTGATTTTTTTACATTAAGAATGCAGTTATTGATTATTCTTTTTAACTTACTCATGTTATCGTAACCCCTAATATTATTTAATAAAATGCTAAATGATTTTCATTCCGGTCTCTCTAACAATTTTGTATTCTATTTGAGCAAATATGCTTTCGCTACTAAAAACAGATACTTTAATAAACACGTTAACATATGTTTGTTTTCCGACAGCCGATTTTACAAATTGTTTTGATGATGCTTCCCAAAATGGTTTCATAAATTTATATCCTTTATTGGAACCTAAAACCTTGGTTGCAGCTTTATTCATTGCAGATAATAGTTTTCCTTTTTTAGTCATTTCAAGTGTTTTCAAACCATTTTTTGCCGCAAAATTTGCAGCAGTTCCACCAGCACCATTCATTCCGCCACCTGACCATAAAACTATACCACTTGATCCAGCAGCTGCTGCACCTACAGCATAACCAACACAGGCACCAATTACGGCGCCAATTGCAGCACCACCAACAACATATTTCCAACGTTTATCCTTCGGTACTCTTAAGATTCGTGATAATGCATAACCAGCCGCACCACCAATCACTACACCTGCAACGGCACCAATTATTATGCAGGTTGTAACAGCTAACATTCCAGAAGGATCACTATTATTTATAGGATTATCATTGCAATATGTAAATAGATTTAATCCTATAGAATTATCTTTTGCTTGTTTTGCTATTTGAGGAATATCGGCATTAATGAATCTGCAGATTGAAGGATCATAATAGCGGGATTGGAGATAGTAATATCCTGTTTCGGCATCACAATAATATCCGCGATATCTTATCGGATTTGCTTTTGCAAGCCGCAGCTGCTCCTCAATTCTTGAATCAGCTTTAATGATATTTTTTACATTTCCCCATTCATCATAGATATATGATGCCATTATATTTCCGATTGTATCTGTTATTGCTATAACGTCTCCAATCTGATTTGTCATATACAGATACTGTGAGCCGTTATATGTGAATCCGAGCGGTATTCCGTTTAGATCATATTGGAAATGCATTGTGTCAGTTCCGTCTGTCTGTGACAGAATAACACCGTCTTTTGTTGTGTAGTATGTTGTTACACCGTTTACTGTTTTGCTTGTTCTTATCCCGTTTTCATCATATGTATAACTGTATTCGTTCTCTCCGTCTGTTATACTTTCAAGATTTCTGCCGCTTGTCCATGTGAATGTTTTATCACCATACGTCAGCACATTTCCGTTTGCATCATATGTCAGCTCGTCATTGTTTACTGCTGTCAGCCGGTCTTTCCAGCCACTGTTTGCATAAGTAAATGTTGTTATTTCAATCGGAGATGATGTAATATTTTCATCTCTCGTATGGTTGTAGATTTTCCTGAAAATAATATTGCTGCGTGCATCATATGTACAGAACTTTATACACAGGGCTGAGTTTCCCCAGCCCTGTTAGAGCAATATAATTTATATTGTTATGATTTTAAAAATATAGTATTAAATCAAAATTATATGAACTTTGCTCATCAATGTTTTTATGCTTTTCTAATATTTCGATGTTACTATTTATAAATTTTGTTTCCTTTAACCATTGAATTACAGCTGTATCGTCATAACTTAACCCAGTAGTCATTCCTGTTTTCTCTGTATAACATTTTTGTTTTTTTAGCCATTTTTCAAATTGGTTATACAAACCTTTTTTTAATTCTTTTTCAGAAATATCTGCCACTTTTATAATTGTATAAAACATATCAAAATTTAATCTGACTATCATAATATATCACCATATAATTAAATATAGAAAACATGAGAATTGCTACTGTGTTTATAGATATGATAATGCCAATAATAACCCTGTCCTAAACTTCCATGTTTTTCTGGTCCTTTAGGTTTTCTGTTGCCACCAGCTATGTATGCAGCAGATTTAGCGTAACTTTGATTTCTTGACATAACATTTAACCCTTTACGAATTCTTGATATAGCCGAATTATTAGATAATCGACTTCCTAATATCAAAACACCATGAGACATATAGGCAACCCAATAGTCATAACGTCTATCGTTTTTTACAATAGTTTTTACTTTTGCGTCTGCAACAGCAATTGAAATTGCCGTTGAAACAGCCTTTGCAGTTGTTTTAGCGATACGTTTTGCATAAGAATAAGCCGATCTTATAGAAGTTACAACTAATGTTTTAATTACAGCATATTTCAATTTATATGTTGAACTTAAACTGTTTAACATATCAGCAACAAAAGAATAATCTATTCTGCTAATTATTGTCGATAATGCCCAAGTTATGCCTATAGCGGCAACTAAAGCTAATAATATTGCTCCAATAGATGATGCAGTCAAAATTCCTGCTAACATTCCAGAAGGATCACTATTATTTATAGGATTATCATTGCAATATGTAAATAGATTTAATCCTATAGAATTATCTTTTGCTTGTTTTGCTATTTGAGGAATATCGGCATTAATGAATCTGCAGATTGAAGGATCATAATAGCGGGATTGGAGATAGTAATATCCTGTTTCGGCATCACAATAATATCCGCGATATCTTATCGGATTTGCTTTTGCAAGCCGCAGCTGCTCCTCAATTCTTGAATCAGCTTTAATGATATTTTTTACATTTCCCCATTCATCATAGATATATGACGCCATTATATTTCCGATTGTATCTGTTATTGCTATAACGTCTCCCATCTGATTTGTCATATGCAAATACTGTGAGCCGTTATATGTAAATCCGAGCGGTGTTCCGTTTGGATCATATTGGAAATACATTGTGTCAGTTCCGTCTGTCTGTGACAGAATAACACCATCTTTTGTTGTGTAGTATGTTGTTACACCGTTTACTGTTTTGCTTGTTCTGATTCCGTTTTCATCATATGTATAGCTGTATTCGTTCTCTCCGTCTGTTATACTTTCAAGATTTCTGCCGCTTGTCCATGTGAATGTTTTATCACCATACGTCATCACATTTCCGTTTGCATCATATGTCAGCTCGTCATCGTTTGCTGCTGTCAGCTGGTCTTTCCAGCCGTTCTCTGCATAGGTAAAATTAATCGTTTTTCTTGGTTTTGAAGTTATCTCATTATTTCTTGTATATCTATAAATATTCTTTGTTAAAACATTTCCTCATTCATCATAAGTATAAGTTGATGTATATGAACTGTCTAATTTGCTGTCAACACGAACTATCTGATTGCTCGAATTATAGGTGTAGAATTGTGAAACTTCATCAAACCCTGATGCTATAATTTTACCTTTATCATCATATTGATTTACAAATCCGGATGTATAGTTTTCATTGCTGTCTCTGTACGAATAAAGCTTATTCGTTATATTTTTTTATCAACTAATGCATCATTTTTATAAACAGCCTCTAGCTACTCCTACGTCAAATAATAGATATTTATACCTTAATTTTTTTTTGAATTATATAACTTCTATCAGAATTCCCATTATCATTATCACATTTAATCTTAAACGTAAAAAATTCAGATAAAAGTTTATCGTACAATTCTTCAGCCTCTGCAACAGTATTACAATCAATTGTATACCCAAATATATTTTCACTTTTACTCTGAACAGTTGAAGCGATTTCTTCTCCAATTTCAAGTGCATCAATACTAAGTGGAAAATATTCTTTAGATTCACCGTCATTACAATAAACCAATATATCGTATTTTGATTTATTATCAATCATAAAGTTCACTTCTATTTTATTATCAGTAATTTTATCAATATCAATATCAATATTAATTACAATCTTTGACATTTCATCATTAAAATGTTTATTACTAATAACAGCTATAGAAAAATATGAAGCAATTAAGAACGCAACAATCAAGATAAATAATAAAATATACTTTAATTTTTTATTCATAATTCTACATCTCCTTCAATACAAAGTACATATGTATATAGTAGGATTAGTGTATTGAACAAATGTATATGCCACATCTGCATAAACATTCTCTTCCTTGTTGCAAATTTTACCATTTGCATTTTTACATGTTTGAACCTTATTGTTTCTAATTTTTCTAATATCATACTTTTTCTTTTTACCGTTTCTACTTCCTGTATGTGCATAATAAAAAATATGATATGTTCTATCAAAGATAAAAACGGCAGCAGTAGGTGTGCTTATTTCAGAGTTCTTTGGAAATGACAGCTGGACAATCCATCTGTGGAGCAAAGGAACAGAGCATTCGCAGTATAATATGGACAGATATAAAAAACTGATGAAATCGCCAAATGCCTTTCAACCGAAAACTTAATAAAACTATTGAAAGAATAATAAACTCTGCTGATGGTGATTTTATATCTTCCATCTGCGGAGTTATTTTACTATATTTTCATCAATTTCAACACAATATATTTGATTTTCTGATGAGCCATAAAAAACTGACAAACAGTATATATTACAACTGTATCAATAAACTAAAAATTTACTCAGGTATTTATCCTACCGGACATTTTAGTTCCTTACAAACAAATCCATATTAATTATATGTTTATCTCATTTAATTTGTTTTTCTAACATGCTTGTTTTATATTCTCATAAACACTATAAATGTCTTCAACAAAATCATTTTGCTCTGTTGCATTTATATTACACAAATTAAAAACACAATATGATTCATCTGAAGATATCATTATAACTTTACTATCATTATTCTTATAAACTCTATATGATGTATTATTGAAATTACCATAATCTGTAATTTCATAATCAAGTAACATAGTATTTTCTGCTGTAAATTGCCAAAGAACCAATCTGCTTTTCGACTTACAATACTTAACATCATATAAAACAGTTTCATCATTAAAATCGCAAAAACTTTGTATTTCAAGATATTCAGTGCTGAAAATTTTATTTTTTTCAACTGATAAATATAAAGAATTATCTGCCATTTTATTCATATCATTATAATATGGTAACATATCTTTATATATTGTATCACTAATAACATTTTCTCCAAACTGTATATTTGATGAATAATTTGAAATGGGGAGTACAACAGAAATAATACTAAATGTAATGAATATTATCGTAAGAACAGAAAGCAAACATTTATTGACTTTATATTTTTTTACTCTTAATACAATCAAGTATAATAAAAGTGATACACCAAATAAAACAAGGCAAAGTGATATATATCTTAAAACATAAATCAAACATAACCCATTAATATTGTCAATAAGGGTTAATTCCGCTGAACTGTAGCTTTTAAAAAAAGATATGAAAAACAATATAATTCCAAAAAACATACTAACTACAGATACTATTAAAGAGACTCTTCTTGTCATAATTTTTTATAACCTCTTCCCGTTACTTTTATTACATACCAACCATTCAATTGTTTATTTTTAGATACATTAATTAAATAATATCCTTGCTTATTTTTTGGATCAAGTCCCTTTTTTCCCCAGACTAAATTGTAATAGTCCGTCAAAGATTTATTTTTTATTGCATATTTAGTTAATGATATTGCAACTACTGCAAATGACACTAACGCTGCTCCCAGACTTACACCATCACTCTCCGACATGGTTAATAAAGATTCACCAAAAACATTAAAATATGTGTTAATAGTTGGTGCACTGTAGGATTTCAGTAAATCTACCGACTTCTTCCATTGATTCTTTTTACCGTACGAAATTCGTACAAATTCAGTAGTAAAAATGTTTTTAAATTTTACTTCTCTAACTTTCATACCAGTTTTATCAGTATATGTTTTTCCTCTTTTGATAATTCGTTTACGTACTAACAATTTATCTTCAATAAAATATGATAATAATTCTGCTTCATTCAATACACATCCACTTGGATCCACATTATTCACAGGATCATTACAGCAGTATGCAAAGAGGTTTGTGCCTGCATAATCGTCTTTCTGCACCTTTGCATATTCAGGCAGGTCGGAATTAAGAAATCTGCAGAATGGAGCAAAATAGTATCTTGACTGAAGATAATATGAACCGATTTCCATGTCAAAATAATAGCCTCTGTACATCATAGGGTTATTATAAATTACATAGTATTCTTCTTCGGAAAATCCGCTTATTGTTTCATAATAAATATTTCCCCATGCTGTATAGTTATAGCCTGTTATATATGTACTGTTATCTTCATTTACTATTCCTACTACATCTCCCAGTGCACTCTTGATGTAATAATACATATTTCCGTCGCACTCTGCACCGATTACCTCATTTTCACTGCTGTAGAAAAAGTTCATTTCATGCACTTTTTCGCCGTTTTCATCTACTGTGTACTGCGAGGTTACTCTTCCGTCTATCGTTGTGAAATAGGTTGTATTTCCGTTTACTGTTTTACTTGTTCTGATTCCATCTTCATCATAAGTGTATGAAGTCAATACTTCCCCTGTGTCTCTGGCGGTTACTTTTTCAAGCTGTCTTCCGTTTGTCCAGCTGAAATCACAGTCTGCAAGCTCTACAGGATTTCCTGCTTCATCATACAATACAGGCATATCAAATGCTGTATTTATTTTATCAATCCACGCTGTATTTTCATACTCTAGATCAATTTTACCTGTCTCATTGGCTTTTTCGGTTATCTCGCCTCTTGTAAAATCATATGTTTTGACTGACTTTACGTTTCCTCGCTTATCATACTCATACACCATTGTAGAATTGCTGTTATCTTCTCTAACCAGCTGTCCCTTAGCGTCATACGTATAATATGCTTCATAGTTTTCAATCCAATTACACTCTTTGCTGTTATAATGATATTCTGTTACACGTCCGTTATCATCATATTTATATGATGACAGCGCATAATTGTCATCACGTAATTTTGTTTTTATTTCCTCAACATATCCTTTTTCATTATATGAATATGATGTGCTTAAGATTGTCTTTCCGTTATTGTCAACTATATCTGTCGAAGCAAGACTATCACTTTCAATATTGCTGTTATAGCTGAACAGCACCTCATTGTCTTTTTTGAAAACATCTGAATTTTCGGTCTGCTCTGATATGATAACCATATTGCCGTAGCTTTCGACAAGCTTTGCATTGGTTTTGGTTTCATTTTCTGCCTCTTTGGATTCTATATTTTCGTATGAATAGTATGGTTCTAGAATTTCTTCGCCGTTTTCATCAAATGAAAGATTGTAGATTTCTACAACTTCGTTATTATATACTGTTTTCTGACTGATATTATAGTCATACTTTGCTAAAAGCTTTGAATCCTCTTCCCTTTCAGCGTCCGCATATATATACTCAAACTGCTTTTCTTCCGGTGATGAGTCACTATACTGATGGCTTTGCGTAAGCACCTGCCCAAAGTTGTTGTAGGTATAGCTTACTGTCTGACCGTTGCCGTATTCAATACTTTCAAGGTAATCATTATCAGTGTTGTAATTATACTGAGCATATAGATTTCCGCCGGCATAGCTTCCGTCAGCATTTGTTTTTCCGCCTATATACACATTCAGCAAATCACCGTTTTGTTTATACTCATATTTATACAAATCAAAGGCTTCTGTTTTTACTGTGCTTGATTTATCATAATATTTATAGTATGTTGCCACGTCAATACAGTTTATTTCTTTTTCAAGGTTTCCGTTTTCGGCATAATAATATCTTGCTCCGACGTTGGCATCGGAATAGTTATTTTCAGTCGGCAAGCTGTCTTTTGATGCATCGTAATCTTCTGCACCTATCTCCTGAATCACTCTGCCGTATTCGTCGTATACCGTTCTGGTATATTCGCCGTTTTCTTCGCAAAGAAGTGTTCTGCCTGCTTTATCATAGATATATGATGCGGTATCTTTATCACATACTGTTGTCAGAAGATTTCCCATATCATCATATGTATATGAAGTTACAGCAGTTTTTTCTTCATCATTTTCTATATATGTATATATTTCCTTTGATACATTACCACTGATGTCATATTCATACCGATATACTGCTCCATCGCTGTTTTCTTCCCCGATTACTCTGCCTTTATCGTCATAAGTATACTCTGTTTTTTCAAAGCATTCAAGTGATGCATCATAGTTTGACGGAGCTTCACCTTCATAATCATCCTTCAGAGAAGCATTTACTAATACATTTTTGTTATTATCGTAAGTATAATATGTATAGCTGCTGCCATTCTGCTCTCTTATTACATTGCCCTTTGAATCATATGTATAATATGCATCATTGTCCGCATTGCCTGTTATATATGATATTATATTACCATTGGAGTCATAGCTGCAGCTTGTTGTTTCGTCACCTGTCTTTTCTGTTTTTACTCTGTAATATTCATCATATTCATATGATGTTACCACTCCGTATTCATCTGTATATTCCACAGGCAGAAAGGCGTCGTTATACACTGTCTTTGTGGTTTCATCTGATGATGTAAGTGTAGTATATGTCATGTGAGCATCATCATAGGTATACTTAATCCATGAGCCGTTAGCGTATGTAATCTGCTCTAATCTGCCATTGTCATAATATTCAATTGATTTATCATTACTCTTTGTAAGTTTGTTGTTTGTATATTCATATTGACCTAAATATACCCCTGCCTGATCTGTAACAGTAGTATAATTCCATGTATCGCCGGTCATTGAATAATTTAATATATTGCCGTTAGGATCAGTTATATCTCTGTTAAAACTATTTCCGTTCCAAATTTGATAATACTCTTTCATAGAAAAAGAGCGTCCTGTTTGATCTGAAATTGTAAAATCAACAAGTGTAACCTCTCGATTAAGGTCCAGTTTATTATTGAAATTATCTTTTATTTCAGATAGATAATATTTGCCCGAACTCAAAGAGAAAGTATAATAGTAATTATTTAATAACAAAACATATTTATTTGATTGTTTTTTCAGGGAATAGCCATACAATTCATCAATAAATGTATCATCAGTTGTTTTTACAAAATTATAAATTGTATTATCAGGCATAGTGACTTGCGCAAAGTTATCTGATAGACTTACATAACTATCAATTGAGTCAAACCAATTTTCATCAGCACTATTATATGACCTTGAATATTCAAAAGTTACACCATTATATGAAAAATCAAAATCTGTATTACTTTCCGTGTAGACTCCTAATGCTTTACTTGTAGTAGAGAAATCCTGATACACTGCTGTACCGGATGAGCCTAATCGTGCATATATCCTTGTAGTTTGAAATGCAGGAATAGAGAAAGGAACAGAATATTTTTTCCATTCGCCATTTTCTCCTATCTTATATTGAATATTTTCAGTGTTGGCATAATCTGTTTTGTATAGCCCTACAAGTTCATTATATCTATAATATTTAACATTAGGTGTAGCAGCTTCCGCTGTAATCAAATTATGAAAATCAATTTTATCTGATAATAAAAGATTTCCAAATGTCATTGTAACAAATGTACTAAACGCAATTATCACTGACAATATTACACATAATATCTTTTTACTTTTTCTTATTTCATAATTTTTATTCATTGCCTTTTCTCCTGAATTATATTATACACCAATAAAATAATATAATAAAGACTTATATTTTGTCCATAATAATTGCTAAACTGCACGTTTTTTATACCAAACTGCACATTTTCATACAAAAAGGCTGCAGACATATCAATTAAGATACGTCTGCAGCCTTTATTCTTTGCTGAAAAGACAAATAGAAAAGACAAACAAGAGTTAAAACCTGTTTGTCTTTTGGTGCAGGAGATGGGACTTGAACCCACATGAACTTGCATTCACTAGAACCTGAATCTAGCGCGTCTGCCATTCCGCCACTCCTGCGTATTCAATTTTATATCCTCTAAATTTTACACGACGAGGACATCCGAGGCGGAGCTTACTTTCAGTTATAAACTTACTTTTCGGCTTAATCCACAATTAAAAAGTCTGCTGAAATTTCTAATCAGCAATAGAATAATACCACAAGTGTCTTGAAATGTCAATTTATTATGCTATAATTTATTTGGTGAAATTATGAAAAAATTTTTATGCATTATTCTGCCTGCAATTACCGCAATTTATTCTTTATGCTATGCAAATTTTGGTGGATTTATCGGAAACGAATCAGCTATGTCAAAAATAGGACTTGAGCATCCACTGCTGTTTGCAATTTGGGGATTAATGACACTTGCAAGCCTTGGAATAAATCTAATTATAGGTTTCAGCAAAACTAAATACAGATTTTATATAGCGTTAATAGCAATTTCAGCAATCGGTATGATGATGACTATTATATTTGATTTTGACTACTCTAAACACACTGAATATATGCTGCACTGCATAGGATCAATGACCTTTTCCCTTGTAACCGGTATAACAGTATTTTTATTATTTTTGCTTACTAAAAAATATATTATGATGACAATTACTTGCGTACTTCTTTTAACTGATTTGATACTTTTGATAATCTATAAGGAAACAGCATTTATTGAGCTTATGCCTATATTTGCAGGGTATATAATTCTAGGATATAACAATATGAGAAAGGAAAAAAATTAATTGAAATTAAGTAAAAAGCTAAAAAATTTGAACAGCTATCCGTTTCATATGCCTGGTCACAAGAGAAATTCAGAATTTGATATAATTGGTGCTGAAATTGATATAACTGAAATTGACGGATTTGACAATCTTCACAATCCATGCAGCATAATTGCTGATATGGAAAAGGATTTATCCGCAATATATAACAGCAAAAAGAGCATTATATCAGTAAACGGATCTACCTGTGGTATTTTATCGGCAATAAGTGCTGTATGCAGGAAAAGAGACAAAATAATAATTGCACGAAACTGCCACAAATCTGTTTATAATGCCTGCTATATAAATGAGCTTGACGTAAAATATGTTGAGCCTGAATACAACAGTAAATTCGGTGTTTACACATATATCAGCCAGAAAAGTATTGATGAGGCAATAAAAAACAATCCTAATTCATGTGCTGTTGTTATCACCTCACCTACGTACGAGGGTTTTATAAGTAACATAAAATGTGATATACCTTTGATAATTGACAGTGCACATGGTGCTCATTTCGGAATAAGCAGTAAATTTCCTGCTAAGCAAAACGGTGACATAATAATACAATCTCTTCACAAAACTCTGCCTGCGCTGACACAGACAGCTGTTATACATATTAATAATGAAACATATGCTGACAGAGTTAAAATGTATATGGACATATTTGAAAGCAGTTCGCCAAGCTATATTTTACTTTCATCCGTTGACAAATGCATTGACTTTTTAAAAAATTCAAAGGATAAATTCATAAGATATTTTGAGATGCTTGAAGAATTTTACAAATTTACAAATTCCCTCAACAGCATAAAAATCTTGAAAAATGATGACAAAAGCAGAATTGTTTTGATGTCAAAAAATATCAGCGGTGTCGAGTTTGCAGATATACTAAGAACGAAATACAATATTGAAGCTGAGGCATCAACAATTAATTATGTTATTTTAATTTCTACTGTATGCGACACTGTTGAAGGCTTCGGCAGACTGAAGCAAGCATTAGAGGATATTGACAAAATTAACGGTAAATTTATTCCATTTACAGAAAAAGCAGAAATACCTGAAAAAATATTTAATTCATATATCGCTGACAGAAAAAACACTTACAAATTTTCAGAAAGTGAAGGAAGAGTTTCGGCAGAATATGTTTTCGCTTATCCTCCGGGAGTTCCGATACTTATACCTGGTGAGCTTATTACAGACAAAATTATAAAATTGATAACAAAATACATCGATTCAGGTGTAAATATTATAAGTGACAGCGGATTATTGCCAAGTCAAATATTAGTATATTGACAAATATACAATTATAATGTAATATATTGATGTTAAATATTAATGAAAGAGGTGTTCTTTTTGAAAAGAATTAATACATTAAGCTCTCGTAATCTTTGCGAATCAGCTAAAAAAGGCGGCTGCGGCGAATGTCAGACATCTTGCCAGTCAGCAAGCAAAACATCTTGTTCAGTAGCTAACCAGAAATGCGAACAGCTCAAGAAATAAGATAAATACTAATGAAATTAGGTGGGCATGCCCACCTTTTTCTATGGGGTAATGCATATGATACACGCTTATAAAATGAACGGCTATAATATCATACTTGACCAGAACAGCGGATGTGTTCATTCTGTTGACGAGGTTGCGTATGACATTATAACTATGTACGAAAATAACAGCAAAGATGAAATAAAAAAATACATACTCGATAAATATAGTGACCAAGATGATGTCACAGACGAAGAAATTGAATTGTGCTTTGATGATATTGAAGAGTTAATAAAGGATGGCAGACTTTTTGCAAAAGATACTTTTGAGGCAACTGCAAAGGAATTCAAAAAACGTCAGGGTGTAATAAAAGCAATATGTCTGCATGTGGCACACGACTGCAATCTTGCATGCAAATACTGTTTTGCCTGCAAGGGTGAGTATGATGGTCCTAAAGGCCTGATGAGCTTTGAAACAGGTAAAAGAGCACTTGATTTTTTAATTGAACAAAGCGGTACAAGAAGAAATCTTGAGGTCGACTTTTTCGGCGGAGAGCCTTTGCTTAACTGGAAGGTATGCAAAAAGCTTGTAGCGTACGGCAGAGAGCAAGAAAAAAAATACAATAAAAATTTTAGATTTACTCTCACTACAAACGGTCTGCTGATTAATAATGATGTTATAGATTTCTGCAACAAGGAAATGGGCAATGTTGTGCTTTCTCTTGACGGAAGAAAGACCACTAATGATGCAATGAGAGTATCCGCCAACGGAAAAGGCTCATATGACCTGATTGTTAACAAATTCAAAAAATTTGCCGAATCAAGAAATCAGAAAGACTACTATATGAGAGGGACTTACACTCATAACAATCTTGACTTTGCCAGTGATATTATACACATGGCTGATCTTGGTTTTAAAGAGCTTTCCATTGAGCCTGTAGTAAGCAGTCCTGATGAACCATATGCTCTTAAAGAAAGTGATTTACCTGTTCTTAAAGAGCAATATCAGATACTTGCTGATGAAATGCTCAGGAGATACTGCAAAGGAAACGGATTTACTTTTTATCATTATATGATTGACCTTGATGCAGGTCCGTGTATTGTAAAAAGAGTTTCAGGATGTGGTGTAGGAACTGAGTACATGGCAGTAACGCCTGACGGTGAATTATATCCATGCCATCAATTTGTTGGTGACGAAAAATTCCTGCTCGGAGATATATGGAGCGGTGTTACAAATAGTAAGGTTCTTGAACAGTTTGAAACATGCAATGTATATTCACACAAAGAGTGCAAAGACTGCTTTGCTAAGCTTTACTGCTCGGGTGGATGTGCAGCTAACGCTTATCACACAACCGGCTCTGTAAACGGAGTTTATGAATTCGGATGTGAACTGCACAGAAAGCGTATTGAATGTGCAATAATGCTGAAGGTTGCAGAGGCAGAAGAAAAACTAAAGGTTGAGTATTAATCAAAACAATAAACAAAAAGGATTTCTGATAAAATGCATAGAGACCGTAACAAAGTTTAGTAAAAATGAATTTCATAAGATAACTTAACTACTACACCACTTTTAAATTAAAAAATATCATAGTGGATTTAATAGTTTATATTTATACATAATACTAAAATTTTATAAAGAAGTTACAAACGATATAAATCCAATGCAGATAAAAACATATTTTTCATCTGCATTGGATTATTTATTTCAGCAATTATAAATTTATGTAATAGTAATTACATCTTTTAATTTTTGTTCTGCTATATTCAAATATGAATCATAACTACTCAAATTAGAATTCTCTCTAACTTCTCTTATTTCTTTATTTGATATTGTTAAATTTTCATTGTCTAAAACCGCTTTAAATAACATACATTGCTTATAATAATATAATAAGTCATTATAAAGTTCTTCTTCAGTTAAATTATTATCTTTTAAATAATCATCAAATTTTTTATTCGACGATTTCAATTCTTTTTCTAATTCCTTAATATCTTTTTTTACTGCCAAATCTATTTCATTCGGTATACTTTTGATTATTGATTTTTTTTCAATTTCTTGTATTACATAATTATAGTAAATTTCATTTTGAGCTCTTTTTTCTAAAAACTTAAATAGTTCTTGATTATTTGAATAGCCATAATAATCAAGAATAAAATCTTCATCATCGATTTTTACATTTCTATAAATTCCTAATAATCTTGCAGAAAATATTCTTAATTCATTTTCCGAGTCGATAAAATCTCCAATTTCTGCTCTGATAACTTTTTCATCAAAATCTTTTGACAAACTATTAGTTCCAACAAAATAATAAAATTGTTCTTCTTCTATTTCCAATAATATAATATCGTCATTAACTACAAATGTTCTATCTTTTACAGGAAAATAAATCTCATTTGAAGATAATTCAACTAGTATTATTTGTTCAATATCTTCATTCTCAAGTTCTAAATAACCAATAGGAACTTCTATATTTTTATAATCAAACAAATCAACATACTCATTTGAATTGTAATTCAATATTTGAATATCAGAATTGCATGAAGATAATAAAATTGAAATACTTACTAATAAAGCAATAAAACTTAATGACCTTTTCATATAATCTCCCATAAATTTAGGGGCTGTGTAAAACAGCCCCTGTTGCTTGTTATGCAATGCTAACAGATTTAACGTTTTTTACAGCACTAACATATACTCCGCCCATACTTACATGTTTGGATTTGTTGTATCTAAATTGTAAATTGTATGAACTTTGGTTCTTTCCTAATGAGTAATCTCTATATACATATGCAACATTTTTGTTAATTGATTTAATAGTATTATTTTGTGACCAAACTACCTTATTACCTTTGAGCATTTGGATGTCAATATTTTCGCCCCAATTATCAATGCTTACTCTTACTGTACCATCTTTAAATCTATTAGATAATTTGCAGTTAACATACTGAGACCATGTATAGTTACTTTTCATAGGAGCTGTAGCACTTGTTGCAGCAGATGCAGAAAATGGAATTGCCGAAATTACCATTACTACAAACATAAACATAGCAAGAAAACGCTTTTTCATTCGTTCCACCTCCTCTCTAAAATAAAAAATGCGTACAGCCGAAGCCATACGCAAAAAAACACATAGCTCCAACTGTCGCCAAACAAATTATATTACCGTACAAAAATGAACAGGATACTATAACAGAGCTTGTATTTTTGATAAAACAAGTCCTGTTCATTTTGTGTACAACATTATACAGTATTAAAATATAATTTATTTGGCTCATTTATTATATCATAAATATAATATCATTGCAATATAAAAATGTTATAATATAATAAAAAGAAAATGCCATAATGAAAATTTTGAAACCTTCATTACGGCATATAAAAAGCAATCCCTTTTGTCTGTTATTTAATTTTCTTCAAGTTCTTTCATTAGCTTATCATGCTGTTTAGGCTGGTTATCCCTTACTATTTTAGCAGGAATAAAGCAGAAGAGCATTACAACAGCTGTTACAAGAAACAGCTCCATAGGATAAACAATCTCATTTTCCGGAACACCTTTATTAAACAAATTGATAATTATCTGAGAAAGTATCGGACCTATAATCATAGGAATAAGAACATACATAACCATTCGGCAGCCCTGGAACAAGCCTTCTTTTCCATTCGGAATATAATCACGGTATGATGCGGTAAACAATCCGGCATTAATAAGGCTTACACCTATAATCAGAATACCTCCGACTATAAGAACTCCGATAAGAGCGGTCTCATTTTTACCGATAAGGAATTTCGATGACCACACAACGATGCATCCAATGATACCTGCTATAATCGTAGGATAATAAAAATGTTTCTTTCCGTATTTATCCATTGCTGATGAAACAATTACAGAGCCGACAGCAGATATAACCATTATAATACCGACAGGAATTATGTAATCTGTAATTCCAAGAGTTCCCTCAACAATATTGAAAAGATAATTAACATATATTTGATAAGCTATTGCAGACACCATGTTACCTGCAAGACAAACATAAAGCATCTTATTTTCTTTTATTACCTTAGGCTGCAAGGAATAAGTAAAATCAGAGATAAATGAATTCTCTTTATTAGGCTTTATTCCTGCTTTATCTCTCATGATGAAAAGACCGATTACACCGCCGACAGTAGGTATCAAACCTAAAATCATGAAAAACTTTTTCCAGTCATCAGTTGTTGCGGTAGCATTAGTCAGACCGTCAAAGCCTGCAAAAACTACTGCAAGAGCAATTAATGGCATTATTGCAAGAACAGTATCAACTCTGGCTCTGTTTGAAGTATTGGAAATATCTGTTATCCATGTATTAAAGGCTGCATCATTACTGATTGAGCCGATAATTGACATAACACAGTCCATTGCAACAACAAGAATTACCATAGGCAAAACCTTGTCAGCGCTTGGCTGCATAGGAACAAGGGCAAACATCATAATAGTAAAGCCCCATACAACATAACCCCAACAAATAAAAACTTTTCTTTTACCCTTTCTGTCACATAATGCACCGCCAATCAAGGTTGACAGTGTTGCAAATATTGCAGAGAAAGCGACCAGAAGTGTAGTAGCATACGGAGCTCTTGTAATTTCATTTTGCATAAATCGTGAAAAATACATATTTTCCACTACCCAAGCAATTTGACCGATTAAACCGAACAGGACAATAGAAGTCCATGTTTTAGCGCCTAAAGCACCTGCTTTTTGATTTTTCAAAAATATTCCCCCTAAAAATTTTTTACTTAGATAACTGGTTTTTACAATACCTGCGCAACCTTATCGAAATAATCAGTCAAAAAAGTAAAGCCGTACAAGAATATTCTTTGTACGACTTTATCATATCATATATTAAAAATTAAAGCAACAAATTGTTATCTGCCTTTTTCAAAAGAACGAACCTTAAACTCTGCTCCTGTTGATTCGCAGACCTTTCGTGCCTCTTCAATTTCTTCTTCAGTAATAACATCAACAACTGTCATTCTTACTTTTTTACAATACTTGACACATTCTCTTGTAAAGTCAAGCATTGCGTCAAAGGCTTTGCCATTAAAAATATTTCTTGTAATCTTATCATATTTTTCAGAAGTCGGCTCATTTAGTGATACAGAGATGTAATCAAACACTTCGGATAATTCCTTTGCAGTAGGCTTACTGTTAATCAGATCTGATAATCCGTTTGTATTAAGTCTGAGGTTTATTTCAGGCTTAATTTTTTTTAGATACCTTGCAGTTTTAATAAGATTATCATAAGCATTTGTAGGCTCGCCGTAACCGCAAAATATAGCACTGTCTACATTTGTAAAATCATAATTATCCACTGCATTTTTGATTTCGTCAAAATCAGGTTCTTTATCAAACCAGAGCTTTTCTGCATCACCAACCGCATCACCCTTTGAACGAATGCAAAAAGCACAATTGCAAGGACATTTGTTTGTTATATTAAAATATGTTCCGCCTTCAAGAGTATAAATAATATCTGCCATAATATTTTTTCTATCCTTTCTATAATCTAAATAATTTCATTTTAATTTTTGCTGTATCAAAAGCTGCACCCATTACAATAAACAAAACTGCACTTCCTGCTGCCTGTATAATATTGCCGGGAATATTAACAAAAGCATAAGCTTTATCAATTATTAAATCTGAAATAAAATATCCGCCAATGGTAATCATACCTGCCGGAATTGTTAGCACAGCTGTGACAGGTGTCAAAATTCTTTCACTTTTCTTATAACATAAAACGAAAGGAATTGCAATAAATGCCTTTACAATAAGCGTTGCAGGAGCATAAACCACCCATCCTGCTGCAATGTCTGCAAGTGCTTCACCAACTGCAGCCGCAAAAAAAGCCCAAGGACCGCCAAGCACTGATGCAACAAGATACACAAGTGCATCACCTAAATGAACATAACCTGCTGCCACAGGTATTGAAACAAATCTAGTCAGCACAAAAATCATTGCCGTGAACATAGCCGTTATAACCATTTTAGTCAATTTATTATTTTTCATATCAAATCACCAAGTACCTTTTCAAAGGCAACACCATCATTGCCATTATTGCTTTCGGTTGCAAGAATTGCTTTTTCAATAAAATCAGCAGCCAGAGAAACTGCATCAGAAAGCTTCATATTCTTCAAAAGTCCAGCTGTAACAATTGAAGCAAGTATATCCCCTGTTCCGCTGAAGTAATCGCCGTGAATATTCGCTGACACAATACTTAAATCTCCGTCATCAAAAACTATATTTGATATTTTATTTCTGTCAGCTAATCCGGTTACAACTATTTTCTTTATTCCTTTTTTATACAGAATATTAATACAGCTCTTTATATCATCAAGATTTTCAGAATACGGCTCATCTGCAAGATAAGCAAGCTCTGCAATATTCGGCGTTACAACATCTGCATAATGTGCAAGCTTTTTTACCTTATCGCACATATTTTCATTATAATTATCATAAAGCTTTCCGTTATCAGCCATAACAGGATCAACGACAACAATTGTATTTTTATCTTTAAGCAGCTTTACGCATTCAGTTATAACATCAAGCTGTGACTCATCAGCAGCAAAACCAGTAAGCACAGCATCAAAGGATACACCCAGCTTTTTCCACTCGTTAATAAACGGAAGCATACAGTCAGTAAGAGATTTACATTCATAGCTGTCATATGCAGTCTGATTTGACAAAACAGCAGTAGGAAGAGGATGAACTTCAATGCCCATTGCAGACATTATCGGAAGTGATACTGACAATGAACATTTTCCGAAACCCGATAAGTCATTAATTACAGCCGCTTTTTTCATAATGCTCCTCCTTGACTTAGCTTTTATATCATTATATAATAAAGTGTATATTTTTAAAGGCACAATTATAATAATTTTTTAAGGTACAGATATGAAAAAGTATTTAGAAATTTATAATTTAATTAAATCTCAAATAATCAGCAAGGAGCTGAAAACTGGTCAGAAAATTCCGTCAGTAAGAAATGCATCCGTAATATACAATGTATCAATTACAACTGTGCAGAATGCTTATTTTGAGCTTTGTGCTGACGGCTATATTGTTTCGCAGAATAAAAGCGGATATTATGTAACGGATATTGCAAATTCAGTAACAGAAAAAATAATTAAAACCGAAAACAAAAAATTTCAATATGACCTCACCGGTGGAACAGCAGATAAAGAAATATTCGATTTAAAGCTATGGCAGAGATATATTAAAAGCGCGCTGAGACAAAGTGAGCGAATGATGAGCTACAGCGAACCGCAGGGTGAATATGATTTGCGTCTTGCTCTTGCTGAATATATTAAAGAAAAGAGAAACGTCGTTGCTCCGGCAGAACGAATAATAATCGGAGCAGGATCTGCTACGCTGTTAGGTATACTCTGCTCTCTTATTGATAAAGACAGTATCATATCTTTTCCCGACAAAAGCTTTGCAATTGGCATGGGCTTATTTGAGGATTACGGTTTTGATGTAAGAACAAGGCACAAGGACGCTGACGTTATATATGTATCTCCTTCTCACATGACAAGATGGGGTGACGTAATGCCGATTAAACGCAGAATTGAGCTGACTGAATACTCAAGTCATAATAATTCAATAGTAATTGAAGATGACTATGAAAATGAGTTTTTATACAATGTAAGACCTACCCCCTCACTCTTTGCACTGGGAAAAGGAAATGTTGTATATCTGAGTTCATTTTCGGCAATGCTTATACCTGCAATAAGAATAAGCTTTATGGTGCTGACACCGCAATTATATGAAAGATATAAAGCAAAGATGCACCGGTTTGCCCAAACAGCCGGCAAAACTGAGCAAATTGCCCTGTGCAATTATATTCGTGACGGGCACATCAATGCTCAAACTCGAAAAATAAGTCGTTTCTACGGTGCGAAAACAAAGGAATTTACGCGACTTCTTAAAGCAAATCTTCCTGCTTCTGACATTGATATTGGTGATAATACTTTGCAGGTTATATTGAAAACTCAATTTAACAAAAGTATTGACACCTTTGAAAAGTTAGGACTCAAAGTATTTACTGAAAACTATGATAACGGAAAAATAACACTTGTATTATCGCCTTCGGGAATACCCTACGAAGAATTAGAAAATGTTGCCAAGCTGATAAAAAAAGCAATATTAAGTTAAACATTCGTTCTATTAGTCCTTTTTTTAGTGCTAACAAGTGCAGACATATTGTATAGAAAAAATCTTCTGATATAATGAAATTGTAAAGAAAAGAAGGAGGTTTTTTCAATATGAAAAAGTCATTTAAACAAATTTTAACAGGTATTTCTATTTGGGCAGTAACGCTTTTGGTTGGTTTTTCACTTACATCTGTATGTTTTAGTATTGCAGACAAATTAACAAGAAATGAAATGAGAATAATGTTTGTTATAGACATTGCAATTATATTAGCTATCGGAACTGCGGCATGGTTTATCTATGAATCAAAGACCGGTAAAAAAATACGTGATGAAAGATTCGAGAAAAGGCACAATGAAAGGATAGAGAAAAACAAAGCTGATATGGCGGAATTAGAAAAAATCATTGAACAATTTGCGGCCTGAAATTGAACAAAAAACTAATATATGATATAATTAAAGCACCTGATTTAGCTGAGGTATTATAACAAAGCTTTGTCAGGTGCTTTAAATGTAGTGAATCAGGAGTATGCATATGGATAATAAGAATTTTTCAAGCTACTTAAAAATAGATAAAGTAAAAATTAACGACAGTTTCTGGAATGAAATTACAGAACTTGTAAGAAATGAAGTTATTACATATCAATACAATGCTTTGCAGGACAAAATTGAAAATGCAGAAAAAAGCTACTGCATAGAAAACTTCATAAAAGCAGGTAAAATAAAAAAAGCTTTTGACAGCGGCACAAGTGTACCAACCTATCCTGTTGACAAGTGGCAGTACACTGACAATAACTGCGACAAAAATGCTTTTCACGGATGGGTATTTCAAGACTCTGATGTTTACAAGTGGATTGAGGCAGCTGCATATTCCCTTCAGAATCATCATAATGAAGATTTAAAGAAAAAAGCGGATGAATTCATAGATATTATATGCAATGCACAACTGGACAACGGATATCTTGACACACTTTACATTATCAATGACAGAAGTAAGATATTTACTAATTTAAAAGACTATCATGAGTTGTATTGCTTTGGTCATCTGGCAGAAGCAGCTGTGGCATATTACAATTGTACAGGAGAAAAAAAGCTTTTGGATTCAGCCTGCAGATTTGCAGATTTAATATGCAATACATTTAATAAAAATGGAAAGCACGGCTATCCCGGTCACGAAATTGCCGAAATGGCTTTGGTAAAATTATATAAAACAACTAAATGCAAACAATATCTCGAAACAGCTGAGTTTTTTATTGAAGAAAGAGGTAAAAAGCCATACTATTTTGACAAAGAGCACGGTATTGAAACAGTTGGAGACAATTATCACTACAATCAGGCTCATATTCAGCCTAAATTCCAGACTGAAGCAGTAGGACATGCTGTGAGAGGAGTTTATCTCTACAGTGCTATGGCGGATTTAGCAAAAGAAAACAACAATGAAGAATTGTATTCAGCCTGCAATAAGATATGGAATAATATTGTAAATCAAAAGCTTTATATTACAGGAGGAATAGGTGCTACTGTTGACGGCGAATCATTCAGCTTCGACTATGATTTACCTAATGATTTGGCTTACAGCGAAACATGCGCTTCTATTGGACTGATATTTTTTGCAAAAAGAATGAGCGAAATTGAAAACAAATCCGAATATGCAGAGATTATTGAAAGAGCATTATATAACTGCGTACTGTCAGCAATGGCAGAAGACGGCAAAGCATTTTTCTATGTAAATCCGCTTGAGGTTCTGCCTGAGGCATCACACAAGGATTCAAGAAAAGCTCACATCAAAGCCGTACGGCAGAAATGGTTTTCATGTGCATGCTGTCCGCCTAATCTTGCGAGATTGCTTTCATCAATAAACGAATATATTTACAGCGAAAATGACAATACTATATTTATCAATCAATTTATAGAAAGTACTGCCAAATGCAAAAAATGCAAATTGGATTTATCTTCTGATATTCTTAACAGCGGTAAAATTAATATAAAAATCACAGATATACAAGAGAATTTTACACTTGCTGTAAGATTGCCTGAATATATTGGTGATTACTATTCAAATACAGAACATGCTTTAAAAAACGGCTATATGTATTTTAATATTAACTGCAATTGCGAGATAAAGATTGAATTTGAAATTAAGCCCATGCTCATAAAATGCTCTAACAGAGTTCGCGCTAATTTAGGAAAGGTTGCTGTATGCCGAGGCCCTATTGTATATGCCCTTGAAGAAATGGATAATTCAAATAATTTGCATATGCTCACAATCGATGCCAAAAGCAAGCTGATATATAATGAATCTGATAAAACCATAACTGCTGTGGGATATCGAGAAAAGCCTGACGATAAGCTTTACAATAAATATAAGGAACCGGAGAAAGAAAAAATTGAACTTACATTTATTCCATATTACAAGTGGGGCAACCGCGGAGAAAACGAAATGAGTGTATATATAAGGTTAGAAAAATGAAAAAATATAAAGATAAATACGATAAACTTGCAAATGCACCTGTAAAAAGCTTGATTGTTTCGCTTGCAATACCGACTATTATTACCATGCTGGTTTCTGCTGTGTACAACATGGCAGACAGCTTCTTTGTCGGCAAAATTGACACAACGTCAGTTGCCTCGATAGGTATTGTATTTTCTGTAATGACACTTTTGCAGGCAATTGGATTTTTTCTTGGAAACGGCAGCGGAATAATGATAAGCACCCTGCTCGGAAAGAAAGAAAAAGAAAATGCTGTAATTTATGCAAACACAGCGTTTTTTACAGCATTGATTATAGGAGTAATTCTGGCAGTTTCAGGCATATTTTTATCGACACAAATGGCTTATCTTTTAGGGGCTACAAAAACTGCTGCCAAATCAGCTTCAAGCTATTTAAAATATATATTATTCGGCTCTCCTTTTATTCTGGGTTCTTTTGTACTTAACAACCAACTGAGGTATCAAGGCAGTGCCATATACTCAATGGCAGGAATCTTAAGCGGAAGCCTGCTGAACATTGCACTTGATCCGCTTTTTATATTCACCTTTAAGCTTGGTGTAAGCGGTGCTGCAATTGCAACAGCTATCAGTCAGTTTACAGGCTTTATCATACTTCTTGCAGGAACAAGAAAAGGTGAAAATCTGCGTATATCACCAAAGCAGTTCAAGCCTACACTAAAAATATACTCAGAAATATTCAAAAACGGAATGCCGTCACTTGCAAGACAAGGTGTTCAAACAGTTTCAAATATTGCTCTAAATTTCGCCTGCTCCCCTTTCGGCGATGCTGCAATTGCAGGTATGAGTGTCTTCAATCGAGTTATGTTCCTTGGTTTCGCAGTAGTAATAGGGATCGGACAGGGATTTCAGCCTGTATGCAGCTTTAACAACGGTGCTAAAAAATACGACAGAGTCTATGACGGATATAAATTCATTACTGTCTTAACAACAATTTTCATTGCAATTATGGCTGCCGTTGACTTTATTTTTGCAGAAAAGCTTATTGCTGTGTTCAGAGATGATGCCGAAGTAATCAAAATAGGTGCAAAGGCTCTATGCATACAAGCATTTGCCCTATTGGTTATCGGTTACTGCACATCAACAAACATGCTTATGCAGTCACTGAAAAAGTCCGGCAAAGCAACTATACTGGCACTTGCAAGACAGGGAATATTTTATATACCACTTATTTTAATATTGCCAAAATTTTTGGGGGTAACAGGTCTCACAATAGTTCAGCCTATTGCAGATATACTTTCTTTTATCTTGACAATATTTATATCAAAAACAACAATAAGCGAGTTAAAGAAACTTGCTAAACAAAATAGGACATAAAAAAAGAGGTGATTATAAAATCACCTCTTTTATTTTATACAATTACAGTATGTATTAATTATTCGCCTTTCATTTCAAGAAGCTTTGCAGTGCCGTTATAAGCAGCAACTGAAACCTTTATTGAATCGTGAATAGCATACTCAATATCATCCTCTGTAGCACCAAGCTCTTTAGCGTATGTAGAATTGATAAAGAGATCATAGTCCATGATATATGGAAGGTGTAATGGATCAATACCTGAATCAATACCTTTTTCAGCATATTCCTTAACGATTTTGCCCATACCCATCTTCATCATCCATGGAGCACAGCCAACAATCTTTCTGCCTGACATTCCACGAGCATCATAAACAATGCCAAGGAACTTATCCCATTTCATATTGTACATACCGATTGGAATAGCCTCAAAGCCCTTTGCGTCCTTAACAGCAGCACCGGCAATAACCTGACCAACCTGACGGCAGGTAAGCATTGCTGTACCTCCCTTTGGATACATTGTGAATGGCCATTTATCCATGAATGCAATCTGCTCAATAAGAATTGTCCATACAGGCTTTCTTCCTGGCTGAGTACCAAAAATGTAAGGAAGCTCAAGAACACAAGTGCTGAAGTTCTCATCAGCAGCAGCCTCACAAACATCCTCCTGCATAAGTCTTGATTTAATATACTTATTCTTCTGAGCACACTGCATCTCGGGCTTAATTTTAGCAAGATAGCTGAAATAAGAACCGAGAACAACTGCTCTCTTAATACCTGCTTTTTTACAAAGAGGGAACATTCTCTCTAATGGAGCTATGTTAAATTTCTTGTAATAATCCAAAACAGGAGCAGGAAATTCAACTCTCTCATCAACGCCGGCAGCGAAAATAAATACATCATTGCCCTTGAGAAGCTCTAAAATCTCATCATCTGATCTTTTGTTGATATCACCAAAAATAATTTCCATTTCCTCAGGAATAGGAGCTCCTTCCGGAAGTGGAGGTAATGCAACAGAAGTAACCTTGTGGCCCATTTTGATAAGCTGGTGAGCAGCTTCACAGCCGAGCAGACCAGTACCACCGATCATAAAAATATTCATTTTTCTTTCCTCCGTACAAATACGAGTATTTTAGCACATTATGCCAACACATATATTATAAACTGACTTAATTGGATTGTCAACAGTAATGAAAGGTATAAAAATTTTATTTTTATAAATAGTTTTTATTATGCGACTTATTTAATAAAAAGTATCTATTAACAATAATTTGACTTTGAACTGCCAATATGATATAATTACCCCACTGCCACCGGGTAGAAATGCAAACGCATTCGTTTCACATCGTTAGGTCTTTGAAGATGTGATTACGAATGCTTTTTTACTTTTTGGAGAAATATTTATGATTACAGAAAAGTTGAAATTATTATTAAATTATTTTACCAAAACCGAAATAATTTTATGGAGTTTTTCAGTGATATTAATTTTAATATCGTTTTTTGTGTTTGATAAGGAAAATTACCTTACATTGACAGCATCACTAATTGGAGTAACCTCCTTAATTTTCAATGCAAATGGCAATCCCTTAGGTCAATTTCTTATGGTGGTTTTCAGCATTCTCTATGGAATAATTTCTTATACCTTCTTTTATTTCGGTGAAATGATAACTTATCTGGGAATGACTGCACCAATGGCGGTGTTTGCACTGATTTCATGGATTAGAAATCCTTACAGCAAAAACAAAGCAGAAGTAAAGGTAAATAAACTAAAAGCAAAAGAAATTTACTTTTTAATCATACTTACAATAATTGTAACTGCAGTTTTCTATTTCATTTTAAAAGCATTTAAAACCGCAAATCTAATACCAAGCACAATATCAGTTACAACAAGCTTTGCTGCAGTATATCTTACATTTCGCAGAAGTCCGTATTTTGCAATTGCTTATGCTGCAAATGATATTGTATTGATAATTTTATGGATAATGGCATCACTGACCGATATATCTTATTTATCCGTAACAATATGCTTTATTGTATTTTTAATTAATGACATTTACGGATTTATAAACTGGCGAAAAATGCAGAAGCGTCAGGAATACGCATAAAAAGCATGCAGAAATTATAATCCAAACAATTGACTAAAAGGACATCCTGTATAAATCAGGATGTCCAAAATTCTTTTTATGCATTATTTTTCATATCACTGTACGATTTAGAAATTTCATAAATCTTATGCTTAACTTCATGCATATCTTTAAGCATTTCATTTTTTCCGTTTTCAGTAAGCCATTTTGCCGTGCGTTCCCAAGGTTTTTTCCTTGCTACAGTATAGAATTCATAGCTATCCTCTTTATCTCCTTTTATTGAAGAAAAGAACTTTTCGATTTCTGTTGAAATTTCAGGCATGCTTTCACGCATCATATATAATTTATTAACGTCACGCACACCCTCGTCAAGCTTTGCAAGACGCAGTGTGAATTTGCTTTCTCTTTTTTTATCATCTTTTAATGATGGATAAACCAGAAAACAATCACCTGCGGGGAACGACCAGTGAGTAGAGTCTGCTAAAGGATTTTCAACCCACGCGTCATATGCCCAACGAAGAAATCCAGTCGTGTTCAATGAGCCTGCATACATAATCGACCAATAACTTTCAACAGGAGCTGACTTTGTAAAGCTGTTGGGAACATGTTCGGTTGCCGTGTACATTGTGATATCCTGTTTATTACCGCGTCTCAGCTTCACCTGATTTTTAAAATCACTCAAATTATCTCTGATTGGTCCAAGACCGACAGATGCATAATTAAGTCTGTTGAAAACAGAAGAATTATTCTTAAAATCATTAAAAGCCGCAGATGTTTTCAGTGACTTGCCGTCCTTATTCTTCATTGAAGAAATTAAATCGAGTGCTGTTTCCATATTATGACGTTCATCAAAACCAATATATGTAAAATCGAACCACCCCATTTCGTCAAGGTGCATAATAAAGCTTTTTAAAAACGGACTCCAAACCTTATTATAGTTTGCTTTGCTGGAAGGTGTAACTCTTATTTTCAGTTCTTTTTTCTTTCTTTCATCATAATATCTAATAACATTCTTCCACGGCATCATGCTGTAGCATATAATTTTATCAGCAATGCCAATGCTTCGATTTAACTGTACCCATTTGTCAAAATGGCTGTAGTCAAATTTCCATTCTCCGCCCGCAGTCTTTATCCATTTTATCATTGATGGATAGTGAACATCTTTGTCAAATCCATAGGTTTGGCCTCCCCATGCCTCTTCAACAATACTTGCTGTAACTGCATGACCGCCAAGATTTTTATAAATTGTCATATGCTGTTTTAAAATATTTAAGTGCTCGTCAGAAAATGGCTCAACACCATAATAATATGCAACATTATAAGGATGGCTCCAGTATTCTACATCAAACAAATAATTTTCAGTATCAGGCATTATAATATCCAACACTTCAAGATTAAAATCAAGAATAACTGTTTTACTGGAGTTTTCAACAGAAACAACAATTTTTCCATTATAATTTCCGGGAACTGCGTCTTTGGGCACATTGATTTCCACCCACACCAGTTGAAATTTATCTTTACATATTGACACAGCATCATCAGAATAAATAACCTCAGGGAAGTATTCCCTTTTCCCTCTTGGCATTATATTAAATATGTTATTAGCATACCAGCCTGCGTGACCGATATAAGCTTTAACATCTTTAATAAACGAAAGCTTAACCACCGAAGATGGAATAATTCCTGCATTGCAGGTTAAATCTGACGCTGAAACAGAAACATTGTCAATATCCTTTTCAGCACAAATAACAGCAAATTCAGCAACGGCCTTATCATTTTTCCAGGACCACAAATTTATAGTTTTATTATAATTTGAGTTTAATATTCTGCCATAATCCTTTTGCTGATATTGGTCAAAGCTGTCAACATATACAGCATCAAATTCTTTAAAATTATATATTCTGTGAGAATTATCCTTATCATTAGTGATGTTTAAATTCATAATACATCCTCCTATATTTAACTATATTAGCATTGTAACATAACTGCGAATAATTAATCAATTATAATTATAAAAAAATAGTATCCAGTAAAACTGAATACTATTTTTTAGTAATGTCTATCGCAAAGTTTTTGTTTTTACAGTAAATACAGCACTCTTGCTGCCAGCTTTTTTGAGACAATTCTTTTTATTTACAGCTGACACCTTGTATTTGTAAGTCTTGCCTTTCTTGGCAGTTTTGTCGGTAAAAGAATTTGACTTTGTATAGCCGAGATAATCATACTTCTTGGTTTTGCTGTTGTATCTGTAAACTCTGAAATATGAGCAATCCTGCTTTTTTATTGATAATTTTACTCCATTTTTCCACTTTGCAGATTTTACAGTTGCTTTTTTAGGTGCTTTGGGCTTAGAGATAAACTTTATATTCTTATGTCCGATTTTCTTAAAATATTTATGCACATCGCTGTTTTTAAAGCAATACACTGTGGTATTATCCGATAAAGGATTCTCCCACTGAGAAAGATTAATCGTATTTGTATTAATTTTAAGATTCTTAAAATAGATTTTGCTTATAATATCTGAATTATCATATGAATTTTGCTCAATTTTAGAAATATTAAAATTTTTTACATTTGGTGTTACAACAAGTGTTCTGAGATATTTAAATGAGTGTCCACCAAAAGCCATGGAATCAACCTTTTTAACCGTTTCAGGTATTGTGAATTTTTTACCTTTTTTGGCAACAGGATAAAAGAGCAGCTCTGTGCCTTTTTTATTATATAAAACACCTGATTTTGAAGAATAATATTTATTATCCTTGCTTACAGTTATTTTTTCAAGGCTATATCCATAAAGTACAGAGAAACTACTTCCTTCTAAATCCTCAACACCATTGCCACACACCAAATCAAAAGTTCCAATAAGTTTAATGTTTTTGGGAATATATAAAGATTTTGCTGTATTTGCATCAAATCCCGCTAATACAGCAACATTATATCCGCCGATTTTTGAAGGAATCTTCAAATCTTTTTCTTCAACGTCATAATTACTGAATATCACCAAATCATTATCTACAATGCCATTGGAATAATATAAATTTTCACAATCCTTTGCTTTTGCAACAATCCAACCATCTATATACTGAGCTTTAACATCATAAACATCTCCATAAACACTGATTATTTTTTGAATTTTTTGTTCTTTTTTATTTTCCTCCGCCGCAAACGCTTCAAAGGGAAATGTCATAACAATTATCAGTGAAAAGAGCAGTGCTAATATTTTTTTCATAATGCAACCTCCATTAAATAGTACTTTACAAATTCATTGTATTCAATAATATTTTTAAACAAGAGCACCTGTGGACAATTTTTCAACTCTGTCACGAGTTGACTGCTGCAAAGCATCCCAGTTAGTGCCGGTTTCTTTAACATACTTTGTCAAACAATTTAATTTTAAGGTATAATCCGTATTACTTGGAAGAAATACAAATATTGTAAAATCCTGCTTATTTAAAAATCTTGAAATCAGTACATTTACAGCATTCTTCGTACCAATGTTATATCTTTTTGGATAAAAATCTGTACTATCTGCCTTATAATCAGTACTCCGTCTCCTATTTTCATCAATAATAAATTCTTTTATATCTCTGAATTCAACGTGACCTGACTTTAATGCACCTTGAAAACAAACAAAACAAAAACAAGGATTTCCGTTACTTTTAGATTTTTCTTTTAAATACGGATTCATTAACTCTGCTTTTTTCGAATCATAATTATGTTGTTTAGCTACATTGAAATCACCATTATTCTTATTGAAGCATCCACCGGAATCAACAGAAGAAAGAGGCACTCTGGTACGATGTGCATAAGTATCACCTGCAAGATGGAGAGCCAAGCCGAGAATTTTATAGGCACGGGTAGCAAGATCACCTTCATTCATATCGTCATCAATATTCATATGTAGTATTCCTTTAACCGCAACATTATCAACAATATCTCTGCCATCATCAAATTTAACAAAAGGTCTTGTCAGCATTGTTCCACCAAAAATAATTTTCTGCAAAATAGAATAATTAGCATTAGCTTTTGTAACTTTATCTATATTTTCCTGCTTCTCTGCGTATTCAATGCTGGGGCTGTCAGCATAATACCTTGCCAATCTATATAAATATTTTGTATCAGCAACAAAGTTGCTGTTATATGAAACTAATTTATTCTTACTATCTGCATAACCATAGGCATGCAGAGGATAAAACTGATACATATATATTTTATTAGCATCATTTTTATTATTTTTATCTTTATAATAATAGACACCGTAAAGTTCATCCGCCATATATGCTGATTTCATCATAATTTTTATATATCTGTTTTGAAGCAAAGAGGCACTACTGTTATTTTCTATTAGATCCATATGACAATTTTTAGACCAGCATCCAACAGCAACAGCATCGTCTTCATACTCTGTTATCTCAGCGATATTTGGTTTAATTTCATCATAAGAAGCTGAGTTTGAAAACTCTTCGTAAATATCAGCTGCGTTTTTTATATCGAGAAAATTAATCGCACTGTCATTATATGTATAGCTTGTATTAGCTGATTTTTTCAGCAACTCTTTGACGAACTGACAATTTTTTGTATTATCCTTTGCCAAAATTCTTGCAGCGGCAGCAGTTACATGAGGAGCGGCAATACTTGTTCCGTCAACAGCCATATATCCGTTGAGCATACCTGTGGTTATTACGCTTTCGCCCGGTGCATAAATATCAACATACTCATCATGAGCAGAGAATGAGCTGATATTACCCTGTCCGTCAACTGAGCCAACGGAAATAACCTCGTCATATTTTGCTGGATATTGTGTTTTACCCGCAGTGTTACCGGCAGAGGCAACAATTGTCATACCTTTGTTGTAGGCGTTAATAATTGCGTTGTGCAGAATTTGTGAATCGACGTCTGTACTGATACTTATGTTGAGAACATTTATATCATTTTCAACTGCCCAATTAATGCCATTAACGATTCTGCTTATAGGGGCAGTATTATCAGAGCTAAGCACCTGAATAGAATACAATTCTGCACCATTACAAATTCCTATAACGCCTTTTCCATTTTTACCGGCTCCGATAACGCCGGCAATGCCTGTACCGTGTCCTGATAAATCATGGTAAAAACCACAATTATCCTCCCTGTAATCTGGAATAAGGCAAATTTCCTCAGCAACATTTAGTTCGCTGTTATCGGATATTCCTGAATCTAAAATTCCGATTTTTACATTTGTGTTTTCGTAGATTCCCAAATCATCCTCTGTGCCGTTTACCATTTTTATATTTCCGGTATAAGCCTCTGTTGATTCTGTCTCCCCATTACTTTCAGCGAAAAATTCATCAAGCATATCGTTATCAACAGAATCTGCAGAAACAAGGACATCCTCTTCAATTATAACATCAAAGTGCTTTTCAATATTAAGGACCTCGTTTTCATTTAGTGACATAAGCAATGCATTATTATCATCAATTTTTTCAAGATTTCTCTCAACATTATCATTAAAGCTTTCTTTTATTTTATTATAAGTTTTATCATTTTTTACTTCTACAATATAATTTTTATCTTCCGATGTATCTTCCTGTGCAAAAACACATAATCCGGGCTGTACTATACAGACAACTGATATTATGGTTAATATCAATGATAAAATTTTATTTTTATTCATGTTGTTATCCTTTACTTAAATATTAATTTAGACATGTACACAAGTTTTAAGTTATCACATCCCTACTGTTCTAACTAATCTTTTTAGTGTAGTTAAAATCTACTATATTCCAGTCATAGAATAACAAAAAAAATATATATAATCAACAATAACTGCAAAACTGCACAGATTTCATACAAAACTGCACAGTTATTGCTATATATTTAAAAAATTCAAGCAAATACAGCAATCGTAAATAGTAAAATTCAAAATCTGTATGCAAAATGGTTTATAGCTGTTGGCAGTTTGATTTTGACAAAAAGAAAAAGTCTTAAAAACGCTTATTTAAGCAAAATTTAAGACTTTACTATGTATTTGGTGCTATGTCAAATTTCTTCTAAACCATGTTCTTTTCTATATATATTTACACGTTCAGTGACTTCTTTGATAAAATCATCTGCGTTTTTTACTGGAAAATAATATCGATTTCCATATTTATCCGTAATTTTCACTATACTATTCCAATTACAAAAAGTAAATGGATAAGTGTTCTGACGCATAAACATATCTCGTCTATATGTTCGCTCTTTATCAAAAAGCTCACAATCAACTATCGAAGTGAATGAAATAATATCACTGAACCAAGATTTGCCTCTTAATGTATTTATCGCATTTTTAGTTATTTTAACATAACTTCTACTTATAGTAACATTTCGTGGAAAAAAAGTAAAACAAATAAAGAATAATGCTGATATAATTAAAACAGCACAAATTATCGTATTTAAAATACGAGTCACTATTTCACTATCTATTCTTGTACTAATTGATGTCATTAAAATAAAACAAATAAAAGATAATGCAAGCATTACAAACAAATTAATCATAAATTGAATTAAATAGCAAAATATTTTTTTTAAAATATTGCCATAATCATAATAATATTTCTTATTAACTAACATAAAACCAACCTCTCAACTCTCATTGCAATTACTCTAGGAACAATGTCAGCTATTAAAGAAAATGCTACATCTTGTATTTCCGTAGTAGTTATAGAAACAATAATTTTAATTTGTATTTTTGTTATGTCAAATTTCCTCTAAACTATTTTCTTTTCTATATATATTTACACGTTCAGTGACTTCTTTGATGAAATCATCAGAATTTTCAACAGGTATACGATAAATAAGTCTTCTTGTAGACGATTCAATTATAACAAGATTATCCCAATCTATAATACCCACCGGAAATGATTTTAAACCCATATCGTGATTTTTTGAAATATACACGTTTTCTATATCACTAATTAATACCGTGTCGTTGAATCCCCAAAAACTAAATGTATGACGATAAATACTTATTGAATTATTATATATTTGGACTTTCTGCGGAAATAAAGGCTGTATAATAAAAACACATAGTATTAAAACAGATACGATTACTTCAACTTTCCTTGCTACATTCAATATATCAAGACTAACAGTATTTTTTAACAACACATTAATATCACCAAATATAGACAAAAATAGAAGCAAAAATGGAACTGAATAAAAAACATGCAAAATAAACATAAGAATTTTTGAGAATATTTTTTTTAGAGTACCACCATAAGAAAAATAATATGTTTTTATATTCATAAAATTTTCAATCCCTTCAAACTTATACAGGCATAATATACCCATTTTGTAACATGATGATTATTTGTGGAACTAAATCACCCAACGCAGAAACAACGAGTCCCCACCCAAATGGTATAAAGATTGAAATTATATTAGTTGCTAAAGATATTGAACTCATTACAATATCCTCAGATTTACTATATATTCCTGTACCAGCAGAATTCATATCCAATATAAACTTAAAACCTGAAAGAAAACCACCGAAACCTTTTCCTATACCTTTGACATTAAGAAATGGTTCGCCACCATTTGTAATTTCAGACAGCATTTTGCCATGCGACCAGCTATACTGCAAATCTCCGTATGTGAGCATATTTCCGTTAGCATCATAGGTT
>JAMPEQ010000005.1 GCA_023665085.1 Bacteroides sp.
TAAATCTCTTTATTATGCACTTTTTTATTGTATACTTTCTCTTGACAATTTCACCAAAGCTACGCAATAAAACACATGCTCAACTGTTCGCCAAAACAAAATTCTTACAAAACTCATACAAGTATGCAGAAATAAAGCATGCATTTTTACCAAGAAATAAAAATGATACTTATACAAGTTTTGTGTATTAAATTTTGTTTTGGCACAATTATTATAGCATTAATAAAAATGTTAGTCAATAATGGAGATATATGCAGATTAGGTGCTTTCGTAGGGCACGTCGTCCCAGACACACCGATGTTATATACGAACATCACACAAAGCAAAACCACAGGTAAAATACCCGTGGTTTGCTTTCGCTTTTCAGCCTATATTGCCTGCTAAGGAGGTAAAGTTTATTTTGCAGTTTTCACTGTCTTTACAGACGACCATGTTGAATAAAGTCTTACTGTTTCGCCGTTTACATTTATGTCAGTATATGTACGGATACGAACATAATATTTTTTATTTGCTTTAAGTTTTCTTACTGTTTTTTTAGTAACACTTGTATCTTTCACATAAGCATGCTTGCGAACAGATTTAAAATTCTTGTCAGTTGCATACTGAATCTGATAACCTGTTGTCTGGTCTGCCTGCTTTTTATATTTTACAGTAAACTGCTTTTTACCCGATTCGATAGAGATCAAAGAAGTTTTCTTTGGTCTGATTTTAAAGGAAACTGTTGTCTTGCCGGAATAATTTCCGATAAAGCTTACTGCTACATAATAGATACCTACATTAACTCTCTTTTTAGGATAAGTCAGCTTGTAGTCAACATTTCTGACAAGCTTTTTGCCGTTTGCATCTTTAATAGTAATTGTAGGTGCATGTGACTTTTTATTGTAGGTGTATGTATGAGCTGAGCTTTCGACGCTCTTAATCTTTGCAATAGTCTTTGTGCTTATAACATTTTTGCAGACTGTGCATGTGCTTGTTATACTTCCGTTGGCCGACATTGTAGCCTTTGTTGTTTTAGAAACTGTCTTATGACCGAGTGCATTTACATAATTATCCTTAACAGTATAATTACAATTCTTACAGTTATATACAGTGTAGCCCTTTGCAGTACATGTAGGTGCTATAGTCTGAGCAGGTGTAAGAACATGATTTACTGTATTTGTATAGCTGTCAGTATAAGAATTATTACAGCGCTGGCAGATATAGGTTGTGTAACCCTTCTTTGTGCATGTAGGTGCTGTAACAATGCGCACATAGCTGTGATTAAGCATTGGTGTTGACTGCTGCTTTACAATAATTTCACCGCATGTTCTGCAGTGGCTTCCATCTGTTAAGCCTGTGCTGATGCATGTTGCAGGAACAGCCTCGTCAAATACAACACTGTGAACATGACCTGTCGGCTTTGTGAAATCACCCTTGTGACTTTCACCGCAGACAGTACAGGTGTATGTGGTGTAGCCCTCATCCTCCTCTGTAGGCGGGGTAACTACTGTTACATAATTATGCCCCGGTGAAGCAATATAATTGTCAGTCTTTTCAGCATTGCAGACTGTGCATCTGTAATCCGTATAGCCTGCAGCTGTGCAGGTTGGAGGCACAACACTTACCATTTCATAATTATGAGGAACAAAATCAAGAAATTCTGCATAATAAGTATATTTACAAATTCTGCAGGTGTATTCAATATAACCAAGCTCTGTACAAGTTGGCGCTTGATAATATCTGTCATACTGATGACCTGTAGGAGAAATTGTATTGCCCTGCTTAAGAAGTTTACCGCAGTTAGCACAAACAACATCACCTGTATATCCGGGCTGTGTGCATGTAGCTGTTACAACATTTTCAGTAAATGTATTGTTATGCTGACATTCAACAATAATCTTTGCCCAGTGGGCGTAGAGTGTTGACGGATCTTCTTCCTGAACATAATCAGATGAAGTAAATTCTACACCGCCCTTAGAATGAGTAAACCAGCCTAAAAACTCATAGCCGTCACGTACAGGCTCACCTGCAAGGTCATATCTTGCACCGATTATCTGTGAAATGGTTTCTTCACCGTCAGTTCCGTCATTATAGATAAATCTGACATCCTTAAGCTTCAGCCAGCGTGCTGTTGCAGATGCAGTGCCGTCAATTGCATAATTAAATCTCATTCCGTTATACAAAATAGCATCGTCATCATATCCGTCAAGATACCAGCCGTCAAAATAATAACCGTCTCTTGTAGGTGTAGGAAGAGTTTTTATAATATCACCATAGCTTAAGTTTATTTCTTTAACATTGCACTGTCCGCCGTTTGCATTAAGTGTAATTTTAGTTTTATATCTTTTCCATGAAGCATACACAGTAAAATCATCTGTCTGTGTAACTTTCATATCAGCAGTAATATAATCATCACCGCCTTGAGTCAATGTCCAGCCGAGGAAGGTGTAGCCCGATCTGGTGATTTCAGGCAGTTCGCCGTACGGTCTGCCGTAAACAACTCTTCTGTTATATGCAATCAGTGATATAGCAGCACCATTGGCATCAAACTCCATGTCAACCTGACGGGAAAAAACACTTGCTACTGCTACTGCATCCTCAGTAATTTCAACTATATCACCATTACTTACAAGCTTGCCGTTAATGATCCATCCGCCAAATTCTTTACCATAAGTGGTGCTTTCTGCTCTTGGCAGGTCATAAACACCGCCCTCTGTAACCACCATAGAAACAGTGTCACAGTAAAGCTCGGGATCTTCAACAACAAATGTAATGGTATGACGTACAACTTTCCATACTGCATAAAGATTAACAGTAGTGTTGGCATCGTATTCATAAGGCTTTATCTGCTGTTCGTCAGTATATACAACTTCATTGCTGTTAGGCTCTGTTGCCCAGCCAAGAAAGATACCTTCTCTGTCTTCAGGTGAAATAACTGTTTCGTATGAAGTAAGAAATGCATCACTGCTGACATTTTCAACTGCAAAGCTGTCGGTTGCATAAACAGTTTTTCCGTCACTGGTGTTGAATCTGAAGTCAACATTTCCGTTTTTAACAATAACGGCATAGAAATTAATTACACCGCCGTTTTCAGAGGTAAGATTCAAAACTCTTGTTCCGACACCATACTCAACATTCTTTGTTCCCTTTTCTGTGGTCCAGCCGATAAGGGTTTCATTGTCACCCTCGATAGAATAATTTTCATCACCGATTGATATACCGTATATGCTTTCAATCTGGGATTTCAAATATGTTTTGGTAAGGGTATTATACACCACTGTGCTTCTGCAGAGGAATGTGTCACCATCATAATAATCTATATAATATGTATTTGGTTCCCACACTGCATAGAGATAGCCGTTTCCGTTGCTGTCTGTAACAAGCTCAACATTTTCAGCACCATCTTTGTAGTCAACACTGCTTGCATAAGGACTTCTTGACCAGCCGGCAAAATGATAACCTTCCTTGCTGATATTCATTGTATCAAATTTTCTGAGCTCTCCGCCTTGGGCATAGTTATAAGCCTCTGAAGCGATTACTGTGCCGTCACTGACATAATGAATAGTTGACTCATCTCTTATGAAAACTGCATAAATACTTACAACTCCGCCTGTTGAAGAAATGTCTGACACCATCTGACCATCGTTCCACATAACTGTATCAGAATTTACAGCTTTGCTCCAGCCCGCAAAATGATGTCCCTTTTTATAGTTTGTAATACCAAGCTCCTCGGCAGTTTTAAGCGGACTTGCCACACCGAAAACATGAGTTGATGTATTTATACGTCTTGTGCCGATACAATAGCTTACAGTATAGGTTTCGCCAAACCAGTGGGCATACAGAGTATGATCTGAATCACTATTTACTATTGAATTTAAATCAACTCTTGTACCGCCTGATTTTGCAGTATACCAGCCGTCAAAATAATAACCGCTGGTGCTTGTTGCTGCAGGAAGTTCACCATATGTTTTTCCGACAGTTACTAATTTTGATGATGTATCACATTTGCCGCCGTTTGCATCAAATTTAACATTTACCGAATTAACCTTTGAAAGTGTTACAGCTGTTGTACCTGTAGCACCGTTGAGGATTTTTACTGCAAAATTATATTTTATGCCTTTTTCAAGCCTGTAGGTAATTCTGAAGTTTACTCCGTCACCTGAAATTTCATCAGAAATAAGCTCTTTCATATTTGCATCAAGAATTGCACCTCTGGTATTCTTGTCACCGGCTGATGAAAATTCATAAGAACCTGTTACTGACGGCATAAACGAATAGTAAATTACTTCGTTTGCCTTGCTGATAACAGCAGTTGACGAAACATCAAGTTCTAATATATCATATGACACAAATACTGCATAAAGATATACATTAGCACCCTGTTCAGAGGCAAGATTTTTGAATGTTTCACCCGGTTTGAAATCAAGTGTGCTTTCGTCAGCTGACAGTGACCAGCCTGCAAATTTATATCCTGTTCTTGAATAAACGCTATTGGTAATTTTGTATTCCTGGTCATATGTAAGAGATGATGTCTCTGATACATTTTTAGTGCCATTGTAATATTTTACCTTATACGTAATAGGAGCATATTCAGCCACAAGCACAATGGTTGATGTACTTTCTGCAACATCATCTATTGATGCGTCTGTTTCATCTTCGTAACACCAACCCTTAAAAGTGTAGCCTTCAGGGGCAGTAACAGCAGGAAAATCTTTGCCCAGTGCATCTGAATAAGGCTGATCATAGTAAACAAAGCTTGACTCAACATCACATCTTCCTTTGCCTGCATCAAATATAATTTTTACAGGATCGCCTTGCCAGTGAGCATAAAGAGTGTGGTCATTAATATTTCCGTTTACAGTTTCGGCAGTTACGCATGTTCCGCCGCTCTTTTGTGTATACCAGCCCATAAAGGTGCTGTCTGCTTTAAGAGGAACAGGAAGTGTGCCGTATTTTTCACCATACATAACTTCTTTATCGGTAATGCCGCATATACCGCCGTTTGCATCAAAGGTAACTACAGCCTTGCCTGCATTTGTGTTTACATTATAGTTATTATTTACTGCATAATTATAAGCATAACTATCAGCTTCTGTAATTATTGTAAATTTATTCTTTATATTTGAAAAAGCGCCACTTGCTATACGTGTAACAGAGCTTGGAATGCTGATTGTAACCAGCTGTGTATTTCCAAAGGCACTTGAACCGATCCTTTCTACACCATCTTCAATCATTACATAGCGAAGTCCTGAATAGTAAAAAGCATTAGTACTTATTTGGGTACAGCTTGCAGGTATAGTTATAAATTCAAGTGAATTACAATAACTGAAACAACTATAAGCTATTTCTGTTGTACCGCCAAGCTCAACCTCTGAAAGCTTTGAACAGTTTTCAAACATATATTCACCTAAAGGTGCTGAAAAATCATTGTCGAAAGTAACCTTTGTAAGCTCTTCGCAATATGAAAAAGCATCGGACTCAATAGTCTTTACACTGGCAGGAATAGTAATCTCTGTCAATCCTGTGCAACATGAAAATGCAAGTGATGAAATAGTTTCCACTGTATCAGGAATTGTATAAGCACCCTGTCTGCCTGACGGATACAGTACCAATGTTTTTAAATCCTTTGAAAATACAACACCGTCAACATCGGTAAAATCAGGATTATTATCTTTTACATAAATGTTCCTGAGATTAATACAGCCCTCAAACTGAGCGTTATCTTTTGAAATCTCATTTACAAATGCAGGAATTGTAATCTCTTCTAACGACTCACATGTATAAAACATCTCTGCCGGCAGATACTCCAGTGCAGGAGGAAGAATCACTTTCTCAAGAGAAGTACAGCCGTCAAATATACCATCACCTACTAACACTGCAGGAGATTTGCTCATATCAGCAGTTTTCAAATCAACACATGAAATAAAAATGCTGTCAGATATTTCATCAAGAGTGCTTGGTGCAGTAAATGAAGTGATACCACTCTTACAGAAAGCCTGGCTTCCTATTGCTTTAAGTCCCTCGTTAAAATCCATTTTCTGCAGATCATAGCAAAATGCAAAAGCCTTCTCGTCAATGGTTTTAAGCGTTGACGGACAGTTTACATTCCTCAGCTTATAATTTCTGATAAATGCCTGATCACCGATATATTCAAGCCCCTCAGGCAAAACTATGGACTCCAGAATACTGCATGCGGTAAAAGCTCTTGTATCTATATATTTGAGCGTTGAAGGCAGTGACACATCTGTCAGAGCAGAAAAGCTTTGGAAACAGTTATCTCCTATGGCAGTAATACCCTCTTCAACCACAACAGATGTGATTGTATTACAGAAATCTGACCATGGTCTATCTGCAGCCTTAGCGTAGGCAGTCATTTCACCTGTGCCCGAAACAGTCAGCACTGTGCCGTCAATAGTATATGTTGCTGATTCACCGCAGCTGCCTGAAGTGCTTAAGGCATAGGCTGAAAAATCAAGCCCTGCGGTAATACTTGAAAGCATTACTATTGAAAGTATAAGGCTTATAAATCTTTTCATAAAATATTTCCTCCTTTTTATTACAGCAAATGCAGATATCAGTTCAGCAAAATAGTCATCTGCATTCTTTGCTTCTATCTGCACTATAGCACAAAAAAATCAATTTGTCTCAAAATATGCAAAAAAGTATTGTTTTTTCTACATTTTCGCAATATATAGATGAAAATTTTTCAAGTTAATGAAAAAATACCCGTAAAAACACACATTCTGAATATCACCGGTTACTATGGAAACGACTAAATATAAAGACATTATATTTGACAATTTAAGTATTTGTTGATATACTATAAAAGTAAATTTGTCGATTGTTATATGAGGGTGTCGATTATGAATAAAAACAAGGTACACGTAAGAATAGGCGGAGCAAGCTACACTATCGTTACAGAAGATGACAGCGAATATGTAGAAAATCTTGCAGAGATATTAAATAATGAAATCCGCTCAATCTGCAACGCTAACCCAACATTGTCAATAACACAGGCTGCTGTACTTGTTGCACTTGATCAGGCAGATGCCTGCAAAAAAGCCTCTGCTGCTGCCGATAATCTCAGAGTTCAGATAAAGGACTACTTAGAGGAAAGCTCAAGAGCAAGAATGGAAGTTGATGTTGCAAGACGTGAAGTTGAGCGCCTTAACAGAGAAATTTACGACCTCAGAAATAAATTGGCAGACAAAAAATAAAATTTAGGATATATAAATATGAACTTAGAAATTTTGGCCCCTGCAGGAAGCATGGAGTCATTGATTGCCGGTGTTCGCAGTGGTGCAAACGCAGTCTACCTGGGTGGAAGGCTGTTCAATGCCCGTCGCAATGCCGGCAATTTTGATGTCCATGGGCTGACAGAGGCAGTAAAATATTGTCATCAGCGTGCTGTAAAGGTTTATCTTACACTCAACATTCTTATCAGTGATGATGAAATGGAAAGTGCTTATAATTTTGTAAAAGAGGCTCTTAATGCGGGTGTTGACGCATTTATTGTGCAGGATATAGGCACTGCAAAGATGATTAAAAGTTGTTTTCCGAGTGCAAGACTGCACGGCTCAACTCAGATGAGCATTATGACACCTGCAGGTGCAAAAAAGGCAGAAGAGCTTGGATTCAGCAGAATAGTTCTTCCCCGTGAAATGAGCAGAGAGGAAATAGCAGAAATACGCAGAAGTACTGATCTGGAATTAGAGCTTTTTGTTCACGGTGCACTTTGCATGTGCGTATCAGGACAGTGCTATCTTTCATCTATGTTCGGCTCACGAAGCGGAAACCGCGGACTATGCGCCCAGCCCTGCCGTCTGCCCTTTACTGCTAAGGGAGACAAAAAGGAATGTGCTTTGTCGCTGAAGGATTTAAGCTTAATTAATCATATTGACGAGCTTGACGGAATTGCCTCTCTTAAAATTGAAGGCAGAATGAAACGCCCTGAATATGTCAGCGCATCTGTTACCGCAGTAAAAAAAGCAATTGACGGCACGCTGACAGGAAATGACACTATAAAGCTGCGCAGTGTATTCTCCAGAAGCGGATTTACTGACGGATATTTTACAGGCCAAACAGGTCATGATATGTTCGGCACGCGTCAAAAGGAGGATGTTGTGCTGGCAAAAAATGTTCTGAAGGAAATCAGTCACAGCTACGACAACGAAAATCCCCTTTTGCCTATTGACCTGAGCTTTGTATGCAAAAGAGGTAAAAAGGCAGAATTAACTGCATCCGCACTCGGAAAAACTGTAACAGCAGTCGGTGATATTCCCGAAGAGGCTATCAATAAGCCGATGACTGAAGATTTATTAAAGCAAAGGCTCGGCAAGCTGGGCGGTACACAGTTTTACCTGAACAAAATAGAAATTTCACTTGATGAAGGACTTATTCTCCCTGCATCAAAAATCAACGAGCTTCGCAGAACAGCTATCGAAAAGCTGACCGAAAGCGAGGAAAGAGAAGTACCTGCAAAAGCTTTCACACCAATTGAGGCTGCATCAAAAGGTAACATAAATTATATTACAGCCAGCTTTACCGATGCGTCACAGATACCTGACAAGCACCCTTTCAGGCATGTATTTATTCCGCTTAACAGCACTATTGAAGACTTCGTTGACAATCGTGCAGGAGTTGTTCTGCCCAGAGGATTATTCGGCATAGAAAGCAAGGTTAAAGAACGGCTTGAAAAATTAAAGAAGGCAGGTGTGTGCAAGGCACTTTGCGGAAATATCGGTTCATACACGCTTGCTGAGGAAATGGGCTTTGAGGTATTCGGTGATTTCGGACTTAACATATATAATTCCCTTTCTGCCGAACAGATTGACAATCCTATTTTATCCTTTGAGCTTACTCTTGAGCAAATTTCAAAAATCAATGCAAAAAACACAGGCATCATCATTTACGGCAATGTTCCACTGATGATGACACGAAACTGCCCTGTAAAAAACAGCATAGGATGCTATGAATGCAATAAAAACGGCAGATTGACCGACAGAAAAAATATTGAATTTCCTGTTATCTGCTCAGAATACCCTTGTGTTGAGATACTTAACAGTGTTCCTGTTTATATGCTTGACAGAATGAGTGAGGTCAAGGCTGATTTCGGTCATTTCTATTTTTCAACAGAAAGCGTCAGAGATATTGAAAACATTATTGAACTTTACAAAAACAGGTCTAATCCCCCATTTCCGCACACAAGAGGACTTTATTACAGAGGTACATTATAATGATTATACTTGCATCAAAATCACCAAGAAGAAAAGAGCTTTTATCGCTGATAACAACAGATTTTATAATAAAATCCGCAGATGTTGACGAAACTCTGCCCTTTGAGATGACACCTCAGAAGGCAGTGGAATACCTGTCAAAAATCAAAGCTGAGCCTTTTAGAAACTGCACTGACACTGTAATCGGAGCAGACACTGTTGTTGCAATAGATGATAAAATACTCGGCAAGCCTGCAAATGAGCAGGAGGCATACAGCATGCTGAAACTGCTTTCAGGAAGAACGCACAGTGTTTTTACAGGAGTTACAGTAATCACTCCTGAAAAGACAAGCACCTTTTCAGTTGAGACACAGGTAGAATTCTTTGATTTGACAGACGACGAAATTTACAGCTATATTGCTACAGGGGAATGCATGGACAAGGCAGGGAGCTACGGCATTCAGGGCAAGGGCGGACTGCTTGTTAAACGGATTAACGGCGACTACGCAAATGTTGTCGGACTGCCTGTAAGCACACTGAATAAGCGCTTATAAATATAATAGAAAATGGTCGAATATGATTTATATTTGAATAAAAACTCTTGAATTATGCATAAAAAAATGATAAAATAATTTTATATGTTACAATATCTGTTATTACTTAACCAACATAATTGATAGGTATTATACAAATTTACAAAGTAAACAATGAACAAAATGGCAAATTTCCACTGATTTGAAAGGAGTTATGTTATGGCAGCAGATTTACATTGTCATACTAAATTAAGTGACGGTTCAGTCGGAATAGAAGATTTAATCGTTATTGCTCAAAAAAGCGGAATAAACACTATTGCCATAACAGATCACGACTGCCTTGCAGGTACAGTAAGAGGTCAGGTTATCGGCAAAAGATATGGTGTTGAAATTATTCCGGGTGTTGAGCTTTCCGCATTTGACTATGAATCCGGCAAAAAGGTACATATTTTAAGCTATCTTGCAGATAAGCCCGACAGACTTGAAGGCTTGTGCAAAAGAACATCAGTTGCTCGAAAGAGAGCAGGTCAGATTATGATGCTCAAGGTTGCAGCAAGATTTCCTATTACAACTGACTTTATAATCAACCATGCATCAGGCTCAACAAATTTATTTAAACAGCATATTATGCATGCATTAATGGACGCCGGATATACTGATGAAATATTCGGAGACTTGTATAACGCTTTATTCAGCAGAGAAAGCGAAACAAATCTGCTTGCTCCTGTTAAATATCCCGATGTTAAAGAGGTTATCAGTGAAGTTCACGAAGCAGGCGGTATTGCTGTTCTTGCACATCCTGCAGTTTACGACAATTTCGATGAAATCGAAAATTATATTGAATTGGGACTTGACGGTATCGAGGTATGGCATCCGTCAGCAAGTGACGAAACCATTGAAACACTGTCAAAAACTTGCAAAAATCATAAGCTGCTTATGACAGGCGGATCAGATTTTCATGGAATTTACGGCGGCAAAGCAATTACTCTCGGCTCTTGCTCAACTCCAGACATTCATCTTGACAAGCTTAAAGGCTATAAGGCAAAGAAAAAGAGAGCACAGCGCAAAGCTGAAAAAGCAAAGCTTGCCGAAGAACAATAAACTAAATACATAACAGCATAAGTTAAACCGGCAGATGAAATTCATCTGCCGGTTGTTTTAATACTATTTATATTTACTTCAAAACTTTGAAATCTACCTTACCGATTTTTGTTCTCGGGAGCTCGTCAATATAGACAATTTCTTTTGGTACAGACCATTTTGAAAGATTCTGCATACCAAAATCAATAATCTTCTTTGTAAGCTCTTCTTCACTGTCATTTGCAAATTTCTTATTTTTAACTACAAAGAGCTTAAGCTGGGTACTGCCTTCTTCGCCTGTACCGATAACACAGCAGTCATAAATCTCTGCCATAGCTCTGTAGGACTCTTCAATAAATGAAGGATAAACCAGATATCCGCTGATTTTGTATACTCTCTTAAGTCTTTGGCGATAATATATATCACCTGTTGCTTCTTCAATAAAGCACATATCACCGGTATGAAGCCAAATTCTGCCGTCATCATGCTTTACGAGAACCTTAGCAGTTTCATCAGGATCGTGATAGTAACCTTCCATAAGAGTAGGACCATAAATGCAAAGCTCGCCGTCTTCTCCTTTAACTTCTTCGGTTGTGCCGGGCTTAACAGTCATTGCCTCAATATTATAGCAAGGTATACCGATACATCCCTGCGGAGCTTCTCTTCTCGGATCTGTGAAGGAGCAGACTGTTACGCACTCGGTCAATCCATAGCCTGACACAAAGTGACACTTTGCGCCATTTTCTTTAAGCAAAATATCCATCTTTTCGGTAAGTGAATAAGGAACAATATCTCCGCCTGAACCGATAAGCTTCATATTGCTCATATCTATTCCCTTGAGATAACCTGCCTTGTGAACCTTTTCAAAGAAATCAGGCACACCGAATATATAATTAATGCCGTATTTTTTAATTGAGTCAGAACACATTTTTGCATCAAACTGAGGGAACAATGCCTGAGGCATACCTGTGCAGATTGACACATGCATACAAAGAGCAAAGCCGAAGCCATGGAACACAGGAAGTGCAGTAAGCATTGCGTCAGTTTCAGGATTAACCTGCATGCCAAGAACATTTTCAACAACATCACAAAGCTGATATGAAAGATTATTGATAGCCTCATTGCAAAGCTGAACACCTTTTGGATTGCCTGTTGTTCCGCCAGTCATCATAATTGCAGCTACAGCAAGTGGATCGGATGCAATTTCAACCTCGCCGCCATCGGCAAGATATTTCTTGCCCTCTTTAAGAAATTCTGTCCACTCAATATTCTTGTGAACCTCGGTAGCAGGAGCAGTCTTACCCTTGATTTTCTTCTTATAAAGCTGATTGGCAATAAAACCGTATACGGACTTCGGAAAATATCCTGCAGTTTTACAGCGGATAAGGGTAAGATTTTTCATTCCCTGAAACGCTTTTTCACTTACATCAAAGCAAAATGCATATTTAGCACCAACAAGTGAAACTGCATACTGTGCTTCGCTTGCCACAGAAAGTGGATGAAGCATTGCTGCAATTGCACCGATTTTATTAATTGCATATATCGCTGTAATGCACTGAGGCATATTAGGTGCACATACAATTACCCTGTCGCCCTTTCGCACGCCGTTTGCCACGAGAGCAGCTGCACACAAATCAACCATTTCCTCCGCCTTTTTCCAGCTGATTGTGTTGTTATAGTAATAAAAACATGGTGAATCAGCATGCTGTGCTGCTGAATCGGCAAATTTTTCATACATTGTTTTTTTTACGTCATACCGAGTATTGTATTCAATCATCAATAATATCCTCCGTTTGCTTAATGAACACTTTTACAACAAGTTAATGAACACATCTTAAACAAATGCACAATTAACTTATTGGTTTGATTATATCAAATACATATTATGATTTCTACCATATCATAAATAATTTATCTTTATTTAATAAATTGACTTTTTCTGTATCTGTGGTAGAATAAAAAAGTATTTTGTTATCTTTGGAGGATATACAAATGGCATACAAAATAAAAAAAGATCCTATCAATAAAATTCCAAAAGCACAATTTATTTTTTGGATTATTGTAAGAACTTCCATGCTTATCTGTGCAGGATATTCTTTTATTCACGGCGATGTTGTAATGGGCTTCGAAAGCGTATTCTGCTTTATTTTTACACATTTATGGGACATGTTTCAGATTTTCGGCAACGGAAGCTTTATTGAAGAAGTTCCCCCTCTCAGCCAGACCATGCTGAATATTATTATATTTATAGGTATAGTTATAGGCTCATATTTCGGAATGTTTGACAAAATTTCGTGGTTTGACAATATGATGCATATCCTTTCAGGCACTGTATGCGCTGTATTCGGATATGATTTTGCCTGCATTATTCAGCGAAAAAAAGGTCAGTGTGCTGCAACTCTTGCCGCAATTTTCAGCATAATGTTTGCACTTTCAATCGCAGTCGGCTGGGAATTTTATGAATTTTTAATGGACACGCTGCACGGAACAAATCTTCAGCTTTCAAAAGCAGGTGAAGAAACAGCAATGTTTGATTTGTCAAAATACAATAACGAGTACGGATATCTCGGTTTGGTTGACACAATGACGGATATGATGATGAATGCAATCGGCGGAATTGTGGGAATGATATTTATGATAGTATTAAGAAACAGAAAGAAAAATAAGAAAAAATAAGTTAAGCGGTGTGCCAATAACGGTACACCGCTGTAATATTATATAATTATATACAAAATAAAAAAGCAGTCATTAAGACTGCTTTTTGTGGTGACCCGGACGGGAATTGAACCCGTGTTACCGCCGTGAAAGGGCGGTGTCTTAACCTCTTGACCACCGGGCCGAAGTGGTGGCTTTAACTGGATTCGAACCAGTGACACTGCGGGTATGAACCGCATGCTCTAGCCAACTGAGCTATAAAGCCATATGATTAAGTGCAAGCAAGATTATATATTAATAAAGGCAATTTGTCAACACTTTTTTATCAAAAATTATTATTTTTAAGAAAATTTTCATTTCAGCAATTAAAATTATTTATACAAATAATATATAAATGTAATAAATAATACTAAAATATATTTGCACCTATTTATCAAATTTATACTTTTGTTATTGACAAAAAAATAAATATATGATATAAAGTAACTGTGATAGCAATGATAGCACAGTTAAAACATTACATAATATAGCCAAATCTTATCTTTGGCTGAGGAAAGGAGTGGTAAAAGTTGATATTTATTGATAACCGCAGCCGAGTGCCGATTTATGAACAGATAAAAGAACAGATTATCATGCTTATAAATAACGAAATTCTTAAACCGGACGACCAGCTGCCGTCAATAAGAAGCTTATCTAACCAGCTTAACATTAATGTAAATACTATTAAACGTGCTTTTGCGGAGCTGGAGGCACAGGGTGTTACTTACTCTATTCAGGGCAGAGGCGTTTTCGTTGCACAAAACCCTGTAGATAATCCCCTGATTATTAAATCAGCTATGGAAGACATAAGTATTGCCGTAAAATCAGGCAAGGCAAAGGGTGTTGACAAAAAAGAGCTCATTCAATTAATCGACAAAATTTATGAGGAGGAAGATGACGATGCTTGAAATTAAAAATGTAACTAAAAAGTTCGGTGATATGACCGCTATAGAAAACATTTCATTTAAGGTTGAAGAGTCCTCAATTTACGGCCTTGTAGGTTATAACGGTGCAGGTAAAACTACACTGCTAAAAACCTGTGCAGGTATCTATAAATCCGAAGGCGGACAGGTACTTTATAACGGAGAGAATGTTTATGACAACGGTGTAGTTCGTTCAGACATGTTTTTCATTCCCGATGATTTTATGTTTGCAAGACGTGCAAGCCTTAAAAAAATGGCAAAGTTTTATAAGGGCTATTACCCTAACTGGTCAGACAGGGTATTTATGAACATGACAAACGCTATGGGACTTGACAGTAAAAAGAGCCTGACATCTTTTTCAAAGGGTATGCAGAAGCAGGCTGAAATTATTTTTGCCATGGCAACACGGCCTAAAGTTCTTCTGCTTGATGAGGTTTTTGACGGAATTGATCCGCAGAAGCGTAATCTGTGTAAAAAGCTGTTTATTGAATATATGGCAGAAACCAACTGTTCGATGATACTCAGCAGTCACAATCTGCAGGAAATCAGCAATCTTTGCGACCATGTTGCGCTTATTAACGGAACACATTTATCCATGGACGTATCTGTTGACGACATAAGCTCTGCATACAAAAAATACAGACTTATTTTTGCAGATAATATTCCGCAGAATGCTTTCACAGATATTCCGCAAAAGAATATTTCACTGTCTGAAAAAATGGCAACAATTATTGTTCCTACTGATTATGACGAAGAAAAGCTGAAAGCACTTAACCCTGTTCATATGGACAGCGTGGGACTTTCTCTTGAAGAGGTATTTCTTAATGAAATGGAGGATAACAGCTATGACATCACAAAAATCTTCAGTTAATAAGAAATCAAAAATTTATGATTTTAAGGCAGCCCTCTCATTATCTGCGCCTATGTCGGCGGTTCTGTTTATTATTCTCAATATTTTCTATGTATATTTTCCTTTAACAATTTTTTCAACTCATATCGGGCAGAATTTTAAAATAAATTTTGAGGAAATCAGAAATAATTATATTATTATGCTGACAGACAGCTATATAAGTCGTTCCGGTGATATTTTAAAATTCTTATTATTGTCAATAGGCGTTATTGCAGGATTATATTTATTTGTCTACAAAACAAATAAAAAGGCTGTTAATATATATCTTTCTTCCCCTGTTGACAGAAGCACAATGTTTATGAACCGTGCTTTCGGAGGTTTGATTGTACCTGCTGTGGCAATCGCCCTTCCTATTCTTGCTGATGTTATAATCAACATTTATTTTATCGGAAATCCGAGCTACATGCTTTATGGCGGATTCTTCCTTTTCCTTGAAACATTTGCTTATTATTTTGTTGGTCTGGCTTTCAGCATTCTTGCAATAAGTATATGCAACACAGTTGTTGAGGCTTTGTTTACAAGCGTTGCTTTCTTAGGGTTTCCAACAGCCGTATTGTTTTTCATCAACTCAATGCTCAACTGCTTCTTAAGAGGCTTTTATACAAACAATTCACTTTTATCATATTCAGGCACATCACTTGCCGGCAACGGTTATGTTGAAACATGCACATATTTGAATCCGCTTTTATTCAGCAAGAATATGAAAGAGGGTATGGAGGGAGCATCTGTCCTTGAATTATTCTCACGTATTACTCCCGAATATCAAAAACTAGGCGGATATTCTGATTCTTATACAGGTGCAGAAAAAATAGGCTCAGGTAACATTGTTCCTATAATTTTATGGCTTGCAATAAGCGTTGCTGTTATGTTTATAGCAAGAAAGGTTTACAACAGCTTCAAGGCTGAAAATGCAGGAGTACATGGATCAGCTCCATTTGCAACACATTTCTTTATTATTACATGTGCCCTTACCGGTGCTGGATTATTTGCAGATTTCTCAAGCCTTGCTGCCGAAATTACATCTGCCAAGGAAATTGCAATTATCATTTTATGTGCAGTTATCTTATTGTTCCTGCTGTATTATATCTTTGTTGTAATAAACCGCAGAAGCTTTAAGCAAAAGGCGAAAATATTTATAATACCTGCCGCATTATCTGTAATGTTCTGTGTAATGACCTGCGTTCTTAATACAGGCGGATTAGGCTACGCAACATATGTTCCGGATGCTGATGATATCGACTGTGCATTTATTGCAGGCAATTCATACAATGCTGCTTTTTCAGAATTAAGTGATGATGATGTGTACAACTTAGATTCATTCAGCAGTGTATTTTCATTTTATTCATCATCATCCAAGATTATCGGTGCATTTGATGAGAAAGAGGATCTGGAAAAACTTACAGATATAATGAAGGATATTTCTGTAAAAAAAGACGAAACCAACGGCGGAACAGTGGTTGGTTGTTACCGTCTTAAAAACGGAGAAGTTATTACCAGAGTATACAGAACAACAGATATATCTGCCTGTGAAAAAATCCTTTCACTGCGTGACACAAGCGGATTTAAAGAAGAGCTTGCTTATCTCTTTGGTCTCGAAGAAACTGATAAGACCTTTACGGACAAATATAATGATGACAGTATTATAAGATGCGCTTTCGGATATTCCAACGAAAAGATTGCAAGGCAAAGCATTATAAATGGTACTATAGAAATCAGAGCAAACTCATTAATCTCTCAAAAGAATATAGAAAACACCACAGAACTTCGCAGGGCTTTATATGATGATCTCACAGCGCAGACATATGAGGACAGAATTAATCCTGCTGAAAACGCACTTGGTATAATTACCATATATGCATCTGAAGCTTCGGCAGACGACATGTTATATGATGACTATAATTACTACGGCGATTTTGACTGCCATTATGTAATTTATCCGTCAATGACTAACACAATAAATTATCTCAAAAGCGTTAATGCATATGATTTTCTTATCAATTCTTCTGTAGATAAAAACGTTAAGTCAGTAAAAACAATGACCGTTGAAGATTTGATGAAAAAAGAGTCAGAGCAATTTTTCTATAATCTCAAAGATGTTAATTATCTGTTTAAATCAGGCTATAACAATCACATTTTCACAGAAGAATATGACGATGAATATTACACAATGGTAAAGGATTTGTTTAAAGGCTGTGCGGCTTCTGATGAACAAAATGTTATCAAAAATCTAATATCAAAATCAACATTTTACGGTAAAGCATCACCTAAAGACACTATCATACTGATAGAATACGAAAACGGTGATTTTACAACAAGACTTATAAAAAATAAATAAAGTCAGCAAAAATACGCAGTGCCTAAGCATTGCGTATTTTTTGTTTGGCGACAGCGAGCCTGTTACGTAATATATTACGTATTTCAACACATAACTTATTATGTATGCTAAAATATTGGATGAGGTAATTATTATGGAATATTATAACAGATTAAAAGAGCTTAGAACTGACAAGGATCTTTTTCAAAAGGATATAGCTAAAATATTAGGTATTGACCAGCAGTATTACAGTAAATACGAGCAAGGTAAAAATGAATTACCGATAAGACATTTAAGAACATTGTGCTTATTTTACGGAGTATCTGCCGATTATATTCTGGATTTGCCTAATGATTTAAAATATCCTGAAAGATAATATAATAACAATATAAAAGCAGTTGATACTTAGCCGAGGTGCTGTAATCAACTGCTTTTTATATACCTATTTATATATTATCATTTCAACAACAAGTCTGTCCTTTTTTGTTGATCTGAGTTGTTCGGTAAACTGAAATCTTCCAAAGCCCCGAAGAGAGATTATATCACCCTCTTTGACATTATAAGAGCAGTTTAGCGTCTGGCAACTGTTTACAAATGCTTTTCCCTGCACGATAAGCTGGGATGCCTCCCTGCGCGAAAGATTATATACTGCGCTTATCATAACGTCAAGACGAAGTGAAGAAACTATAATTTCACTGCTTTCAGGAACTGAGACAGCAGTATCAGGCAGAGTGTCTGCAATTTCAGCCTTAACGGTTGTATGCCTTATCCTGTCAAGACTTTGAATAATATAATCACTGATACTATTCAAGCAAAACAAATATCCACAGTTATTTTCAATAACAATATCTCCCAGCAATTCTCTTTTAATTCCCAAATTCATAAGAGCGCCGAGAAAATCACGATGAGCAAGCTTATCGGCAAATTTTGCATTTGCCGGCTTGATACAAATGCAGGAAATAGGATAATCTGCATTCTCAGCATCCTCACCAAAGCAGGCAACCACTCTTTCAGCCATGTCATATCCGCCATAACTTTTATGCGGAAGATAGCTTTTATTAAGAATGATCTGCTCCTGCAGATTTAAGAAATCAGTGAAGGTGGTATAATTCTTTTCATATGCACGGCGGTAAAGCTCATTAAATCTTTTTTCAGTCATTTCAGCCATTACAGATTATTTCTTGCCCAGTGGAAAAGATACTGCTGAGCAATTCCTCCTATTCCGTTAAAACATTCGGGAAGTCCGTTTGGATAATGCTCCATAACACGCTTCATCCACACATCAACAGGAAAAGCATCATAAAATCCAAAGCCGAAAAGCAGTGCACAATTAGCCACCTTGATACCTACCCCATAGATATTAAGAAGCTCCTTGCGTGCCTCCTCGAGAGAAAGATTTTTAATTTTTTCCAAATCTATCTGCCCTGATGCAACATCCTTGGCAAGCTTTTCAAGATACTTTGCCCTGTAACCTGTACCGAGAGCCTCAAAATCCTCAACAGTCAAATGGCTCAGTTTTTCTGCACCGGGAAAAGAATAGTAGCCGTCACGCACCTCTTCGCCGTATGCTCTGCAAAGCCTGTCAATAATACCTTTAATACGCTTTATATTGTTTTGCTGACTGATAACAAATGAGCAAAGGGCTTCCCAGCTGTCCTGATTTAAAATACGTATTCCATAGTATTCATCAACAGTAGGTGCAATTAACTCATCCTGCTTGAGCGTATTGCAAATTTCAACATAATCCTTATTGAAGTCAAAATAATCATACCATATGTTTTCAAAATCCTCTTTAGCGGTGTCCTTAAATATAACAGTGTCACCGTCTTTTTTTATATTCAAAAAGACACCCTTTACAACACCGCACCAGCTGTTATCCGCCTGCTTCTGCCAGCGAAAAGCCTGACCGCAGTCAAGAGTAAGATCAAGATTAAGACATTTTACGTCACTGACAATTACGTCACCGTTTTTATAATCAACTTTCATATTTTAAGCATCCTCTAATCGACATTTTTCTTACATAGAGTATAACATTATTTTGTCAATAGTAAAAGTGAAAAATAGCAGATTTCACAAAAAATTATGTCAATTTTGTAACCTTTGAAATTGTTAAAAACTATGTGTAAACTTATGAAAACTAAAACTTTAAGCTTTAATTTTTAGTTTTCAACAGCGAAAAATGCGGGTATACAGGCATATTATTGCAATTTTTCAACATCTTCAACAGAGTTTTCCACATAAAATTGCGGAAAACTTAAATATACACTTTGTTATACTTAATGCTTGTCAAGTTAAATTTATTAATAAAAATAACCAAAATTCAACAATATAATTAAGGTATATTTTTTGACTTAATTTCCTACACTAATTGTATAAATTTTGAAAGGAAAAATGGTAATAATGATAAAGGGAGTAAGCAAGCAAATACTAGAGGTAACAAATACCGAAAATCCATATTTTGAGAAAATTATTTTTTTCGTTAAGCCTGAGTATAAGAACGAGGACAGAAACCGGCTTCAGCAGGAGGCTGAAAGGCTGGCTCTTACTGCTCAGAAGCCTCCGAAGCTTAAGCTTTCCAAAAAAAAGGTGCTAAGAGTTGTTTTGAATTCAGCACTTTTTACTATGGCAGGCTTTGCCATATCATATATTATTACAACATTTTTATAGGAAAGGACTTGACTTTATGACAGTATACAAAGCATTCAGAAACTTTTTTATCACCTGCATTGTTTTTGCAGTTATTATCTGCTCAGCAGGTGTGGGAACAGTTGCATGGGCAATCAGCAGAAATGAAAACAGCACCTATGCAGTATCAAAATACGGTTCAACAGGAAACGAAGTTAAATCTATTCAGCGCAAGCTCAGCTCGCTTGGATATTACAACGGCTCAATTGACGGTATTTACGGCACTCAAACAAAAAACGCAGTAACTGCCTTTCAGCGAAACTGCGGAATAACAGCTGACGGTATCTGCGGCAACCAGACACTGCTCTATCTCGGTCTGGGAGGCAGTACAAGCAACAGTACAAATTATTCAAGCTCCGATATTGAACTGCTGGCAAAAGTAATCAGTGCGGAGGCACGAGGAGAAAGCTATGAGGGACAGGTAGCTGTAGGGGCAGTAATCCTCAACAGAGTAAAACATCCGTCCTTTCCTGACAGCATAAGCGGTGTAATCTATCAGAAAGGTGCTTTTTCCTGTGTAAATGATTCTAACTGGTATGCAGAAGTAGCAGCATCGGCAAAAAGAGCAGCTACAGATGCACTGAACGGATGGGATCCATCCGGCGGAGCAATTTACTATTATAACGCGAAAAAGACAAATGATTCATTTATGCATTCACGTCCCGTGCTTAAGGTAATCGGTGACCATCGTTTTTGCTCTTGATCAAAAAGCACAAAATGCCGTTTGAGTTATAATCTCAAACGGCATTTTTATATTTCAGTTCCTATTACAGTCCTGTATTTTCAGCAATATATTTGCGTGCCTTTACAGCATACTCAAATGGATTTGCCTTTGCAGGATCCTGCTCAGCCTCAACAACAACCCAGCCTTCATAATCATTCTCTGCAAGAATATCGAAGATAGGCTTGAAGTCAACATCACCGTCACCGGGAACGGTAAACACACCTGCTCTTACAGCATCAAGAAAAGACATATGCTCAGGTACAACCTGATTGTTATAAACATCAAGGCGAACATCCTTAAGATGAACATGCTTTACTCTGTTTACATATTTCTTAAGAACAGGAACAGGATCAATACCTGCAAATGTAAGATGACCTGAATCGAAAAGAAGATATACCAAATCAGGATCTGTCATTTCCATAAGCTTATCGATTTCTTCTACAGTCTGAACACCTGTTCCCATATGATGATGAACTGTGAAATACATGCCCTTGCTTTTAGCATAAGCACCCATTTCGTTAAATCCCTTTGCAACAATTTCCCACTGCTCATCAGTGTAATATGGCTTTTCATCAAGGATTGACTTATCAAGACAGCCCTGAATTGAATTGCCCTGCTCTGATGCACCTATAACCTTTGCACCCAGCTTATAAAGCTTATCACAATGAGCCTTGAAAGCCTCAATAGTTTCTTCATAAGGCTTTGAAGTAAGATATGACGAAAACCATGCGTTGCAGATTTGAAGTCCTCTTATGTCAAGATAAGGCTTTAATACATCAGGATCAGCAGGATATTTATTGCCGATTTCAGATCCCTTAAAGCCTGCAAGAGCCATTTCGCTTATGCACTGCTCAAAGGTGTTTTCTGCACCAAGGTCAGTCATATCATCATTAGTCCATCCGATTGGTGCAATAGCAAGTTTTACTTTGTTTGAATCAAGCATTTTTATATTACCTTTCAAGTTTTATTAATTTTTTCGGTAATGCCAGTGACATTATACTCTGCATTTCAACTTTTAATAATCAAATGTATCTTTGATATGAGCCTGCATATCCTCATATGCAGCAGCTACAGTTTCGCTCTTTGATACTTCGGCAACACCGACTCTCCACCATGACCCAAAGCCGGGTGTCATTGTCTTAGGCAGTACTTTAATATCAAAAAGACAAGGAAGAGTCTGCTTAGAAGCATCCTCTAAAGCAGCACGAAGCTCATCAGATGTACGGCAGGTGTAACCCTTTGCACCATAGCCTTCTGCAATTTTTGCAAAATCAACTGCAATTTCGTCGCCGTCAAGCATACCTGTCTGAGCATTTCTTGCTCTGAAAACAGTTCCGAAGGTATCTGTGCCCTGATTGTTCTGCAGGTTTTCAATACATCCCCATCCCATATTATCAAACAGGCATACGTTAATTTTCAGTCCTTCCTGAACAGCAGTATAGAGCTCACTGTGTCCCATAAGGAAAGAACCGTCACCGCAGAAAGTATAAACCTCTGACTCTGGCTTAGCAAGCTTTGCACCGAGAGCGCCGTTTACTTCGTAACCCATATTTGAATATCCGTATTCCATATGATATGTACCTCTGTCCTTTGGTCTGAACAGTCTCTGCATATCACCGGGAAGTGAGCCTGCTGAACCGAGAGCAATTGCATCATCAGCCATGAATTCATTGATTATACCAAGAGCAAGAGTCTGATTGAGTCCTCCCTCAAGCTCTGTTGAATAGTATTCGTCAACAATTGCATCCCACTCTGCTTTAGCGTCACGGATTTCATCGGTATATTCTGTCTTATACCCGTCACAAGCATCAATAAGAGCTGTAACAGTCTCCTTAGCATCTGCAACAATTGCCTCTGCATCCATTTTATATGCATCAAACGGGCAGATATTTATACCGAGAACCTTTCTGTCCTCATTAAACAGCCATTTGGAAGATGTGGTAAAATCTGAAAACCTTGTGCCGACACCGATAACAAGATCAGCATCCCTTGCAATAACATTTGCAGCCTTACCGCCTGTTACACCAATACCGCCGAGATTGAGCGGATGCTTCCAGTCAATAATGCCTTTACCCGCCTGTGTTTCGCTGATAGGAATATTATATTTTTCTGCAAATTCAATAAGCTCTTTTTCAGCACCGCTGTATCTTACACCGCCGCCGCATACGATAATAGGCTTTTTAGCAGATTTAACTGCTTTAACAGCTCTTTCGAGCTGAGATGCAGAAACAGGTCTTCTGTCCATATGCCAAACACGCTTTGCAAGAAAATGATCAGGATAATCATAAGCCTCGCCCTCAACATCCTGAGGCATCGCAAGGCAGACTGCACCTGTATCAGCAGGATCAGTAAGCACTCTCATAGCGTTGATACAAGCCGTCATAAGCTGTTCAGGTCTGTTAATTCTGTCAAAATAATGGCATACGCCCTTAAAAGCATCTGTTACTGTTCTGCCGTAGTTATCAAAAAATTCTGCCTGCTGTAAAACAGGATCAGGCTGGCGGCAGGCAAATGTATCACCGGGGAGAACAAGCAGAGGAATTCTGTTTGCAGTTGCACATCCGCAGGCTGTAACCATATTTGTTGCACCCGGACCGATAGATGATACGCATGGAATAATAGCCTTTCTGTCCATCTGCTTAGCATATGCAACAGCGGCGAGAGCCATGTTCTGCTCATTTTTGCCCTGATAGAACTTAAGATTGTGACCACCCTGCTCCAAAGCCTGACCTACGCCGACTACACAGCCATGACCGAAGATACCGAAAATACCCTCTACAAACTTGGTTTCTACACCATCACACTCTATATACTGATTGTCAAGGAACTGAACAAGTGCCTGTGACATTGTAAGTCTTGTTCGTTTCATACTGTCAACCTCTTCTTAATTAGCATTCAATTTCTGCAAGCTTAACAGGTCTGTTTTCTGCAACTGATTTCTTTGCTGCAAGACCAAGGCGAAGAGCCTCAAGACCGTCATATACAGTAGTCTTTGTTTCTTTATCATTAAGCACACAGTCAATAAACTCTGTCATTTCGTCAGTAAAGGACTGCATATATCTCTCAAGGAAGAAGTAAAGAGGCTTGTCAGTAACTGCACCGTTTTCATCCATGAATTCAACGTTGGTAGGAGTGTCGTTAGAAGCACTTGCCTGACCTTTTTTACCGAACACCTCAAGTCTCTGATCATAGCCGTAAGCAGCCTTACGGCAGTTATCGATAACACCGATTGCACCGCTCTTAAATTTAAGAGCCACAAGAGCTGTGTCAACGTCGCCTGCTTCACCGATTGCAGAATCAACTGTTACAGCAGCGTTGGCATAAACCTCTTCAACCTCACCGCCGATAAAACGTGCCATATCAAAATCATGTACAGTCATATCAAGGAAGATACCGCCTGATACCTTAACATAGGCAATCGGAGGTGGTTCAGGATCACGTGATGTAATTTTAATTGTCTGAAGTTCACCGATTTTGCCCTTGTTTGCAAGATCCTTAATAGTCGCAAAGTTGTGGTCATAACGGCGGTTAAAGCCGATCTGAAGCTTTACACCTGCCTCATTTACAGCATCAATAACAGCCTTAATCTTTGCAATTGTCAAATCAACAGGCTTTTCACAGAAGATGTGCTTGCCTGCCTTTGCAGCCTCAATTGCGATATCTGCATGTGTATCTGTTGATGAACAGATAAGCACTGCTTTAATCTCAGGATTATTCAGAATCTCATGATAATCCTCATACCAATTTGGGATACCTAATTCTTCAGCAACCTTCTTTGCGCCATCTGCATAAATATCAGAAACAGCAACAATTTCAGCCTGAGGAATATGGTATGTAATTGACTTTGCATGCACCTGTCCGATACGACCGGCACCGATAATGCCAACCTTAAGCTTTTCCATATTATTTTACCTCTCAAAATAAATTTTATTTCATCAGCCATTCAGCTAATTATCAAAATCCATCTTATCACATTATATTTAATAATTCAATAATAAATAGACACAGAAAATAAATATTTTTTATATAGTATTAATAAAGTTGCAATAGTGTAAAAATATATGTATAATATAATTTAACTTATATTATTCGGAGGAAATAAAACAATGAAGTATACATTCACTCCTGCCGGAGTTTGTTCAAGACAAATTTCTATTGAAATCAATGATGATGAAACTATTAAGGATATACAGTTCATAGGTGGATGCAACGGCAATCTTCAGGGTATTTCTGCTCTTGCAAAAGGCAGAACAATGGATGAGGTTATAGCTGTGCTCAAAGGTATAAACTGCAATTTCAAGGGCACATCCTGCCCTGACCAGCTGGCACGCGCACTTGAAGAAATCAAGGAAGAATTTTAATTAAGGAGTCCGATTATGTTCAGATTGGAAAGTAAAATTTTACAGCGTGAATTCAAAGTGCACGAGGGCACGCTGTACGCTTCGCAAATAAGAAACACTTTATCAAAAATGGATTTTATTCCTGACGGAAACAGTGTTGAATTTTCCTTTCATTTTACAGACGGAACAGAGTTTTCCTCAAAAGGATTAACTGTCGCCGAAGAACAGCAGGAGGATGGAAAGCTGTCCTTTACCTTCAATGAATGCGAGGGAATTACCGTTACTATGTCCTTCTGGGCAGGTGAAGACGGCAATACGCTGAAAAAGCAGATTTCCTTTGTGCAAAACAATACAAAGGTAATTGATTATATTATGCTTGAGCATATAGGAATAATCAATTCAACCGCACACTTCTGCGTGCCTATGGATATTGAGGGCACAGAGCTGTCAGGATATCATTCTGCTTTGGGACAGCCGTTTTATATTGACAGTCTGTTTTTCGGATGTGAATTTCCTGCAACCGAAAATAATATTGTTTATGGTATCGGTCATGTTAAATACTACTTAGGCAAGGTTATCGACGGCAGATACGACTGCCCTGTTACTGTTGTGGGCGGTGCAAAAAGCAGTATGCTTGTTGATGTGCAAAAAGCTTTTTATGATTATATAGACTGCATTGCTGCTCCAAATGATTTCAGACTGCAGTACAACAGCTGGTATGATCACATGCTTAATATTGACGCCGACAATATTGAACGTTCATTTTTTGAAATCGAAAAGCACTTGTCAAAATGCGGTGTTCCGCCTATTGACGCATATGTTATTGATGACGGCTGGAACAACTACAAAAGCAGCTTCTGGTCTTTCAATAAAAAATTTCCTAACAAGCTTTATGATGTCACACAAATGACAAACCAGCTTAATTCATCCTTTGGATTATGGCTCGGTCCAAGAGGCGGATATAATTTTCAGGATAAATTTGCAAAGCGAATTGAAAAGAATGGTCTCGGTGCATACAATGCTCAGGCAAGAGACATCTGCATTGCCGATCAGGTTTATCAGGAAAATGCAGGGAAATTTCTTGTGTCAACAACAAAGGAATTTGATATAAATTACTGGAAGCTTGACGGCTTTTGCCTCAAACCATGCACCAGTGATAAGCATCAGCACATTACCGGCGGTGAAAATGATATGTACTATTTCACTGAAATGTGGCAGGGCTGGATTGAAATATTAAAGAAAATCCGTGCCGTTAGAAACACTATAGGCAAGGATATATGGATTAACATGACCTGCTATGTTAATCCGTCTCCATGGTGGCTTCAGTATGTAAACAGCATATGGCTTCAGAACAGCAGTGATATCGGCTTTGCAAAAAATCAGGAGAAGCAGACTCAGGCTGATGCGGAAATCACTTACCGTGACGGCAGATATTACAACCTGCTGTGCACAAGAGCTGTTCAGCTTCCGCAGAAATACATCTACAATCACGAGCCAATCTACGGCAGCTGTGCAAAGGTTAATTATACAGATGAGGAATTTGAAAAATATCTGTACTTCAATGCCTGCAGAGGTCAGGCTTTGAACGAACTTCATCTCAGCTATTCAATGATGAACAAGTCAAAATGGCGCATACTGTCTAATGTAATTAATTGGCAGAAGCAGAATTTTGATATATTGAAAAATTCAAAATTCATCGGCGGAAATCCTGAAGAGAACAACATTTACGGCTATTTTTCATGGAATGAAGACGGGAACGGTGTTATCGCCCTCAGAAATCCTACAGATGAAAAGACCGCACTTACACTTACCCTCAACAAGCTGATGGGATGCCCTGAAGACATGAAAAACATTCACAGATACAATGTTTTCAATGAGGCAAAAGAAAATTTTGACAGCTACTCATACAACGATAAAATTGATATTACTCTTAAGCCATTTGAAATTAAGGTAATTCAGTTCGGCAAAGAGGACAGAAGATACTATCCCGAAGCAACCACTGATTTTACAATTTCATTTGATTATCACGGTGAAAAAGACATTGATATTGCTGAAAATGAGAATATTAAAATTGCAGTTAAAAACGGCAGAGTTTTTGCAAAGTGCGACACATGCGAGCTAAGCTCTGACACTATTATTGACGGCAACGAGCACAAAATCACCATCGTAAGAGAAAAGAATATGCTGTTAAAGCTGTATATCGACAGACATCTTGACTGCTCAGGATATAACAAGGAAGCAAAGAAAAAGGTTTCTCTCACCTTTGACAGCAATTCAGAAAATATTACAGTATTTGAAAAAGCGACTCCTTATGATGAAATTATCACCCTTAAGGAAATACTGAGCAAATCAGGCAGAAGGAGAAATAAGTAATTATGGAATGTAAAAAATGCGGAAACAGCACTCTGATAAAATCAGGTGACTGGTACAAATGTGCAAACTGCGGTGCAGAAATCTTCGACACGGAAATCAACACCGAAGAGGGTGTTAATCCAACAAAGGAGATTGAACAGCTAGAAAATGAAATGAGCTTAAATCCCGACGCAGACTCAAAAAATGGTGAAAACAGCAAAGATGAAAAGAAACAAAAAAGCAAGATGCGCGAGACAATCGAATTTCTTGCACCAATTGTTTGCGCTGTTGTTATTGCTATGCTTTTAAAAACATTAGTATTCGCAAACGCTGTTGTACCTACAGGCTCAATGCTGAATACTATTCAAAAAGGCGACAGAATTATTGCCAGCAGACTTGCTTATATCAATGAAGATCCTGAAAGATATGATATTGTAATTTTTGAATATCCTGACTGGAAGATTGATCCTACTGTTCCGAAGGATAAGGAGACCTATTTTGTAAAACGTATTATAGGTCTGCCCGGTGAAACAGTTGAAGTGGTAAACGGTGTTGTTTATGTTACAAAAACCAACGGTGAGGTTATCCAGACTGACACTGAATTTATAACAAACTGTGTTCCTACGGGAGATTACGGTCCGTTTACTGTTCCGGAGGGTTGTTATTTTATGATGGGTGACAACAGAAATGAAAGTGCCGATTCAAGATTCTGGACAAATAAATATGTAGAAAAGGATAAAATACTCGGCAAGGTTAAATTTAAATATTATCCGGGAATAAGTGCAATAGAATAATATACACCTTATTGGCAGGAACTTTATGCTTTTGCTGATTCCATAATAAATAAGGGGGATTTACTATGGAAAACAAGTATATTCACAGCAAAGAAAAATGGGCATTCAGCTTTGGAGCATTGGGACAGGGTATGATTTACGCAATGATGTCAAGCTACATCAGCGACTACTATCTTAATGTTCTTCAGCTTGCACCTATGTTTGTACTCTTGCTGATGCTGCTTGCAAGAGTGTGGGATGCTATCAATGATCCGCTTATGGGAATGATAGTTGACCGCCGCACAACAAAACGAGGCAAAATGAAGCCCTACATAATTTATGCATCAATACCTATTGGTATTCTGACAATTCTTATGTACCTCAGTCCGAATCTTGAAAAAGGTCCGCTTATGGTATATTCAGCCATTGTTTACATAATGTGGGGAATGATTTACACAATGGCTGATGTTCCCTTCTGGAGTCTGCCGAATGTAATGACGCCTAATCCTGAAGAAAGAAGCTCAACTATCTCTTTCAGCAGAATACTTAACGGTATAGGCTCTGCAGTTCCTGAGGTGATGTTTCTTGTAATCGGTCTTGTTCTGCCGAAAATCCTCGGCACTTCTGACGGATTGCAGTACAACAAAACAAAATATCTTATTATGGCAGTGTTTACTGTTGCTATAGGAATTCTGCTGTATGCAAGATCATATTTTCATGTTAAAGAAAGAGTTGTTATTCCCGACGTTAAGACTGTTAAAGGCGAGCCGTCAAGACTTTCAAGAATATTCAGATGCAAACCGCTTATGCTTGTAATTGCCATGGGCATTCTTTCAAGTGGAAGATACATGGTGCAGGCAGCGGCAGTACATGTGGCAAGATACGCCTTTTATATCGGCGAACCGCTGGAAAACATGACAGACTCGCAGAGAGTAGCCGCTATCGAGGCAAGCGTATCAACTGTAAAAACAATCTTTCAGGTATGTGCAATTATCGGCATGTTCGGTGCAATGCTGTTCATGCCCGTGCTTATGAAGAAGTTTGATTACAAAAAGCTTGTTATAACTACCTGTCTGGCAGGATTTGCCGCAAGTATCTTCACAACACTCATCGGCTGGTTTACGATGAATCTATACATATGTATTCCTTTTATTCTTATTTCATGCATTCCTCTCGGTGTGCTTAACGTAATTACATATGCTATGATTGGCGACTGCCTTGATTATATGGAGCTGAAAACAGGATTTCGAGACAATGCTCTCGGTTCTGCGTGCCAAGGCTTTGTAAACAAGCTCGGAAATGCACTTGCAACATCAGGAATAGTGGTTATGTATATGTTTATCGGACTTGAGCCTGAGAAAATGCTCAGCTCAGATGTAATTATTGCAGCAACTGACCTTGCAATCAACCAGCGTTTTGCAATGTTCTCTCTTGTTTCAATAGTACCGGGTATAAGTCTTCTTCTCTGTGCTATCCCGATGTTCTTTTATAAAATAAGCGGAGACAGAAAGAAACAGATGCAGGCTGATCTTGAGGCACTCAGAATAAAAAAAGGAATTGTTATAAGTGATGACTAAACATACTAAAGGCTTATTGGCAGCGGGTGCGCTGGCAGTTGGTGCAGGCATAGGTGCTGCTGTTCATGGATATCTTGACGTTATGTATCGTGAAACCATTCCGCAGGGCATCATAAAACGCATCATGAACAAGAAAAACGACGAAGATATGTCTGACTTCGGAAAGTTCACAGCAAAAAACTGCGAATGGGTAAATCAGCAGAATATCGAAACAATTGATTTAATCAATGACAGAGGCTTTACTCTTAAAGGCTATCTTCTTTCTGCACAAAATAAAAGTAATGTTTTTGTGCTCTTTGCACATGGCTACAGAGCCGACCATTTAGGTGATCCAATCAATTTTGAAAAATATTATCATGAAAAAGGCTTCAACTTTATGTCGGTAGACCATACTGCTGCAGGAAAGTCAGAGGGTGATTTTGTAGGCTTTGACTATTACGAATCCCGTGACATGCTCAGGTGGATTGATTATCTTGTATCACGTTTCGGAACTAATATAAAAATAATTCTGCACGGTGTTTCAATGGGCGGTGCAACTGTATGCAAAATGGCGGACAGTGTGCCCGAACAGGTAAAAATAATCATAAGCGACTGTGCATACACAAGTGCACTGGAACAGTTTGACGAAACCGTAAAAAGTGTCGGAATATCTAAAACAAACGGACTTTTAAAAATTTTCAACAAGATTAACAAGCTGTTTGCAGGCTATGATTTAGAAGAGACAAATGTGCGTCCTTCCGTAATCGGAGCAAAAGCACCCATGCTGTTTGTGCACGGCGGTGCAGATGATTTTGTGCCGACAAAAATGGTTTATGATTTATATAAGCTGTGCCCCGCTGAAAAAGATTTGCTTATTGTGGAAAACGCAGGTCACGCACAAAGTATTATGACAGGAACAAAAAAATATCAGGCTAAGCTTGATGAATTTATAGAAAAACATCTGGAGGATTAATTATGCCGTTTATTGAATTAAAAACAAATCAGAATATTGATAATGTAAAAGAAGAAATCAAAACAGAACTGGGACAGGCAATAACAGCTATTCCCGGCAAGAGCGAAGCATAGCTTATGGTTGAGCTTGAAGGAAGCAAGGATATGTATTTTAAAGGCAGTGACGAGCCATGTGCAATGTTTGAGATTGCAATTTTCGGCAGTGCTGATGACAGTGCATACGAGGATTTAACAAAACGCATCTGTGCATTAAGCGAAAAATATTTATCTGTTCCTGCTGACAGAACATATGTAAAATACAACGAAATATCTCAATGGGGATACAATAATTTCAATTTCTGACAAAATCAGCATAATCCGCAGAAGTACAAAACTTTTGCGGATTTTTGTTTGCCTGAAAGTCAAAATTTGCAAAATCGTAGTATTTTTTATGAAAAATCGTTTATTTACACAATATACTATATAATGTATAATAATATAGATAACTTTTATATAAGAGATGGTTAAATGAAGATTTTTATATGTGACGATCAGCAGCAGTACATTCAGCAAATCAGTGAAATAACAACAAGCTTTATGCAGAAAAACAAGCTGAGCACTGAAATTGAATGCTGCAGTGATATTGATAAGATTGTAAGCTATGAAAAAAATTACTATGACATTGCTCTTCTGGATATTGAAATAGGAAACAGAAACGGTATAGAAATAGGCAAAAAGCTGAAAAAGATAAATCCCAACATAGTTATATTTATAATTACTGCATACGAAAAATACCTTGATGATGCCATGGATCTGAATGTTCTGCGTTTTATCACTAAGCCTATTGATAAGGACAGGCTTGAAGCAGGACTTGAAAAAGCACTTGAACAGATTGACAACACTGTGCTTGAGGTTTATCTTGTTGAGGACAAAAATACAGTGAAACTGCCTGTAAGTGATATAATGTTTATAGAAATATCAGGCAGAAGAACTAAAATTGTTACAAAGGAACACGAATTTTACTCATCAAGGCCTATGAAATACTGGCGTGAAAAGCTGAATGCACTGTTTTTTTATCCTATTCATACAAGCTATATAGTAAACATGAAGCACATTACAAACTATGAAAAGGAATTTGTTGTGCTTGACAACAAATATAAGATACCCATTGCATTCAGAAAGCAGACTGACTTTAAAAAATATTTTGTTAAATATTTCAGCGGGAGATAATTATGGTAACAATTTTACTGTACTGTGTAATTTTTATTTTAGAATTTTTCATATCCTTCAGCTTTATGATGAATATTGCCGATTTTAAAATAAAGCAAAGAAATGTAATAATAACCGGTCTGCTTTTAACGGCAGTACATTTTGCCTGCAATTTTATTTTTAACAATAACTTTGCTGTAAATATCTTCATATTCTTCGCAATAAACATTATCTGGATTATGCTGAGCTATAAAATAACGGTCAAAAAAGCATTTTTGATTTGTGTAATAATTACAACGACCAGCAGTGCATCGGAATTCATAACATTAAATTTGATGAATGTTTTGTTCAACCAGAACGGCTTAGCCTACAGAAGCAGTGAGGCACAGCTGCTGATAGGCGGTATAATGAGCAAGGCAGTTTACTTCCTTTTCCTGAAGATTTTTCAGAGATTCAAGGGGCTTTCTCAAAAAGAAAATACAAAAGCTATTCCCTTTTATATGTACATTTACCCTTTCAGCGTTATTGTAATTATCGTACTGCTGTTTAATTTGATTAACACTATAAATGCAACGGATAATCAAAAGTATCAAATTATGATGATAGCACTTTTACTGCTGATTTCGGTCATTGCAACATTTATAATGTATAACAACACACTAAAAAAAGATATTGAGCTGGCAGAAGTCAAACAGGCATTTGACAAACAGCAGACCGACAAGGAATACTATCAGATTTTGGAGCATCAAAACGAAGAAATGCGAGTGTTTGCACACGATATCAAAAATCACCTGTCATCAATAAAATCTCTTTCAGCCAGCAAGCAGGTTGATGAATATATAGATAAAATTCAGACTGATTTAAAAAAATACAGTCCTGCAGGAAACACAGGAAACAAAATCCTTGATTTGATAATAAACAAATACCGTGTACTTTGCGAAATTAATGAAACAAATTTTGACACAATAATCAAGACGGCAAATCTTTCTTTCATTGACGACAACGATTTATCATCACTGATAAACAACATATTGAGCAACGCGCTGGAGGCAGCAGAAAAATCTGAGGAAAAGAAAATAACACTGTCTATAAACAGTGTAAATAATTTTCAGGTGCTTACATGCACAAACAGCTGTGACACACCACCGAAGTCAAATGGGGATATTTTGATTACCACAAAGCACAATGCAAAACTGCATGGCTACGGAACAAAAAGCATAACAAGAATATCAAACAAATATAACGGCAGTCTTGACTGGAATTACGAGGCGGATAAAAAGGAATTTGTTTTGTCAATAGTATTTACAAGCAGTACAATTAATTGAACGTTTGTTTGACTTCGCATATAACAGATGATATAATTATGCTATAGTAATATATCCATAAAAATATATCCAAAACAATTGGAGGAAAAATGGAAAATTTAACTGAAAAGCAAAAAGCAGTATTTGACTACATTAAGGAAATAATATCAATGCGCGGTGTAGCACCGTCTGTAAGAGAAATAGGCGAGGCTGTAGGTCTGCGCTCAACATCGTCGGTGCAGTACAATCTCAATGCCCTTGAAGAAATGGGATATATCAAGCGTGATGCAAATCTAAAACGCACCATACGCATTGCTGGCAGTGCTGAAAGTGTAGCGCACATTCCTCTTTTGGGAACAGTAACCGCAGGAATGCCGATACTTGCCACCCAGCAGATAGAAGATTACATTGCCATTTCAGGTGTAAACGCAAGCAATCTTTTTGCCCTTCATGTCAAGGGTGACTCTATGATAAATGCAGGAATTTATGACGGAGATATTATCATTGTTGAACAGTGCCCTACTGCTGATAACGGCGATATTGTTGTAGCTTTAATCGGTGATGAAGCTACCGTTAAGCGTTTCTACAAAGAAAACGGACATTTCAGATTACAGCCTGAAAATGACAAATACGAGCCGATCATTGTTGACGAATGCGTCATACTGGGCAAGATAAAAACACTGATCCGCTCCTATTGATATTTACATATTCTTATGTTAGAATAATTAGAAAATCAAATTGCAAATTCGGAGGAAAAATATGAGCGAATGTAATCACGATTGTTCAAGCTGTAAATCAAACTGCGGTGAAAGAAAGCCAAGCAGAGAGGATTTTCTTAAGCCGATGAACAAATATTCAAATATAAAAAAGGTTATAGGCATTGTCAGCGGCAAAGGCGGCGTAGGAAAAAGCCTTGTAAGCTGTCTGCTTGCCTCAAAATGTGCAAAGGCAGGATTAAAGGTCGGCATACTTGATGCTGATATCACAGGTCCGTCAGTGCCGAAATCATTTGGAATAAATTCACGTGCTATGCAGGATGAGGAATGTCTTTTACCTACTGTCACAGACAACGGCGTTAAGGTTATGAGCATTAATCTTCTGCTTGAGGACGTAAATTCACCTGTTGTGTGGCGTGGTCCTGTAATCAGCGGTGTTATTGAGCAGTTTTGGAGTGATGTGCGCTGGGGAGAGCTTGACTACCTCTTTGTAGATATGCCACCCGGAACAGGTGATGTGGCTCTGACAGTATTCCAGAGCCTTCCGGTTGACGGAATTGTTATTGTATCAACTCCGCAGGATTTGGTAAAAATGATAGTAAACAAGGCTTTCAATATGGCTAAGCTGATGAATGTGAGTGTGCTTGGACTTGTAGAAAATATGAGCTACTACACATGTCCGAAATGCAACGAGAAAATAAACATTTTCGGTGAATCAAAAATTGACGAAACAGCAGCGGAGCTTGGGGTTCCTGTTTTGGCAAAATTACCTATAAACCCTGAAATCAACAAAATGGTTGATGAGGGCAGAATAAGTGAAGTTGAGTGCAGTGAGCTTGACGATTTTATAGATGCATTAAAGGGATAACAATATGGCTAAAAGAGAAGATTATATTAACTGGGATGAATACTTTATGGGTGTGGCAATCCTTGCGTCAAGACGAAGCAAGGATCCTAACACTCAGGTAGGAGCATGCATTGTTAATGACGACAACAAGATAATGTCTGTAGGCTATAATGGTCTGCCGAGAGGATGCAGTGACGACGAATTTCCATGGGAGCGTGAAGGTGAAAAGGACAGCGATACAAAATACCCTTACGTCTGCCATGCAGAGCTTAACGCAATACTCAATGCAGGCGGAAATGATTTAAAGGGCACACGAATTTATGTGGCACTTTTCCCCTGCAACGAATGCGCAAAGGCAATTATCCAGTGCGGAATAAAAGAAATTATTTACATAAGTGACAAATACAAGGACACAGATCTTGTTCAGGCAAGCAAGCGAATGCTTCAGTCTGCAGGCGTAAAGCTTACTCAGTTCTGCTCTGACAAAGGCATCAGCATATCCTTTAACGCTGACGAAATATAAATTATAATATTTGAGGACTCTAGTATGCAGGAAATTGATATATACGATTTTGACAAAACACTTGTACCCTTTGACAGCGGATCGCTTTTCTGGGGATACTGTATAATACATTATCCATGGATTGCTCTTATGCTTCCATTTCAGGCGATTGCAGGCTTTTTAGCTATTACGGGAATAATTGATTTTACAAAATTCAAAAAGATTTGCTTTTCATTTGTTCCGCTTATTCCGTTAAAGCACGCTGTAAACGGATTTTGGAACAGGCACGAAAGACAGGTACATAATTGGTTTTACGGCAGAAAACGCAAGGCGGTTGTTATCAGTGCATCTCCTGATTTTCTGCTTGAAGAAATACAAAAACGTCTTGGCTTCGAAACTCTTATCTGCACAAGACACAGCCGCAAAACAGGTGCAATTATCGGCAAAAACTGCCGAGGCGAAGAAAAAGTAAAAAGACTTTATGAAATTTATGATGCTGACAAAATAAGGGTAATTGATGTATATTCAGACTCTCTTAAGCATGACAAGCCTATTTTTTCACTTGCAGGTGAAAACTGCTATCACATCGTAAACGGTGCAAGAAGAAAATTCAATTTTGACAAGGTTTACAAAATTTAACAAATGAGGGAATAATTTATGAAAAAAGGAATTATAATATCAGCAGCGGCACTTTTGGCTCTTGCAGGTTTATTCATTTTTTCAACTCAATACAGAGATTATAAAGAAGCTCAGAAAAATATAACTGCTTCATACTCTACACTGCCCACTGTGACAAAGACTACAACAGAAACTACAACAGAAAAAGCTCTTTCAGGAGTTATTGTTGAAAATAAAGAGGGCAACTATCAAATGATAGTAGAAAATAATGAAGTTATCATTACTCACGGTGAATACCGTTCAAATTTCGGCAGCGTATGGAATAACTATATAAAAGCAGAAATGCCCGAAATGTATTACCATGATTTTGACGGTGACGGAAAAAAAGAACTGATTTTAAAAATGGCTACGGACAAATTTAAAAGTGTCGCAACCGGTGAATATGTAAATCAATACTCACTGTTTTTGCTCGATCCTCACACTACCAGCAAGGGCGAAAAGGTTATAACCTACAATCTTGCAGACAAAAATTCATGGAAATCTCCATTTGAAAATGCAATCAGATGTGAGCTTACCCAGCTGAAAAGCTGTGATAAAATTCTGCAGTTTGCTATGAACAACAAGGACCGAAAAATTATATATGACGAAAATACAGGCATAACAAAAAACAAGTACGCCGGCTATGCCACTGCCCGCAAAGGCGAAAACGGTGCATATTATACTATGCGAAACTGGAGCAAGGATTTAGGTATATACGATATTCTTGATGACGGAACTATAACTCTTGACATTCAGGTGCTTGTTTCTTATCAGGAAAACAATTTAATCGAGCAGATAGGAAATATTCACTGTGAAATGATAGTCAGAAACAAAAGCTTTGATATTAAGCCGAATTCAATAAAGTTTGTTGCAACAGAAGGTCATAAGGCTTATGATCCGCGAAAAAGTGCACAAACTGACTGGCAGGTAAAAATAAGCAACTCAAGCGAAGCACCCGCAATATCAAACAAGGCTCTTGACTGGATAAAATTTGATATTGATGTAACAAATGCACCTGCTCAGCAGAATTTGTTCTTCTCTGAAAAAGAAAGTAAAATAAAGTACATTGACGAAATAATCTTTGACAAGCGTTCTGTTACTTTAATTGCAAAAAGCGGATATGGATTTTCTTCATCCCTCATAAATTCACAATGCTTCAGTGTTGCAGTTAATGCAGGAACTAAAAATCAGGTTGAAATAGGATACCAATGCAGTGAAACTGACATCGGCAGCCAAAAAGCACTTGTCATAACCTTTGACAGAACATATGATCAAAAAGATTTAAAAAATTTAGCAATTTCGTTTTCACGATAAAAATTGATAAAAACGTCTATATATTAATTATTGATAAACTATTTTAGACATTAGTTGAACTATGAACAGCTTTGTGCTATATTAGTTTTTACTAAGTTCCGGAGGTTTATGAATTCTTGAAAGAAGTAGTTATCACCGCAGATTCAACCTGCGATTTACCCAAATACCTGATTGAAAAATATGATATAAGAATAATTCCGCTTTCAATACTGCTGGGTGAAAATTCTTATCTTGACGGAATTGAAATTTTCCCTGAGGATGTTTACAGCTATGTAGATAAAACAGGAAATCTTCCTAAAACTTCGGCAGTTACCCCGGCGATGTACAGCGATGTTTTCGGTGAAATAACATCCGAGGGCAAGGCTGTTGTGCATATAGGCTTATCGTCAGCAATATCTTCAAGCTATCAAAATGCCTGCCTGTCTGCATCTGAATACAGTGATGTATACTGTGTTGATTCAAAAAGTCTTTGTACAGGAATGGGATTGCTTGTTCTTAAAGCATGCGATTTCAGAGAAAAAGGCTTTGATGCAAAAAAAATTGCCAACAGAGTGAATTCACTTGTGCCCAAGGTGTGCACCACCTTTGTTCTTGATAATCTTGAATATCTTCATAAGGGCGGCAGATGCTCAGGCGTTGCACGAATCGGCGCGAATGTGCTCGGGATAAGACCAAGCATTGCCGTTGATTCAAAAACAGGAAAGCTGGATGTTGCAAAAAAATACCGTGGTAAAATTGACATGGTTTATAAGCAATACATTAACGATTGTCTTAAGGATACAAAAAAGATTGACACCTCGCGAATTGTAATTGCAAACAGCGGAAATGTTCCTCCCGAAATATTAAGCTTTGCAAAGGGTGTAATTGAAGGCACAGAGAATTTTGATGAAATTATTACTGCCAAGGCAGGCTGTACAATTTCATCACACTGCTGTCCTAAAACTCTTGCAGTATTCTATATAAAAAAATAATTTTCAGCACTGCGTTATATACCACTTTGGCTTTTAATCGCAGTGCTTTTTTATAAAAAACTATAATTATTCTCTTTTTTATTGTTTCGCAACTGATTTTTTACAATTTGCAACACTATTTTTCTTGTTAAAAGCCATTCGCTTTGGTATCATAAAATCAAAGAAACATTGCAAACTTTATTTTGTTTGGCTAACACAACCGCCCACGGAGGTGCTTTTATGCAGTTTAGCGAAAATTTAAGAAATCTGCGAAAAGAAAAAGATTTTTCACAGGAATATCTTGCTGAGAAATTAGGAGTATCAAGGCAGACAATATCGAAGTGGGAAAACGCCACGGCAATGCCCGACTTGAAAAAGCTTACCGAAATAGCAGAGCTTTTTGAAATAGGCATCAACGATTTACTGGGGCTTGATGTTTCAGCGGAAAATGAAAACAAAAACAACACTATACAAATTGAATACAGCAGTCAGAAATTTGAGGCTAAGATTCAGGAGCTGACACAAAAGAACAATAACATGAAAACGGCTCTGATAATTACATCAATATCTATAATTCTGCTTGCTGTTATACTGATTGTGACAAATATAAATATCAGTTCAAATGTAAATAGCTTGCGCTCCCAGATTAATAATATTCAGCCGCAGGTTGTTTACAGAGACAGTGAAGAGAAATATGATAACTACACATTTGACTGTGTTATCACTGCTGTGAACAAAGATAAGCATAACATGGTTACCTTAGACATAAGCTATATACCTGATAGAATAACAAAAAATGCAGTGGTTTATTTTGTAACTAACGGTGCTGACGGCACAGAATACAAAATAAATGCAGAGCAAAAGAATAATATCTACAGCGGTACAGGTGAAATTGATGTTAGAAACAATGGTGTTTTTAATATCTTTGTTGACGACGGAAAAGAAGTGACTAAAACTGAATGCATATTTGACCTCGAGGAAGATTTCTTTCAGGTTATAGGTCAGCCGACAATAAGCTATGCCGGCTCGCCATGGGGTTCAGCAACATGTTTAATAGATAACAGTACCATTGACTGTCTTACTGCAAAGCCGATAAAGCTTGTTTCGGCAAAGCTTGAAACTGTAAAAAACGGCAAGATAACGTATTCGCAGGACTGCGTGGAAATGAACACTTTAGATGACGATAAATATCACAATCATTACTCAATTCAGTTTGATGAGGCTGATTTTAACAGCAATAATAAAAACAATACCGGTGAAGAGTCAATTTATATTTTAATTCAGGATGATAATGGCGTTAAGTATACCTGTTATCTTGAAGGCAATGCAGATGAGCCTTTCGGCAGAGCAGTAATTGATTTTGATAGTGCAAAAACTGAATAAGAAGAACAAGCAGAAGGAGTATGACGTACATATTTCTTCTGCTTCTTTTATTGTGCGTATATTTATCATATTTAAACATAACAATGTACGATATTGTTAATTTGTTATCAATTAGTTGTGTATTCCAACAAAGTTTGCAAATATTTATTGACAAAAATATAAACAATATTATAATGTAATAACAAGTTATTAAAAAATAATTATATTAATAGATGGGAGAATAATATTATGGCAAGAGTTTATAACTTTAGTGCAGGTCCTTCAACATTACCTGAAAAGGTGCTTGAGCAGGCTGCAGCAGAAATGATGGATTATCAGGGCAGCGGTCAGTCTGTTATGGAGATGAGCCATCGTTCAAAGGTATTTGACAAAATCATTAAGGACGCAGAGGCTCTTATGAGAGAGCTTTACAACATTCCTGATAATTACAAGGTTCTGTTTTTACAGGGCGGTGCATCTGCACAGTTCTCAGCTATTCCGCTCAACTTTATGAACGGTACAGGCAAAGCTGACTATATTATCACAGGTCAGTGGGCTAAAAAAGCTTTTCAGGAAGCACAGAAATATGGTGATGTTGTTGCAGCAGCTTCATCTGCTGACAAAACATTCAGCTACATTCCTAAGACTAAGGCTGAGGATTTCCGTGACGATGTTGACTATGTTTACATCTGCATGAACAATACAATCTATGGCACTGTTTATAAAGAGTTACCTCCTGTTGGTGACAAGGTGCTTATCGCCGATGTATCATCATGTGCTCTTTCAGAGCCTCTTGACATCAGCAAATTCGGTGTAGTTTACTTTGGCGCACAGAAGAACGTTGCTCCTGCAGGTCTTGTTGTTGCAATTATCCGTGAAGATTTACTCGGCAAGGCAAGAGATATCACCCCTGTTATGATGAACTATCAGGTTCAGGCAGATGCTGATTCACTTTACAACACTCCTCCTTGCTGGACTATTTATATCTGCAAGCTTGTTCTTGAGTGGATTAAGAACGACATTGGCGGTCTCGCTGCAATGAAAGAGAGAAATGAGAAAAAGGCTGCTGTTCTTTACAACTTCCTTGACAATTCTAAGATGTTCAAGGGAACTGTTGTTCCTGAGGACCGTTCACTCATGAATGTTCCTTTCGTTATCGGTGACGATGAGCTTGAAAAGAAATTTATTGCGGAGGCAGCAGAGGCAGGATTTATAAACCTCAAGGGCCACAGATCAGTTGGCGGTATGAGAGCATCAATCTACAACGCAATGTCAATTGAAGGCGTAGAAAAGCTTGTTGAATTCATGGCTGAATTTGAAAAAGAAAACGCTTAATTTATAGGAGAAAAACTATGTTTAACATTAAAACACTTAACAAAATTTCTGATGTAGGTCTTTCAAAATTTGACGAAAGCAAATACACCTGTGCAAATGAAATAGAAAATCCTGATGCAATCATGGTAAGATCTGCTTCAATGCACGATATGGAAATGCCTGAATCACTTCTTGCTATTGCAAGAGCAGGTGCAGGTGTAAACAATATTCCGGTAGCTGACTGTGCAGGCAAGGGTATTGTTGTTTTCAACACACCCGGTGCAAACGCAAATGCTGTAAAAGAGCTTGTTATCTGCGGTCTTCTTCTTTCAAGCAGAAAGATTACAAGAGCTATCGACTGGTGCAAGACTATCAAGGATGAGGGCGATAATGTAGGCAAGACAGTAGAAAAAGGCAAGAGTGCTTTTGCAGGTCCTGAAATCAAAGGCAAAACTCTTGGTGTTATCGGTCTTGGTGCAATCGGAAGACTTGTTGCAGAAGCAGCAGTTGACCTTGGCATGAATGTTATCGGCTATGATCCGTTTTTACCTGCAGATGCGCAGCTTAAGGCAGGCATCACATTAAATAACAATCTTGAGGAAATCTTCCCTGTTGCTGATTATCTTACACTGCATGTTCCTCTCACTCCTGAAACAAAGGGACTCATTTGTGCTGACACTATTGCAGCTATGAAGGACACTGTAAGAATTATGAACTTCGCAAGAGGTGACCTTGCTGTTTCAGCAGACATTATAGATGCTCTTGAAAACGGAAAAATGGCTGCTTATGTAACAGATTTTCCATCAGCCGACATCATTGGTGTTGACGGTGTAATCGCACTTCCTCACCTTGGTGCTTCAACTCCTGAAAGTGAAGAAAACTGTGCCTCAATGGGTGCACTTGAGCTTATTGATTTCCTTGAAAACGGAAACATCAAAAATTCTGTAAATCTTCCAACAGTTGTTATCGCAAGAACAGGCGCAGCAAGAATTACAGTTATTCACAAAAATCAGCCTAATATGATTGCAACAATTACTGATACAATCAGCAAGGACGGCATCAATATTGCATCATTTGAAGATAAAAACCGCGGTGAGTGGGCTTACTCAATCATTGATACAGATACAGAAGCTTCTCAGCAGGTTATTGACGACATCACAGCAATTGACGGCGTTATCAAAGTAAGAGTTATTAAGTAATAATAGTTCAACAAAGCATTAAGCAACACCCATTAAACGATTTTGTTTGGTGGGTGTTTATTTATTGACAATCACCATAAGCAAAATTATAATTGATTATGGAATTACATAAAAGAAAACCTAACAGGTTAAAGAATTACGATTACAATCAAAGCGGTGCATATTTTATTACAATATGCACAAAAGACAGACAACCGATTTTATCAAAAATTACTCAATCCGTAGATAATGCCGTCCTCGGCATTCCAAAAAAAAGAGCAGTTGAAAATCAACTGCTCTTTCTATATGTTTATTATAAATATCATTTATTAAGCATTTCTTTTGCTGTTTTAACAATATTGTCAGCAGAAAGACCAAACTGCTTTAACAAATCCAGTGCAGGGCCTGAATGCCCAAACTCATCGTTAACACCGATACGCTTTACTGCAACAGGGCATTTTTCAGAAAGCAGAGAGCATACAGCCTCGCCTAAACCGCCAATAATGCTATGCTCTTCAACAGTTATTACCTTGCCTGTTTTTTCAGCAGATGCAAGAACAAGCTCTTCGTCAAGAGGCTTGATTGTTGCAATATTAATGATTTCCGCACTGATTCCACACTCAGCAAGCTCTTTGCCTGCCTCGATTGCTTCAGCCACCATAAGACCGTTTGCAATAATTGTAATATCTGTACCCTCAGAAACTACTTCACCCTTGCCGATTTCAAACTTATAATTATCATCATGAAATACAGGAACAGCAAGTCTGCCGAAACGAAGATAAACAGGACCTTCATGCTTATAAGCAGCCTTAACTGCCTGTCTTGCCTCAACATCATCAGCAGGGCAGATTACAACCATACCGGGAATAGAACGCATAAGCGCAAAATCTTCACAGCACTGGTGTGACGCACCGTCCTCGCCAACAGATATACCTGCATGCGTTGCACCTATTTTAACGTTAAGGTGCGGATAACCGATAGAATTTCTTACCTGCTCAAAAGCTCTGCCTGCAGCAAACATTGCAAAGCTTGATGCGAAAGGTACAAGCCCCATAGTGCTCATACCTGCTGCCACGCAAAGCATATTACCCTCTGCGATACCGCAGTTAATATGACGGTCAGGAAAATCCTTTTTTAAGATACCTGTTTTTGTTGCTGCTGAAAGATCAGCGTCAAGTACAACTAATTTATCTGCGCCCTCCTGAGCCAGCTCTTTAAGTGCATTGCCGTAGCTGTCACGGGTAGCAATTTTCTTTACATCAGCCATAATTACGCCTCCTCAATCTCTGCAAGCTGAGCCTTAAGCTCTGCCATTGCAATATAATATTCTTCTTCGTTAGGTGCTTTGCCGTGCCAGCCGACCTGATTTTCCATATAAGAAACACCCTTGCCCTTAACAGTTTTCATAATTACACCAAAAGGCTTGTCAGATTTATGGAAAGCGTCAACCGCCATTTCAATTTCATAAAGATTATTACCATCAATAACCATAACATCAAAGCCGAAAGCCTCAAGCTTTTTGTCAATAGGCTCAGCACTCATAACCTCGTCACAAGTACCGTCAATCTGAAGTCCGTTGCTGTCAACAAACACACAAAGGTTATCAAGATTATACTGAGAAGCAAACATCATAGCCTCCCAAACCTGACCTTCTTCAATTTCACCATCACCCAAAAGAGTGTACACGTTAATATCATTCTTACCGAGATACTTTGCACCCTTGGCCATACCGACAGCAGCACTGATGCCCTGTCCGAGAGAACCGGTTGACATATCAATACCCGGAACAGTATTCATATTAGGATGTCCCTGAAGATATGAATCAATATGACGAAGAGTTTTTAAATCCTCTACAGGAAAATATCCTTTATACGCAAGTGCACTGTAAAGTGCAGGTGCAGCATGACCTTTTGAAAGAACAAAGCGGTCGCGATTTTCATCCTTCGGGTTCGCAGGATCAACATTCATCTCCTTAAAATAGAGGTAAGCCAGCAAATCAGCAGAAGAAAGACTGCCGCCCGGGTGACCTGCTTTTGCTCCGTATGTGCCTTCAATTACGCCCATTCTGATTTTTACAGCACAGGCACTGAGCATTTTTTTAGTTTCCTTATCCATATATTTATCTCCTTTCATAAGAAAAGCTGTTTTATTAATCTGCCTGATTATAGAATACATTTAAAATAGTTTCCATAAGGGCATCTTCATCAGGATAAAATTCTGCATAAACAAAATCTGCATAATCTTTTTTATCACTTGCCTTCATCTCACCCTGCAAAGTAACAGTATCAAAGCTTGTTATATTCTTTGAAAGCATCAGCGAGGCAAGATAGGTTGCATTTGACAATGTAATATCTGTTGAGCTGTACTGCTGTGCGATGTTATACATTCTTGCAACAATACTAAAATCATTTATAACCGCAGGAATAAGCTGAGCAGCATATGCTTTGATATACTGCACCTGTCTTGATGTTCTGTTCAGCGAAGCATCTACAGTGTCCATATCTCTCTGGCGGACATAGGTTTCGGTCATACCGCCCATAAGGTGAACAGAGTCACCTTTCTTGATGCCCTTATCTTTAAAATCGTAAAGAGACTCAACAGTTACACCACCGATTGCATCATTAAGAGGAGCAATACCGTCAAGATCAAGAGCAAAATACTTGTTAACAGGAACATTGCCGAGAATACGGCTTATAGATGTGGTAACATTGGCAGCCGAGCTTGCCCTGCCGTCACCGTACGCATAACTCAGACAAAGCTGCATTTTTTCACTTCTGAGGAAAACCGAGCTTTCGGAATAAAGGTCAACCTCAACCATCGTGTCACGGGGAACAGCAATAGCAGTTGCCTTGCCTGTTGACGAATCAATTGCAAGAACAATGTTGGCATCTGCCTGTCCTGCCGTGCCGACAGCACCATTCGTAAGTCCCAGTTCACGCTTATCAACACCGATAAATGCAAAGGAAATCATATCGTCGTTATAAACATATTTATGACCTTTATATTCAATTATTTCCTGATAATCGGTTTCGGTACTTACATTTTTTATATCATTTTTACCCTTCTGCTGCATGTAAACCACTATACCGACAACTATGAATACTATTAATAATAGGATAATTAATATTGCCAGTGCTATTTTTGCTGCAACGGGCATCTTTTTTTTCTTCTTTTTGCTTTGGGAACTGCTGTGATGATGGTGAGAATGACTTGAACTTTCACCGGAAGAGCTGTGCGAGCTTCCATGTGAACTGCTGTGAGAGGAATGATGATGGTGATGATGAGATGTGCCCGAATAGTGATTTTTCTTCACTTCAATCTGCATCTCACTGCTGCTATGCTCCGCAGGTGCGGCTTTATCCTCACCATTCAGCTCGAAGTCTTCTGTTCCTTCAAAATTCAAAACATTTTCAAGATCGTCACCCAGTCCCTGCAAATTAGGATCAATTGGTTTTTTCATCTTTAACTAATACTCCGCAAACTAAATATCTGTTACTTTTCTGATTATTTATGCAGGTTGATAATATAACAATTCTGCTGTCTGTGTCAATATTTTTATCCAACTTTTCTCTGACATTTTTTACGGCAGAGGTCGGATTTTGCAAATAGGACTGAAAATCGGCCAGAACACGAGTATCAGCAAAATCAAAGCTGTTTATTATATGCCTGTCATCATATTTAAAGGCAGATATAATCTGATAGGTCAGCTTTCTGTCTGTTGTATAAATAACGAATTCAGGATGGCTGTCAAAAAAATCTTTCTTTTCAAATTTATGAAGAGTGGTAAACATTGTATCGCCATAGCCGTTATGACCGTAAATCACAGTAATATAATCATTAAAAGTTTTATGATTCACTATTTCTGTATATATTGCACCGCTGTCAGACCAGCTTTTGTCCTTTGCCGAATGCTTAAGATAAAAGCTGTCATCATTATTGCTCTGCACAATCGGATAATCAACCTTAGTTCCGTCAACCTTAATCCATGCATAAATATCACTGTTTTGCTTTTGCAAAGACTTAAAATCTATGGGATTTTCGACAGAACCCGCAGATGTTACATAATTGCCTGTATTTGTTGTTGACGGCAGTTCCGGTTCATTATTATTATAATAAAACTGCATTCCGAAATACAAGCCGCAGAAAGCAATAACAAAAACCACTATAAAAATAAGTATAAACTTTAATGTTTTCTTTTTCTTATTTTCAGCATTTTCTTCACTGTTTTGTGAAAGGCTATCAAAATTATTTTCTTCCAAATTATCACCTACGAAAAAAGCCTGTTTACCAATATAAGTAAACAGGCTTTTGCTTGTTATTTATTTAATTATTCAGCATCCTTCTTCTTAGCTGTAAGAACTGCTGCACAAGCACATGCTGCAGCAACACCGCAGAATACAGCAGTTACTGAAGCACCTGTCTTTGGAGACTTGCTACCCTTGTCTACCTTGCTTACCTTGTTGCTTGTTGTAGTTTCGCCATCAAATTCTACAATAGCATTAACGAGAACATCACCGTTTTCCCAATAGCCAATAGCATCATCACTGATGAATTCGATTGTAAGAGAACCGTCATCATTATAAGTTCTGGTGTAGTCACTGCCCTCGATAAGACCGAGATTTTCAAGGTTATCTTCCCAGCCTACAAGAGTGCCTTCACCAACATAAGTGAAAGTAACTCTTGCCGGATTATTTTCATCAACAGTGTATCTGATATCAGTAGTATCAACACCATTTACCTGGAAGGTAGGCTTTTTATTAGCAACAGTAGTAGCTGTAGGACTCTTTACAGTATCAGCAGCCATTGCAGGAACTACAGAAACAGCTAGAGCAGATACAGCCATAATTGCTGAAAGAACAATTGATAAAAGCTTTTTCATAATTAACACCTCAAATTAATTCATATATGATTGTGCACATACACATCGCATACTAAGATACATAGATTATATCACTAAAATTATATAAAGTAAAGTATTTTTTTCAGCATTTTTACATCCTTTAGAGAAAAATAATTACCAAAAAAGCCTTAACCACTATACTTAGTAGTAAAAATTTTATTCTTTGTCCTGCAAGCACAAAATAAAATTCATCAAATCATTAAGATAATTTCGCTTTTCCTGTGCAAAGCTCGTAATATCTGCCTTTTAATTCTATCAGGGCATCATGATCTCCTCTTTCAATAATCTCGCCGTTTTCAAGCACCATAATTGCATTTGAATTGCGGACTGTTGAAAGTCTGTGAGCTATTACAAATACAGTTCTGCCCTGCATAAGTCTATCCATACCATGTTCAATATGAAGCTCTGTTCTGGTATCAATTGATGATGTAGCCTCATCAAGAATCATTACCGGAGGATCTGCAACTGCCGCCCTTGCGATAGCAAGCAGCTGTCTCTGTCCCTGAGAAAGATTTCCGCCGTCACCTGTTATCTTGGTATTATACCCGTCAGGAAGCCTGCGTATAAAGCTGTGTGCCGAAGCAAGCTTTGCCGCCTCAATACATTCTTCATCAGTTGCGTCAAGTCTGCCGTAGCGAATATTATCAAGGATTGTGCCTGTAAACATATGAGTGTCCTGCAGAACAATTGCAAGACTTTTGCGCAGATCATCTTTTTTGATACGCTTTATATCAATTCCGTCATAGGTTATCGTGCCGTCCTGAATATCATAAAATCTGTTTACAAGATTTGTGATAGTAGTTTTGCCTGCACCCGTTGAGCCTACAAAGGCGATTTTCTGACCTTTTTTTGCATAAAGATTTATATTTTTCAAAACCTGCTTTTCAGGAACATAGCTGAAGTTTACATCGGTAAAGACTACATTGCCCTCAACCTTAATGCGCTGATCACCGTCAATCCAATACCATTCCCTGCCGTTTTCGGTCTTTTGCTCTGACAGAGTAACGCTGCCTTCATCAATTTCACTTTCCATATCCATAACAGCAAACACTCTTTCCGCACCTGCAAGAGCAGAAAAAATTGTATTCATCTGGTTTGCAATCTGATTAATGGGCTGTGTAAACTGCCTTGAATAGCTTAAAAAGGCAAAAAATGTACCTATATCCATTCCGCCCATAACAAGAAGTCCGCCGACAAGAGCGACAGAAGCATAGCTTGCATTATTGATACCCATGGAGCTTGGTCCCATAATACCTGAAAAGAAATTCGCATTTGTAGCAACCTGACGGAAGTTTTCGTTTGTCTGCGTAAATTCTTCTATTGCCTGGCTTTCGTGATTAAACACCTTAACTACCTTCATGCCTTCGATAGATTCTTCAATATTTCCGTTCATTTCGCCAAGCTTTTTCTGCTGGGCACTGAAATATTTTCTGGACTTTTTACCGATTTGTGTTACCGAGAATATCATTATAACAAGGAAAATCAAGGTAATTCCGAAAAGAACAGGACTAAGTGTAATCATTGTTATCACAATGCCGACAAAAGTAAATGCCGATGATACAAGCTGAACCATTGACTGCTCAAGCATGAGCTGAATATTGTCAACATCATTTGTAAAACGGCTCATAATTTCGCCGTGAGTCTGGGAATCAAAATAGCGCAGAGGCAAGGTCTGCATATGATTGAACAAATCCTTGCGTATGATGTTAGTTGTTTTATAGGCAATGCTTACCATAATCCTGCTCTGAATAAATGAAAACAGTGATGCACATACAAAAAGAACAGTAAGCAAAGCAAGATTTTTCACAAGAAGAGGCACACCCTCTTCTAAAAATGTTCCTGCCCTGAGTGTTGTTTCAACACCATTTAAAATTGGCTTTAAGCAGTAAGACGAACCAATTGAGCAGGCGGTGCTCAGTACCAGCATTACAAATACCAATATAAGATACGCCTTGCTTTTTCCCATATACTTAAGCACTCTGCCGAATGTTCGCTTAGCGTTTTTAGGCTTTTTAAATCCGCCCTTAGCCTGTGGTCCCGGTGGCATTATTCAAGCACCCCTTTCTGCTGAGTTTTGTAAATCTCCTGATAAATTTCATTATTATCAAGCAATTCTTCATGACTTCCGATTCCTTTAATTTCACCGTCGTCAACAACAAGTATTTTATCTGCCCCCTGAACAGATGAAATTCGCTGCGCAATAATAAATACTGTGGTATCAGAAAGCTCATTGTAAAAGCTTTCACGTATTTTTGATTCTGTTGCGGTATCAACGGCGCTGGTGGAATCATCAAGTATAAGTATTTTCGGTTTTTTTATCATTGCTCTGGCAATACAAAGTCTTTGCTTCTGTCCGCCTGAAAGATTAAGTCCGCCCTGTGCAAGATTAGTATCATATCCGTCAGGCTGTTCCATTATGAAATCATGTGCCTGAGCCGCCTTGCATGCTGAAATTATTTCTTCATCAGTTGCATCCTTTTTACCCCAGCGAATATTTTCCTTGATAGTACCGCTGAAAAGTACATTCTTCTGCAAAACAACGCCGATAATGTCGCGAAGAGCAGTTAAATCATATTCTCTTACATCAACATCATCCACAAGCACCTGACCGTCAAGCACATCATAAAGTCTCGGAATCAGATTTACAAGGCTTGATTTTCCGCAGCCCGTACCGCCTACAATACCGATAATTTCACCTGCATTTGCAGTGAAAGAAATATTATCGAGTATATTGTCGCCCTTTGAATCGGCAGAATATTTGAAATTTACATTTCTGAATTCAACCTTACCCATGGGAGCCTGAGGAATATACGGCTTTTCGGGATTTTTGATATCAACATCAGTATCAAGAACTTCAACAACACGGTCACCGCACGCCTTACCTCTGGCGAGCATGATAAACATCATTGATATCATCATAAGATTCATAAGAATTTGTGTAATGTATGAAGCAAGAACAGATATCTGTCCAACCTCCATAGTTCCGTTAAAGGCACTGTATGCACCTCGGTAATACACAAAAACAATTACTGCATTGAATATCAGCATCATCAAAGGCATGGCAGTAACCACAATGCCTGATGCCTTTGCGCCCTGTGCAGCCAGCTCATCGGATGCTGTGTGAAATTTTTTCTTTTCATAATTTTCACGGACAAAGGCTTTAACAACTCTTATGCCGATAAGATTTTCCTGTACAACTCTGTTGACATTATCAACTCTCTTCTGCATTTTTTGAAACATAGGAAAACCGAATTTAAGCACAACAACAACGACAATTGCAATTATCGGAATCATGACAAGCAGGATTGACGACATTCTCGGGTTAATACGCACCGCAAAAACAGCCGAAACAATCAGCAGTGCAGGACCTCTTACAAGAATTCTCAGTCCCATCATAACAATATTCTGAAGCATTGTAATATCATTTGTCATTCTTGTAGTAAGTGATGCAGTTGAAAACTCATCAATGTTTTTAAATGAAAAGCTGCTTATTTTTTTGTAAACATCATTTCTGAGTCTGAAAGCAAAGCGCTGGCTTACAACTGCAGAGCTTTTCATTGTGGCAAAGCCGCCGCTAAGACCGATAACTGCAAGCAGAAGCATAAATAAGCCAAGCTTTATAACTGTGGACTCGGTTGCCTCGCCTGCCTTTACGCTTTCGTAAATATTATTGGCAAGAGTGGGCATTGAAAGCTCACATATAGCTTCAATAATCATACCGGATGCACTGACAGCTGCCAGCGGCCACAGACCTTTCATATATTTTGCAAGCTTTTTAATCACATATATCACTGCCTTTCTGTAAATTATTTATTGCCAGATCCAGTAAAAATGAAAGCTGTTCAATCTGTTCAGATGTCATGCTGCCATTTATTGCATCTTCAAGGGCATCCATATGCTCTTTGATTTTTGCAGGTGCATTTTTTGCCTTTTCTGTAGGATAAAGACGAATTATTCTGGCATCATTTTTATCAGGTTTCTTTTTTATGAAACCCGCTTTTTCCATTCGCTTTACCGAAACGCTGGCAGTGGCAGATGCAACTCCCAAAGCTCCCGCCAAATCACTCAGTGTTATCCCCTCATTATGTGTCAGTGTAAATAAAATATCCTGCTGACCTGAAAAAAGCCCCTGTTCAGCCAAAGCCTCATTAAAGCTTTTACGTATCAGCTTTGCAAGATGAACCGCCCTGGGACCAATCATATTCGTTGGAGGAGGTCCGCAGTCATGCTTTTTCAATAAATTCACCTCTTCGACTATTATTTAGCCGACTATGATTAGTCGGCTAAGCGTTATTTTATCATGTTTCCAAAAAAAGTCAAGATTGATATTGTAAACTATTTATTAATGTGCTAAAATACCTAATGCTGATTTTTACGGACATAGGCAGTATTTCAAGGAGGCGGACAGCTTGGATTTACACGACTATAACACTATAAAAAGGATACTTTCACGTCACGGCTTCACATTTTCAAAGTCATTGGGACAAAACTTTTTAATCAATCCTGATGTATGTCCGTCAATGGCAGAAAGTCTTAATGCAGACAGCAAAACAGGTGTGCTGGAAGTTGGTCCCGGAATAGGTGTGCTTACAAAGGAGCTGTGCAAAACAGCACACAAGGTAGTCACTGTTGAGCTTGACAAGCGTCTGTTACCCGTGCTTGATGAAACACTTGCCGAATTTGATAATCTCGAGGTTGTAAACGGCGATGTAATGAAGCTTGATCTGCACAAACTGCTTGAAGAAAAATTCAAAGGGTGCACATCAATTAAAGTATGCGCAAATCTGCCGTATTATATCACCTCTCCTGTAATAATGACACTGCTTGAAAGCAGACTTCCTATTGATGAAATCGTTGTAATGGTGCAAAAAGAGGCAGGCGAAAGACTTTGTGCAGAGGTTGGCACAAGAAATGCAGGTGCCGTTACTGTTGCGGTAAATTATTATGCTGAAAGTGAAATACTTTTTGACGTAGGCCGAGAATCATTCATGCCCAGCCCTAAGGTTGACAGCGTTGTAATAAGGCTTAAGCTCAGAAAAGAACAGCCTTATGTAATTAATGATGAAAAGAAATTTTTTACTGTAGTAAAATGTGCTTTTTCACAAAGAAGAAAAACTGCATTAAACAGCATATCGAATACAATGGGTGTATCAAAATCAAAAATAAGCGAAGCATTTAATGCTATTGGTATTGAGCAGAATATCAGAGCAGAAAAGCTTACTATGGAAGATTTTATTGCTATTGCGGACAGCATATAAAATCATTATAAAATGATATATCCAAAAATTCGGTCTAATATTATATTTTTACTTTGTTAGAAAGGAATTGTTTTAACTATGAAGGACAACACCAGAGTTTTTGAAGACTACAAAGTACCCAAGGCAGTTGCAACAATGGCTCTGCCGAGCATGATGGGTATGCTTATCAACATTGTATATAATCTTGCAGACACCTTTTTTGTAGGTCAGACAGGTGACAGCAATCAGGTTGCCGCAGTTTCTGTATCAATGCCGTTATTTTTGCTTTTTATTGCTGTAGGTAATTTGTTCGGTGTAGGCGGATGTGCATTTATAAGCCGTTCTCTTGGCGAAGGTAAAAAAGACAGAGTAAAAACTATAAGCAGCTTCTGCATTTACGGCTCAATAGCAGTCGGCATTATTTTAGGAATACTATTTTTTACGCTTAAAAATCCGCTGCTTTATCTGGTAGGTGCAAGTGATAATACAATAGGATATGCACAGGACTATCTGCAGTGGGTAGCAATAGGTGCTCCGTTTGTTGTAACATCTATTACCGTAGGAAATCTTGTTCGCGGAGAGGGTGCTGCAAAGACATCTATGATAGGCTCAGTGCTCGGTCAGGCTATAAATATCATTCTTGATCCCATTTTTATTCTCGGCAAAGGCGACAAGCTTTTTGGAATTACTCTTCCTTTCGGTCTTGACATGGGTGTTGCCGGTGCAGCAATTGCCACCGTACTCGGCAATATTTTCAGTGTAGTATTTTTCCTTATTTATTTTCTCAGAGGCAAAAGCATTCTCAGTATTACTCCAAAGCGTTTTTCAGCTAAAAACGGTATTGCCAAAGGTGTTGTTAATGTAGGCCTTCCTGCTGCACTTAACAATCTTCTTATGAGCATAAGCAATATTATTATAAATATAGTTCTTGTAGGCTATGGTGATAATGCCGTTGCTGCAATGGGTGTTGCTATGAAGGCAAATATGCTTGTTGTTATGCTTCAAATCGGCTTGGCGCAAGGTGTTCAGCCTCTTATCGGATACTGCTATGGTGCTAAAAATTATACTCGAATGAAAAGCTGTATGCGTTTCAGTATTTTATGCAATATTATAATAGGTACAGCTATGATGCTGTTCTATCTGATATTCAGAGAAACTGTAATAAGCATGTTCATAGACAACAAAGAGGTTATTGACATCGGAGTAAAAATGCTTACCGCCCTTATGAGTCCAGGTCCCGTTATCGGAATTATGTTTGTTCTTAACTTTGCTTTTCAGGGAATGGGCAAGGGCATACAGAGCTTTATTCTTTCTGTAGGCAGGCAGGGCCTTATATATATTCCGCTTCTGTTTATTATGAACCGGTTTATCGGACTTGACGGCGTAGTATGGTGTCAGGCAGCCGCTGATTTCGCCTGCGTAATCATGAGTCTGCTGATGTGGCTTAAAACAAAAAAAGATTTGAAAAAGCAATTAACACAACAGGCATAACAGCAGGATAGTTATAATTAAAGGCTTTTCCTTAGGGAGAAGCCTTTTACTGATAAAATCTAAGAATTTTTTATTACTCAGGTTGTAAAAATATGGCTGTAGTGATATAATAATTAGGATTATTATTAAAGGGTGGTTGTATGCAGTATCAGCTTGGTGACATTATAATAATGAAAAAGCCTCATCCCTGCGGCTCAAAGGAATTTGAGCTCACCAGACTGGGTGTTGACTACAAACTGAAATGCTGTAAATGCGGTCGTGAGGTTATGATTTCCAGAATCAAGGCAGAAAAAAGTATAAAAGGACTGAAGGCACCAAATGAGTAGCAATGCAAAAATCGGTTTTTTAGACTCAGGCATCGGCGGTGTAACAGTGCTGAGAGAAACTGTCAAGCTTTTGCCTAATGAGGATTATGTTTTTTTCAGCGACTCAATCAACAACCCATACGGTGACAAAAGTGACGAAGAAATAATTGCACGCTGTGACGAAATAGTGAATTTGCTTGTAAACAAAAAAGGCTGCAAGGCAGTAGTTGTTGCATGCAACACCGCATCGGCAAAGGCAGTTAAGGCTCTTCGCGAAAAATACACTGACATACCAATTGTTGCAATTGAGCCTGCATATAAAATGGTGCACGACAATAATCCCGACGGCTTCACGCTGATTATGGCAACCAAAGGAACTGCCGGCAGTGAAAAATTCCGCAGGCTTTATTATTCATATTACAACCACAAAACAAGTTTGCTTGCCTGCGTTGGTCTTGCTGACCTGATAGAGCAGGATAAAAAAGATGAGCTTGATAAATATCTAGAAGAGCATTTATCTGCCTATCGCGGCAAAGCGCAGAACGTTGTGCTTGGCTGTACACATTATCCCCTTGTAAAAAAGAACATTTCAAATATTCTGGGCAATGTGCAGTTTTTTGACGGCTCACAGGGTGTAAGTAAAAGGCTTAAATTTATTTTGGAAGAAAAAAATCTGCTCACCGAAAGCCGTGGCGGATTTACTGTTGATTTTATCGACTCATCTGCAGATAAAAAACAGCAGGAACAGAAAAAAGAAAGATTTTTTAAACTGCTTGAGCAGGAGAACTGAACTTGAATTTTTATATTTGAAAGAAAATGGAGAAGAGCATGTAAACAACTGCAATGACTGCTTGAATAATTTTTATTTTAAAATTAAAGTGAGGAAAACTTATGATAGATAAATTAATAGAAGTAGAAAAGCGATATGAAGAGGTGAACGAGCTTGTATGCCAGCCTGATATCGTATCGGATCAGGAACGATATACAAAGCTGATGAAGGAGCTTAAGCATCTGACACCTGTAGTAGAAAAATTCAGAGAATATAAAAAAGCAGAGGAAACCTTTGAAGAATCCAAATTGATGATGGACGAGGGCGGAATGGATGCTGATTTTGCTCAGATGGTTAAAGAGGAATTTGAGCAGAGCAAGGAAGATATTGAAAGAATAGGCGAAGAGCTTAAGGTTCTTCTTCTGCCTCGTGATCCTAATGATGACAAAAACGTTATCATAGAAATCCGAGGTGGTGCAGGCGGTGAAGAATCTGCATTATTTGCAGGTGTGCTTTATCGTATGTATTCAATGTATGCCGAGGCAAAAGGCTTTAAAACAGAAGTAATCAATGCAAACGAGACAGGTCTGGGCGGTTTCAAGGAAATCAGCTTTTCGGTAGAGGGTGACGGTGCATATTCCAGATTTAAATTTGAGTCAGGTGTTCACCGAGTTCAGCGTGTACCCGAAACAGAAAGCCAGGGCAGAATTCACACCTCCACCACTACTGTAGCTGTACTTCCCGAGGCAGAGGATGTTGACTTTGAAATCAATCCTAAGGATCTGCAGATAGACACCTTCCGTTCATCAGGTGCAGGCGGACAGCATATTAACAAGACCTCTTCCGCTATCAGAATTACTCATCTGCCGACAGGAACGGTTGTTGAATGTCAGGACGAAAGAAGCCAGCACAAAAACAAAGAAAAGGCACTTAAGGTTTTGCGTTCACGTCTTTATGATGCAGAAAAAGCAAAGCATGATGCTGAGATTGCAGGCGAAAGAAAGGCTCAGGTCGGCACAGGTGACAGAAGTGAAAGAATAAGAACCTACAACTACCCTCAGGGCAGAGTATCCGATCACAGAATAGGTCTCACTCTCTACAGGCTTGAGCAGTTTTTAAACGGTGATCTTGATGAAATGATTGATGCACTGATTACTGCTGACACTGCTGAAAAGCTTAAGGCACAGGGTGAAGAATAAATTACGAGAGGTTAACATATAAATATGTCCATTAAACAAGGCGATTATTTAAAAAGACTGCGAATAGAACGAGGATTAAGTCAGGAAAAGCTCAGTGAGGCACTGGGACTTTCAAGGCAGTCAATATCAAAATGGGAGCAGGGCAACTCCTCCCCTGAAATAGATAACATCAAAAAGCTGTCAGAATATTTCGGCGTATCTGTTGAATCAATTATCAACGGCGAGCCGGACAGTATAGAGGATATAATAAACAGAACGGAACAGAAGCCGCAAAATTCAGCAGAGACGAAAGAAAAAGCTGAAGAACAGACACAAAAGCAAAAGAAAAAGCGTGGATGGCTTTTTCCCTCATATCCCGTATTAATGGTAATACTTTACTGCATACTCGGCTCAGCGTTTTCGCCGAAGGGCTGGTATATGGGGTGGCTTGTACTGCTGACAATCCCTCTTTACTACACAGGAGTTATTGCCGCCGAAAAGAAAAAGCCGATAATATTCTGCTATCCTGTTCTGGCGGTTATGATATTTCTGCTTTTAGGACTCGGTGCTGGATTATGGCATCCTGCATGGATTATATTCCTTACAATCCCTATCTTCTACATAATTACAGCTAAAATGAAAAACAAATCATAATAAGAAAATTCAAGAGATTATTTGTTATGAATACTAAGATACTTTCCACAAGTGAATATGATATACAAACTGCGGGAAGAATTCTTGCAGAGGGCGGACTCGTTGCATTTCCTACCGAAACTGTTTACGGACTGGGTGCAAATGCACTTAATGAAGATGCCGTTAAAAAGATTTACGCCGCCAAGGGCAGACCAAGTGACAATCCGCTGATAGTGCATGTTGCCGATAAAAAGGACATTGCACCGCTGGTTAAAGAAATTACACCAAAGGCGCAGATGCTTATTGATGCTTTTTTTCCTAATGCGCTGACAATCATTCTGCCGAAGAGTGACAAAATCGGCAAAACCGTCAGCGGCGGACTTGACACAGTTGCAATACGCATGCCTAAAAACAAAACGGCACAAAGAGTAATTTCTGCAGCAGGCTGTCCGATAGCCGCACCAAGCGCCAACACATCAGGTCTGCCGTCACCGACAAAGGCAAAGCATGTTATTAATGACATGATGGGTAAGATTGATGCTGTAATAGATGGTGGTGACTGCGAATACGGCGTTGAATCAACAGTAATTACACTAGTTCCCGAAACTCCTGTAATTCTCCGCCCCGGTGCAGTTACCAAAGAAATGATTGAAGCAGTTATCGGTAAAGTTGATGTTGCAAAAGCCGTGCTTGAAGGTATGAAAAATAACGAAGTGGCTGCTTCGCCCGGAATGAAATACAAGCACTATGCACCAAAGGCAAAGATTATAATAGTAGATGCTGACAAAAAAACTTATGAAAGATTTGTAAATTCACAAAAAAATGCATTTGCCCTTTGCTTTGAGGAAGATAATGTTACCGTTAATAAGGTAACATTCGGCAAAGAAAATGACGATATTTCACAGGCAAAAGAGCTTTTTGATGCACTGAGAAGGCTTGACGAAATGGGTGCAGAAAAGGTTTATGCCAGAATCCCGAATATAACAGGTGTCGGCATGGCGGTTTACAACAGGCTAATCCGTTCTGCCGCCTTTAAAGTAATTGATTTGAACAAACCGTTTTTCATAGGACTTACAGGCCCTACAGGTGCAGGCAAGGGCTTTGTCAGCGAATATTTGAAATCATCAGGATTTAATGTGATTGACAGCGATAAAATTGTTAAAGATATATATGAGAGCAATTTATCACTTATAAAAACACTTGCAGATGAATTTGGATGTGAAATTCTTGAAAACGAAAAAATCAACAGAAAGGCACTTGCTAAGCTTGTGTTTTCATCTGATGAAAACAAGAACAAGCTGAATTCAATTGTTCATCCTTTTGTTATTGAAGAATGTGAAAAAAGAACGTCAATTCTCAGTGTGCTTGATGCACCCCAGCTTTTTGAGGCAAGAGCACAGAGCAAATGCTATAAAATAATCAGTGTTATTGCTGACAAAGAGACACGGATAAAACGTATAATAAGCCGTGACAACATAACAAAAGAGCAAGCACTTGAACGAATTAATGCACAGTATGATGATGATTTTTACATTTCTCACAGTGATTTTGTAATTTATAACAACGGCGAAGATGTAGAAAGTCAAATTAACAATATATTGGAGGAAATACTATGAGCGAAAAAACAGAAGCACAGCAGTTAAAGGACCTGCTGTTCAACAAAAAAGAAAACGGCGTAGATTTCATGAGCGAAGAAGAGCTTGCACAGTGTGATGAATTCTGTGAAGGCTACAAGCAGTTTCTTTTTGAAAATAAAACCGAAAGAGAATTTGCTGCATCAGCACTTGAGATGGCAGCTGCCAACGGTTTTGCAAAATTTGACAAATTCGGTGATGCACTTGAGGCAGGCTCAAAGGTTTATTATTTTAACCGCGGAAAAGCAATAATTCTTTGCGTAAAAGGCAGAAGAAGTATTGCAGACGGTGTAAGAATTGCCGCTGCTCATATTGACTCGCCAAGAATAGACCTCAAGCAGTGTCCTGTATACGAGGATGGAAATCTTGGATTATTCAAAACCCATTACTACGGCGGAATTAAGAAATACCAGTGGACTGCTATTCCCCTTTCTCTTCACGGCAGAATATGCAAAAATGACGGAAGCTTTGTTGATGTAAAAATCGGTGAAAAGGCAGGCGAGCCTAAATTCTGTATAACAGATATTTTACCTCATCTTGGTCAGGAACAGATGAGCAGAAAGGCAAACGAAATTGTCAGAGGTGAAGAACTCAACGTCGTTATCGGCTCAAGACCATTTAAGGATGACAGCGAAAGTGAAAGAATAAAGCTTAACATCTTAAACCTGCTTTATCAAAAATACGGCATTGTTGAAAGAGATTTTCTTTCTGCTGAGCTGGAGCTTGTGCCTGCTTTTACTGTTGATGATATAGGATTTGACAGAAGTCTCATCGGCGGCTACGGCCATGATGACCGCGTTTGCTCATACCCTGCAATGCAGGCAATATTCGCCATTGACGAAGTACCTGAATACACAGCAATCACCGTTCTTACAGACAAAGAAGAAACCGGATCTGACGGAAATACAGGTCTTAATTCCAGCTACCTCAAATACTTTATTGAAGATCTTGCAAGACTTGAGGGCTATGAGGGCAGAGATGTTTTATCAAACTCAAAATGTCTTTCTGCTGACGTTAATGCTGCATTTGATCCAACTTGGCCTTCACAGTTTGAAAAGAGCAATGCGTCACTCATCAACAATGGTGTTGTAGTGACAAAGTTCACAGGCTCAAGAGGAAAGGGCGGAACAAGCGATGCATCAGCAGAATATGTAAGCTTTGTCAGATCACTTCTTGAAAGTAACGGAGTTTTATGGCAGAGCGGAGAGCTTGGCAAAGTTGACGGCGGCGGCGGCGGAACTGTTGCCATGTATATTGCAAATCTTGATGTTGATGTTATCGACGTCGGTGTACCTGTTCTTTCAATGCATGCGCCATACGAAATTGTCAGCAAAATTGACACCTATATGGCATACAAGGCATTCTCTACCTTCTTTACGAAATAATCTGAATTATGCAAAAATTATTTATTGATTTTATCCCTGAAAACAAAATAATTCTTGATGAAGAGCAGTCAAGGCATATTGCAAAATCTCTCAGAATGAAGGTCGGTGATATGCTTATGCTTGCCTGTGGAGACGGCTTTGACTACGGATGTATTATTGATAAAATCACTGCAAGTAAAGTGACTTTATCTGTCTGCTACAAGCAGGCAAATAACAGCGAGCCGAGTGTTAAGGTCAGTCTTTATCAGGGTGTGCCAAAGGGTGACAAGCTTGAGGATGTTATTCAAAAATGTACTGAGCTTGGTATTCACGACATTACCCCTGTGATAACTCACAGAAGTGTAAGCCGTCCTGATAAAAAAGCTGCTGAAAAAAAGCAGATACGATATCAAAAAATTGCTCTTGAGGCAGCACAGCAGAGCGGTCGAGGGATTGTGCCCGAAATACGTCAGATGACAAGTCTCAAAAATGCTGTGGAAAATGATAATGCTCAGCTGAAGATTCTGTTTTATGAGGGTGGCGGCGAAAGCCTTAGAAATCTTATTACAAAGGATATACAATCAGTCTCAATTTATATAGGTTCTGAGGGAGGATTTGAAAAAAGCGAGGTTGAACTGATAAAAGCAAATGGCGGAAAGGTCGCAAGTCTTGGTGCAAGAATATTAAGAACGCAGACAGCCCCCACGGCTGCCCTTACATCAATAATGTTATTAACAGATAATTTAGAATAGTTAGAAAAACAATGATAAAGACGGTATTTTAGAAAGACAATCTGATGCCGTCTTTACTATATATAGATGTATAAAATTATATTATATATAGGGTAAAAATAATATCAGCCCCCGGAAATCAGCATTTTATGCACTTGAAAAAATTTTTTAAAAAATTTCAAAAAATGTATTGACAAATGGATTTTTATGGTGTATTATCAGGGTGTAGTAAGAAGTAAATAACTCAATAGCAAAACCGATGAAAGTCGGTGACGCAAAACTAAAGGGACTAAGTCGTATGATATGTCAGCCAGCTGCCGTCTAAGAAACGTAATTCTTTTTTTCGTGCCCAAAACACGAAGCGTGCAGCCGGTTTCCCAAATTGAAGGAAAGGAGGCTGTTTTTTTATTTACTGAAAATGCTGCAAAATACAAAATAAAAATTTAAATTAAATAAGAACACCAATAGCAAAACCGATGAAAGTCGGTGACGCAAAGCTAAAGGGACTAAGTCAAAGTTGATATGTCAGCCAGCTGCCGTTTAAGATATCGTAAATCTAAAAAATCTATAATAACGATTCACGGTTGGTAGTTCTTTAACAAAGAAAGGAAACAATCATGAATTTAGTTTTATCAAAAATAATCGCAGCTATTTTGTCACTAATTTTCGCAATTAACCTAGCAACTCCTGTCGGGTATAAAGTACCAAAATTCGTTCAGGAAATAACACCGTATTCAACTGAAGCAACAGATGAAACGGGATATGAAGACGAAACAGACTATGTACTTGATAATCAAAATGAAGAAAACCCTGGATCTGCTGATGCAGACAATCAGGATAATTAACATCAAAAACAATAAAAAATCATTTCACAATTAAAAATATAAACATATAATATTAATGTACATCAAACAAAATTCAACTAAGAAAATGTGCTAAAAAAATTTAAATAAATTCAAAAAAGTATTGACAAATAGAATTTTGTAGTGTATAATAGATTTGTATTTGGAAGTAAATAACTCAATAGCAAAACCGATGAAAGTCGGTGACGCAAAACTAAAGGGACTAAGTCGTATGATATGTCAGCCAGCTGCCGTCTAAGAAACGTAATTCTTTTTTTCGTGCCCAAAACACGAAGCGTGCAGCCGGTTTCCCAAATTGAAGGAAAGGAGGCTGTTTTTTTATTTACTGAAAATGCTGCAAAATACAAAATAAAAATTTAAATTAAATAAGAACACCAATAGCAAAACCGATGAAAGTCGGTGACGCAAAGCTAAAGGGACTAAGTCAAAGTTGATATGTCAGCCAGCTGCCGTTTAAGATATCGTAAATCTAAAAAATCTATAATAACGATTCACGGTTGGTAGTTCTTTAACAAAGAAAGGAAACAATCATGAACTTATTTTTATCAAAAATACTTGCTGCTATTATGTCGCTTATTTGCGCAATCAATCTCGCTACCCCTGTAGGTTACAAAGTACCCAAAGTTGTTCATAATGTAACACCGTATTCGTCTGAAGCAACAGAAGGAACAGGATACGATGATGAAACAGACTATGAACTTGATAATAAAAACGAAGAAAATCCTGAAACTCCGGATACTCCTGATACAGACGATCAGGATAAAAACACTAACGAAGAAACAAAAAATGATCAGGCTCCGGCAACTCCTGCTGAGACTCCTGAAAACACAAACAATAACGAAAACGACACAATGTCAGATCGCGCAGAGAATGTATTGGGCGATTTAGGCAATACAAATGACACAGCCAATCCGGCTGATGAAGACGAAATTAACGTCGAGGATCTTGAAATACTTGACACAATTGATATTTCAGCAACAGAAAATGATAATGTTACATTAACATTATATGCTGATGCTAAGCAGAGCAATGATGATTCAACAATATCAGCTTCTAAAAAAGCAGCTGCTACAGTAGACTTTAACAAGTCAGAAATCAGCAGCCAAGGCGATGACGGTACTCCGACAGTAACTGCTACAGCAGTTGTAAGCGGTGACGGCAATATGGAAGATAATGTTTACAGACATTTTGTTGATATTGATAAATTTATTGACAGCACTGAAGCTGCAATTGCTGAGTGTTATGGTCTTGAAAGAGAAATGGTTACACATTATACTCCTGAAGGTTTAACAGATCTTTTTGAAGTTGATGAACACACCTCATATTTTACCACTTGTGACACTCCGATTGGACCAGAGGGTATTACCCTTGCTATCACTGATGAAGTAAGAGAAGCAATTATCCCTGCAACAATGCTCAAATTTGCTATTAACGAAATCTCTTTTAAAGGTAATATTACAAACATTTCTGATGGTGCATTCCTTTTATGTGATGCCTTAACAGATATTACAATTCCTGAAACAGTTAAAACAATCGGTGAAAACGCATTTTCATACTGCTCAAATCTTAAAAATGTTGTTATACCTGAAGGCGTTGAGTGCATCAAAGCTTCTGCATTTATGCACTGCGACAACTTAGAAACAGTTACTCTTCCATCAACAATTAATTATATCGGTGACGAAGCGTTCTCATTTATGATGGCAGGTTCTAAGATTACCTGTGCAACTCAGGAAGTAAGAGGTCTTTTTAATTATTACAATGTAACTGCTGAAAGAACAACTGTTACTGTAGCAGAATAACGAAGAAAATTACTAACGCAAGATAACTTCTTGCAGTATAAATATAAATATTTGTATAATAATGGCTGTTATGGCTGTAATTAATATATGAATGTTCGCATTTGTGAAAAAGCGGTTCTACGGAGTAATTCGTAGAACCGCTTTTTTATTTAGCCAAACGAGAGTCGAATCTTATTTTGTTCAACTCTTGTTTAGCTAACTTAATCAATGTCCGTGTGGCTTTGCAGAAAATCTGGATCTTTCCTTTTTCAAATCTGCATAAAGAAAATCAAAAAACAATACCGCAAGAGGAATAAGAACAAACCAGATTGCCTTGCCTTCAACAAGACTGCAGAGCACTGTAGAAATAATTGCACCGATAATAAAGCACACAATCATTGTAATATGATGAAAAAGCATTTTTAAATATGTTTTATCATTTTTATTTTTAAATGCCTTAACAGTCCATACGCCTATCTGCCTCACATGATTTGTGCAGAATGTAGTTGCACTGGGAATTCCCTGTGCCTGCCGAAATGTATTATACTGCATGGAGCATATAAAGTTAATTGCTACTTGAGATATCTGAAAAGGTGCACTTTCAGGAATAAATCCCAGCAGTATTACAACAATAATTTCAAGGGCAATGAGCAGCGTATCCCACCTCACAGCCCTCATCTTTTTTACAGGATTAGGCAGGGCTTCACTGAATACAGCACCCAAAAGGTATGCTCCCATCGGTATCAAATAGTAGAAGGCTTCTGAAAAATTCTTTTTACCCAGCTCCATAGCAAACAAAACAAAGTTAGCAGTCTGTGCATTGCAGAACACACCGCCGCGTATAGAATAGGTAAACGCACCATAAAAGCCTGCAATAAAAATCAGCACACCGAATACCCACCGCTTTTCACATTCCAAATATTCTTCTTTATCCTTGTCCATAATCTCTCCTTATGAAAAAAGCCATATTATAACCTGTCAGCCAAACAAAGTAAGGCTAAACTCAAGCTATTATACGGCTGTAATAAAAATTTTTCAAGTGAGAAAAGGATATTCAATTAAAGCTGAAGTGCTGTTAAATAAAAAATATCATATTATTTTTAATTACCTTTAATCCGCTTAAGTGCATTTTTTTCAAGTCTGCTTACCTGTGCCTGAGATATGCCGACCTCTTTAGCAACCTCCATTTGCGTTTTGCCCTGCATAAAGCGCAGATACATAATATTGCGTTCGCGGTCATCAAGATTTTTTATTTCATCCTTAATCATCATTTCATCTATCCAGTCAGTGTCGGTGTTACTGTCACCCACCTGATCCATTACATAGATAGTATCACCGCCGTCGGAATAAACAGGCTCATAAAGTGAAACCGGATCAACTATAGCCTCAAGGGCAAGCACTACATCAGACTTTTTCATATCAAGCTCCTTTGCTATTTCATCAACTGTAGGCTCTTTGCCGTATTTATTAGTAAGCTGTTCCTTCACCTGCATGGCTTTATAAGCAGTATCACGCATTGAACGAGAAACTCTAATGGGGTTATCGTCACGCAAAAATCTGCGTATCTCTCCGATACACATAGGAACTGCATAAGTGGAAAATTTTACCTCTAATTCCAAATTAAAGTTATCAATTGCTTTTATCAATCCGATAACACCTACCTGAAAGAGATCGTCCATATCTTCACTGCGGTTTGAAAAACGCTGCACCACAGATAAGACAAGACGCAAATTGCCGTTAATAAGTTCTTCTCTTGCTTTTTTATCACCATTATGAGCCTTGTGAAGTAATTCCATTTTCTCTTTTTCTTTAAGCACCTTTATACTGTTCGTATTAATTCCGCATATTTCTACTTTATTAAACTGCACAAAATCTTCCTTTACAAATTTATGTAAAAGGCTCAAATATATTATTAACATCAACATGTGAATTTATAATAACAATTATGTATTTTCAGATTTATTATGCAAACCGGCATTTATAACAGCGCTTAAAATTTAGAAATTAAAATAAAGTTTGACAAAGGGTTTTTCTTTTACTATAATTGTTAGCGGAGTAATAATGACAATGCTCCTGTAATTCAATAAATGTCCCGTTAGCTCAGCAGGATAGAGCAACTGCCTCCTAAGCAGTAGGTCGGAGGTTCGAATCCCCTACGGGACGCCACAACGGAGCAGTATCAAACTGTTCCGTTTTTATTGCTTAAAAATGGATTATTGACAACATCGTTTCATAGTTGTATAATATTTTTGAACATAAAATGATGACAAGGACATGATTTATTCTGCAGGCTTTCAGAGAGTGCGTGGGCGGTGAAAACGCATAAGACAAGGAATAAATTACCACCTTTGAGTGCCGTTAATACCGGTCGGGTACTCCCGTTACAGAGCAATGAGAGGCGAATTTTTCGCAATTCAGGTGGAACCGTGCAATTATGCACCCTGATTTTATATCAGGGTGCTTTTTTAATTATTATGGAGGATTTATTTATGAAAATCACATTAAAAGATGGCTCAGTAAAAGAATTCAGCTCAGCTGTTTCTGCTGCTGACATTACAAAAGAAATTTCTATGGGACTTTACAGAAACGCTTGTTCCTGCAAAATCAACGGTGAGGTCTGCGACCTGAGAACAGTTGTTGACACCGACTGCGAATTTGAAGTACTTACCTTTGATAATGCAGACGGCAGAAAGACCTTTAATCATACCGCATCTCATATTATGGCTCAGGCTGTTAAAAGACTTTATCCCGAAGCAAAACTGACTATAGGTCCTGCTATTGACAACGGATTTTACTATGACTTTGACGTTGAAACTCCTTTCTCTCCGGACGATTTGGAAAAAATCGAAAAGGAAATGAAAGCAATTGTTAAAGAGAATCCGCAAATTGAGCGTTTTGAACTTTCTCCCGCTGACGCAGTTAAGCTTATGGAGGAGAAAAACGAGCCTTATAAAATTGAACTTATTAATGAACACGCAGAAAAAGGCGAGCCTATCAGCTTTTACAAACAGGGTGAATTCACTGAACTTTGTGCAGGTCCTCACCTTATGGACATGAAGGTTGTTAAGGCATTCAAACTCACAAACTGCACAGGTGCTTACTGGCGCGGTGATGCAAAAAATAAGATGCTCTGCCGTGTTTACGGTACTGCTTTTCCAAAGGCTGCAATGCTTGAAGAGCATTTAACAATGCTTGAAGAGGCTAAAAAGCGTGACCACAACAAGCTTGGACGTGAGCTTGAGCTGTTTACAACAGTTGACTATATTGGTCAAGGCTTACCTATCCTTTTACCAAAGGGAACAAAAATTATTCAGATTTTACAGCGTTTTGTTGAGGACGAAGAGGCAAAGAGGGGCTGGCAGCTTACAAAAACTCCTCTTATGGCAAAGAGTGATTTATACAAAATTTCAGGTCACTGGGATCATTATCAGGACGGTATGTTTGTGCTCGGTAATCCCGAAACAGACAAGGAAGTATTTGCACTGCGTCCTATGACATGTCCGTTCCAGTATCAAGCTTATCTCAACAAGCCTCGTTCATACAGAGATTTACCTCTTCGTTATGATGAAACATCAACCCTTTTCAGAAACGAAGCAAGCGGTGAAATGCATGGCTTAATCCGTGTAAGACAGTTTACAATTTCAGAAGGTCACCTTATGTGTACTCCTGATCAGCTTGAGGATGAATTCCGCGGATGCTTTGAGTTATGCGAATATATGCTCAAAACTCTCGGTCTTTATGAGGATGCAAGCTTCAGATTCTCTCAGTGGGATCCTAACGACAGAGAAAAATATATCGGTACAGAAGAGCAGTGGAACGAGGCTCAGGGCAAGATGAAGAATATTCTCGATGATCTGGGTGTTGACTATGAAATCGGTATTGGCGAGGCTGCTTTCTATGGTCCTAAGCTCGATATTCAGATTAAAAACGTATTCGGCAAGGAAGATACACTCATCACAATTCAAATTGACCAGATGCTTGCTGAAAAATTCGGAATGGAATATGTTGACAAAGACGGTGTTAAGAAAAATCCATATATTATTCACAGAACTTCAATTGGTTGTTATGAGCGTACTCTTGCTTATCTTATCGAAAAATATGCAGGTGCATTTCCGACATGGCTTGCTCCTGTTCAGGTTAAGCTTCTGCCTATTGCAGACAGACATCTTGACTATTTATATGATGTTAAAAAAGCTCTTGAGGCAAAAGGTATCCGCTGTGAAATAGATGACAGATCAGAAAAAATCGGATTTAAAATTCGTTCTGCTCAGCTTGAAAAAGTGCCATATATGCTTCTTGCAGGTGATAAGGATATTGAAAACAACACTATCTCCGTACGTTCAAGAAAGAATGGTGACGAGGGTGCTTCTACTCTTGATGAATTCCTTGAAAGAATTCTCAATGAGGTAGAAACAAAAGCATTATAAATTTATAAAAAAATCTGCAATCGTTTTAACGCGGTTGCAGATTTTATTTTAATCGAAATTCAAATCCACTATTCGCAGACTTATTCCACTATGCATTCATTGATATCTTTTCTCATATGTCTTATGATAAATACAGGAGAAATAGTGTGAAAAATCACACTGTTCCGATTATATCACCCTCAAAATTTGCCTATGGCATAATTTTGAGATGGTTAAATTTCCATTATACGCCTTATCCGGCTACAATAAGGCGTGCAGATGATATTTAATGAACTATTTGTTGCCGGAAAGGCTACGGAAATTATTATGAGTAAAAATAAAAAAAGAAAATATTCCATTACTGCGATAATTTTAATAATTTTGGTAATATCATCTATTGTTTATATTCGCGCAGACAGATGGTTATACTACAGAGTGTATACAGGTAATAGAATTACTGTAAATCTTCATGCAGCTATTGACAACGAAAAAGTTTTTGCTGATGATATTTCTGCTCAGAATTTGTATGTTCAGTATATTGACAATAAAGAAATATTAAAAAATGAATATGATTTATCGGTAAAAAGCAAAGATGATTTTGTAAAATTTTCAATAAAGGCTGACTCGTACGGAGAACATTATATGGGTGTATCAATAAACTCATATAATTTTGTTCTGCGTGCTTATCAATGGAACTGGTGGGATGTGCAGAATATTACACTTTATATTGACATAAACAGCAAAAATAATACATTCACATTTCATCAGGAAAACAGCCATATTTCAGAAAACATGGGATATATTCCTGATTATGAAAGTACAAAACCTGAAACCCATTCTATCGATGATGTTAATAATATTTTCATCGGAACAGATTAAGCTGGAAAAATGATTTTAAAATAACAAATTTTCTATCTGTTATTATATGCAGTTATGCAGATAATATTAATGCACTAAGGTGCATGGAAACATGGAGAGGAGAATTGTTATGAAAAAAACATCGGCAAACATTATGAAGGTTATGGGTGCAACCATTGCAGTTTGCTCTGCGGCAGCTTTAATGACATCGACAAAATCAAATTCGCAGACAGCAAAAAAAGCAATGCAGAAAACTGTGGACAAGGTTGCAGGTTTTGTAGATACAATGACTTCAATGATGTAGGCAAAGTAAAAGACTTCTCATGAGAGAAGTCTTTTTTCATTATTAATATAAATTAATGTTTCTTATTTATTGGATTGTTGGTATTTAATATAAACCGTGCGTCAGCACAAATATATTTAATTTAAAATATATTCTATAAATTTATATACAGAATAACAATTTGACAAACCACGTGTGTTAGGTGTTCCAAGGACGCCTAACCCTATGATAATACTTAAACTTTTGGCGACAGTTGAAGCAATGTGTTCTAATCAAATAATACTACACTTCAGTAGCAATTGCAACACTTTTATGGCATTTAATGATAAAATAATAAAAATTTGTTTTTGCAGAAAGGATATTGCATTATTATGAAATATACAGAAAGACTTGAAGATTTAAGAAAAGACCATGATCTGACACAAGAACAAGTAGCGAAATCATTAGGATTAAAAAGAGAACAATATCGAAGATATGAAACAGGAATAAATGAAATTAAAGCTGGATTTATTGAAAAAATATGTCTTTTTTATAATGTATCAGCTGATTACTTACTCGGATTTACCAATGAATATAAACAGCTTCCTAAAAAATAAGAAATGGCTTCCCATTATAAAAGTCGTTTCTGTTCGTTAACATCGTTTAGTATCCTGTGTCTCAGTGCACATTGTGCGCGCGGCACAGGATGCTAAACTATAATTTATACAACTTTTACTGCTCTTTGGCGAGCTTGATTTCCTGCCCTTCAATTTCATCAATAAACGGATTGATGTCAGTGCCGAAAACAATTCCGTCGGGATAAAGCTCTTTGAGAGGTTCGAGCACAAATCTGCGCTGATGATAGCGTGGATGAGGAACAATAAGATTTCTGCTGTTTACAGTCATATCCTCTGCAAAAATAATATCTATATCCAAAATGCGCGGTCCGTTTTTTACAGTCCTAAGTCTGCCGAAGCCTGCTTCAATACCAAGACACGCACCAAGCATTTCACCAGGCTCAAAAAGTGATTTTACCACCAGCATAATATTGTAAAAATTCTGCTGATTTGCATAGCCCACAGGCTCTGTTTCATAAATTGATGACTGTTTTTTAACATCTGTATAGGGCAGAAGATTGATTGAATCAATGCATTTGTCAATATTTTCTTTTCTATTACCTATATTTGTTCCCACACACAAAATATAAATCATAATTATCTTGCTCTTTCTATATGTACTCCAACCCAGCCGAAATCGGCTTTCATAGGTGCTTCAGGCTTTTTGAGTGTAATATCAACTCTTGAAACGTCGTTATATTCATCAAGAATAGCATCGGCTGTAACCTGTGCTGCCTTTTCTATCAAATCGTATTTTTCAGCAGTAAAAACTCTTCTGACTGTTTTTATAACCTTGGCGTAGCTTACAGTATCGTCAACATTATCACTGTGACATGCTTTTGTAATATTTACATATAAATCAATGTCAAAATAAAAATTCTGACCATCCTCTTTTTCTTCCGGATTTACGCCATGATAAGCAAAAAGCTTTAAATCTCTTATCAAAATTTTATCCATTTACTGTCTGCTCCTGTATTTTTTTAATTCCTGAGCCATTAAAATGCCCTGTTTTTCATTTTTTACATCATGAAGGCGAATAATATCAACTCCGTCAATAATTGCAACTGTGTCAGCAGCAATGTTGCCGTATATCCTTTCCTTAGGATTATCCTGATGACTGCCTGCACCTATAACACGCTTGCGTGATGTGCCGAGCAGAAGAGGAAAATCAGCAAGCTTATAATCGGCAACGGAAGTAAGAAGCATCATGTTTTCATCATAATTCTTACCAAAACCGATACCCATATCAAGACAAAGCTGTGACCTTTTAACACCAAATGAAATACAGTCATTTACTGATTTTTCAAAAAAATTCTTAACATCAGCAGGTGAACCGCTGCCATTATGCATTAAAATCCAGCCACAACGGCTTTTTTTGACGATTTTCGCCATTTTTTCGGTAATTACTCCGCTTACATCGTTAATTATATCTGCACCCTTTTCAAGAGCTTTCTCGGCAACCATGGGATAATATGTATCTACAGACAAAGGCACGGATAATTTACCATTCAATTTTTTAAGAACAGGCTCTAGTCTTTTCCATTCCTCTTCATCACTGACAGGAATATGGTCAGGTCTGGTAGACTGTGCACCGATATCAATTATATCTGCTCCCTGTGCTTCAAGCTCAAGGGCACAATCTACAGCCTTGTCAGCATCAAAATGATCTCCGCCGTCACTGAACGAATCAGGTGTAACATTGACAATGCCCATTATAAGCACCTTTTTACCGTATTCAATTTGCCTATCTCTGCAATTCCAAATCATATAAATTAACCTTATTTATCAAGAAGAGCAAGAACTTCAGCTCTTGATCTGGCATCTGTACGCATTATTCCTCGAAGAGCAGAGGTCTGTGTTTTTGCGCCTGATGCTTTTGCACCACGGATTGACATGCACATATGCTCTGCCTCAATAATAACCGCAACACCCTTAGGACTCAAATTATCATTAAGAAAATCAGCAATATCGTGAGTAAGTCTTTCCTGCACCTGCGGTTTTTTTGCAAAATTATCAACAATTCTGGCAAGCTTTGAAAGACCGATTATTTTTTTGTTGCTTGGTATATACGCAATATGAGCCTTGCCCACGAAGGGAAGAAGATGATGTTCACACATAGATGAAAACGGAATATCACGTACTATTACCATTTCATCTGTTGATTCTTCATCAAAAAATTTTAAATGCTTTTTAGGATCTTCCTGCAGTCCTGCAAAAATTTCCTCATACATATTTGCAACACGTTTAGGTGTTTCAACAAGTCCCGATCTGTCAGGATCTTCACCCACTGCAATCAGAATTTCCCTTACAGCAGACATAATTCTTTCTTTATCCATTTTCATCACCCTCTACTTTACAAAGTAGCCTTTTATATTTTTTATTCCTTTGCCTGTCAGTTCATTCTCGCTGTATTCAGGATCTGCACTGTATATTTTTATTTCTGTTTTTTCATTTGACATCACCATGAGAGCATCATCTGCCATTGAAAAGGTTCTGACAGATATATTTGTATCAGCGTTAGTTACAAATTTTGTAAACAGCTTTTCACCGTTAAGATAATTTTCTTCATTATTATGTTGGAGCATGGAATTTAGTATTAAATCATTTGCACGTGAAAAATTATTTGTATCAAGATAATATCTTATCATATTAATAAAAATATTGCCTTTAATATTTTGCTGACCTGCCTTAACTCTGACGGAATAAGACACCTTATCATCATTATTTCTGTACTTAATATCATCAAGCACAAGATAACTTACATCACCCATTTCGTCATATAATTCTGCAAAAGCAGAGGAGGTCATATCAATATAATAATCAAATGATACATTAAAAAGTGTTTCAACTGCAATCTTTACATTTTCCGCACCTGCTTTTGAATATATATCAGCAAGCGTATTTCCGTCATAAACAGTATTGGACTTAAGTATTGAGCATTTATATGCAGTGTTGTCAAGGTCAGCCTGAATAAGAGCAGTAAAAAGAAGATTATCTTCATTATTTAACATGACAACATAATTTTTCTTTCCTGCAATCTCGGGAAGCTGAACTTCTTTTTCATTATATTCCTGAGATATTTCCAAATTTTCAGGCTTAAAAAATTTTTTAACACTGAAATCATTTTTTACACCGAGAAAAATCATAAATACTATGGTAAAAACAACTATAAATACAAGAGCAAAAATGAGTATTTTTTGTTCCTTTGATTTTTTCTTGTTATTTTTTGAAAAATATATATCTCCTCGGTTTTTGAAAAGTCTCATACTTCACCTCTGTGCATTTAGATATATGTTAAATTATACAGTATAATATTTTTTTTTCAATATTTTATTTGTTAAAAAATATATAAATATGTTTTTGCCTTATCCCTTATAGTATATATACACTATATTTATTATAATATATATAAATATTTAAAATTATTATTTTTTTAATCATTTATATTGACAAATTTGACAATCTCTGTTACTCTTTATTTTGGGTGTAAGTGACCTATTTTGTTTTTCAACATCAACATTAAAAATTGTTGATAGTTAAAAAAGTTTAGTGATGAATTTATTTTATTAAAAATTGAATACAACTGATTAATATAAAAGATGATAAAATGAAGGAGGAAAAGATGGAAACATATAATGAAATATGGCTTGCGGTGCTTGAATATTTTAAACCGCCTCACATTACAGAAACAGCGTATAATCTTTGGATAAAAAATATTGAATTTGTTGGCTTTGATGGAAAAACTGTTACTGTTAATTTTGAAAGAAAACTTAATCACGATATTTTTATTACACAATATAAGGATGCATTTTGCAGAACCTTTAAAGAGGTTATAGGCTTTGATGTAGAAATTTCTTGTCTTTGTGACGAACCTCTTGATGAAAAAGAAAGCAGTAAGGGTGACAGCCAGCTTAAACTTCCTTATCAGGAAAAGCATTTAGAAGATTATAAAAACGAACAGTTTACATTTGAAAACTTTATTGTAGGGCCAAGCAACAGATTTGCATATGCTGCAGCAAAGGCAGTAGCATCAGATCCTGCGGGAATGAAAAAGGAATCTACATTCAGCAACTACAATCCATTATTTATTTATGGTAATTCGGGACTTGGTAAAACACACATACTTAACGCAATCTGCAATGAAATAAAGAACAAATTTCCCGAAATGAACATTTTATATGTTAAGGCAGAGCAGTTTACAAACGAATTTTTACAATCTCTTCAATACAAAACGACTGATGAATTTCATAACAAATACAGAGATAAAAATATTGATGTATTTTTGGTTGACGATATTCAGTTTATTGCAGGCAAGGATTCAACAGTTGAGGAATTTTTCCACACATTTGATAATTTTGTTTATTCAGGCAAGCAGGTGGTGCTTACATCAGACCGTCCGCCGAGAGATATTCAGTCTATTACAGACAGGCTTCGTTCAAGATTTGAAGACGGACTTATTGCAGACGTACAGGAACCTGAGCTTGAAACAAAATGTGAAATTATAAAGCGCAAGGCAATGCTTCTTAACTTTAAAATTGAAGATGATGTTGTAGAATTTATTGCAAAAAATATAAAAACAAACATAAGACAGCTTGAAGGTGTAACCAAAAAACTTTATGCACTTTGTGATATAAATAATCACAAGCCTACAATAGCACTGGCAAAAAGCGTAATTAAAATCGTTGTAGATGATACACAGCAGCCTCTTCCCATCACTATTCAAAAAATAGTTGAAGAGGTAAGCAGAACAACGGGCGTCACTACAGAAGATATTTACAGTAAAAGACAAAAATCAAATATTTCTCACGCAAGGCAGATTACTTTTTATGTAATAAGAAAAGTAACAAACATGAGCCTTGAAGAAATAGGCGAGGAATTTAACAAGCACCATTCAACTGTTATGTACAGCATCAGCCAGATAGAAGAAGAAATCAAGCAGAATTCAAAGCTTTCACGTCAGATTAATGACATGATAAACAACATAAAAAACAATTGATTTTTTCCACACTTTTTTAGTTTTCAACAGTTAAAGAATTATTAAGCTTGTTAAAAGAAAAAAATCTTTAACATTGTGCACATTTTTTTAACAATTAAAAAATAAAAACTTAGTTATCAAATTTGGCTTAATTTGGTAGGTTTTGAGAGTTTTTAACAATTTTAACACCCTCTACTACTAATACTATAAGCTGATATATATGATAGACGGAGGATAGAAAAAAATGAAATTTACTTGCAATACCAGAGAATTAAGCGAAGCATGCTCAAATGTAATGAGAGCAGTAAGCACTAAGGTAACAATTCCTACTATCGAAGGTATTTTGATTGAATGCGGATCAAATACACTCAGCCTTACAGGATATGATTTTGAATTCGGTATCAATACAACTCTTGAAGCAAATGTAACAGAGCCGGGTGCTATTGTTATTAAAGCAAAGGTAATAAGTGATATTATAAGAAAACTTCCTGACGGAAACGTAACCTTTGATATAAGCGGAACATCTGTTTCAATTATCAGTGGTGCTGCACAGTATAATATTATGGGTATTGATGCAGACGATTATCCTGAACTTCCGTCTGTTGCAGGAGGATATCCTCTGTTTCTAAATCAAAGTGTACTTGCAAATATGATAAGCCAGACAATATTTGCCGTTGCAGATAATGAATCATCAAAGCCTGTTCACACAGGACTTAAATTTGAGCTTACATTAAATCAGCTGAGATTAATAGGTGTTGACGGTTTCAGACTTGCAGTAAGAACAGAGACAGTAAAATATGACGGTGAGGATATAAGCTTTATTGTACCTAAAAAAACAATAAGAGAGCTTATAAAATTCTTATCACCTGATACTGAAAGCAATGTATCTGTAAGTGTAGGAAAAAGACATATTGTTTTTGAAGTAGATAATTACAGTATTATAAGCCGTCTTCTTGAGGGTGAATTTCTTGATTATAACGCTTCAATTCCAAAGAATGCGTCTACAACAGTTTTGATAAATACAAATGATGCAATAAGCTGTATAGAAAGAACACTTCCTGTAATTGAAAATGACAAAAAGAATCCTATACGCTGTCTTTTTGATGGTGATGAAATGAGAATATCAACAGTTTCAAGCCTTGGAAGAGTAGTGGATTATACACATGCAAACACAAGCGGTGACAGAGTTGAAATAGGATTTAACTCAAAATTCCTGCTTGATGCATTGAAGAGTGCAGATACAGACCAAATAAGAATTGAGCTTAACAGTGCAATATCACCTGCAAAGGTTATGCCTGTTAATGATGAATCATTTTTATTTTTAGTATTACCAATGAGGCTTAAAAATGAGAATTAAAGTTACAAAGGCAGAAAGAAAAAGTGAAGATGTAATTATCACCACTGATTTTATAAGACTTGATTCTCTTCTTAAATTTAAAGGTATTGCTATGACCGGCGGTGAAGCAAAATCATTTATACAGGATGGGATTGTTAAGGTTGACGGTGAAGTGTGCACTGCAAGGGGAAAAAAAATAAGAAAAGGAAATACAGTTTCTGTTTTCAGTGTAGATTATCATATAAAAAATGAAGATTAATTCAATAGAAATAGAAAATTTCAGAAATATTGAAAAGCTCAGCCTTGATTTTAGTGATGTAAATATAATATATGGTGAAAATGCACAAGGTAAAACAAATCTTGTTGAGGCAATATATTTATTTACAGGAAGCAAAAGTTTCAGAGGAGTTAAGGACAAAGAGCTTATTCAGTTCGGCAAAGATTATTCAAGACTTAAAATAGATTTTGAAAATAAAAACAGAGAGCAGAATGCAGAATTAATTATAAAAAACAGAAGGGCTGCAAAGCTAAATGAAATTGCAAAAAAATCAGCATCTTCACTTGGTGAAGAGTTAAAAGCAGTTATTTTTTCTCCTGTTCATTTGTCAATGGTTAAGGATGGTCCTCTCGAAAGACGTAAATTTATTGACAATGCTCTTTGTCAGCTTAAGTCGAATTACAGAAATGTATTAAAAGAATATAACCGCTGTCTTGCCCAAAGAAATATGCTGTTAAAGGATATTTCAAAATGTGCTGATTTATCGAATATGCTTTATATATGGGATAAAAATCTTGCAGTAAGCGGTGCAAAAATAATTTATCAAAGGCAAAAGTATATTGAATATCTTTTACCATATGCAAGAGATGTGTTTGACGGTCTTTCACGGGGAAGAGAACAAATTGATTTGTGTATGAAGGGTGCTTTTGAATATAAAGATATGGAAATTGCAGATATACAAAAGCATTTGATATTTGCCCTTGATAATAACCGAGGAAATGATATATTAAATCACATTACAACTATAGGTCCGCACAGGGATGACATGGAAATTCTTATAAACGGAAGAAGTGCAAGAAATTTTGGCTCACAAGGTCAGCAGCGTTCATGTGTTTTGGCGCTTAAACTTGCAGAGGCAAGTCTTTTAAGAGAGATGACAGAAGATGAACCTCTTGCTCTGCTGGATGATGTAATGAGTGAGCTTGATATATCAAGGCAGGATTATATATTAAATCACATAAAAAACTGGCAGGTATTTATAACTTGCTGTGATGCAAATACTGTGCTGAGATTAAAAAAAGGAAAAACCTTTCATATAGAAAACGGAGGGTTGATATAATGTATCTTTATCTCGGCGGTGACACAGTTATAAAAACAAAAGATATTTTGGGCATTTTTGATATGGATACATCAACTGTAAACAAAGCTACAAGAGATTATCTTTCAAATGCCGAAAAAAACAAAAAAGTTATTTATGTCAACTACGAGCTGCCAAAAAGTTTTGTAGTGTGCAGGGATAAAATTTATGTCTGCCCTTTTAATACAATAACACTGTTAAAAAGGTGCAGGCAAGCAGAATAAAAAGAAAGATTTTCACATTTCTTATTAAAGGAGAATTCATATGAGTGAAAACATAAAAGAAGTATTGGAAGAAGAAGATATGGATACAGTTGTTACCGAAGAATATTCTGCCAAAGATATTCAGGTACTTGAGGGACTTGAAGCTGTAAGAAAAAGACCTGGTATGTATATCGGATCAACAGGACCAAGAGGACTTCATCATCTTGTATATGAAATTGTGGACAACTCTATTGACGAAGCATTGGCAGGAGTATGTACTCACATCGAGGTAGAAATTTTACCTGATAATATCATTACTGTTCGTGATAACGGACGTGGTATTCCTACCGGTATTAACGAAAAAACAGGTCTGCCTGCTGTTACAGTTGTACTCACTGTTCTCCATGCAGGCGGTAAATTCGGCGGATCGGGATATAAGGTATCAGGTGGTCTGCATGGTGTAGGTTCATCTGTTGTAAATGCTCTTTCAGAATGGCTTGAGGTTGAGGTAACACAAAACGGTCATATCTATTCTCAGCGTTTTGAAAGGGGCAATCCTGTTAATGATCTTCATATTATCGGTGATGCAGAAGGTCACGGAACATTTATAAAATTCAAGGCTGATGCAGATATTTTTCAGGAGACTACAAAATACAGCTTTACTATTCTTGAACGCAGACTTCGTGAGCAGGCATTTCTTAACGCAGGTTTATCTATTTCATTAACCGATAAGAGAGAAAAGTTTGACAGAGACAGCTCTGATGAATATGATGACGAACAACATGGTGAGGAATACTGTTATGAAGGTGGTATAAGCTCCTTTGTTGAATATATTAACACAAGCAGAGGACTTAATCCTATTCAGGAGCAGGTTGTTCACCTTTCTACAACAAAGGGAGACAGAAGTGCAGAGGTAGCCTTGTGCTATACAGATGCTTATACAGAAAATATCTTATCCTTTGCAAATAATATCAATACCATTGACGGCGGTACTCATGAAACAGGTTTTAAAACCGCACTGACAAGAGTATTTAACGATTACGGAAAAAAATTCGGTATTCTTAAAGACAGTGACAAGAAATTCAGCGGTGAAGATGTAAGAGAAGGAATTACTGCAGTAATTTCAGTAAAGCTTACAGAGGCTCAGTTTGAAGGACAGACAAAGGGTAAGCTTGGTAATACAGATATAACAGGCCTTGTATCAACAATGCTTTATGACAAACTGATGACTTATTTTGAAGAAAATCCATCAGTTGCCAAGACACTTTTAAACAAATCACTTGATGCATCACGTGCAAGAGAGGCTGCAAGAAAAGCAAGAGAAAATGCCAGAAGAAAATCACCGCTTGAAAGCAATTCACTCCCCGGCAAGCTTGCTGACTGTACAAGCAAGGATCCGTCAAAATGTGAAATCTACATAGTAGAGGGTGACTCTGCGGGCGGTTCTGCAAAAGAAGGCAGAGACAGAGAGCATATGGCAATTCTTCCTCTTTGGGGTAAGATGCTGAATGTTGAAAAAGCAAGAGTTGACAAGGTTTATTCAAACGAAAAATTACTGCCTATAGTTATGGCTCTCGGCACGGGCATAGGTGATGATTTTAATATTGAAAAGCTGAGATATCACAAAATCATTATTATGGCGGATGCCGATGTTGACGGTGCTCATATCAGAACACTTCTTTTAACCTTTTTCTTCCGCTATATGCCGCAGATTATTGAGGACGGCTATGTTTATCTTGCTCAGCCTCCTCTTTTCAAGGTAACAAAGGGCAAAAAGAGTGCTTATGCCTTTTCTGACGAGGAAAGAGATGCAAAAATCGAAGAATTCGGCGGAGATTGTGATGTTCAGAGATATAAAGGTCTTGGTGAAATGGATCCTTCTCAGCTGTGGGAAACAACAATGGATCCAGAATACAGAACAATGCTTCGTGTAACTATAGATGATGCACAGCGGGCATCTGAGAATTTCTCTATTCTTATGGGTGACAATGTTGAGCCGAGAAGAGAATTTATTGAAAAGAACGCTAAATTTGTTGAAAATCTTGATATTTAAGGTTTAAGTATGGGTAAAATTAAATTTTCAATGTCCGCACAGGACTACTATTACGGATATAAATTTAAGCTTAAAGCAACTAAATTTAAAAGCAATATATGGTGGATCGTTTTGCTGGCGGATATTATTCTGGCAGTGTCAGTAATTGTCTTCAAGCTGTGGTCAATATCTTTTTTGGCAGGAATGTTGCTGATTTTTTCAATTTTTATGATTGCTATGCCTACAAAAAAGATGTGCATGAGCGAATATAATGCCTCACCTTTTAATAACAAGTGCAAAAGCATTATGTTTGATGAAAGCTTTATCAGTTTTATTTCAGCTTTTGAAAAAATTACAATGAGCTGGCAGGATATATGTGCTTACAGCATAAATGACAGATACATAATAATTCTTCCCCTTGCAAGCAGTGAGCTTTATGTAATCAACAAAGAAGAAATTACTGAATGTAAGCATGAGATTGAAACTATTGCGGATTTGCTAAATACAAAAAGCAGAAAAATTAACATATCAAACAGTATTCCCAAAAGTGAAAAGGCTTTGGTTCAGAATGAAGAGGCTGAAGAAAAGGCAGATGTATTTCCTTTCAGCATTAACAGTGCAGTTGATTTTGATGACAGTGTTAAAAATCAGAAGCTCAGCTTTAAACGAAACAGAACAATGCCTTTGTTCTATATTTTAATACTTGTTCAGCTTGCTTTCGGTGTATACGATTATATTACACATAAAGATGCACAGCTGCTTATAATTACAGCAGCATTTACAGCTTTTACTTTAGTGACTATGCTTTTTTTCTATTTTGTACTGACACGAAGAAATGCAAAAAAGGTTGCTAAGGCAGACAAATTCAGCTTTTTGCAAAGAAAAATATGCTTTGAAAAGAATTTTATTGAAATAATAACCGATTCTGATGAAAAAAATATAAAAATCAACAAGATTATTCCTTATGACTACATACAGAGTGTTATTGAGAGTGAAGAATATTTTTCAATTTTTGCAAGCTCTGAAAAACAGCTTCTTGTGCCGAAAAGATATCTTAACGGCAGTCAGATTTCGGAAATAACACAGAAATTAAAAGATAAATGTTTTTACAGCAAGATAAAATAAATCGCAGAAAACCAAAATTTCAAGAGAGGTTGAGAAAAAATAATGGATAACAATGAAATTCGTTATGACAATCAAAAAATTGTTGATGTAGAAATCAGCAGTGAAATAAGAAAAGCGTTCCTTGATTATTCAATGAGCGTTATAGTTTCCCGTGCTCTGCCTGATGTAAGAGACGGACTTAAGCCTGTTCACAGAAGAATTTTATATGCAATGTATAAAAATTCTCTTTATCCTGATAAGCCTTACCGTAAGTGTGCTACCACTGTCGGCGATGTGCTTGGTCATTATCATCCCCACGGTGACGCATCTGTTTATGATGCAATGGTAAGACTTGCTCAGCCTTTCTCTATGCGCCACACACTTGTTGACGGTCATGGTAACTTTGGTTCTGTAGACGGTGATCCGCCTGCTGCTTACCGTTACACTGAGTCAAGAATGAGCAAAACCTCTATGAAAATGCTGGAGGATATAAAGAAAGATACAGTTGACTGGGCACCAAACTTTGATGACACGGAATATGAACCAACTGTTCTTCCTGCTCGTTTTCCTAATCTTTTGGTAAACGGCTCATCAGGTATTGCTGTTGGTATGGCAACAAATATTCCTCCTCACAATATGAGTGAGGTTGTTGAGGGTATGTGCTGTCTTATTGATAATCCAGATGCAGAGCTTGAAGAACTTATGCAGCATATTAAAGGACCTGATTTCCCAACTGCCGGAATTATTATGGGTGCAAGAGGAATAAGAGAAGCATATGCAACAGGCAGAGGCAAGATTTATGTTCGTGCAAGAGCAGAAATCATTGAAACCAGAGGTGACAGATTTAAAATTGTTGTAACTGAAATTCCTTATGGTGTAAACAAAGCAAGACTTATTGCAAGAATTGCAGAGCTTGTTAAGGATAAGAGACTTGAGGGCGTTGCTGATGTGCAGGATTATTCTGACAGACGCGGTATGCATATTGAGGTTACTGTAAAGAGAGATGCAAATGCACAGGTTGTTCTCAATAATCTTTATAAAATGACTGACATGCAGGTAACCTTCGGTGCAATTTTACTTGCACTTGATGACGGTGTACCAAAGGTTCTTAACCTAAAGCAGATTCTTGAAAAATATATTGAATTCCAAAAGGATATTATCAGAAGAAGAACTGCTTTTGATTTGAGAAAAGCTCAGGAAAGAGCTCATATTTTGGAAGGACTTGCAAAAGCTATTGATATCGTTGATGATGTTATTGCAACAATTCGTGCCTGCAAAGGCGGACAGAGTGAAGCAAAGCAGGCAATTATGGACAAATTCGGCTTTGATGATCCGCAGGCAAGTGCAATTGTAGCATACCGTCTCGGTCAGCTTGCAGGACTTGAAATTGAAAAAATACTCAACGAATTAAATGAACTGCATGAAAGAATTAAGGATTTAACAGATATTCTTCAGAATGAGGCAAGAATTCTTGATATAATCAAGGAAGAGGCAAGAGCAATTGCAGAAAAATTCGGTGATGAAAGAAGAACAGAAATTTCTGCCTTCAGCGGTGATGTTGATGATGAAGATTTAATTCCTGTTGAGGACTGCATACTGACTCTTACAGAAAAGGGATATATGAAGCGTCAGACTGTTGACACATACAAGGCACAGAACAGAGGCGGAAGAGGTATATCAGGTATGAGCAGAAGAGAAGAAGACGTTGCAAAGACAATGTTCACCTGCTCAACCCACGATTATGTAATGATATTTACCAACAAAGGTAAAGTATTTAAAATTAAGGGATATGAAATTCCTGAAAGCAGCCGTACAAGCAAGGGAATGAATGTTGTTAATATTCTTCAGCTTGAAAACGGAGAGCAGGTAAGTGCAATGGTGCCTGTTCCAAAGGATGAAAGCAGAGCATACCTTTGCATGATGACCAGAAACGGTGTTATAAAAAGAACTGCTCTTAATCAGTATGACCATATAAGAAAATCAGGTATTATTGCAATTAATCTTGACGAGGGTGATGAGCTTTCATGGGTAGAAATTACAGATGGTGAGCGAGAGCTTATTGTTGCAACTCATGACGGAATGAGCATCTGCTTTAAGGAGTCTGATGCAAGACTTATCGGAAGAACTGCAAGAGGTGTTCGTGCAATTGAGCTTAAAGAGGATGACTATGTTGTCGGCTTTGCTGTTAAGCTTGACGGCTTTAAGCTTTTGACTGTAAGCGAAACAGGTTACGGAAGAAGAAGTGAGTTCAGTGACTACCGCGTTCAGAACAGAGCCGGTAAGGGACTTATCAACTACCGTACAGAGCAGTTTGGCAAGGTTGCAATGATTGCACCTGTTAGTGATGACAATGATGTAATTATGATTTCCTCTGACGGAATTATTATTCGTACTCATGCAGAACAGATTTCTACCTTCCAGAGACCTTCAAAGGGCGTTAAGGTAATGAGGGTAAATGAGGGCGAAAAGATAGCAACAATTTCAATTGTTGACAAGGCAGAAGATGCTGACGAAGCAGAAGAAAGTGACCAAACAGCTGAGTCTGAAAATACTGACACTGAAAACAAGTAATAGCTTTCGGAATATTGGCTTAATAGATTATTAATAATAATGGTTTGCAATTTTAACATAAATAGTGTATAGTTATTTTTGTTATAAATCTATATTATCAAAAAATCCGAAAATAATCAGACAGTAAAGTGATGTCTGCTGTCTACCCCAAGAGGAGAGTATATACCTATGGAAAAAGAAACATATGATATAGACGAAATACTGTCTGAGGTCAGAAAAAGACGTGAAGAGCAGGAGAAAAAATCAAATCCTGACATTGAAGAGGTAAAGCAATCTGCGCCTGAGGCAGAAAAAAAGCAGGAGGTTGAGCCTGGGCCGCCTAAGCAGGATGTCATGGCAGAAGAGCCTTCTGTTAAAGAACAGACTGCAGATATTCCTTTTACTCAGAATATTATAGATTCAAAAAAAGCTGAACAGATGATTAATTCTGTCAAACAAGAAAATGTAATATTTGAAAATCTTGAGGAAGTTAAGCCTGAAGCAGAAAAGCAGGAAATGGCGGAAAAAATTTCTGACAATGACGTAAATGAAGAAGGTATGGTGGACCTGTTTTCTATTTCTGACGATTATTTTGCTGAGAAAGAGCTTGACGAGCCTAAGGAAAAAACTAAATTCTTCAAAACAAAAAAAGGAAAAATTATAAAGGCTGTTATAATAATTCTTTTAGTTCTTATACTGGCGGTCGGCGCTTTTGCGGGAGTATATATTTACAACAAAATCAATAATATGACTGAAAATGACGACAGTAAAAGACCTGAAACTGTTCAGAAATGGTCGGGTATGGATAAGCTTGAAGAAGAGTTTCCTGCAATTCAGGAAACTGATGCAAGCGAAATCGCATCCTTGCAGGATATGGTAAAAACATGGTACTACAACGGAGAACCTTGTCATTCTACTCATGTGCTTAATGTACTGCTTCTGGGTGAAGACACCAGAGGTGATGATATTCTTGAAGAAGGCACAAGAGCTGACTCGGCAATTATCGTAAGTATTAATATTGACACAGGTAAAATTACACTGACCTCGGTGCTGCGTGATGCGTATGCTTACTGGGAAACCACTAAGGGTGACGAGTCAACGGGCATGCTTGGCAAGATTAATGGTGCAATGTCGCGTGAAAACTGCAATATCAACACTTATATCAACTGTATTGAAAGACTTTACAAGGTTGATATTGATAACTATGTTATAGTCAACTTTGATTCCTTCAAAAAAATTATTGATGCTATCGGTGGTGTAAACTTAGAGCTTACCTCTGCAGAGATTAATGAAATCAATAATCATCAGAAGAGATACGGCGGAGTTCATATTGACAAAACCTTTGACGGCAGCAGCGGTGAAATGCTTCTTGACGGCAGTCAGGCTCTTGCTTACTGCAGAATAAGATATATTGATTCAGATAATATGCGTGCTGACAGACAAAAGACCTGCCTGATGGCAATTTATGATAAGGCTAAGAATGAGTCAAAAGCAACTCTTCTTAAGATGATTGATGCACTTTTGCCTTATGTAAGAACAGGCTTCAGCACAAAAGAGGTTGTAAACCTTGCAAAATATGCGTTCACAGAAAATTGGCTCGGATATGATATCAATATGACAAGCATTCCCTATGCAAGAATTAAAGAAAAGGGCATGGGCGGCAGCAATTACGGAGAATGGATGTGGAGGCCTGACTATCCTCAGGATGCACATTATCTGCAGACCTTGCTTTACGGTCAGACAAATATTACCCTTGCACAGACAAGAGTTGATGTAGTTAAATGTGAAAACTATGGATTTTACAGTGAGGGCAGTGCACCTGTAACAGCAACAATTTATAATGATGCGTATCAGATGCCGACAACATATGAAGAATTAGCAGAAGAAGAATCAACCACATCAAATTAAATAATAAAGAAAATGACTTCCCGCGGCGGAAGTCATTTTTGTGTTAAAATAAAAACAATCAGCCCGGATGAAATTATCTCAAGCTGATTGTTTTTTGCACTAAAGTATCAATCACAAGTACAAATATAAAAATAAAAAATTGATGAAATACTGAATGGCCGAAGAACATACTAAAGAATTGTCGAAAAGCCTGAGTACATTGCGGTGACGACCATCCAGCAACTATAGTATAACATAATAATTTTAAAAAATCAATAGTTATTACTATATATATAGTAATAACTTGTGTATTTATATAGCTATTACTATCAAAATAGTATTGGGGTGATAGTTATGAGTATAGATTCTGCGCTGATAGGATCAAGAATAAGAAAATTTAGAAAGAAAGCAAAGCTGACACAGGAAAAGCTTGCTGAGCTTATGGAAGTAACTCCCGGCTATATAAGTCAGATAGAGTTAGCCAAGTCCGCTCCAAATCTGGAAACTCTTGCAAAGCTCTGCGCAATTCTTGATTGTGACCTTTATTATGTTATTTCAGGTGCGATAATCAGCGAAAACAATTATCTTATGAGTGAGTTTGATGAAAAATTTCTGCTTCTTAGTGATGACCACAGACAGATTGTTATCGATTTGATTGATGTTTTATTAAAACATTAAAGCATATGAAGGGAACGCTGTTTTTTAGCGTTCCCTTCATATGTTACAGATTGTGCAATATCAAATTGATGAGTAATACTCATTATTCACTTTCTTTTTTCAAATCCTCAAGGCTGATAGGAGCAGTGTCAATTACTTCAAGCTTATTTGCCTGCATCCAAAGTGACGGTGTAATTCTCAGCTTATATCCATATCCTGCGTCCATCTGCCAATGCGCCATAGGTGCTTCGGGAACACCATAGCATGAAAGAATTGTCATAAGCACACCGGCATGTCCGACTATGGCAATATTTGTTGTGCCTGTTTTTATACAGCCTTCCACAACCTTTTCAAATGCAGCGCAAATTCGGTTTATAAATTGGCCATTGCTTTCGCCGTAAGGGGTTGAGGTGTTCATATCTCCTCTCAGCCAGATTTTGAAATCCTCGTTATTTTCAAGATCCTTGGCAGTCAGACCTTCAAATTCTCCGAAATTATATTCAATAAAATCATCAATTACGATAATATTATTCTGCGGAAACATTATTGAAGCCGAATCTTTGCACCTTTTAAGCGGAGATGAAAATACTGCATCAACCTTTGGATAATGATGATGCGCCTTGATGCTGCGAAGGCTCTCTATACTATCTGTAGTAAGAGGCAAATCAGTATGCCCAATATACTGTGCGTTTAAGTTTCCTTTGGTAAGACCATGACGAAACAGGTAAATTGTGTATGTTTTCATGTAAAAAGCTCCTTATATGTCGAATTATTACAAATAAATAACAAAGTTAAATTCTCACTTTACAAAAAGTAATACAGTGATATAATACTATTTGTAATAAGTGAGGGAATATTAATGGAAAGTATAAAAGACGAAAAATTTGCAGAAAAATTAGAAAAACTCGAGAACAAAGCAGTAAATGCAAAAGAAAAGATTGAAGAAATAAAAAATGCAAAAGCAGAAAAATCAGAAAAAATATCGAGATTTGCTGCAATACTTTCAGAGCTGCGCAAGGAAAGAGGTATAAGCCAGAAGAAAGCAGCCTCACATCTTGGTATCAGTCAGGCTCTTTTAAGTCACTACGAAAAGGGTATAAGAGAGTGTGGTCTTGATTTTCTTATCAAGTGCAGTGAATACTACGGCGTTACCACCGATTATCTTTTGGGAATAAGCAAAAGCAGAAACGGTATTGATGCGATGAGCCTTTTAAATACTGATGAAAGCTGCGAAAGCGAAATCAGCACACTTGCAGGTGCAACAGAGTTTTTGCTTAACATAATATCAACTGCCAGAGATGAGACGGCAACTAAGTATATTTATGATTACTATATGCTTTGCGTATACCGCGGTGCTCTTACAATGGCAAAGGCAGGACTTCTTCCTAAAGAAATGTTCAAGCTGGATTTCAATCTTGGACGAGAGCTTGCAACAGCATCAATTGCAGTTGAGGATGCACGCTTCGGATTTATCGAGGACAAATCAAGAAACGGCTCTGATTTAGGTGCAAAGTCTGCACTTCACAATCTTATAGAAAATGCAGAAGAGCATATTCTTGCTAATTTTCTTCTGTAATATTGTGTTTTGTCAGGTTCGCATGCCTAACGGTAGAGGGATAACTGCTCCTGCTCTGTTTTAATAAAATTAATGATAATCGCTGTGGAAATATCTGCAGCGATTTTTTTGAATGTAGGATAATCAAGCTGAGAGCTTTCATCACCGCCGTCGCTGATACAGCGGATTACAGCGAACGGAATATTGTTTGCTGCACATGTATGACCTATTGCTCCGCCCTCCATTTCACCGCAAATGGCATTGAATTCCTGTTGAATATCTTTTTTCAGCTTACTGTCGGCAATGAAGGTATCACCGCTGGCGATTGTGCCGAGATGAATTTTTTCACCTGAATTGATTGCACATTGCGCAAGTCTTTCGCAAAGCTTGCTGTCAGTTTTAATTTTTATTACATTAAGACCGTTGATAAAGCCTTTGGGTTCACCGAGAGCAGTAATATCAATATCATACTGGCACACATCTGTTGCAATGACAATATTTTTGATAACAACATCGTCAGACAGTGAACAGCCGACACCGACATTGATGATTTTATCGGCATCAAAGCAGTCTATCATAATCTGGGTGCAGAGAGAGGCATTTACCTTTCCGGGTGAGCACTGAGCAACGCACACCATAACCTCTTCAATAAATCCGCACACAAATTCAATTCCTGCAACAGTGGTTGAAGTTTTGCCTGTTACCTTTGATTTAAGAGTATCAACCTCAACATCCATAGCACCGATAATTCCCAGCATATTGTTACACCTCTGTTTTAAATTATAAAAATTGGGGTGGAGTTTAATATTTTACCCAACATATAGTGCTATTATAATATATAAAAAAGATAATTACAAGATTATTAATTTTTTTGTTGACAAGGCTTGCTTTATTAATATATAATAATGAACGATATTGTGGAATTGTATCTCTATATACAAACTTTATTTTGTTTGACTAAGTATGCGATACAGCACCAAATAGCATTTGCCTGCATTATACCCATGCAGAGATTATAAAAGATTAAGACGAGTTTAGTCTTTTGATTGGAGTGAAAAAAATGAAGAGAACTTATCAGCCTAAGAAGAGACATGCTAAGAAGGAGCACGGCTTCAGAAAGAGAATGTCAACAAAGAATGGTAGAAAGGTACTTGCTCGCCGTCGTGCAAAGGGCAGAAAGAAGCTTTCTTACTAATTACCGATTGGGAGTGATTAGGTGAAAAGCACCACCTTAAAGGAAAATAAGGATTTTCGCCGTCTGTATTACAGAGGCAAAAGTGAAGCTTCCTCATGCATAGTAACTTACGTAATGAAAAATAATTTCGGCTCGACTCGTGTGGGCATTACCAGCGGAAAGAAAATCGGCAATGCCGTTAAGCGCAACCGGGCTAGAAGAATTATTCGTGCGGCATTCAGCAGCTATGAAGGCAGTCTCAACGGCAGCTATGACATAGTGTTTGTTGCCAGAACACGAACAACTCAGGTAAAAATGCAGGAAGTTGAACAGCAGATGGGTGAACAGCTTAAGAGGTTGGGAGTGATAGTTTGAAAAAGCTTATCAAAAAAGTAATGATTTTTTTAATCAGAACTTATCAGCTTACTATCAGTCCGCGGTTTTCTCACGGAAGCTGCAGATATAACCCTACCTGCTCCCAGTACGCCATTGAGGCTATAGAAATTCACGGAATTTTTAAGGGTACTCTTTTGGCAGTACGGCGGATTATGAGATGTAATCCCTTTTTTAAAGGTGGATGGGATCCTGTTCCCCCAAAGAAAACTAATGAGGATAACTAATGAACAGTATATTACTTGCGACTGCATCTAATGGTATTGCTTTTTTGAAGCCGCTTTACTGGTTGTTTGGTAAATGCATGATGTTTCTCATGGAGCTTATCGGTAATCAGTACTTTTTAGCCATTGTCATTTTTACTATTGTGACAAGACTTTTGCTTTTACCGCTTAATATTAAGCAGCAGGGCACTATGGCTAAAACCTCAAGACTTCAGCCTAAAATTCAAAAAATTCAGGCAAAATATCAGTATAACGGAAATGATCCGAAAGAACGTCAGAGAATGCAGCAAAAAATGAATGAGGAAATGCAGAACCTCTATTCACGTGAAGGACACAATCCTATGCAGATGGGCTGCGGACCTATGGCGTTTCAGATGATATTTCTCATGGGAATTATCGGTATTATCTATTATCCTATCTCTTATGTGCTCGGTGCAGGTGAATTTGTTGACTATTCACAGCAGATTCTTGATAAAATACTGCCGATATATCAAGAGATGATTGGCGATCCTAAAGCGAATATCACCTATCTTCAGCTCAATATTCTTGAGAATTTTGACGCATACAAGCAGGTGCTTCAGGAAAGCTTTCCAAAGGTATTTACCGATTCAATGTGTGCAGATATTTCTGCATACCGTGACGGCATGAATTTATTTGGGCTTGATATGACAGCTGTTCCACACTGGAAAACAGAAAGCGGAGCGTTTAACACACTTGTTATAATTCCGATTCTTTGTCTTTTAACATCACTGGCTTCAAGCGTTGTATCCACTAGAATTCAAAAGAAAAATAATCCGGCAGCAGCAAATCAGATGGGCTCAATGATGATGATGATGCTAATGATGCCATTCTTCTCATTCTACATCTCATTTAAAGTTACTGCAGCAGTAGGCTTTTATTGGATTATTTCTAATATTGTTGCAATTTTGCAGCAAATCTTTATTTTCAAACAGTATCCTCCGCGCAAAACACAGGCAAAGCTTATGGTGCAGAATACTATTGAGCGTCGTTCGCGTGAGGAAAACATTAAGAAAATTAAATAATTATCGGAGGATTATATGATAAAGGAATTTATCGGTACCGGTAAAACTATAGAGGAAGCTACTGCTTCTGCCAGATCCGGTCTTAATGCACCGGAGTCAGCATATGTAAACATCGAAGTAATTCAGATGCCAAAGAAAAAACTGCTTGGCTTATTCGGTGGCTGCGATGCACAGGTTAAGGCAAGCTATGATGACGGCAGAAAAGAAAAAAAGCAGAGTACTCCAAAGCCTAAAAAGCAGGCAGAGCCAAAGAAAAAGGCAGAAAAAAAGCCTGCAGCTAAAAATCCTGCTCCTGTAAAGAAAGCAGAGCCGAAGTCAGAAAAGACCGAAAGCACAAAGGCAGAGGAAAAGCTTACCGATAGTGATATCGATTTAGACTACGCCTGCACCTATTTAAAGACTATCATTGACAGCTTTAAGGTTGAGGATGCAAAGGTAACAGCTAAGGTTGTTGACGGTGTTGTTGAAATGGAGGTAATCTGCGAGGACTATGGAATTATCATTGGCCGACGCGGTGAAACACTCGATTCTCTTCAGTATCTTGTAGGTCTTGCTCTTAAAAATTCTACATCAAAGTATGTAAGAGTTACTATTAATGTTGGTGATTACAGAGCAAAGAGAGAGGCAACACTCAAGGCACTTGCCATTAAGAATGCAAACTTTGTTGTAAAAACAGGCAGAAGATACACCTTTGAACCTATGAACCCATATGAAAGAAGAATTATCCACACAGCCGTTCAAGAGGTTGAGGGAGCAGTTTCTCGTTCAGTGGGAAGCGGAATGGAAAGAAAGGTTGTTGTTGAGCCTGAAGGCGGTGTAAGAAGACAGAATAATAATAACCGCAGAAGAAACGGCGGTTCTTCATATTCAAAGACATCTGCACCGGATCCAAACAGAGAGAAGAGAGTTGACAGAGCTGATATTCCAAAGTTTGGAAAGATTGAAATCAACAAGGATTAATATTGGGGATGTCCCCGATTGATGCAAGGCGGACTGACTGTCCGCCTTGTTTTTATAAATATTTGAAAGGAAGAGTCATATGTCAAAAACTATTGCAGCCGTTGCAACGGGAAACAGTGCAGCCGGCATCAGTGTAATACGCATAAGCGGTGATGATGCTATTAAAATAGCAGACAGGGTTTTTTCTGCAATGGACGGCACTCCCCTTTCAAATCTTAAAGGATACACAGCAAAATTCGGCAATGTAAAATCACATGGTGAAAACTTTGATACTGCTGTTGCTCTTGTGTTTCGTGCACCTAAAAGCTATACAGGTGAAAATGTTGTTGAGCTGTCAGTACACGGCGGACTTTTTATTGTTGAAAAAACTCTGGAGGCTGTTTTTTCCGCAGGAGCAGTTCCTGCACAGGCAGGAGAATTTACAAAAAGAGCTTTCCTGAACGGAAAAATGGACTTAACTCAGGCAGAGAGCGTTGCCTCTTTAATTTCTGCACAGGGACAAGAGGCTGCAAAGGCTTCATTTAACTTACTGCAGGGTTCTTTGAGCAATAAAATAAACATCATACTCAATTCTTTGATTGACTGCAGTGCCACAATGGCAGCATGGGTGGACTATCCTGATGAGGAAATCCCTGAGCTTAGTGACGATGCACTTCGTGAAACTCTTGAAACTGCCAAAAGCTCTCTTGCTGATTTGATAAATAATTATGAAAGTGGTATAGTAATGACACAGGGTGTTGACACTGCAATTGTCGGAAAGCCGAACGCAGGCAAGTCAACGCTGATGAATATGCTTTCAGGTGAGGAAAAGAGTATAGTTACCCATATTAAAGGCACTACCAGAGATATTGTTGAAGGCTCTGTAAGACTTGGCAGTATTGTTCTTCACCTCTCTGACACGGCAGGTATTCGTGAAAGTGATGATTTGGTTGAGTCTATCGGCATTCAAAAAGCAATGGATAAAATTGACACAGCCTCATTGGTTTTAGCAGTTTTCGACAGCTCCTCCCTTGTTTCTGACGAGGACAAACAGATTATTTCTGCCTGCAAAGACAAGACTGCTGTTGCCGTTATAAACAAAACCGATCTCGGTAAAAGTTTTGATGCGGAAGAAATTACATCTGCTTTTAACAAAGTTGTGTATATCTCAGCAAAGAACGGTGATGGTGCAGAATCACTTGAAAAAGCAATAAAAGCTTTGTTAGGTGTTCAGGAATTTGATTCATCACAGCCCATGCTTGCCAACCGCAGACAAAAGCTATGCGTTGAAAATGCACTTGCTCATATCGAAACAGCCATTGACGGTGCTGCTTCAGGCATCACTTTTGATGCAATCAATGTTATGATTGACAGTGCTGTTGACGAGCTTCTTTCGCTGACCGGCAAAAAAGCAACAGAAGAGGTTGTTAATAATATATTCTCGCGCTTTTGCGTAGGCAAATAGTCTGATTGTGTCTTTTACTTTTATGCGTCGTTATTTGTTTAATTTCGCTCGGTCACATACATTAGTATGCTCCCGTCGGCAAAATTAAACGAAAGCCTAGCCTAAAAGCAAAATCCACTAATCATCTAAACTTACTTTTATTTTTATGTGTCGTTACTCGTTTAATTTCGTTACTTTTATGCGTTGTTAATTTGTATATTTACCTTAACACTATTTGTGCTAACGCACGATTGTATCATTCCTTTGTGTCTCAAAAGAACGATACCAAGAAAACGAATCAGGTGGATAGCTTACGCTAATTCCCCCTGATAACCACCTTTGTTATTGTGCCGTGCGCATTTGCACGCACTACACACAGGGTGCATTATTATTTACTTATAGAAAGGTTTTGCAGATGGAATATTTTTCCCAACATTATGATGTAATAGTTATCGGTGCAGGTCACGCAGGCATTGAAGCGTGTCTGGCTTCGGCTCGCCTTGGCTGCAAAACTGCTGTATTTACAATAAATCTTGACTGGGTTGGCAACATGCCCTGCAATCCGTCAATCGGAGGAACGTCAAAAGGACATCTTGTTCGTGAAATTGATGCACTTGGCGGTGAAATGGGTAAGGCAGCCGACAGGTTTTCTTTGCAGTCACGCATGCTCAACCTCGGCAAAGGACCTGCAGTTCATTCTCTTCGTGCTCAGATTGACAGGCGTGAATATTCCGCAGGAATGAAACATACCCTTGAGCTACAGGAAAATCTGGACATCCGTCAGGGTGAAATCATAGATTTGAAAAGGCTTGACAATGGTTTGTGGCAGGTTAAGACAAAGCTCGAGGCACTTTTTACAGCAAAGGCAGTTATAATTGCAACAGGAACTTTCCTTGGCGGAAGAGTTTACATAGGTGATGTTTCATACGAGAGCGGACCTGACGGTATGTTTCCGTCAACAGAGCTTTCGCTGGCTTTGAAAAAGCTGAACATTCCTTTGCGAAGATTTAAAACAGGAACTCCGTCAAGAGTTAACAGGCAGTCCGTTGATTTTTCAAAGCTTGAAGAGCAGAAGGGTGACGAAGAAACTGTTGCGTTCAGCTTTGATACTGACACTCCGCCGCAAAATAAGGTATCCTGCCATATTACATATACAAACGAAGAAACAAAAAAAATAATTTTGGATAATTTACACCGAAGTCCTATGTATTCAGGCAAGATTGAGGGAAAAGGTCCGAGATACTGTCCGTCTTTTGAGGATAAAATCGTTCGCTTTGCTGACAAGGAAAGGCATCAGCTCTTCATTGAGCCCTGCGGACTTAACACGGAGGAAATGTATTTGCAGGGACTATCCTCTTCCCTGCCGGAAGATGTACAGCTTGCATTTATTCATACTATTCCCGGTCTTGAAAATGCACAGGTTATGCGAACTGCCTATGCGATTGAATATGACTGTGTTGATCCGACGGCACTGAAGGCTACTTTGGAATTTAATGATATTGACGGACTTTACGGAGCCGGTCAATTTAATGGTTCAAGCGGATATGAAGAGGCTGCCGCACAAGGACTTGTTGCAGGAATCAACGCTGCCTTAAAAATTAAAGGCGAAGAGGAATTGATACTTGACCGAGGCGGATCGTATATAGGAACATTGATTGATGACCTTGTAACAAAGGGATGCACAGATCCATACCGTATGATGACAAGCCGAAGTGAGTATCGTTTGGTACTCCGTCAGGACAATGCGGATGTAAGATTAACACCGATAGGTTACAAAATAGGCTTGATTTCCCAAGAAAGATATGATAAATTTTTAATTAAGGAGCAATGTGTTAAAGCTGAGCTAAAAAGGATTAGTGAAAAATCAATTCCGCTTACAGACCAGCTTCAGCAGATTTTAACTGATTGCAATACTGCTCCTCTTCAGCGTGGATGCAAGATGCTGGAGCTTATAAAGAGACCGCAGATTACTTATAAGGATTTGACACCTGTCGATAACACACGGCCTGATTTGCCGAAAGAGGTTTTTGAACAGGTTGAAATTGCTGTTAAATATGAGGGCTATATAGCGAGACAGGAACAGCAGATTAAGGAAATGCGCAGAATTGAGTGTAAAAAAATACCTGCAGACATTGATTATACATCTCTTAAGGGTTTACGTCTGGAGGCAGTTGAAAAATTATCTAAAATCAGACCGGAAAATTTGGGACAGGCAAGCAGAATCAGTGGTGTAAACCCTGCTGACGTTGCCGCATTGAATATTATTTTGGAGTCATTATGATTAATTATGATTTATTAAAGAGCGAAACAGAAAAACTTGGAGTTACATTGGACAGCTATGGTCTTGACAGATTTGATGCCTATGCAGAGCGTCTTGTCAGATGGAACAAGCATATAAATCTTACGGCTATTACTGAGCCTGATGATATTGTTATAAAACACTTTGTTGACTGCCTTAACATATTAAAGTATGTCGAGTTTAACGATGGTGACAAGGTTATTGATGTTGGAACAGGTGCCGGATTTCCGGGTATGCCTCTTCTTATTGCCAATCCAAAGATTGATGTGAATTTTGTTGACAGCATCGGCAAAAAGCTCGGTTTCATAAAAGATGTACTGAGAAATAACGGAATGGTGGGAAGTGTTACACATAAACGCGCCGAGGAGCTCGGAAAAGATTCTGTGTACAGAGAACAGTATGATTATGCCGTTTCAAGAGCTGTTGCACCGCTCAACATTCTTTGCGAATATTGCCTTCCCCTTGTAAAAGTCGGCGGATACTTTATTGCAATGAAGGGTGCAGGCACAAGGCAGGAGACAGATGCTGCTGCCAATGCTATTCTTACTTTGGGAGGAGCACTTGAAAAGGTTGCAGAATTCAATCTCAGCAATGGTGACAGCAGAGGTTTGGTTATTATTAAAAAGATTTCGCAGACTCCGACAAAATATCCCAGAAAGTCAAAGAAAATTGATACCAGACCGCTCTGATTATAAAAGAATATGTCGAGTATGGAGAGTTTCTCACTATGAGAAACTCTTTATTTTTATGAATTCATATGATATAGTTATATCAAGAGATAAGACAAGCTATCTTGAATATAGATTTGCAAGCTTGTTTTATTATACATAATTTATGGAGTGACAGGAATTGCAGGAAATTATTGAGATAGCAACCGAAAAACTGCTGCCCAATCCCTATCAACCGAGAAAGAAGTTTAAAAGTGAAGAGATGATTTCTCTGGCCAGCTCTATTAAAGAGAACGGAATACTTCAGCCGCTTCTGTGCAGACAGATTAATTGTACTGACTATTATGAGGTCATAGCGGGAGAACGCAGACTGAGAGCATCTATTCTTGCAAATTTGCCTACAGTTCCCTGTGTTATCATTGACTGTGATTATGAGAGCAGCGCAATGTATTCTATAATTGAAAATATCCAAAGAAGTAATTTGGACTTTTTTGAAGAAGCGCAGGCCATCAGCCAGTTAATTAACCATTTTGGAATGACGCAGGAACAAATAGGTCAAAAGCTTGGAAAAAGTCAGTCAACACTGTCTAATAAGCTGAGACTTTTGAAATTGCCTGTTGATGTCAGATACTTTATTGAAAAGGAAGGACTGACAGAAAGACATTCAAGAGCCTTGCTGAAGCTGGAAAATGAACAGCAAATCTGGACGACCTTACGTCTTATTGCCGAAAAGCACATGAATGTTGAGCAGACAGAGGCATATATAGAGTCACTTATAAATAAAAAACCACCTCAGAAACGCAATAAAGTCTCTCCTATATTCAGAGATGTACGAATTTTTGTGAATACTGTGGATAAGGCAATAAAAACCATGAAGGATTCCGGCATTTATGCGGAGTCAGACAAAACTGAGACAGATGAATATATTGAATACAGGGTAAGAATACCAAAGCAGGATGCAGTCAAAACGAGTAGGATGAAAAAATCAGTTTCATAAAGCATTTCCTGCAAAACACGCACCAGTGTACTAACTTTGCTTAAAACGGGAAACCGTTTTAACATATTCTCCTCTTTTCATCACGCGGAAAAAACGGGCTTAAGCTCGTTTTTTCTGTTTTACAGATGTTTCACGTGAAACTATTTAAACTTTTTATGTTTAGACATCTATATGTTTCATGTGAAACATTCTATATATTGTATATCTCTGTTTGTCAACACAATTGAAAAAATATTTTATTTTTTGTTTCACGTGAAACTATTGCACCTGCATTATCTATGATGTATAATTGTAGCAATGGAGGTGCATTATGGGTAAAACTGTATCTATATTTAATCAAAAAGGCGGAGTTGGCAAAACTACCACCTGTGTAAACTTTGCAGCCTCATTGGGAGCTAAAGGAAAAAGCGTTCTTCTTGTTGATTTAGATCCGCAGGGAAATTCTACAAGCGGTGTCGGCTTTGATAAAAAGGAAATCCAGGTTTCCAGCTATGATGTATTGATAAATGATGTACCTGTTAAGGATGCCATAATCGTTACAGCATACAAAAATCTATCATTACTTCCTGCAAATATGAATTTGGCGGGTGCAGAGCTGGAATTAGCAGATGATGAGGAAAGAGTTAGGGTTTTAAAAAAGGCTTTAGCGCCTGTTGTGATGAATTATAACTATATTATAATTGATTGTCCGCCAAGCTTAGGACTGCTCAGTCTTAATGCCTTAGTAGCTGCGGACACATTAATAGTACCTTTACAGTGCGAATACTATGCACTTGAGGGCTTGAGCCAGCTTTTAGGCACTGTAAGAACTGTAAAACAGCATTACAATCAGCATTTAGAGCTTGAAGGTGTGCTTTTTACTATGTATGACAGCAGATTAAAGCTTAATCAGCAGGTTATGGCTGAGGTTGATAAGTATTTTCCGAATAAAGCATATAAGACACTTATTCCGAGAAGTGTAAAGCTTGCAGAAGCACCAAGCTTTGGCATGCCTGTTATTTATTATGAAAAATACTCAAAACCAAGCTTTGCATATAAAAAATTTGCAGATGAATTTTTGAAAAATCAATAAGAGGTGAATTATGGCTAGAAAACAAAGCGGATTAGGTAAGGGACTTAATGCTCTGATCATGGAAAATTCCGTTGATGATATGGTAGCGACAAACACTTTGCCTATAAATGAGATAGTTCCTAACAAAGATCAGCCGAGAAAAACCTTTGATGAAGGTGCTTTGCAGGAGCTTTCCGACAGTATTGTTCAGCATGGTGTATTACAGCCGTTGCTTGTAAGACCTATTGCATCCGGCGGTTATCAGCTTGTTGCCGGTGAAAGACGCTGGAGAGCATCAAGAATGGCAGGTTTAAAGGAAGTCCCCGTAGTTATCAAGGAACTGACTGACATTGAAACAATGGAAATTGCCATTATTGAGAATCTACAGCGTGAAGACCTTAATCCTATCGAAGAAGCAGAGGGGTTGCAGGCATTAATTGACAAATGTGGTTTCACACAAGAGCAAATTGCTGTTTCAGTTGGTAAGTCAAGACCTGCAATTGCAAATGCACTGCGTTTATTAAGATTACCTCAAAGTACAAGACAGCTTACCCGTGACGGCGTTATTTCTGCCGGTCATGCCAGAGCACTGCTTGCTTTTGACAATGAGCTGATTATTGAAGAGGTTGCCAGAAATATTGTAGAAAAAGGCATGACAGTTCGTGATGTTGAACGTTTAGCTAAAACTGCAAACAGAGATGTTAAGCCTAATAAGCCTGCTAAACGCAGAGATTCCTTCTATGATGAGGTGGAGCTTAGTCTTTCAGAAATTCTTGGCAGACGCGTTAAGGTTTATAACGGCAGAGGTAAGGGTACACTTGAAATAGAGTTCTATTCTGCCGAAGATTTAAAGGATATTGCAAATAAGTTAGGAGAATAAAGATGTTAGATATTAAATTTGTAAGAGAAAATCCTGAATTGGTAAAGGAAAACATAAAAAAGAAGTTTCAGGATAAAAAACTGCCTATGGTCGATGAGGTTATAAAGCTTGATGAACAACGCCGAGCTGCCATGACAAAGGCTGATGAGCTTCGTGCAAACAGAAACAAGCTTTCTAAGCAAATTGGTGCACTTATGGCGCAGGGCAAAAAGGAAGAGGGCATGGCAATTCGTGAGCAGGTAAACGCTCAGGCAAAGGAGCTTGAAGAGCTTGCAGCCCTGGAAAAAGAGCTTAACCAAAAGGTTACATCTATCATGATGATGATACCAAATATCATTGATGAGTCAGTTCCGATCGGTAAGGATGACAGCGAAAATGTTGAAATTCAGCGCTATGGCGAGCCTGTTGTGCCTGATTTTGACGTTCCATATCATACTGATATTATGGAAACCTTTGATGGCATTGATCTTGAGGCTGCAGGACGAGTTGCAGGCAACGGATTTTACTATCTTATGGGTGATATTGCACGTCTTCACAGTGCAGTAATCAGCTACGCAAGAGATTTTATGATTGACAGAGGCTTCACTTATGTAGTACCGCCTTTTATGATCAGATCAAATGTCGTTACCGGTGTTATGAGCTTTGAAGAAATGGATGCTATGATGTATAAGATAGAGGGTGAAGATTTGTATCTTATCGGTACTTCCGAGCATTCAATGATTGGTAAATTTATTGACACAATCACTCCTGAAGACGCTCTTCCTAAGACTCTCACTTCATATTCACCATGTTTCAGAAAAGAAAAGGGTGCACATGGTATTGAGGAACGCGGGGTTTATCGTATTCATCAGTTTGAAAAGCAGGAAATGGTTGTTGTATGCAAGCCTGAAGAGTCAAAAATGTGGTTTGATAAGCTTTGGCAGAATACTGTTGACCTGTTCAGAAGTCTTGATATTCCTGTTCGCACACTTGAGTGCTGTTCGGGTGATCTTGCTGACCTTAAGGTTAAGAGCATTGATGTTGAGGCTTGGTCACCAAGACAGAAAAAATATTTTGAGGTTGGCTCTTGCTCAAATCTTACTGACGCTCAGGCAAGACGACTTAAAATCAGAGTAAAGGGTGAAAACGGCAACTATTTTGCACACACACTCAACAACACCGTAGTTGCTCCTCCAAGAATGCTTATTGCTTTTCTTGAGAATAATCTTCAGGCAGACGGATCTGTTCTTATTCCTGAAGCACTGCGTATGTATATGGGCGGTAAGGACAAAATTGTTCCGACAAAATAATGAAAATTGGATTTATTATAATTGGTATAGTTATTTTTATTGCTTATCTTCTTCCTGTATTTGAAAAAATATTGAATTTCGGCAACCTTGCAGGCATGCTTTTGGGAATTGCGACCTTTGCAGTTGGCATGACAATTGATAAGATGAGCTTTGAGCTGACAAAATGGTCGGTTTTCACAGTGACGATAGGAATATTTATTGTTGTCGCTGTCAGCAATATGATATATCGTGAGGGAAAAACAAGGGCGAATAATGAAAAGGTTGTAATCGTTCTTGGCTGTAAAGTTAAGGGTGACAGACCATGTCTTGCACTGGAAAAAAGGATAGACAGTGCATATGATTTTTTGCTCTGCAACAAAGACAGCGTAGCAATTTTAAGCGGAGGTCAGGGCAGAGGTGAGTTAATCAGCGAGGCAGTTTGTATGAAACAGATACTCGTGCAAAGAGGTATAGACAAAAAAAGACTGTTCCTTGAAGAACAATCTGTAAATACCGATGAAAATATACGCTTTTCACTGGATATTATTGAAAAATACGGATTGCCTAAGCAGGTTGCAGTCGCTACCTCCGAATATCATCAATACAGAGCCGGTTTAATCTGCAGTCGCTATGGCTTGGAGGCAAGAGCACTGAGCTCTGCTACGAGAATTGATTTGCTTCCGACATTTCTTTTAAGAGAGAGTATGGGAATTATCAAAGAAAAGCTGTTTAAAAGGTAATATATTAAGTATAAATGCCCGAAGGCTGTTGACACCTTCGGGCATTTCTTTGACTTGTTCATGGGATAGCTGTATTAACATTTACTGATGAACAGAGTGTTTTATACAAGTACATTTCTGCAATATTATATTATTTAAATTTGTATCCTCTGCCCCATACGGTTTTTATATAATCCGATTGTGGATCAGCCTCCTTTAGCTTATCTCTGATGCGATTGATGTGAACAGTCAGCGTTGATGTGTCACCCAATGAGTCGTATCCCCACACTATTTCAAAAAGCTGATTTTTTGTAAAAATCTGTTCAGGCTTTTCTGCAAGAAGGCAGAGAACTTCAAATTCTTTTCTCGTCAGCTGAATTTCTTTACCGCAGGAAAAGGCTTCACCGGTCTCTTTGTTAAGCCTAAGAGTGTCGATTTCGATAATATTGCTGTCGGAATTGCTGTCGGTGACCTTTGTCAGTCTTTCGTATCGGCTTATATGTGCCTTAACTCTTGCCACCAGCTCACCCGGTGAAAAAGGCTTGACAATATAATCGTCTGCGCCAAAACCGAGTCCGCTGATTTTATCATTTTCTTCTTTTTTAGCACTTATAAGCAGAATCGGAATATCCTTTTTCTCTCTGATTTTTTTGCAGATTTCAAAGCCGTCCATTGAGGGAAGCATTATGTCAAGCAGAATTATATCAAATTCTTTTGACAAGGCTTTTTCAAGTCCCTCTCTGCCGTCAGTTGAATAATCGACCGAGAATCCGTCTGCCTCGAGATAATCTTTTTCAAGATGTAAAATGTTTTCATCATCTTCAATAATCAGTATTTTCTTCATTTTCTACCATCCTTTTCGGCATTGAAATAAATATTGAAAGTCCGCTTCCGCTTCTGCTGGTTGCCCAGATTGTACCGCCGTGCAGTTCTATAATCTGACGGCATACTGCAAGTCCTATGCCTGAGCCGTTTGCTACTTTTGTTCTTGCGGGATCTGTGCGGTACATTACATCAAAAATTTTAGGCAGGCTCTGCTTATCAACGCCTATGCCGTTATCGGTAATTTCAATAATTACCGAACGCTCATATTCGTTCAGTGCCATATAAATACTTCCTTTAATTCCGTCCCTTGCATATTTAATTGAGTTGGAAATAATGTTGCTTATTACTCTTTCAAATCTGTCAGTGTCAACATCAATAGCAGTATTATCACTGCAGTGGCAGGCATAGGTAAAATCAAAATCTGCTGCATCAAGCATACTTTTTATTTCCATTGCGCCGTCTTCAAAAAATTCCTTGGCATTGACTGTATTCTTTTCGAGCGCAAGCCCGTTTAATTCAAGCTTTGAAATCATCAGCAAATCGTCAAGTATCTTTTCTGTGCTGTTAATTGATTCGCAGATAGTGTTAATATATTTCTGCTGCTTTTCAGGAGTGTTAGCAATGCCGTCACGCAGTCCTTCTGCATAGCCTTTTACTGAAGTCAGCGGAGTTCTGAGATCATGGGCAATTCCTGCAACAACAACCTGCCTTGCCTCCTGTGCCTGCTGTTGATTTTCTATAGAGGTTTTAAGTCTTAACCTCATATTGTTAAAGCTGTCAACAGTTTGACCAAGCTCGTTGGTTGAGTCATAATCTATCTCATAATCTAAATTGCCCCGCGCAATTTCCTCTGCTCCGCGTGAAATCTTCTTTATCGGCTTAACAATTGTCTGAGATGTGATAAAGGATATTGCACCAATAGTTATAATAAACAGCAGTGCAATTACCAGAGCAACAAGACCTGTTCTGCCAGCAAGAACAGAGGTAAGGTTTTGTGGTGAGGTCCTTTTGTCAGCATCATTTACCACATAATCATCATTAACAATAATTATCATATATTTTGTACTTCCTGATGATGCGTTGCTGACTATTACAAGTCCGTCATCGCCGAAATAGTTAAGATTTTTTCCGCATTCGATTGTCACAAGCTCGTTTGCCTTTTTTATAATATCAACATTGCTGTCGGTAGAATAAAAGGGCTGTGAGTTTTGCTCAATGTAAATGAAGCTGTTGAATTTTTCAAGGGGTGAAACGAAATCCTTGATTTTTTCAAGTTTTTTTTCATTTTTCTCTTTTCCTGTAAGCTCTGATGTAATGCTCTGTAAGGTCTGACTCCACTGAATTTGATTTACAGTAGAATAATTGTTGGTTGTTACAGACGAAAAGTTAAAATATGATGATACAGTTTGCACAAATACAGTAGAAAAGCTTGCTATTATTATAATAGGTATAAATATTCCAAGAAGAGATGTTATAACAATTCGTGTATTAATTTTTAAATTTTTTGAGCTTCGCCTTTTACTTTCGTTTTTCTTACACATTAGCTTTATCTCTTTTTTCCTTTATAAACTGTTCGCCAAGCTCCATAAGCTTTGTCATATGAAGGGTGGTAAAGGTTTTGCATTTTTCATCAATATCATCAACATTGTGCATAACATAGTATTTTATAAGACCTGTCATTCCGCAGATAATGTATTCCATCTGAAAATCATCAAGCTGGGCAATGCTGTCTCTGATATAATCAATTGAACGCTTTACTACGTTTGTTATCTTTGATGTGAGAATATCGGCACTGGTGTCGTTAAGCAAAATGTAATAATGCTCTTTTTCGCTGTCAACTGCCTTAATGCCCTGAGAAATAATAGATGCAACTCCGTCCATGGTAAAATCATTTCTTGTTACCATTCGAAGCTGTCTGCCGACATTAAAAAACAGGGTGCGCATTAAATCATCACATTGCTTGTTGAGAAGATCATACTTGTCTGTATAATGCAGATAAAATGTGTTTCTGCTGATTACAGCCCTGTCTGTGATATCCTTAACGGTAATATTTTCAAAGCCTTTTTCACGTACCAGCGAGTAAAATGCATTTTTTATGGCATTTTGTGTTCTGATAATTCGCAAATCCTGAGTGCCGTCTTTTTTAGTCATATTTTTACCCCCCTCAGTAAAGCATGAACGCTTATTGCTAAAATTTATTTTATTCAACTAACTTAGCACCTGTTCATTAAATTACTTTTGTTAATTATAGCACTAAAATTTTGTATTTTCAATAATATAAAAGCATATAAAAATAATAGACTGTTTTTGTATACTAGTACATTATTTATTAAAAATAAATATAAATTGTGATATATTTGAATATCTGTAAATTAAATACAATCAGTTAATCAATTTTATACAAAATTTATAATTTATAGTCAAAATTTGATTGACTTGTCGATTATTTTTAAGTATACTTAACTTGATATAATATTTTTTTGGAGGTACAGCTTTGGCTATAGCTACATTTAAGCGTTATGAGAAAAAATATCTCATAACCAAAGAAAAGCTAGACCAAATACTGCCCTCTCTGCTGGAGTATATGGAGCTTGATCCGTTTTGTCTTAACGGCAATGAATACAGGATTTACAGCATTTATTATGACACAGATAACCATGATGTTATCAGGCAGAATTCATCAGGTCCTGTGTATAAGGAAAAAATGCGAATACGCTCCTATTATGACCGAAAAGATCCTGACGATAAAATCTTTATGGAAATAAAGAAAAAAAGTGAAGGTCAGGGAAATAAACGCAGAATTAAGCTGAAGATAAAGGAAATAGAGCCTTTTGTTAATGAAGGCATACTTCCCGAAACAAAGGATTATCTGTCAGCTCAGGTTGCGAAGGAGCTTGCCTATTATCTGTCAAAAAACAAGGTGCACCCCGCACTTTATGTTCAGTATGACAGGCTTGCACTTTTCGGCAAAGAGGACAAAAATTTCAGAATGACCTTTGACAGAAATGTCAGAACGCGAAGGTCAAATTTTGTATTTGGCGAAAGCGATGAGGATGAATTACTTCTGCCCGGAGGCGAATATATTATGGAAATTAAAATTCTCGGTGCAATGCCTCTATGGCTTACAAGAATTTTAAGTGAAAATGATTTGTTCAGCCACGGATTTTCAAAATACGGCGTTAAGTATAAACGTGATGCGGCAGAGCATAAGCTTGATTATTATATGTATGATAATCAGGGAAACCGTGTTGATTTTGATTATTTTAAACAATTTTAAGGAGAGTACATAATGCAAGATTTTTTATACATGCTCACATCAGGTGAGTCTGCAACATTAGATGTTAGAGGCGTGCTTACAACACTTTTGTCAGCCGCTGTAATTGGACTGGTTATCAGTCTTGTTTATTTGTTCACCCACAAAAAAGAGGGCTACAGCCAGGCTTTCTGCGTAGCACTTATTCTGCTTGCACCAATCGTTGGTATGGTTATTCTTGTAATCGGTAACAACGTTGCAACCGCATTCAGCCTTGCAGGTGCATTTGCGCTTGTTCGTTTCCGTAGTGCGCCCGGCGATCCAAAGGATATTGCCTTTGTATTTCTCAGCGTAACAATGGGACTTACATGCGGTCTCGGTTACTGGATATGGGCAGCTCTCGCAACCGTTGTACTTTGTGTAATCATTCTTGTTCTGCATTTTGTAAATTTCGGCGAAAAAAAGGGCGACAACTATGTACTTAAGATAACTGTACCTGAAACACTTAATTATGTAGGTGCATTTGACGAATGCCTTAATAAATACTGCAACAGATTTAAGCTTTCAAGAGTAAAGAGTGTTGACTTTGGTGCTCTTTTTGAGCTTAGTTTTGATATCAGCATGAAGGATTCTAAGCAGATGAGAGAAATGCTTGATGATGTGAGAGCAATGAACGGAAATCTCAAAATAATGCTTTCAACGCCTGAAAATGCTGTTAAAAGCTTCCATTTCCAATAAAAAGAATGAGGGAACGCTGTGTGCGTTCCCTCGACGTGCCTTTTAGAAGAATTTTTAAAACACAATATGTCGAGTGTGTTTTAAAATATTTTCTATATCTAGTATTATAATTTATATATTAAGGCATAATTTTGAATATTACTAATTTATACAATTTAGCACAGGAGTTTTGAACATGAAACTGAAAAAGGCAATATGCGTTATGCTTGCGGCAGCAATGATAACAACAAGCATGGCAGCCTGCAGCAAGGAAAAGCCACAGGAGGCTGAGGCAACCGTAGTGGTAACAGACAAAAGCGGTGATGCTGTTACTACCGATAACGGAAAGGTTGTGGTGGCTGATAAAAAAACAAGCACCACAAAGGCCGTAGATGCGAAGGAAGTATCATCAACCACGAAAAATGGTGAAACAACTGCTGCAAAAACAACAGCGAAAACTACAACCCAAAAAGGTGCAAAAACAACTACTAAAAAAGGAAGTGCCACAACTAAAAAGACAGCTGCTAAAACTACTGCCAAGGCAACAACAAAAAAACCTGCAGGCAAGCCTGCCTCAACAACAGCACAGGTAGACAGAAATATTTATATCACACTTCAAAAGAATATGTCTGCAACTGTTTCATCAAAGATTGATGCCAGCGGTGTTACCGTAACAAACAAATCGGCACAGAACACAATCAGAATTACTAAGCCCGGTGATTACGTTATAAATCAGAATACAGGCAACGAAGCATGGCACGGACAGATTGTTGTAATGCTGAAGAATACGGAAGAAGCTACATTGAGATTTGAGAATGTAAACATTACCACACAGCAGGCAAGTGCAATAAAAATCCTTGATGCAAGCATAAACAAGGAAAGAAACTTTATGGAAACTGAGACTGCAACGGGTACTGATGCTGACAACGCATTGAAAAAAGAAATTAAGGAAATTTCAAAGCAGAATAAAGCACCGAATGTTTCAATTTCTTTCCCTACAGGCACAACAAGCAGTATTAATTCAGGTGCAAACAGCTATTCGGGTGTAGTATATAACGAATCAAAGCTTACTTTAAAGGGTAATGGCAAGATAAATGTATCAGCAACAAGAAATGCAAATAATGCAATTTGTTCAACAAAGAGCATTACAATAAAAAATGTGGCTGTTTCTCTTTCAACAGCATCAGCAGGCACAGGTGCAGGCAGAGGCATCTTTTCTTTCTCAAAGGTAAATCTTGAAAGCGGAAGTCTTACTATAGATACAGATGGTGACGGAATCCGCTGTGAATCCTTTAATGTAACAGGCGGTACGGCGGATATTAATTCGCGTTCGTCTGATGGTGTGGATGCCGATGATGCGATTGTTATTTCAGGCGGAACAGTAACATCAGTTGCAGTGAAGAAGTCAAGCTATAAGGTAAGACGTGTTAATAATACCGAAAACGGACTTACTGTTGACGGCATCAGAAAAGAGAAGGGCGATACCTTTGCAATAAACGGAGGAACAGTCAGAGGCGAAAGCAAGAATATCACTACTGTTCAGCCGGCATCAAAGCAAGCCAATATTATCTGCCGTTCGGTAAAGGCGTCAAACACAACTGAGTCAAAAAGAGCTTTGCAGTTTACAATTAAAAGCTCCGGCAGTACAGTTGCTAAATCAACAACAGAATGCATTAAATTTCTGTATTCTTCATCAGGTCTCAGCTCTTCAAAGAAATACAGTGTAACAGGGCATTCAAAGAATGTAAGTCAAAATTTCAGCGCAGATGTAAAATTCACAAACAAAGTTGGCGATGCAAGAGTCGTTGCTAACAGATAAGCGAGGATAAACAAATGAAAAAAAGCATGAAAAAATCCATAGCACTTCTGCTGGCATTGTTGATGCTGGTTTCGACCTTTGCAATAGGCTCATTTACAGCATCAGCTGCATCTGCACCTGTTGACGTTGAAAGTGCCAAAGTTGCTGTATGGGCAGATCCTGAAAATGTTTTAAATCAGGCTAAGGTTGAGGCATTTTCTCTTACCGGTACTGCCCAGGACACTCTGGCAGTTCTCGGCTCAGTTCAGCCGTTTAAGAGAAGCTCCAGCAGCGGTTCATCACTAGGCGGATGGGGCAGCGTAGGCGGCTCTTCCTCTGACAGCGGTAACTATTACTGGTTCTTTCCTTCAAATGCAGATTTAACAAGCCTTAAAATCTGGTTTAAAGAAACTGACACACTAACTATTGATTCAACATCAATTACAAGTGGTGTTGCTACAGATGTGTTCAAAGAGCTGAACGAGGGCGGTGTTTCAAAAACATACACTGTTAAGCTCAATAATACCAGTTATACTGTAACTGCTATGAAGAGCGGTGACGTTGGTACAGTTTATATTGACACTAAATCAGGCTCACTGAAAACAATTACCAGCAGCAGTGACCATTCAGCATGGGAAGCAGGCACAATAATGGTAGTTCAGCCTGACGGTACTGTTGATTATATGGGCGTTATGAGCAAAATGAGCGGACGAGGTAATGGTACATGGGACACAAGCGGTAAGAAAAATCCGTATAATGTTAAGCTTGAAAAGTCCACTTCACTTCTCGGTATGGGAAAGGCAAAGAAATGGTGTCTGCTGGCAAATGATGTTGACAAATCACTTGTTAAAAACCAGCTTACATATGATTTTGCAGATTATATCGGCATTAAATACCAGCCACACTGCAAGCCTGTTGATTTGTATGTAAACCAGCAGTATCTCGGTTCTTATCAGCTGTCAGAAAAGGTTGAAATTAAATCAAACAGAGTAAATATAAGCGATGCTTACGAAAATCTTGAAATTGCAAACGGAACTGTTGATTCTGCAACAGGTGCAATTGTTCCTGCTGATTTTGCTGCAGCGAAAACGGCAGTTGAAACTGTAAACAAAACTACTATAGGTTCAATTACAAAAAGAGATGTTACAGGTCATACAGTAGGTGCATATAAATATTCTAAGATTGATGATTCAGCCATTGATACTACAGGCGGATATCTGTATGAGCTTGAAATAAGCAACCGCTGGGTAAATGAAAATGCAGGTTTCTGTGCATATAACCGACAGGGCTGGGTGCTTAAGAGTGCTGATTATGCATCTGAAAATATGGTAAAATACAGCTATAATCTTCTTTATGCCCTTGGTGCTTCTGTATACAATAGCGGTGTAGTTCCAAGTACAACTACCACAACCTCATGTCCTAAAACAGCTACAAAATATTCGACAACTTTATATGGAACAAACAGTATAACAAACCCTGCTCCTGCAGCAGAATATCAGGGCAAAAAATGGAGTGATCTTCTTGATGCCGATTCAGCAGTAAGATATTACTGGACACAGGAGTTCTTCAAGAATATGGACTCCTCAACCTCATCAACATATTTCTACAAAGATTCAGATTCTGTTGACAGCAAGCTTTATGCCGGACCTATGTGGGATATGGATAACTCTATGGGAACTATTGACAGCAAAGATACAGAACGCTGGGGATACAGCTATGATACTTCAACCGGATGGTATACAAAGAACGCACGTATCTACCGTTGGAGATGTGATGATTCAACTATGTCATATTCAACTGACGATCAGTCACCTTTGAACTTCTATGCGGCACTTGCCACAAACTGCACAGATTTCTGGCAGATGGCAGAAAAGTATTATTATGCATATATTTCTCCTGCTGCAGATATTCTTCTCGGCAAGGCAGAGGATACTACAGGCAAGCTTCACAGCATTGCATACTATGTAAATACAATAAACAAAAGTGCACAGATGGATGCACTCCGTCATGATACAACCTACAGCGCAGAGGGATATATAGATAAGCTCAGCACATGGACTTCTGAACGTCAGACATGGATAAACGGCCAGATTAAGCCGGTTGATTTTAAAGACCTGGGTTTGTTTGTTGATACTATTCCTGCTCAGACATATACAGGAAAAGCGCTTACTCCGGCTGTTACAGTAAATATTTATGAAAATGGTGCTGACGTTGCTTTAATTCCTAATGTGGATTATACCTTAAGCTACAGCAACAATATAGATGCAGGTACAGCAAGTGTAACAATTAACGGTGCAGGTTTGTACACAGGCTCAGTTACCAAGACTTTCCGTATAAATCCTGCAGATCTCGGCACAAATCACACTGCAGAGATAGAAGCTCTTTCATATATCGATACGGAGCTTAATCCTATACTTACCAATAATACAACAGGCACAGGCTACAGCTCCGGTGTTTCTTATCAGTGGTATAGAAACGGTGAGCCGATAGCTGATGCAGTTAATGAAAAATATTTGACAACATCAGAGGACGTTGGTGCAAAGCTTACATGTGTTATTACAGGTGACGGCACAAATATTACAGGCTCTGTAACATCAAATGAATGTGAAGTTCTCACAGGTGAAAAGCCAACAGGCTATTCAAGAACTATTGCATCATGGAATTATAACTACACTGCTGATAATACATTGCTTGTAAATGGTGACACAAGTGGAAATGGTTTCTATTATGTTGCTACAGGCGGTGAGAATCAGGCGACATCGAATCTTTATGCAAGTGTAAATGCAACAGATCAGGCAAAACTTAAATGGTCAGGCACGGCAGATTTGTTTACTAACAATGCGATAGCAGACCAAGCTCCAGTAATGGGAACATCAAAGACCGACATGCTTGCATGGGGCACATACCCGTATTTTGAAACAGTAGTTTCAACAGCAGGCTATGAAAACATTAAATTCAGTGCTAAACTGGGCGGAACAAAGAAGGGACCGAGAGACTGGAAGCTTCAGTACAGCCTTGACGGTGTAAATTATACTGATGTTGACGGCACTGTTTATTCAATCAAAGCAAATAAGTCAATGGAGCTTGCATTTGACAATGTTATGCTTCCTGATGAATGTAAGAATCAGAAAGAAGTACACATTAGAATGGTTGTTGCAAATGATGTAGCAATTAATAATGTAAACACAATTGTTAATCAGCTCAGCGGTGACGCTGCTGTAAACGATATTGCAGTAACAGGAACATCTCTCAGCGTTGTTACAGCTCTTTATGAGCCGACAATCGTTGCCGAAATCGGTGAAACTGTATTCAGTGACAGCAGCATTGAAATTGTTGATAACAACGGCGGTGCAGATCTTTACTACAGTGTAAACGGAAGTGAGCCTGTTCTTTATACAGGCAAGATAAATCCGTTCAATGCAAAAACCTCTAAGGTTGGTGACACTGCAGAAATTACTGCATATGCTTCATTTAACGATATCAAGAGTGCTGAGACTACTGTTACAGTGACTTTCGGCGGTGTAGATATCAACAGCTTTGTTTATACAGATTATTCAACAAATGTAACATCAGGTGCAGTACAGTCAACAGGCGGAACATATGGTGAAAGCGGCAAGATGACTGCATACACTGACGGTGTTTCACAGTACGTTCCTTTGTGGAGAGATGATCATTCTTCTTTCTGCGTTGCTCCGGATGATGGTGCAAAGTGGTCTGAAAATTCAGGCTTTACATACAAGGTTAGCACAGCAGGCTATGAAAATGTAAACTTCAGCTGCATGGCTTATACTACTGCACAAGGTCCGAAGAGTATTACCCTTCAGTACAGTCTTGACGGCAAGGAGTTTACAAATATTCAGTCAGATATTCCTCTTACTGCAAACGGTGCACTTGAACAGCTCTTACTTACAGCAGAGCTTCCTGCAGCCTGCGATAATCAGTCTGTACTTTATCTCAGACTTGCAACAACAGAAAATTTATCTTTCAGCGGAAATCTTCTTCACAATGTTGACGCTAAAGGTAATCTCTATGTAAACAATGTTATCGTTGCAGGTGATGATAACGGCTCATTTAAGATGCCGTATACAAATAAGTCTACAAATTACTTTGGTGCAACAGGAACAGTTAAATATATCAGCCCGGACAATCTTCCTATGCAGTATATTGTAACTGACAGCAAGGGACAGATTGTGCTTTCAGGTGCATATGCTGAAACAGGTATTCAGCTCTCTTCAGCAAAATATTTTGACAAAACTGCTCAGGAGGCTTATACTGTTCTTATAGAGGCTGTTGATGATGAAGAGACAAGTGTTCCTAATACTGCAACCTATTACTATAAGGGTGACAGCGTAGTTAAATTTAACTACAACGACAAATTAAATCTCTTTGCAAATTATGTTTCATCAGACAGTCTTTCAGTTAAGAATACAAGCGGTGCAAACAGCGGAACTCTTTCAATGTATCCTAACGGTGAAATTGCTACAGAGCTCAGCTATACAGAAAAATATGGCGTAAGAGTGTCAAAAACGCTGTTCAATAGCTTTGCTGCCAGCAAGGATCTTGATAATCCTGAGGGCAACGGATTCTGGCTTATTGAAACAAGCACTCTAGGCTATAGCAACCTTACTCTTAACCTTGAACAGCTCAGCTCAAACCAAGGTCCTAGAGACTGGGGTATTGCTTACAGCACAGACGGCAAGAATTATACTTATGTTGAAAACTCAAATGCAAGAGCAATCAGCAATGATGCTGCCTCATCAACAGTTGAAACATATGGAAATCTTCCTCTTCCGAGTGAATGCGATAATCAGGAAAAGCTTTATGTAAAAGTATTTATCAACGGCGGCGAGAGTGTTGACCGTACAGAGCTTGAGCTTACAACAAAGGGTAACACAGGTATAAATTCTATTGAAATCAGCGGTACTCCTGCTGCAAGAGCAGTTAACTTTAATATTGTTCTTCCAAAGGCAAGCAACGGAGAGCTTCCTTTAACAGCAGTAAGCAATGCGGATATTTATGTTGACGGCAGACTTGCAGGCACAGCTGATGAGAACGGAAATGTAAGTGTAAGACTTGTTCTTGGAGCACCTTCAAAGATTGATATTAAATATCAGAATGCTGTAAGAACAGTAAATATCACTGCTGATGAAAATACAACATCACAGGAGCTTGCACTTCAGATATTTGATGCAAACAACGACGGCTATGTAAATGCCAAAGACTTTGCAATAATTAAAAACGACAGTAAGTATGACAGCTACAGATCATATTTCCAGAATTATATTAACCAGACTGCTGAAGAAGCATACAAATAAGCGATAAAGCTTAGGATAGAGAGGGCAAAATGAAAAAGCGTATAATTTCGCTAATAATTGTTATTGCATTGATTATATCTTCATTAGCCCTCTCTATTACTGCGTTTGCAAGCTCCAAAGAGCTTAAGCTGAACATTATGGCATCAACTATAATGAATGGTATGGATGATTTGGAGTGGTTTTATTTCACGCCTGAAGAGTCGGGAGAATATTCGCTTCTTTCCTATAATGATTATCCAAGCCATGCATATCTGTACACACGTGAAAAGCAGGCTAACGGTGAGATTGACCTTGTTAAGCATGCTTATTCAAATAAGGATGAAAATTATGCAGATAACGGACACAATTCACGTCAGTTCTGCTTGACGCATCATCTTGACGCAGGCGTAACTTATTATTATGCTGTCGGATGGTATTTATCTGATACCAGCACATCTTCGATGCAGGTTATGCTGAGAAATGATTATTATGATATAGACAGAATAGAAAGTATCGAGCTGGGCAAGCCGGTTGCGCTGGAAATTTACAATGACGGCATATGGGCAAGAGATGCTGATAATCAAAGGTATTACAGATACTCTGTGTCAAAGGTGCTTGCAAATCTCAGTGTTACAATTAATTTTACCGACGGAACATCTATCACAGCTCCTTATGCTGAAAGAATAGGTGATTTTTCGGTGTCATATATTGATAATCAGTATGATAAGCACTGGTATCCTGATTATGATGATAATTATAACGGCAATATACTCACCATAAAAATTCTTGATAAGACAGCCAGTGTAAGTGTGCCTATTATTGCCGGCACAAGATATTATACAAAGGGCACAGCAGTTGATCTGTCAGGCAATCCGATTAAAAATGCAAATGTTGCAGTGAACAGAATAAATACAACGGTTACAGATGAAAACGGAAATTTCAGCCTTTATCTTCCTTCAGGTATCAATAATATCGAAATCAGCACAGATCATTCAATTACGCGAAAAATTCAGCTTACAGTGTCTTTAAATAAGGATAATAATGATTTTACTGATACTCCTTTTGAAGTATGCAATTGTGATTATGTTGATGATGATGTAATAAATGCCAAGGATTTTGCATTTATTAAAAAATCTGTTTCTAATGCCGAAAAGGACAGAGCCTTGTCTGAATTCGCGAATGCAATAAATTTTACCGAGAGTGATTATAAATAAATAGTTTATTTAAATTATGTCTTTTTCCGTTATGCGTCGTTATCGGCAAAATTCCGCTCGGTCACATATCCACATATGCTCCCGTCGACGAAATTTTACCAAAGCCTAGCCTAACGAAAAAATCCAAAAATTTAAAGGCATTCTGGATATTTGCAACATATAAGAAAAAGTTCCCTGTGCCGCAGTGCGCATTGTGTGCGCGGCACACGCTTAAAGGGGGTTATAAGGGGGAATTAGCGCAGGCTATCCCCCTGATTCGTTTTCTTGGTATCGTTCTTTGGCGACACAAAAGAATGATACGACCGTGCGTCAGCACAAATATATTTATAAAAATAACAATAATCCAATAAGCAAGGCTTATGCAGATAAACAATTTTTTATAAAAAATAGGAGCTGTGAAAACAGCTCCTTGTTTCTTTTTATTTTGCTTGTTTGTTTTTTAATGCGGCAGTTACAAAACCTCGGAAAAGAGGATGCGGTTTATTTGGTCTGGACTTAAATTCAGGATGAAACTGACCTGCCACAAACCATGGATGCGACGGAATTTCCACCATTTCAACAATATGATTATCAGGTGATGTGCCTGCAAAAATCATTCCGCCTGCCAGCAGCTCGTTTCTGTAGTCGTTGTTAACCTCATATCTGTGTCTGTGACGCTCATAAATCATTGATGCACCATAAAGTTCAAATGCCTTTGATTCAGGATTTACAGTACACGGATATTTACCCAGTCGCATAGTTCCGCCCATGTCTTCAACATTTTTCTGTTCGGGAAGAATGTCAATAACCGGATATGGAGTTTCAGGATTAATTTCAGCTGAGTTCGCATCCTTTAATCCAAGAACATTTCTGGCAAATTCGATAATTGCTATCTGCATGCCGAGGCAAATACCAAGATAGGGGATATTATTTTCTCTTGCGTACTGACAGGCTCTTATTTTGCCTTCTATACCGCGTGAACCAAAGCCTCCCGGCACAAGTATACCATCCATATCACCAAGAATTTCAGCAACGTCTGCATCACCCTCAAGACTTTCGCTGTCAATCCATTTGATGTCAACTGCACTTTGTGTTGATATTCCGCCATGCTTCAGTGCCTCGTTGACAGAAATGTAAGAATCGTGCAGTTCAACGTATTTTCCAACCATAGCAATTTTAACCGTTTGTTTAGGATTGCGAAGAGCGTGAAGCATATTTTCCCAGTCCTCTAAATCAGGCTCTTTGCATTCAAGACCAAGCTTTTTAATAACAATTTCGTCCATTTTCTGCTCCTTGAGCATCATGGGAACAGCGTAGAGAATATCGCAGTTGTTATTTTCTATAACGCATTCGGGTTCAACATTGCAGAAAAGTGAAATTTTATTTTTTATATCATCTGTAAGGGGATGTTCTGTTCGGCATACAATAATGTCAGGTCTGATACCTATAGAAAGCATTTCCTTAACAGAGTGTTGTGTCGGCTTTGATTTAAGCTCGTCAGATGCAGCCAAATACGGAACAAGTGTTACATGGATAAACAAACAGTTTTCTCGGCCCACATCAAGTGCAAACTGGCGAATTGCCTCTAAAAACGGCTGCGATTCAATATCACCTACCGTTCCGCCGATTTCTACAAAGCACACCTCTGCACCCGTATCTGCATTTTTTGCAATAGAACGCTTAATTTCGTTTGTAACATGAGGAATAATTTGAACTGTCTGACCGCCGTATATGCCCTTTCGCTCGTCACCGATAACCTTCCAAAAAACTCTTCCGCTGGTGAGATTAGAGTTTTGTGACAGACTTTCGTCAATAAATCTTTCGTAGTGGCCAAGATCCAAATCAGTTTCAGCACCGTCATCAGTAACAAATACCTCTCCATGCTGTACAGGGTTCATTGTACCGGGATCAACATTAAGATACGGATCAAGTTTTTGTACCGTAACCTTGATGCCCCTTGCCTTAAGCAGTCTGCCAAGAGAAGCTGCTGTTATACCCTTGCCAAGACCTGAAACAACTCCGCCCGTGATAAAAATATACTTTGTGTTCATAATGATCCTCCTTTAAGCTTTAAATAGTATAGGGTGTGCTCTAACGGCACACCCTGCATTTTTGTACATGTTGCATTCGCAGTGCCCGGCAAAACAAGAATCAAATTCTTTTTTTATCAGTTATTGCGGTACAGCTCACTCTGATACCAAGCTTTTTCAGCACGTTTTCATCAACGTGTGACAGCAGGGTGGTTGAATGCATCTCACATTTATTGAGTTTTGAAAGCTGTTCGAGTGCCAGCCTTGCGTTTTCATCGTTAACTGCAGAAACAGAGAGGGCAATTAAAACCTCATCAGTATGCAGTCTGGGGTTTTTGCTGTTAAGATGATTTGTTTTAAGCTCTTGTATAGGCTTAATTACCTCAGGAGATATAAGAAGTATCTCCTTGTCAATTCCGCCAAGATATTTGAGTGCATTGAGCAGTGTAGCTGATGCACAGCCGAGTAAATCAGATGTTTTGCCTGTAATTATTGTTCCGTCATTCAGTTCAATTGCAGCGGCAGGCTTTTCAGTTCTTTCAGCCAGCTCAACTGCTGTTTTTGTGCATATTCTGTCGTCAACATCAAGTCCTGCATTATTCATAAGCAGTTCAAGCTTGAATATTTCATCTTTGTTGTTCTTGCCTCTGAGATTTTCACAGCAGGCAGAGAAATATCTTCTTATAATTTCCTGATTTGATGCATCGCATACTGCATCATTGTCAACAATACAGTTGCCCGCCATATTGACACCCATGTCAGTAGGTGATTTATAAGGGCATGTGCCGTAAATTTTGTCAAAGGTAGCTTTCAAGACAGGGAATATTTCAACATCTCTGTTGTAGTTTACAGTGGTTTTTCCGTATGCTTCAAGATGCCATGGATCAATCATGTTTACGTCGTTGAGATCAGCAGTTGCAGCCTCGTAAGCAATGTTTACAGGGTGCTTGAGTGCAATATTCCAGATAGGGAATGTTTCAAACTTAGCATAACCGGCTTTAATTCCTCTTTTGTTTTCGTGATAAAGCTGGGAAAGGCAGGTTGCCATTTTTCCGCTTCCGGGACCAGGTGCAGTGATAACTACAAGCTCCCTTGTAGTTTCAATATAATCGTTTTTGCCGTAGCCCTCATCACTGACAATGTGGCTTATGCTGGCAGGATAACCGTCAATTACATAGTGACGGTAGCAGGGAATTTCTGCTTTTTTCAATCTTTGCTCAAAGGCAACTACTTTTGGTGCAGACACATATTTTGTGAGCACAACACTGCCAACCATCAGCCCCTTGCTTCTGAAAGCGTCAATAAGTCTAAATACATCAACGTCATATGTAATGCCAAGGTCACCGCGGACCTTGTTTTTTTCAATATCTTCTGCACTGATAACTATTACTATTTCTGCCTGATCCTTTAACTGCATAAGCATCTGGAGCTTGCTGTCAGGCTGAAAACCCGGCAGAACTCTTGATGCGTGGTAGTCATCAAACAGCTTTCCTCCAAATTCAAGGTACAGCTTTCCTCCGAATTCATTAATTCTTTCTTTAATTCTGCTTGACTGCATCTGCAGATATTTGTCATTGTCAAAACCGATTTTAAACATATTTCTCCCGAATTAGCATGAACTCATGTGGTTCTTTGCGTGTTCCTTTCTCAAAAAAATGAAAAAACGGCTGTACGCAATTGTACAACCGTTTGTACTTACATATTATACAGTAATTCTTTTTGTAAATCAATAGTATAAATGCAATTTATTAAATTTTAATGCTGAGCTTTAATTCTATACACCTTTACACCATGCTTTGCAATAGATGCGGAAATTGATGTACCGCTGCTTCTGCTGTCCTCCCACAAATCATGAATTTCAAAGCTGCTTGCATTGCTGAAATCAAGATAATCATATTTTGTCAGATTGCTCAAATCATAATTAACTGTTTTCATTGAGCTTGATTTATTCAGGAAGCAAATTGCCGCATCGCCGTTTGCAAGAGGTCTTGCAAGTATATCAAGAGAAATACTCTTTTTAATTCTCATTGCAGATTTGCCAAGAGGATCTTGGTCAATTGCAATAAGCTGACGGTTTGTTACAATCTTAAGAGTTGGGATGCCTTCAACTGCATTATTACTGCCGTCAACAAATTTTCGTATGTCGTTGCCCAGCATAAGAGGAGCTGCCATCATGCACCACAGTGAAAAATGAGCTTTGTTTTCTTCTTCGGTAAGCTTTCCGTTGCCAACCTCAAGCATATCAGGATCATTCCATCCGCCTGCAACCGAATACTTGTATTTGTCAACAGTTATATTATAAAGAGCCATGATGCTTACCCAGTTTGGCAGAATATCATGTGTTGTTCGCCACATGTTGCCGGCTTTTCTGCCCCATTCCCAAGGCTTTGCAGTGCCCCATTCGCAGATTGAGAATACAATAGGCTTTTCTTCGGTATGTGTGCATTCAGCCCACTGCTTTGATGCAGATTTCAGAGCATCACCCATTCTCTTATACTGAATGTATGATGAATCTGCAACAGTTACAACCGGATTCTGAATGGTAATTGTGTTGTTACCCTCAGTAAGAGTAACCTTAACTTGAGTTCTTCCGTTGTCACTGAAGCCTTTTCCTCTCGGAATAAATACTTCATATACCGTGCCGTTTACTATAACCTGAATATAGCTGTCACGTCTTCTGAAAACCTTTTGATGTACGATAGTTATTGAGTATTCTCCGCCTTTAATATTGTTGATTTTAAATGTAGCAGTACCTGCTCCATGATTTAAAAATCCGATAGCTTTACCTGTTGGCAGTGACGGAATTTTTACAATCTTTGCTCTGCCTGTAAATTCGGCATCTTCAGGTGAAAGAACTGTGTATTCCTCATCACCGACACGATTTAATTCAAGGCATTCAACAGCAGGGCAGTCACCGCTTATAATTTGAGAATGGCAGAAATCGTATTTGAAAAATTCACAACCCCATGAGGCAATTGTTTTTGCATCAAGCACCTCGTTGCCCAGTGATGCAGGCATATCCTCGCAGGTGAGAGAGCCGTTTGAAGAATAAAGTCCTACCTTAAGACCAAGCTCGTTGATATCCTTTATAAGAGCGGGAATACCACGGCTGAAGGTCCTCATATCACCCTGAAGCATTCCGTTTTCATCACGCTGAGAGCTTTGCCAGCAGTCGTCAAGATTGATGTATTGATATCCTGCGTCAGCAAGACCACTGTTTTTCATTGCCTGTGCAGTTTCGTAAATTAAGTCCTGATCAATATGATTTCTGAAGGTATTCCAGCTTGACCAGCCCATAGGCGGAGTCATTGCTACACCGCTGTTGTAATCCTCTTCATTGGTAACATCTATGGTAATGCTTCTTGGCTTTGCTATTTTTTTCAGTGCACAGAGGGGGCATTTGCCGTTTACCTTAAGAGTAAGACACCATGAGGCAAAGCAAACAAAAAGTATTGCGATAACAGCAGCAAAAACAATTAGTGCGATAATCCAGTTCATTTTAATCCAATCTCCTCAAAAAATTTCAGCTCTTCCTTTGCAAGAGCTATGGTTTTTTCATCATCAATATTTTTTACAGTCTGCAGCATATGCCCACGGTTGTTTTTTACATTATAAAAAAATCTGTATGCCCACGCAGCAGGCAATAGCCATGGTCTGCCGTCGATAAAATTAATATAAGAGGCTTTCCTCAAAGTTTCATAGGGCGGAAAAGCCAGCCTAAGCTTTAGAAGGATAGGTGATTTGCTCTTTTCTTTGCCGTTTTCCTCAAGTGCCCTGCATTGTCTGAGTCGTGAAACGGTTGAGCGTACACTGTCTTTCATTGAGCCGAATACTCCGTCTTCAACAAGATATTCCTGCACCCTGTCAGTATTGGCACTGTAGCTTTTACCGATGCCAAACCATTCACAGCATACTGAAAGCAATACTTGTCCAAATTCAGTAAGGTTGATTTTATCTAAAATTTCAAAAGTCTTTTCAATGTTTGCATTTCTGTTTTTCAGCATTACAGCTATGTCCATAATAAATCTTATGCCTGCACCTGTGTACTTTAGATGATTTGCAGTGTGAGCAATCATATAGGCAAGGTTATAGCTGTCGTAAAGAGCACCTGTATATCCGTCAAATTCAGCATTATTAAATGCATCATCAAATACATTTTCACCGAACTCGCTGATGATTTTTGTGTGCACCTCAAGCAGTACATTGTTTTTTACATAATCCAGCACATTTCCGTTTTCAGCAGCACATCTGTAGCCGTTTGCAGTTAACAGCAAACGAACCTTTTCACTATCTGCTGTTTTAATAAGCAGGTCGATATCTCCCATAGCACGTGCCTCAGGCACTGAGTAAAGCTCTCTGAGGCAAGCTCCTTTAAAAAGCACGTACTTTATCTCTGCAGAGCTAAAAAGCCGTCTGAGCTCCTCCAGTGCGTTGCTTTGGCACTGAAAATTAAAGATGTAGTCAAAAAAGCTGTTTTCCAGAGATTTCAAAAATTCCTTGGGTACATTTTCTCTGCCGTCTGCACCGTTTAAGGCACAGTGGCATACACCAAGAAGATTGTGGTGCTCTGCCAGCCTGAACAGCATATCATATTCAATATCTTTTGGTATAACAACTTTACCGCCGTTTATAAAATTTCGGCAAAGCTCAATCAAAAATACTTCTTCTTTTTTCATTAGAATATAACCGCGCCGAAAATAAGGCTTAAAACAGTGATAATAAGTCCTGCAATGAATACACCCAGTGTGATTACAAGAAAGCTCTTCTTCTTGTCAAGATTAAGCAGAGATGCAAGCAGAGCACCTGTCCACCCGCCTGTACCCGGAAGAGGTATTGCAACAAAAAAAAGTAATCCCCATATTCCGTATTTATCTATTTTATCTTTCTTCTTAAGCGTTTTGTCCTCAAGCCAGAATACAATGTTTCTCAGTCCGGGGATTTTTTTCATTATCTTAAATATCCAGTTAATAAGCAAAAGAATAAAGGGGACAGGTAATATGTTACCTAAAAAGCTTATAGCAAAGCCGGCAAAAGCATTCATTTCCAGCAGAACAATTGCTGTGAACATGCCCAGTCTGCATTCAAGAACAGGGCATAAGGATATGATGAATACTACAAGCCAGTCAGGTATTCCATGGCTTGTTAAGAGCTCTTGTAAATTTCTGCAAAGTTCCTGCATTAACGGCACTCCTTAATTGTTGTTATCAGCATTATTTTTATTACTGCTTCTGTTTATAGCTTCCATCAGCGCATCAATATTGAAAGCGTTAGGATTTTCTTCTTTTTCAGTTGTTTCATCCGGCTTTTTTTCAGCTCTCATATAATTAGGAATTTTCCTTTTTTTTGGCTTTCTCCTTGGTTTGTCCATAGGAATTCCTTTTGCTTCACATTCAAGACGATGCTGTTTAATCATTTCTTGTATTCTTTGACTTCTTTTAATATACTCTTCCTCAGTATGCACCAGAACACCTATTTTATATAGATATTCATGAGCCTGTGCAAGTATACGTCTGTCATTTTTAAATGACAGAGCTTTCATTGCCTCAGTATATGTAAACCAGCCGAATTTTTGAATTTCTTTATACTGCGGGGTAATCCATATTTCATCTGTTCTGCCTACAAATATGGAAACCTTTTTTTGACAGCATTCACGTATTGTGTATTTTGATACACCTTCATATCCGATATGAAGCTTTACGGTAATTCCTGTTTCTTCAAATACTTCTCTGCGGGCGGCATCAGCTCTTGTTTCGCCTTTTTCAAGATGCCCTTTAGGGAAGCCCCAGTTATTTGAGCCTCTGTTTTTTATTAACAGATATACAGGAAAATTATCAACCATTCTGTAAGTAAGTGCTCCTGCACTTTGTTCATAATAGCAAATTAACTCATAATTTTTCTTTGGGATAAGTTCTTCGAGATTAAGAGCTTCGATAATATCAATGTTTATAATGTATTTCTGGCTTTTTGGGGCCATAACCCACACGTGCATGGGTTTTCCGTCTCTTTTACGTTTATAGTTCAAGCGAGCAACTATTCTTCCGTCAAAATTACTTACAGGATGAGTTACTCCCATAATAAAAGTATATTCATCTTCAGGAGTGTCATAAATCTTTGCATAATTCAAAGAAAAGACATAACCATCATCGCTTGATTCACCAATTGTTTTAACAACTTTAGCTCTTACGCAAGTGCCAAGCATTTTATCACCACCATATTCGCATATATATAAATTATTATATATAATTTAAAGCAATAATACAAGGCATAATAAAAATAAATATTTTATTTTAGACAAGTCTTTTTTTGCGAAAACAAATTACGGAGTATTTTTGTACTAATTCTTGGCATTAAATTTTTTAGTGTTTATTTCAGTGATGAAATAATAAGATAAAAAAGAACAACCGGCAATTGCTTGCCGGTTGTCGTTTTATAAAGCTATTTAGTTTAATTGACTATTAACCTGCAATACTTTCAAGGAGATCTAAGAGACCTTCAATAACTGTATCAGGTTCGCCCTTGATAATATCAAGAACACTATTGATTGTGTTCATCATGCCTTCGTCAGCATTACCAAGTAATCCGCCGATAAGATTCATGATTACATCAAGGTTTTCACCGCTGTTAATTGTTGCAATTAAGTATCTGAGAATTGCGATAAGGGTTTCAGATGCATCACCCTCAACGTAAATTCTTGCACCGTATGTTGCAGCCTGTGAAGCAGAAACGATTGTCTTGCCGTGGCTTGCAAGCTGGAGCCAATCAACATCATTGAGCTTAAGGTTGAGCTTAGCACCCTTAATGTCGATCATACCAAGTACATTGTTTACAAGAGGAATAATTGCGTCACCGCCGAGAACAGGTTTCAAAGTTTCATTGATATCATAAATATCAAGGTTGAAGTTTGTGATACCAATTTTACCAAGGAGACCGTTCAGATCTACATTAAGTGCAGGAAGAAGTGCGCCGAGTAATTCATTTACATCAACGATAGGTCTTACTGCATCAAGAAGAGCAGAAACAGGTGTCAGCATGTTATCAAGAATCTGGCAAAGTCCGTCATTACCGATGAACAGTGCAAGGTTTGGAAGTGTTGCTGTTACTGTTTGAAGAGGAGCTGCAAGAATATCCTCAACCTTATCCCAGATAGGATTGATTATGTCAAGAAGGATTGAATCGTATTCTTTGTTAATATCCTGTCTGTACTGATACTGTGTCTTTACATTGTAGCAATTGAATGCCTCAAGAAGAGGAACGATTGCTGCTGTGTAGCCGTTTGAGCCAGGGATTCTTACGATGTCAAAGATACCAAGTGAAGCATCATTAAGAAGAACATCAAGAACACCATATACAGGACGAAGTACAGCAGCGAGTGCATGGAAGAAGCTGTCTCTGTCTGTTACGCCCCACTTAAGTGACTCAGCCTTTACATTTGCCCATGAGCCTGCAGATTTGATAACAGATGCAGGGCCTTCATAGCTCTTTCCGTAAGATGCGTCTGTAAGAAGCTTAGCAACATTTTCAGTTGAGAAGTCAATACCTGTCTGAGCAAGAAGAGCTGTTAATGAGCCGTCTCCAACTTTAACGCCTTCAACTGCACCGTAAAGACCTGTTGCAAGTTTGCCGATAAGATCATCCTTGAACAATGCTTTGCTGATTGTCTCATTAAGATCAAGAAGAGAACCGATAAGACCATCAAGCATTGGTGGAAGTGATTTTACGAAATCAACGTTAAGATTTTGTGGATATGAGAAGCTGTAGCTTCCTGTCTTATATGCTGAGTAATCCCAGAATGCGTTTGTAGGCTCGCCTGCGATTAAGTAGAACAGAGCTGCTACAATCTGATCTCCGGAAGCAGTGCTGAGTGTAGCGAATACACTCTTAACAATTGAAGAAATCATGTCATTCTTCTTAATTGCATCAATGTTGCAAACAAGATTCTTGATAGCCTTTGAGTTATCTACAAGAACATTTGCTACATAGCGAAGAACTGCTATAAGCACCTTGCCCTGATCAACATCAGCAACTCTCTTACCCTTTAAGAACTTGCCGTTTTCGCCGATAGCCTTACTCTGATAAGTTGTCTTTGTGCCGAGGCTGATAAGTGCATTCCAGTCAATGTCTGCAATTTCAAGAGCATTTACATACTTGTTGTTTACACTCTTAAGAACCATGTTTACAATTGGGATAATTAAATCCTCAATGTTAAGTACTGTTAAATCTGACAGCTTAAGGTTGATTTTGCCTTCGCCTAAGCCAAGAAGAGAACCGATTAAATCGCCAATCGGCATACCGAGTACATCTTCAAGAATCTTATCAAGCTTAAGTGTATCTGCTGCTGCGTAAACAAGTTCTGTTACAGGTGCAAGCAGGTTGCTGAGCATCTGCATTAAGCCGTGTGCATCAAGATACATTGCAATGTTTGGAAGAAGCTTTGTAAGCTCGCTGATTGGGTTAGCACAAAGCTTGTTAAGGAATGACTTGCTGCTGTCACCAATCAAAGGATTGAGAATGTTGAGAAGCATGTTATCCTTAGCCTTATCAGCATCCTTCTGATACTGCTTGTAGGTCTTGAGATTTGTGCATCCAAGTGCCTCAAGAAGAGGAATAATTGCACTGTTGTAGCCGTTTGTACCCTCAATCTTAAGATCGCTTAAAGTATCCTTAAGTGAAGTTAAGTCAAGTACAACCTTTGAAGGTCTTGAAAGTTCACGGTTATCCTTGCTTTCTCTTACTGAGAGTGTGAATACGCCGTTACTCATTGAGTAGGTGATTTTCGCTGCAATCGGAACATCACCGTCAGAAATATTTAATGTTGTGGTTGTCTTCTTAACCTCAATTGTTGTAATAAGGTTATAAAGAACATCGTTGAGTTCAAGAGTTCCTTCGTTGAGGAAGATTTCAAGAACGTTATCAAGCGGACGAAGAATTGCTGCAAGTGCATTTACAAAGCCCTGCTGAGCCTTTGCTGAACCGTCTTTGAAGCCCCAGTTTACATTCTTAACCTTCTTCCAGCTTGACTGAGCCTTAATTATCTTAGCAGCTGAGCTGAAGGTCTGTCCGTAGCTCTTATCGGTAAGTATCTTTGCAATGTCCTTAGTTGATGATACAATGCCAAGGCTTGAAAGAACTTCCTTGATTGTTGGATCAAGTCCGTCAAGTGCACCGTAGAGTGCAGTTGCGATTGTTGTTAATAATTTGTTTGTGAATAAGTTTTTGCTGATGATGCCCTGAAGATTATCTGCACCAAGGTCAACACCAAGTGAGCCGAGAAGCTGAAGAATTGAGCTGATTGCTGAATCAAGCTGTGTTACACCGCTGTCAGCCATCTGCTTTGTAACTCCCTTAGGATAAACAAACTTCTCTGTAGCTTCCTGTAAGTACTGAGCAAATGTCCAGTAAACAAGTGTTGGGCTGTCTGTAACCTCAAGCACCTTGTTAAGAAGAGCAAGTAAATCAGTTGACTTAATCTTTCCTGACTTAAGTGCATCAAGGAGAAGAGTAGCAACGTCATTATTAATCAATTTAGCAAGTGCTGTAAGATTTGAATTGCTTAGAATATTCTCAAGGAGATAATCAAGTACATATACCAAAGCTGCTGCAGGAGTTTTTGCATTTGCAAGCTTGCTCCAGCTGATCTGCTTTAATGAAATGCCTGTGTCTTTAAGAAGTACATTTATAATAGGTATAATATTATTACCGCTTAAAGAAATATTTTTAATCTTAATATTATTTACATCTGAATACTTGTTGATATCTGAAGCAAGATCATTAACAGTTTTCTTAAGTGTAGGTGATGTAGCAAGAAGCTTATCACTTGTTATACCAAAGATGTTTGCCAGACCGTTTACTTCATTTACCAGAGGAGTGATTGCACCTTTAACGATAGAAGCAATTGTTGGATTTGTTTTATCATCAAGTAAGCCTGCAATACCCTGAACTGATTTGATAAGTGTTGAAGCAGGCTTGTTAAGAAGTGAATTCAGCCAGCTTGCGATTGGTGCCATGAGACCGAGAAGAGCCTCGTCATGATAGCCGTTTGTAAGCTTGCCGTATTCTGCTGCAGTGTCAACCTTAATTCCGTTTGGTTTGCAAAGTGCATTAAGAACAGGATTAACAACTGTGCCGTACCAGCCTGTGTCTACAAGAACAACACCAAGAATTGATGTTACAAGGCGGAGTGATGAAGCAAATGCTGCAAAGAATGCATCCTTGTCACCTGCCTTAATACCCCAGTCGAGACTGATCTTGTAGTTGCCTCTTGAAGTCTTAGCTGCTGCATTGTGCCAGCAGTTGTACTTTGTAAGCTGCTTAGCAACCTTGTCGTAGCCGTCAAGTCTTACGCAGATTGCATCCGGTGAAATAAGACCTTCGATAGCCTCAACAATTAAGTTGTAGTTAGCCTGCTTACCATTATCTAATGTATATGTGCCATTGAAATCACCGAAGAGATTTTCAACAACTTTTTCAATAAGCAGGAAGGTTTCAACCATAAGACCTGTCATTGAATCGTTTGTATAAACTTTCTTAGCATCAACGTTGTTGCTGCCGTTAGCTTTGTGTGTCTCTTTGCCTGTGATGTAGAAAGTGTAATCATTTACTAATCTTGCTAAATCAGAGTAGCAGTCGCTTCCGAGATAGTTTGAGAAGAATGTAACTACACCTGCAAGAATGTTGTCAGTTGAATCTAATTTAAATCCGTTAAGAGTGCTGTCTGAAAGGAGAGAAGAAAGCAACTTGTCAAGATTATTGATAAGATCAGTTGTGTTGCTGAGCTCCTTCTTTGTATAAGTTTTGGAGTTAGCTTTTGCATTCTTGAGTGTAGGAGCACTTGAAGAAGCAGATTTCTTGCTTGCGCCGATTAATCCCTTACCGTCAATTTTTACTCCTGCGTTGATTGTTCCTGCAAGATTCTTAATTACATCAATAAGAGTATTGATATTTGAAATTAAGAAATATGCGTGATTCTTTGAAAGACCTGTAAGTCCGTTTGCTCTCTTTTCAAATGTGAATGAGTCAGCGTCCTCACGTTCAATCTGGAATACACCATTAATAACATCAGTAATGATACTGTCTTCTCCGAAACCGCCGAGAGCGTTAAGCAAGCCCATAACGATTGGAAGATTTTCAGAAATCTTATTGTCTGTTGAAACAACATTGTTGATAAGGCTGAATATTGCGTTTAACCAGTCTTCAACAAAGATACCTGAGAAGCAGTCGAAAATGCCGACTGAATCAGGATTTGAAGCATATGACTTGAATGCCTCAAGGTCAGCGTTTAATGTCTGGTCCTCATGAAGCTTACTTGCTACCATCTTGCCCTCATAGCAGTAGGCCCATGCATCTTTTGCAACGCCATATTTTTCTGCAGCAAGATCTTCCATCAAATCAAATAACTGAGGAAGTGCAACAAATATATTGTTTAATCCCTTGTTAGCAAGAGCGTTCTGCGCATCATACTTAGGTGCGTTGATAAGAGCATCGTTTGCAACAAATTCATCAACTGCTGCTGTGAATAATGTAGCAACCTCTGTAACTACTTCAGCAAGAATGTTTGCACCTGCGCTAGGTGTCTTAATATCTTTGCCGTTATCGTCCTTCTTAAGAACCTTGATTGCGTCACCGTTTTCATCTTTTATTACGTTGCCCTTTGCATCCTTCTTGTCTTCATAGTCAAGAAGCTTGCCGAAAACTGAAGGCATATCAGAAATCTTAGCATCTCTTAATGCTTTATCTGCAAGGTATATACCTGTGAGATAAGGAACATTGCCTTCGTAAGTGAAGTAGCAGTTGAATGTAGTTTTACCTGCATCTGCAAGTAAAGCAGCAAGATCACTTGAAGAGTTATTGAGGTATTTATATGTAGTTGTCTTACCGTTAACAACTCTTGTGAGTGTATTGCCCTTATTGTCTTTTACTACATAATGGTCAAATATATCACTCTTTACCTTGCCTTCTTCATTAAAGAAGTCTGAAACCTTGTAAACTGCATCAACAAAGTCGTTGCTTGCATTTTTAGCTTTAAGAGTTCTTGTTACATCTTCACCACCATTCCAATAAGGAATACCTTCCTTATTGCCCAGTAACCAGTGCATAAGGTTTGGAAGAAGTACATTAAGATCAAAGTTGAAAGTATCAACACCAATGTAGCTGCCGTTTTCAGCAGAACCAATCAGGTTTGGAACAATACCGGTAAGAAGTCCGTGGTACTGGTCACCTTCACCTGAAAGAACAAATGGTAACAATACCTCGTCAATAGCTGTTACAAGAAGAGGAAGTAAGTTTACTAACTTTTCAACAGGTGATTTTACCAAGTCCTTCCATACATCTGTAAGAACATCTGTAAGATTTATTTTTGTAACAAATAAACCATTAAGTGCTGTTTCAAGGCTTTCATCTTTGTTAATAGGGTTCTTGCTTGGATCTGTGATAAGAGAAACGATAGTTGTGTTGAGTATCTCATTAAGTACTGCAGTACCTAAACCAATTGTCTCTTTGCCATCGGCATCAACACTGTAGCTTTCCATCAAAGCTGATGTGTAATCAGCCTTAAGAGTTGCGTCCTGCTCTTTAGAAAGTGAAACCTCTTCCTCAAGACCAAGCTTAGCAGCCGCTGCGTTGTTTGCGTCAAAAATGTATCCGTCAAGATCAAGAGTCTCGTTAAGTTTTGTTGTATCTTTTGCCTTAAATCCAATGTTGTTTACATTGCCGGTTGCAAGCAATACCTCACGAGCAGCTTCTGAACGTGCATATTCAAAAGCTTCTGCATAATAAGCATTAATCAAACTAGCTTTGTTCTGCTCGAATGCTTCATAAAGACCAAGTCTGTGATTAGTAGCTTCTTGTGAGAAGTTGCCGTTGATAAGACCAAAATATCTTGCTACAGCAGTGCCTACAAGAGTTGCAGGAAGCTTAACAAGAACTGTGGTATCAGTATCGTTTATTTTGACTTCTTGTTCGCCGTCTGTCCAGAAATCGTCTGTGAGAAGTCCCGGTGTTCTTGCATAATGGCATACATTTGCCATTTGCTCGATTTCATCAGCTGTAAGCTGGCTTTCAGCCTTGCCATCAGGCATCTTCGCAGCTGCAAGAGCAGTAACATCTTCAACAGATGTTGCGTTGCTGTTCTGGATTACCATAGCATTGATGATATCAGTGTAATATATTGAGTTACCGATAGTTCTTTGTTTGGTGTTAGCACCGTCGTTTGTGTAAAGAACTGTTTCGGTGAGGAATTTAATAGCTTTCATATCCATGTAGGATTTTGCATAATCCTCATTATACATTCTCTCGCTGTATTTATCGATTACAGCCTGAGCCTCATTGATATCCTTGTCATACTCACTGGCAGGCTTGAACATTCCGCTGCCTGCGGGATTAGCATCATAAGCATTTTTCTCGTATGCAGGCCAGTTCTCTACGATTGCAATCTCTTCTTTATACTTCTGATTCAAATCATAGAAAAGACCTGCTGTCAAAGAAGAACGTCTAACAATATTATTAATATTTTGCTTAACTGCATTACCGCCGCCGAAATATTTGTTGTTTGTAGTTCTCTTCTTATTAGCGTTATTTGCTGTTGCCCATTCTGCTTCATATGCAGCAAATAATGCATCTACCTGAGCATAGTAGCCTTCTGTGTCGCCGTCTTTACCATTATCGAATTTTTCTTTTGCGTCAGCATACTTCTGCTCAGCCTCTGCCTTTGCAGCCTCAGCCTCAGCCTTTTTCTGCTCAGCTTCTGCAACGAGCTCATCAACGTTTGCTGGAAGATTTTCGATGTAGTCAGCAGCACTTTCGATATTATTCGCCTTAAGAGTAGCCTCTCTGAACAGTTCAGCGTAGTTATCAAGAGTGATAGCCTTTGTGATGTTATACTCAGTGTCGTTTATACCATAGATGTTTGCAGTGCCCTTGTAGGTAACATCCGTTTTAACTGTTTTAAGTGCATTGTAGTACTCTGCAATGTGTGAATAAGAAAGGTCATAACCTGCACCTAATGCATAGTAAACGTATTCGGCAAAATCATTTGCCTTGAAAGGATTTCCTGTTGCATCACAGGTCTTGTTGTAATCTGCAATTGCTTTGTCTACAAGTTTTTTGTTCTCGCCGTAATCAAACTCAAAATTCTTCAAATCATAAAGAGTTGCGTTGTAGTATGAATAATCATTGGCATTTTGATTTTTGCCCGGCTGAACAATAACATGTCCTCTGATTTGTTCTGCAATTGCTTCAACAGCTGCTGTGTTTTCAGCATTGCGGTTGTAAATCTCAGGATAAAGCATTGCAAGCGGTATAAGCTCATCATACCATTTTGCAAGTGTGCCTGTATTGTCAGCATCCTTGTAAGTGTCACAAAGAATTACAAGCTGATAATAACTGAGCTGATTGCTTCCGTTGTCGTTAAGATAATCGAAAGCTGATGCGTTCTTGATATTACCGTTTGAATCAAGAATGGCATCCTTGTAGCTTGGATACTTGCCGGCAAACCACTTAAGGAATGCCTCCTGACTTTGACTGTTAAGCAGTCCGATAAGAAGTGGCTGTAAACAACCTAACAAATCCTGCATGGTTGCTTGGTTGGCATATTTCTCTTTGTCAGTCTTTGTAAGATCTGCAAGAGTTTTGCCGTCAGCCTTTGCGTACTTCTCATAAACAGGATCTGCAATAAGCTCTTTCAGCTTTGCATTGTCAATGCCCATGAGAAGCTTTGGGAGCTGGTTTGCCAGCTCGTTGAGTGTGTCGAAAGCATCTTTTGCTTCGGCTTCGGTCTTCCAGATGCTGTTGCTGTTATCCTGCGCAAAAGCAGTGAAACCAACAGAGCAGGTGGTGATGACCATTACTACAGCTAAGAAAAAGCTGAGTAGTTTTTTGCTCGTTCTCATAAATTTTCTCTCCTTTACATATGATTTAACGAATGTAATTCGCCATATATACGTGCAGGAAACTGTTCCGCGACTGCATATTGTGTGCAAATACAATGTTTGTTCATAATTTGTACACAAATTTCGCATTTTTGGGCGCAGTATTCCACGCACGCACGAACAAATACAATATATTTATACCAAATAATATAGCGCAAGTCAATACCTTTTTTTAATTTTTTGAACAAATTGTTAATAAAGTTTACACATCGACAAAAATTATGACAAACTGTAAGATTTTAATATCTCGGTTTCGTGCGTTTTGTTGAAAAACTTTCAAATTTTGATAAACTTTTTTAAGGAATTTCACGAACGAATTTTTGACGGAAAACGACGTAATCTCAGAATTGTTCGCTATGCTAATAATAGACAAACATGGCCATAATGCTCTAATAAATCATCAGTGAATAGTAAAGATAAAACGCTTTACAGCTTTATAAATTTTGTAAAGCGCTTGTGCTTTACTGAACCGCAGATACACAACATATTGTGAAATGAATGAAAAATATTTGTGAACAAAATGTTAATTTTAGTCGAAGTGTTAAAAATTTGCTCACAGTTTTTGGACAGTTTGACAAAAATGTTTTTTATCTTATAAATGCATTGACTTTTTGACTAATTTATGTGATAATCAGTTTGTGTTAATAGAGCACTTTCTGCCCTTTTTTACGGATATGGGGCAAAAACCACTTAGCTTAACTCAGATTGCCTGATGGTCAGAGGCTTCGACACATAGCCTGTGCAGTAAGTGTTTTACACTAAAATTTGTTTTTCAACAAAAATTTTATTGGAGGTAAAAAATTGATGAAAACCAAAGCAAGGAAATTTTCTCATAAACTGCTTGCTTTATTCATGGCAATCGTTATGGGAATAACTTGTTTTTCAGGTACTTTTTCAGCGTTTGCCGCATCAAGCGACGTGAAGTATCACGAAGATGCTGTTGAGTACAATTCACTTGCTTGGAAAGTTTTGTCAGATGAGCAGGTTGCTACAGCACTTCTTGACTATGCAGACGAGATGCTTGCTGAGTTCGGTCCTACTATCGACAATCTTATTGCAGGTGTGCTGCCATCAAGCGGTATCTATTACTATAATAAGTCAGCAAGAACTTTCAACCTCGACGTTACAATTATTAAAGCAAGCGTTAAGGTTTATACCCACAGCGTTGATGAGCTTATGGAAACACTTGAAAGTGTACAGAGCCTTCTTAACAGCTACGGCGGTCTTGTAGGTACTCTTGGTAAGCTTAATCTCGACTCTATAAAAGGTATGAGAAGAAGCAATACATCTTCTTGTGATATTATCAAGGGTGTACTTGGTATTTTACAGAAGAACTTCTCAAGCTACAATGGTGAGGATCCTATCGGTGATATCTTAAGAGGTGACTTTACACTCGGTACTCTCGGTACATTCGTAAAGCTTGATCTCTATGGTCTTATCGGTGACATGCTTGGCATGAATGACGGTTATGAAAGCAACATTCTTTATAATATTGCTCAGCAGCTTATTTTTGATAATGGTAAAGTTGCTGCTACCGGTGAGAAATGGTACAGCGATGAAGATATTGCTGCATACAAAAATGGTACAAAAACATGGGTTTACGATGAGCAGCTTCTTGACATCCTTACAACAAAACTCTTAGACAGAATCAGTGCACTCATTACATATAATGAGACTGAGATTCATGAATTAGATGAAAACGGTGAGGACGTACTTGATGCAAACGGCGAGTCAATCGTTTTAGTTCCTAGAGATACTTCTGCAACACGTTATGCAGAAATCAAGGAAGTTATGGATGCAGAGGGTAAGACATATGCTCAGGCTGCTGCAAAGCTCGGCTATGATCCTAACATTATCTACAGCGATGAGTTCAAGTCAAAGGACGGACTTTATCAGAACGTTCTTCTCTTCGCTTACGGAAGCCCTGATGAAAACGGTCTTGCTACAGATAAGACAAGCATGATTAAGCTCAGTGCTAAAGACAGCTTATTCGGCTTCGGTCTTCAGGCTCTTCAGATGGCTTGGAACACAGCTCTTAAAGATTCTGTTAAGCTCGTTCATGTAAACTTTGACAGAGACAAAGGTCACGGCTCTAACTTCGATAATACATATTATTATTGGATGTATGCTCAGGACAAATGGACAGGTGATGCTGCACAGGACTACTCAGCTGCAAATGTTGAGGCTTGGATGAATGCAGCATATGAGAACTATGGTGCTTCAAGCATGGAAGAATTCAAGTCATGGGTTCTTGACAATGTAAGCTATGAAAACCGCGGTGTAGCAGAAGATGCTAAGGGTGATTGGTCAGATATCGACTCAACATCACTCTTCAATAAGTTCAGATACAGCCCTCTCGCTGATTACTATTTCAATATTCAGACAGGTCCTGCTAATCTGTACTTCATGCAGATGGGCACTCCTAACCTTGATGCTGTATTTGAAGAAGTAATTAACGGCAAATATTCTTCATTGGTTGCAGGTCTTAATGATGTACTTGTAGCTGCTGTAAAGGATATCTTTGTTGACAGCAAGAATGTTGAAGGTTCACTTCCTCAGCTTGCTGAAACAGACGATTTGGCAACAATTAATTCTTCTTCAATCGCTACAATCTCAAGCACACTTGTTAATAATACACTTGCTATGGTTCAGTATGTTGCTGATGCTGTAGATAAGAACATTCTTAATGGTTTCTATATTAAGTACGGCGCAAATGCTAAACTTACAGAAACAAATATTGAAGAAGCTATGATCCCAATGCTTATTGCTTGTATCGGTCAGGTAAATCTTGGTTCAGGTAAACTCTGCAGAGTTATCCACCCTGAAGACTGGAATGCTTGTCAGGATGCTGAAGCAGTTGCATTCTTAGCATTAAGAGAATACTTATCTTATGTTCTTGCAGACAAGGATTATAATAAGCTTGTAAATATTACAGAGGATTCTATCACAGCTGCTAAGGGCGATATGCTTAATAACGTAATTCTTCCTATGGCTCGTGATGCTGTATCTTATGTAATGCAGGGTTATGTTCCTGTAGCTGATAAGTCAGGTGCTGCATGGAATGTATACGAGAGAGAAGTTGACGACAGTGCAACACTCCTTGAGCTTCTCAACTCAGTAATCTGCTACTACGGCGGAGAATATTCTTTCAAGAATAATAACGTACCAAAGAGCGTTGGCGCAATGGGCGTTGGTGCTTTACTCGGTGCTTGTGATGATAACGGTAAGAGCTTGATTTCTACAAGCAATGATATCTGGACTAATATCGACCTTGTTGCTAACAAGATCCTTCCATTACTTGGTCAGCTCCAGTATAATGATGTAAACAAGAAGGGCCAGTTCTCTTCAAAAGACCTTATCTGGAATGATATCGTACTTGGCGTACTTGATATTGGTGATTCAAGCATTCACTCAAGCGGTCAGTGCGGTGTAACAAACTTCATTAACAGACTTCTTACAATAATTTCATCTGATCCTATTCAGAAGACTCCTGTTATCAATACTGTTTATAACTTCCTTGAAGATCTTATCAATGGTATGTTCGGTGCACGTTATACATCAAAGGGCCAGACCTATACTGAGGTTTTCCCTGCAAACACAGGTGCTCATCCATTTGATGATTTAGCACAGAAGGCTGCTCTCTTCGGAAGCAAGAACGGCGAAGCAGGTGCTCTTCATAAGCTTGTTGATAACTTTGTAGAGTTCTTTGGCTATGGTAACAGCGGTGTTAATACATACCCTGATTCAATGATTCGCGGTGCTATGTTTGCTCTTCAGGCTCTCAACAGCTTTATGCCTAATGTAATGCCAAGTATCGGTAACCATACATTAGAGATGCCTACATCAAAGTTTGCTAACAGCACAGTAACAGGTGCATCTTCAGGTACAACTTATACATCTGATGTTACTCTTAAGAATAACTGCACAGGTGTAAACGATGCTTATGTTGATGGTATGAACGATACTGTTGAGCAGTTTGGCCGTTACTACGTTAAGGTAACAGGCGCTAAGACTTCTTCAACTAACGGTGCTTCAATAACATTAACAAAGACATCTTCAGATTACCTTGCTCCTGGTGAAAGCTTCACTACATCAGCTACTTCAAGCTATGCAGGTGCTGATGGTGCTTACAGAATTGACTTTACATTTGCTATCTATATGGATACAAATGGAACAAAGACATTAATCAAAGATGGCTTAACATCAACATGTTATCAGTACATCACAAAGAACATTTCTTGGGAGGATACAGTATATCCTGCCAGCAGAAATGGTCAAATAAATGATGCTGGTCTTGAAACAGATAATGCTGATTCAACCATGACATTAAACGGTTTCAGAACATTTACAAGTTCAACATTCCTGAATGGTGACAAGACTAATGTTCTTTATCCTGAATATTTCGTTCTTGATAACCAGAATTTAGGTGCTATCAGCGGCTATCAGGTTAGATTCAGAAACAATCAAAATGCTGATAAAGGTATGGATGGTATTTACTACTTCGATACAAAGACTGTATACGATGATAATACCAAGACTAATGTTACTGTAGATGTTAACAATGCTATTCCGGTATATGATAAGGCTACAGGTGACCTTATTAAGTATGGCACATATGATTACTCAACCGATAATGGTAAAACATGGGTAAAGAATATGCAGTCAATTATTGTTACTGATTACGCTTCTTCAGCTGCAAAGTACAATAAGGGCTTCACTGATGAAGAAATCGCAAACATTACAAAAGACTTCACTGCTGAGCAGTTGAATAATTTTGTAACAAGAGATTGTCATGTATTTACTCTTGCTGAAGCAGTTGCTAATGGAAACATTGCTGCTTCTCATAAGAACGAGAAGACAGGTCTTTATGACTATATCTACTTAAAGACAAATTCAACTACTAAAGAAAGCTTACAGTATAATAAAATCTTTGGTATTGCTCAGAAGCAGGATTACTATATGTATAGATATGATACCTTCATTGGTCTTGTATCTATGAGAGGTCCTGTAGATGGTCTTTACATTCCTGCAGGCAAGGTTACAGTTCCTGGTAACAAGTCACTTTATGTACAGCTCTTCCAGTATGACGGTCAAACAGAAATCGCTGCCGGAAGATACGATGTAAACGTAGCTTGCTACTCATCATCAAAGACCGGTGGTATCGGTGAAAAGATGAACTCAGGCAAGCCATGTACACTTATTGTTGCTGATACTTCATCAAAAGCTCAGGTATCAGAATCATATAAAGATCTTTCAAATCTTCTTGCTAACTATGAAGCATCTGACTTCACAGATTATGCAAACGGTGCAAGTGCTCAGCAGAATAATGCAAGACAGGCACTTATCACTGCACTTCAGGCTGAAGCAGCTGTTCTTAATGATGTAACAGCAGCACAGCTTTCAGATAACCAGCAGGTTCAGGCTATAACAGCTGATTCTAATAAGAACTATGGTGATCCTGCATACATCCCATTCGACACTTCAATGACAGATTCTATGCCTAAGGACGTACTCGCTGTTGCTTACGAAGGTGATGACGGCTACTACTATTATGATGAGGCACAGACTATCAGAATTTATACAAATCAGGCTCTTGCAGAAATCAAGAATTTCGATGCTTCAGGTAATACAGAGTATGATGATGTATACTTCGAGGATGGTAAGTGGTATAATGGTTATGATGGTGACGAGGTTATCCCTGTAACTGAATACGGTGTTACAACATTCCATGTTCCTAACACAGTTAAGTATGTTCAGGAATGGGATGCTTCAGGTTCAATCTATTCATATCCATGGCTTATGGACACTGATAAGCAGGCTGTAAATTCTAAGAATGAAAAGCTTTACAATCAGGTTCAGTTCGTATACCGCGATGAAAATGGTAATAAAGTAACTTCAAAAGATAATTGGGTATGTAAGTTCGCTGAAACATCACTCCGTATGATTCCTAACACAGGCGACGGTGTTGATAACCGCGGTCTTTATACTCAGACAAGAGATATGCTCGCTTACACAATCGAGCAGACAAAGGCTAAGATCAGCTCAGCATCTGCTGAACAGCTTTACAATGATGTAACTTTAGTAAGAACAGGTCTTAACAACAACAACTTCGAGGTTGTTACATTCAACAAGATGGTAGATGCTGCTCAGGCTGCTGAAGCAAACTACAGCATTATCCTTACTTATGTTGACAGTAAGACTAAGGAAGAAGTAAGAGAATCTTATAAGCCAACTGATGGCATTAAGAAGATGGATAAGCTTGATGCTGACAAGATTGCTTATTCAATGGAAATTGAATCAGAGCTTTCTGCAGTTCAGTGTAACGAGTATAAGAGACTCTTCGACTTCTACATGAGCAAGGTTATCGAGCGCGGCTATATTGGTGATTCACTTGAGGCAGAAATCGTATGTGCTTCAGGCAACACTTGGGATAAGCTCGCTGCTACACCTGCAACATATGATGACGAGGGCAACGTTGTTACTCCTGCTGAGGTAAGAGCTAACGGCGCTGTAACAGCTGATTATGGTAAGTTCGTAAACGGCGTTCTTGTAAACGAGGGCGAAACAGTTTACTCAACTCAGACTTGGGATGCATACGTAACTGCTCTTGCAGATGCAGTTGATCTTGCTAAGACAGGTAATGTAAATTATGCTCACCCATCATCTAACTACTTCGACTTTGCAACATATGCAAACGAAGATACAAATGATTACACAGCTCAGGTATCTAAGTGCTATGCAACTGATACAGCTCTTCAGAGAGCAGAAATCGCTCTTACTCCTGCTGAGTCAGTTACAGTAACAGTTGTTGATACTGAGGGTGCTGCAGTTACTGTTGACGGCACTGCTGTAACAGCTCCTGTTGCATACCAGAAGGGCGAAACAATCACTATCGATGTTCAGTATGCTAATGGCTATGAGAGCGTTGGCTACATCCTTATCAATGGTGACAAGAAGTTCGTTGAGCTTCCTTACTCACTCTACCTTGAAGAAGATGTAACTATCGAAGCTCCTGCTGAGAAGCTTGCTCCTACAGGTGTAACAGTTAGTGGTTCTATTGTAGTTGCTACTAACCCATACGGTGCAACCTCATCTAAGACTGCATATGGCGAATATGTAATTGATGTATATAGCGATGCTGATATGACAAATTATGTTGACACAGCTGTATCAACATGCACAGTTGAAGATGCTGCTGTATCAAATACATTCAGCATTCTTCTTCCTGCTGGTACTTACTATGCAGAAATTACTGGTCCAACGGCAATAGCACGTACAGTTACTATTATTGTAGGTGCAAATGATGTTGATGCTGGTGAGATTCCAATGGTATCTTGTGACTTTAGAACTGATGGTTCTATTGACGTTTCAGATACCATGGCAATTTCTGCTGAGGCAGCTGTAGGCAATACGAATTTAGTATATGATCTTAATGCTGATGGTAGCATTGACGTTTCAGATACTATGATTACTAAGTTGTGTGCATCTGACGTAGTAACATATCCTGAATTGACTATTGAATAATTTTAATTAGTCACAAATAATTTTCCAAATCCGCTCTGGCAGGGCTTGCCCTGCCGGAGTGTGTTGGTATATTAAACTCGAAGGTATTTTTTACCTGAAGATATATCATTCTATAAATTAGTAAATAATCTGATTATGTATATACTTTTCTTTGTTGTATATGAAGAAAATATTTTATGGTAATCAGCTTTTGGATTTCCAAAATATATAAAAATTTTAAGCATTTTGAATAATGTAACAGCAGATTAATTAGACGTGATTCGAAGACGCCTAATCCTGCAAACTATTTTTTAATAGACACTATACGTATCAATAAAAAAGGGGGTAATCACATGACAATGACAAAAAAACAAAAGCTTGTTTCCATTGCCTTTGCTTTTTCGGCAATGCTTGCGGCTGTTATTTTCTTTTGTCTTCCCTCATATGTGCAAGCCGCAGAGCTTGGCACAGAAAACCCTTACATCTATTTCACTTATGAAAAAGATGGTGAAGAGGTTAACGGTAACGACCTTGCCTACGATACGAAGTATTTTTGCAATATATGGATTGAAGGTGTAGAAAATCTTTCTACACTCGAAGTTACTGCAACTTATGATGATACTGTTACATGCAGTACCGCTCCTGATACTCTCATGAGTGATAATGTTGCAGATATAACTTCCATTGGTTACCTGTTGAATGATGGCAATATGGTTTTCGGATTTGTATCTGACAATGCCAATAATTCAGCAATTGATCCGGAGGGTACTTTGGTTGCCTCTCTGGAAGTTACCTTCAGTTCTTTCGAAGGAGCTGAAGAAGTACTTGATGCAGAAAATCATATTTCGGTTTCGGAAAACCCGAATTTGACCTTCGCTCAGGTAGATTATGCTGACGGCTACGAAAATGAGTATGCCGTTGCAGACGAAAATAATATTTACGGTGATTATGTAGGAGAGCGTTATCCTTTATTGACCTACGATGTGTCACCTGCTAAAGGACATACAGTAAGCGGCTCAATAGTTGTAATGACTGATCAATATGGAACTGTTTCTAACAAAGCTGCCCATGGTGAATATACAATTGAAATATATTCAGATCAGGATAAGACAAAATTAGTCGATACTGTTATTTCGCAGAATGTAGTTGAAAATTCTGTGACTACAAATCAGTTTAAAACAAATGTACCTTTGCCTAATGGTACATATTATGCAACTGTTTCATTCAAATACGCATTAACGCGTGATGATGTAACAATTATAGTTGATAATCAAGATATCACGGGTGCAGTTATTCCGGTAATAGCCTGTGATTTTAGAGCAGATGAAACTATTGATATTTCGGATACAATGAATATTTCTAACGAAGCATCTCAGGGAAGTATTGACTTGCTTTACGATTTGAATGATGACAGCATTGTAGATGTTAGTGACACAATGATTGTAAAGTTATGTGCTGCTAGTCAATGGGCTGCTGAACCTATTGTTATTAAAGCTGATTTGAATTAAAATTAGGGGGATTTATCCTTGAATAAAAAATTTAAGAGATTTTTAGCATCAATGCTTGCTGTTCTGATGATTATCTCTGCAATGCCATTCAGTGCATTTGCTATTGAGCAGTCATATGTTGATAGCTATAATGACTTTATCGGTTATGCAGATCTTGATAAGTATAAGGATGATATGTATAATCCTGATACTGAAGAAGGTCTTTACTATGCCGGTGTTGGTACAACATTAAGAGAATCAGAAGCTGATCCTGATAGCGAAATTTACTTAATGGATTGTATCGTAGAAAACTATAAGCCAGTATTCCATGTAATTGTTGGTGACTATTCAAGTCGTACAAAGTATTACGGTATGGCTGATACTACTTGGGATGATAGTATAGTTAAAGATCCTACAGATCTTCATGCAGGCGACAAAATTACTATTACAGTAGAATTGTCAGGTATGGATAATCTTTTCAATGTACAGTGTGCATTTAACTATAAATCAGAGTATTTAACTCCTAAGTATTACAAAAAATCTGGTGCTAAATACAACTGGTCTGCTTCAACTGCAAATGCTAACTCAGTTGTTGCAGTATCTACAAATGGTGAAGGTATAGTTGATGATGGTGGTACAATTGTAAACCCATCTGCAAATAGAGCTTATTATGCACAGGGTTCACTTAAAAACCCTTATGCTGTTTTCCTTGGCAAGAATGTTGCTCAGGAAATGGGAACAGGTACATTTGGTTTGATGTTAGGTACTCTTTCATTTGAAGTAGTTGCTGATTGTAGCCTTGAAGATGCTATTACTTGGGACTTAGCTAACTCAAGAGCTGTTGCTTACTCACTTGATGACCTTGAGTTTTATGACCAAAGCCTTCCGGGCCACGAGACACACTACACAAATTCAAAGCTGAGCCTTGCAAATGGTATGGCTAAGATGGTTTACGAAGGTGCTCCGCAGGAATCTGGCTGTGATCACGCTAACACAACAACTACTGAAACTGTAACACAGGCAGCTACATGTATCGCTACTGGTCTTAAGACTGTTACAGTAACATGTGATGACTGCGGTGAAGTAGTTTCTACAGATGAAAATGTTGTAGTTGCTATCGATCCTGCTAACCACGCTGGCACAACAACTACTACAGAGGATGTAACACTTGCTCCTACTTGCTCAGCTACAGGTCTTAAGACTGTTACAGTAACATGTGACGATTGTAAGAATGTTATTTCTGAGACAAAGGATGTAGAAGTTGCTAAGGCTGCTGACAATCACGTAAACACAACAACTACTGAGACTGTAACAAAGGCTGCTACTTGTGCTGCTACAGGTCTTAAGACTGTTACAGTAACATGTGACGATTGTGGTGCAGTAGTTTCTAAGGAAGAGAATGTTGAAATTCCTAAGGATTACACAAACCACGTTGAGTACACATCTGAAGTTACAACTCCTGCAACTTGCGAAGCTGCCGGTGTAACAACTTGGACTTGTGCTTGCGGTAATGATTCTTACACAACAAACGAGCCTGCAGCTCTCACTCACAACTATGGTGATTGGACACATGTTGCAGACACAGAAAAGGCTGATGCTCAGCACTCAAGAGTTTGTGCTAACGATGCAAACCATGTTGAGACAGCAGCTTGTGACTTCGATCGTGAAGTAACAAAGACACCTGCTATCAAGCAGGAGGGTGAAGCTACTTACACATGTAAGGTTTGCGGATACTCATACACAGAGGTTCTCCCAGCTGTTGATTGCGAGCATGCAAATACAACAGATGTTGAGACTTCAAGAACAGCTGCTACTTGCGTAGCTAAGGGTGAAGTTAAGTACAACGTAGTTTGTGACGATTGTAATGAAATCATCGATACAAAGACAGTAGAGCTTGCTATTGATCCTGCTAACCATGCAGATGCTGAGACAGCTACAAGGGATGAGAACGTAGTTGCTGCAACATGCGCAGCTAAGGGCTCAAAGGATGTAGTAACATACTGCACAGCTTGTGACGCTGTACTTTCAACAGAGACAGTAGAGCTTGCTATTGATCCTGCTAACCATGCAGATGCTGAGACAGCTACAAGGGATGAGAACGTAGTTGCTGCAACATGCGCAGCTAAGGGCTCAAAGGATGTAGTAACATACTGCACAGCTTGTGACGCTGTACTTTCAACAGAGACAGTAGAGCTTGCTATTGATCCTGCTAACCATGCAGATGCTGAGACAGCTACAAGGGATGAGAACGTAGTTGCTGCAACATGCGCAGCTAAGGGCTCAAAGGATGTAGTAACATACTGCACAGCTTGTGACGCTGTACTTTCAACAGAGACAGTAGAGCTTGCTATTGATCCTGCTAACCATGCAGATGCTGAGACAGCTACAAGGGATGAGAACGTAGTTGCTGCAACATGCGCAGCTAAGGGCTCAAAGGATGTAGTAACATACTGCACAGCTTGTGATGCTGTACTTTCAACAGAGACAGTAGAGCTTGCTATTGATCCTGCTAACCACGCTGACGCTGCTACAGCTACAAGAGACGTAAATGTAACTCCTGCAACTTGCGGTGCTGATGGTTCAAAGGATGTTGAAACATACTGCACAGCTTGTGACGCTGTACTTTCAACAGAAACCGGCGTTGTAATTGCTGCAACAGGCAATCATACAGCTGGTGCTCCTGTAACAACAGTTACAAAGCCAGCAACAGTTGATGAGGCTGGTGTTCAGACAACAACTGTAAATTGTACTGTTTGCGGTACACTTATGAGCAGTGTTGACGAAGAAATCGCTATTGTTCCAAGCTACACAGTAACAGTTGATGCTGCTAAACTTGGTACAGTTACAATCAATGGTGTTGATGTTACAAACGGCGCAGCAGTTAAGGTTGCTAAGAACCCAGTTTCTAAGGTAACACTTGCAGCTACTCCAGTTGAAAACGCAACATTTGTTGGTTGGACAATTGATGGTAAGTCATTAGTTTCTACAGATGCTACTTATGTTGCTACTGTACTTGCTAACGTAACTTATACTCCTGTATTTGCTCTTGCTGATACAGAATTCACAGTAACATTCGTTGATGCTTACGGCAACGTAATTGATACTCAGAAGGTTACTTCTGCTGCTGGTATCACAATGCCAACAGCTCCAACACGTGCTGGTTACACATTCACAGGCTGGTCAATGACTGACGAAGAAATTGCTGCTATCGATAGCGCAACAACTATCCAGGCAGTTTATGAGAAGAATGCTTCTGATCTCTTCACAGTAACAGCTAACGGCTGCACAATCACTGTAAACGGTGAAACTGTAAATGACGTTGCTACAGATGTTGCTTACGATACACTCGTAACAGTAACAGCTGACGATGCTACTGCTTGGAAGATCGGTGATGTAATTGTTGCTTATGGTGACACTTACACATTCTATGTAGGTTCTGACGTAGAAGTTACTCCTGTAACTGATACAACAGTAAAAGCTGAGCCAACAGTTGCTAACATTGATAAGACTGAGGTTGTTGAAGCTAATGGTCTTAAGAGATGTACATTCCTTGCTACACGTTCAATGGAAGGCTTCACATGCGTAAACTACGGTTTCGTATATGGTGCTACAAACAACACAGCTATCACACTTGATGATGTTGACGGTAAAACTATCAAGGCATTCTACTGCCAGACAGGCGTAGATCAGTTCAGCTTGACATATGGTTTGAAGTCACAGACTGGTACAGTTGTTGCTAGAGCTTTCGTTGTTTACATTGACGCAAAGGGTGATACACAGGTTAAGTATGCTGAAGGCGATAATGTAATATACTCATATGAGGGTTAATTAATAATCGTGGAGGATTATACAATGAAAGAAATTTATACAAAGCCTATGGCTGAAATCGATGAATTTAAGTCTGTTGATGTTCTTACAGCATCAGATATAAAGGGTATCGAGAATGGAGAAGATTGGGGCTAATAGTTGAATTTGCCCGAATCAACAGATAATTAAATCTGGGGGAGGTGACTTCGGTCACCTCCTTTTTTGTTTGTTTGCATGAGTCTCTTTTTTTGAATTAGCACTCTGTGCCGCTGTGCGCATTGTGCGCGCGGCACACGTTTAGAGGGGGTTATCAGGGGGAATTAGCGTAGGCTATCCCCCTGATTCGTTTTCTTGGTATCGTTCTTTTGCGACACAAAAGAATGATACAACCGTGCGTTAGCACAAAAAATTTTTACCAAATATTTTTACATAAAGGAAAATATTATTGCAAATTTATTTTGCTATATTTAAAAAAATTCTGCATACAATATTACAGCCGTATGCTTTTTGAATAATCAGCTAATGTCTATTATTGACTTTTATTTAAAATTATGCTATGATAATTATTGTTCGAGGGAGTAATTCCATACTCAGCCAGAGTTATTTAGTATATTTGGCTGTACATAGTGTGAGCTAAATCAACAGCTTGCCGATAAGGCTGGTTTAGTTTTAAAGAATGAGACTCGTACATAGTATTATCTATGTACGGGTTTTTGTTTTTATCCGAGAACAAAAATTATCAAGGAGGATATTATGAAAGAGTATTTACAGGATTTTAAAGATGTGCTCAGCTCGGTTTCGTCCTCCGTCTCAGGCTTAACCTCTTCTGAGGCAGGCTCAAGGCTGGAGAAGAACGGCAAGAACAAGCTTGCAGAGGGCAAAAAGCAATCTCTTATCAGCAGATTTTTAAGTCAGCTTGCCGATCCGATGATTATTATTTTAATTGTTGCCGCCGTTATTTCTGCTGTAACCGCTGCAGTAGGCGGTGAGGGCGAAGGCTATGCAGATGTTATCATCATCATGGTGGTTGTTCTTATAAATGCCGTTTTGGGTGTTTATCAGGAAAGCAAGGCTGAAAAAGCTATCGAGGCACTGCAGGAAATTGCTGCAGCCACGTCAAAGGTTATGCGTGACGGAAAGCTTATAGATATAAAGTCAGAGGACTTGGTTATAGGTGATGTTGTTGTGCTTGAGGCAGGTGACTCTGTTCCCGCTGACTGCCGAATCATCAGCTGCGCATCCATGAAGATTGAAGAGGCGGCACTGACCGGAGAGTCTGTTCCTGTCAGCAAAACAGTTGATGCAATTGATCCTCTCGGCAGTGACGATGTTCCGCTGGGTGACAGAAAGAATATGTGCTACATGGGCTCGAACGTGGTTTACGGTCACGGTCAGGCTGTGGTTGTTGCAACAGGTATGGATACCGAAATGGGTAAAATTGCTGATGCACTTGCTACTGCTGAAGAGGGACAGACACCATTACAGCTCAAGCTTGCTCAGCTTTCAAAGATTCTTTCATTTTTGGTTCTCGGAATATGCGTATTTATATTTGCATTTGATATAATTCGCTCGCTTGTTACCGGCAATGCCGTTGATTTCAGTTCTGTTTTAGATACATTTATGGTTGCTGTTTCGCTTGCTGTTGCAGCAATTCCTGAAGGTCTTGCTGCCGTTGTTACAATTGTTCTTTCAATTGGTGTAACAAAAATGAGCAAGCGCAATGCTGTTATCCGTCAGCTTACTGCTGTAGAAACACTTGGCTGCACCCAGATTATCTGCTCAGACAAGACAGGTACACTTACACAGAATAAGATGACTGTTGTTGAGTACAAGGGTGACGAGGAAAAGCTCCTTGCATCTGCTATGGCTCTTTGCTGTGATGCTCAGCTGCAGGAGGACGGAACAATTAAAGGTGAGCCTACCGAGGCTGCTTTGGTTGCATATGCTCAAAAGCTCGGACTTCCTAAATATGAGCTTGAAGAGCAGTTCCCGCGTGTTATGGAAGCACCGTTTGACTCTTCACGTAAGATGATGAGCACAGTTCACAAAACTAAAAACGGTTTTGTTCAGTACACAAAGGGTGCACCTGATATTGTGTTGTCAAAGTGCACCACATACATTGAAAACGGCAGACAGCTTGAAATGACAGACGAAAAGCGCAATGAAATTTCTGCAGAAAACAAGGCCATGGCTGACAAGGCTCTTCGAGTGCTTTGCTGTGCTATGCGCACTTATGCTGACGCACCTGAGAGTCAAGAGGCCGATTATCTTGAAAATAATCTTTGCTATATTGGATTGACAGGCATGATTGATCCTGTTCGCCCTGAGGTTGTTGATGCTATCAAGGAATGCCGTGATGCCGGCATCAGACCTATAATGATTACAGGTGACCATAAGGATACTGCTGTTGCTATTGCTAAGGATTTGGGGATAATTGCTGATGCATCAGGAGCAATTACGGGTGCAGAACTTGATAAAATCAGTGATGAAGATTTTATGACAGAAATCGAAAAATATTCAGTTTATGCACGTGTTCAGCCTGAACACAAGGTAAGAATTGTTAAGACATGGCGGGCAAAGGGCATGATTACTGCTATGACAGGTGATGGTGTAAATGATGCTCCGTCAATCAAGAATGCCGATATTGGTGTGGGCATGGGTATCACAGGCACTGACGTTACAAAAAATGTTGCTGACATGGTGCTTGCCGACGATAATTTTGCCACAATCGTTTCTGCGGTTGAAGAAGGCAGACGTATTTATGATAACATCAGAAACTCAATTCAGTTTTTGCTTTCTTCAAACCTTTCTGAAGTGCTTTCAATTTTCATTGCAACGCTTCTCGGCTTTACTTTGTTTGAGCCGGTTCATCTTCTTTGGATTAATCTTATTACCGACTGCTTCCCGGCACTTGCACTTGGTCTTGAAAAGGGCGAAAAGGATATTATGAAGCGCAAGCCACGTAATTCTAAAGACGGAATTTTTGCAGGCGGTATGGGATTCGATTGCGTATATCAGGGTATTATGGTAACAGTGCTTACACTGGCTGCTTATATTGCAGGTATCATTATGGCATCGGGCACTAAGATGTCGCTTGCAGAGGTGCTTGCCGTAAATGATGTTAATAATCCTCTGCTTCATCAAAATGGTATGACTATGGCATTCCTTACTCTTGCCATGTCAGAAATTTTCCACAGCTTTAACATGCGTTCACGCAGACAGTCAATTGCAAAAATGGGCAGTATAAACTGGTATCTTGTTGGTGCAATGGTGCTCAGCCTTGTGCTTTCAACTGCCGTTATTTATATACCTTTCCTTGCAAAAGCATTTGACTTTGCTCACATCAGCATGGCAGAATATCTGACTGCAATGGTTCTTGCAATTCTTGTAATTCCTATTGTTGAAATTGTTAAGGCAATACAAAGAGCAGTTAAAAAATAAATTTATTATAGAATAACGTTCCCTGTGCCACTGTGCATGTGAATGCGCGTGGCACAGCTTAGAGGGGGTTATCAGGGGGAATTAGCGCAGGCTATCCCCCTGATTCGTTTTCTTGGTATCGTTCTTTTGTGACACAAAAGAATGATACAACCGTGCGTTAGCACAAATGTATTTTAATATAAATAATAATTTTAGGAGCTGTTTTTCAGCTCCGTTTTTTTATGTTTTACAATCTGTAAATTGTGAAATAATTTAATTTTTTGTTTCACAATGTTTTGTAACCTTTTTTATTTGCCGTTTTTGCGTTGTTTTTTATAGCTTTTCCGTGAAACAGATAAAAATTGCCACAAATCAATATATACATATAGTTGTGGCTAAAAATATTACAAAATACAATATATTGTGTTTTTTGCGTTTTTTATATTGACAACACCCCAATGATTTGATATTATTATTACAGTCACTTAAAAAGCTATGTAACTTTTTTGTAATATACATAAGGAGAGAATTATGAAAATCATTAAGCGAAACGGATCAGAAGTTGATTTTGACATTAACAAAATCATAATAGCTGTATCCAAGGCAAATGCTGCCTGCAAGAAGGAAGAGCTTACAAAAAGCCAGATTAACGAAATTGCCGAATATGTTGAATTTAAAATTTCTAAAACCAACAGGGCACTCAGCGTTGAAGAAATTCAGGATATTGTAGAAAATCAGATTATGGCTCAGGGAGCTTTTGATGTTGCCAGGCTTTATGTAAAATATCGTTACAACCGTTCGCTGATAAGAAAGGCTAACACCACTGACAATCAGATTCTTTCGCTTATCGAGTGTAATAACGAAGAGGTTAAGCAGGAAAATTCAAATAAAAATCCTACTGTAAATTCCGTTCAGCGTGACTATATGGCAGGTGAGGTTTCAAAGGATATTACAAAGAGAATTCTTTTGCCTGAGGATATTGTTACTGCTCACGAGGATGGTATTATCCATTTCCATGATGCTGACTATTTTGCTCAGCATATGCATAACTGCGATTTGGTAAATCTTGAAGATATGCTTCAAAACGGCACAGTTATTTCTGAAACAATGATTGAAAAGCCTCATTCATTTTCAACTGCCTGCAATATTGCAACACAGATAATTGCGCAGGTTGCATCAAGCCAGTATGGCGGACAGTCAATTTCTCTTGCACACCTTGCACCTTTTGTGCAAATCAGCAGAGAAAAAATCTGCAAGGAAGTTATTGCTGAGAGCGAAGAATTCGGCTTTGAAATGAGTGAAGACCAGATAACCAACCTTACCGAAAAGCGTTTGCGTGACGAGGTGCGCAAGGGTGTGCAGACAATTCAGTATCAGGTTGTAACTCTTCTTACTACTAACGGACAAGCACCTTTTGTTACTGTGTTCATGTATCTTAACGAGGCAAAGAACGAAAGAGAGAAGAAAGACCTTGCACTTATTATAGAAGAAACCCTGAAACAGAGAATTCAAGGTGTAAAAAATGAAAGCGGTGTATGGATTACACCTGCATTTCCGAAGCTGATATATGTTCTTGAAGAGGACAATATTAATGAAGAGTCAGAGTATTATTATCTTACAGAAATTGCAGCAAAATGCACAGCTAAGCGTATGGTGCCCGATTACATCAGCGAAAAGGTTATGATGGAGCTTAAGGGTGACGTTTACACCTGCATGGGCTGCCGCTCATTCCTCACACCTGACAGATTTACTGAAAACGGTGTAGGAAATATTGCTAATGCTAAGAATTATGAAGAGGGCAAGCACAAGTATTACGGCAGATTTAATCAGGGTGTCGTAACACTTAATCTTGTTGATATTGCCTGCTCCTCAGGCGGAGATGAAAATAAGTTCTGGAAAATATTTGACGAGCGTCTTGACCTTTGTCACAGAGCGTTGATTTGCCGTCACAACAGACTTATGGGCACAATGAGTGATGCTGCTCCTATACTTTGGCAGCATGGTGCTCTTGCAAGACTTAAGAAGGGTGAAACTATCGATAAGCTTCTCTTTGAAGGATATTCAACTATTTCATTGGGCTACGCAGGTCTTTATGAGTGTACAAAATATATGACAGGCAAGTCTCACACTGAAGAAGGCGGAAAGGCGTTTGCTCTTTCAGTAATGAAATATATGAATGATGCCTGCGCAAAGTGGAAATCTGAGGAAAATATTGATTACAGCATTTACGGCACACCGCTGGAGTCAACTACATACAAGTTTGCAAAATGCCTGCAAAAGCGTTTTGGAGTTATTCCCGGTGTAACAGACAGAAATTATATTACAAATTCATATCATGTTCATGTATCAGAAGAAATTGATGCTTTTACAAAGTTGAAATTTGAGTCTGAATTTCAGGCTCTTTCACCGGGCGGTGCGATTTCTTATGTTGAAGTACCTAATATGCAGGATAATATTCCTGCCGTTTTGCAGGTAATGAAATTTATCTATGAAAATATTATGTACGCTGAGCTGAATACCAAGAGTGACTACTGCCAGTGCTGTGGCTATGACGGAGAAATACAGATTTCCGAAAATGAGCACGGAAAGCTGATTTGGAGATGCCCAAAATGCGGTAACGAGGATCAGGATAAAATGAATGTTGCCAGAAGAACCTGCGGTTATATCGGCACACAATTCTGGAATCAGGGCAGAACACAGGAAATAAAAGAACGCGTATTGCACTTATAAGGGTTTGGTATAGCTTATGAATTACGGAGAAATTAAAACAAATGATATAGCAAACGGCGAAGGCGTTCGCACATCGCTTTTTGTGTCAGGGTGCAGACATCATTGCAAAAACTGCTTTAATGCTGAGACATGGGATTTTGGTTACGGCAAGCCGTTTACCGAGGAAACTATGACAATGATTTTTGATTCCTGCCAGCCTGAATGGATAAACGGCTTATCTCTGCTGGGCGGAGAGCCCTTTGAGCCTGAAAACCAAAAGGTTCTTTTACCGTTTCTTATTATGTTTAAAGAACGCTTTCCGCAAAAGGATATCTGGTGCTATACAGGCTTTACTATAGAAGAAATTTTGGGTAAATGGGAGTCAAGGGCAAATACAGATATTTCAGATGAGCTTTTGTCACTTATCGATGTGCTGGTAGACGGAGAGTTTGATGAGGATAAAAAGGATATTTCACTTGTTTTCAGAGGCTCTGCAAATCAGCGTGTAATCGATGTTAAAAAAACACTGCAGGAAAATAAAATTGTTCTCCATTTAGAATAAAATCGAATATATTAAACACATAAGGCTGTCTCATTGAGACAGCCTTTGCTATTTGTAATTTATGTATTCATTATTTTAACTATACTGCAACATTATCAAACTTTCAACAACGATTTATTAAATACAATCTTTTGTAACTGTATCTTAATAATTGTTGGTAAATACTTTAATATATGTTAAAGTATTTTTGATATACAAAATCATTTTTCTGTATGAAGAAAGTTGGTAATGATGAATAACTTTGATATTGCAAAGCAAGTTATTATAAATGCTGCTGTAATTATTATCAGGCGAGTGCCATATAAAACCGCTTGCCATGCATTTTCTTATATCGGCAACTTTAACATTATTATTTGGGGAAATCTCTTTTAATGCATTGTAAGCACTGTTCGACCATAAAGGGTTGCTGTATGTTAATGTTCCGTCAAAATCCCAATAGATAATATTCATAAAGCATCCTTTCAGTACAATTTGTACTATTAAACAACATGGCTAATCCATTTTTTCACTAAATATTAATCATCTAAGGTTTATAATTCCCTCAACAACTTTGTTTTCATTTGCGCAAGCTCGCTGTTACTCGGTCTGTTTGATTCATCATACATTTCATCAAGGGGATACCACCATATAGGACCTTTTTCGTTATATCCGTGCCCTTCTAAATCACCATTTCTCCTCGGGTTAAGATGCCAATGCAAGTGACCGTCACCCATTCCGAGCAATTCATAATTCATTTTGTCACAAGGAAAAGCTTTTGAAACAGCTGTTGCAACATCTGCCATTTCAGATAAAAATTTGTCACGGAAATTTTTGTCAAGCTGGTCAAGCTCTGTTTTATGCTCCTTGCATAGAAACAATGAATACCCATAAAAATGCTGATAATCGCCTATTACAACATAGCCGGTTTCAAGCTCTTTAACAAAATACGGATTAGTTCCGTTTTTAATCATATTAATTCTATCGCATATAAGACACATAAAATACCCCTTTGCCAATGTGTTAAATTGAAAATGATTTATTGCACAAAAAAGCACTCCCAATCGGGAGTGCTGAAATAGTAAATTATCTCTTTGAGAACTGTGGTGCACGACGAGCTTTTTTGAGACCCGGCTTCTTTCTTTCCTTCATACGTGGATCACGTGTAAGGAAGCCAGCCTTCTTAAGAGCAGGACGAAGAGCCTCATCATACTGAAGAAGAGCTCTTGCAATACCGTGACGGATTGCACCAGCCTGACCTGTTACGCCGCCGCCGTTTACACGGCAAACAATATCAAACTTCTCTGTAGTTTCTGTAAGAGCGAGAGGCTGACGAACAATGAGCTTAAGTGTTTCAAGACCAAAGTAATCGTCAATATCTCTGTCGTTGATGGTAATTTTACCGGTACCTGCATATACTCTAACACGAGCTACAGATTCTTTTCTTCTACCTGTACCGTAGAAATAAGGATTTGTTTCGTACATAATTCAGATACCTCCCTTACATTTCCCAAGCTTCAGGCTTCTGAGCCTCATGCTTGTGTTCTGCACCCTTATAGATGTGGCATCTTGTAAGCTGCTTTCTGCCCTGAGTAGTATCAGAAATCATACCCTTAACAGCAAGCTTCATAGCGAAGTCACTCTTTTCTTCCATAAGTGTACCATACTTAACTTCTTTAAGGTTACCAATGTAACCTGAATGATGCTGATAAAGCTTCTTATTAAGCTTATCGCCTGTAAGAACAGCCTTGTCAGTATTAATGATGATAACAAAATCACCGCAATCTACATTTGGTGTAAAGATTGCCTTGTGCTTACCTCTGAGAAGTACAGCAGCTTCACTAGCTACTCTGCCGAGAGGCTTGCCTGCAGCATCAATTACATACCACTTGCGTTCGATTTCGTCAGCTTTTGGCATAAATGTTGACATAATCTTTTCCTCCAATAATATTTTAAACATATCGTTTTCAAAATGTGTGAATATAATAACATAGAGAAAAACAATAGTCAACAGAAATTTTATATAAATTTTATTAAAATGGTGATTTGCTCTCTAATTCTCTTTTTTTCTCACTTATTCATAGCAAAATCGAATTTATTATTTATGAAGAAAGCAGGATAATTATGGACGGATGTCAGCTTAATATGGTAATATCAGCGCTTGCATGTGCAATTGCCAAGGGTAAAAATCAAAATGAACTGGCAATATTATCAGCATTTTTCGACCAGCTTGGTGATTCACTTGAGACAATAGCGGCAGCAAATTCAATTTGCAGTGATAATAGCGAATAATTATTAAATATTGCTTGAATTCCTAGTAGAACGGTAGTATAATTTTAGTTATAAATTCCGGAGGAATATTACAATGAAAATAAGTAATATAATAAATGATAATAAAGTAACTGTTTCTTTTGAGGTTTTTCCTCCTAAAGAATGGGCAAAAATAGCCGACACAAAGGAAGTTATTTCCGAAATGGTTAAGGATAATCCCGCGTGGATCAGCGTTACATACGGTGCGGCGGGCACAACCAGCGGATATACTACTGAAATTGCCAATTCCATTATGCAAGGCGGATGCACTGCATTGTCTCATTTAACCTGCATTAACTCTACAAAGGAAAAGATTAATTCTGTTTTGGACGAGCTTCAGCAAAACGGTGTTGAAAATATACTGGCACTGCGCGGTGATATCCCAAAAGACTTCACACCTGCCGAAAAACCTGATTATAAACATGCGTATCAATTAATTAATGATATAAAGGCTAAGGGCGATTTTTGTGTAGGTGGTGCTTGTTATCCTGAAATTCATCCTGATTCTGCAAACAGAGTTGAGGATATTGCAAGACTTAAGGAAAAAGTTGACTGCGGTCTTGATTTCATAACTACTCAAATGTTTTTTGACAATGACGCCTTCTTCAATTTCAGAGAAATGTGTGCAATTAAGGAAATCAATGTTCCGATAGTTGCGGGAATAATGCCTATCACTAATGCCAAGCAGATTAAACGAAGCGTTGAGCTTTCAAACTGCTCTGTTCCGAAAAAATTCAAAAAAATTATGGAGCGCTTTGGTGAAAATCCTGAGGTTATGAAGCAGGCAGGTATTATATATGCAACAGAACAGATAATAGATTTAATGGCAAATGGAGTAAACAACATTCATATTTATACAATGAACAAACCTGATGTTGCACATAAAATTATGGAAGGACTGTCAGCAATCATAAATGAATAAGGCAGAAATTTTAAGATATCTTCGCACATCATCAAAAACTGAAGATGAAAGACTGCTGAGTTTGATTGATGAATGCTGTGCAGAGGTCAACAAATGTGTTACTCCGAAAACTCTTCACAGAATATTTGACTGTTCGGTTACGCAGGACAAGCTCATAATCGGTGAATACGAGTTCAAAAGCAAAAGGCTTGCCGAAAATCTTAAGGAATGCAGGCGTGTATGCATATTCGGAGCAACTCTGGGCACAGAGTGTGACAGACTGCTTCGCACCTACAGCATCAATGACATTGCAAGATCAATGGTTCTGCAGGCATGTCTTGCCTCTAAGGTTGAGGAGGTATGTGATGCCCTCGAAGATGAGCTGAAAGCCAAGGGCATGAAATTAAGGCAGAGGTATTCTCCCGGATATTTTGACCTTGATATAAAAGAAAACAAAAAAATTTTTGATTTAATTGAACTTACAAAAAGAATAGGACTTACTCTTACTGACACCTTCCAGATGGTGCCGACAAAGTCCGTAACTGCATTTATAGGTATTGAAAATGATTAGATTTTTTGACGGCGGAATGGGGAGCATGCTCAATTTGAAGGCAGGAGAGCTTCCCGAAAAACTGAATATAACTGAACCTGACAGGATTTTTGCTGTTCACAAAGGATATGCTGATGCAGGTGCAGAAATTATTTCTGCAAACACCTTTGGTGCAAATTCGCTGAAATACGATAATGTTGAAGAGCTTGTAAAGGCAGGTGTTTCACTTGCTAAAAAGGCAGGCAAAAAGGTTGCACTTGATATAGGTCCTACTGGAAAGCTTTTAAAGCCTATGGGTGAGCTTGATTTTGAAAAAGCTGTAGAAATATTCAGCGAGGTTATAAACGCAGGAAAAGACGGCAGTGATGTTGTACTTATCGAAACTATGAGTGACACTTATGAGCTTAAAGCCGCTGTCCTTGCTGCAAAAGAAAACTGTGACCTGCCTGTTATCACCTCTATGATTTTTGATGAAAAAGGCAGACTGCTTACAGGCGGTGATGTTAAATCTGCATGTGCAATGCTGGAAGGACTGGGTGTTGACTGTATTGGCTTTAACTGCGGACTCGGTCCAAAGCAGATGATTCCGTTAGTAAAAGAGCTTAGAGGCTGCACATCCCTGCCGATTATAGTTATGCCAAATGCAGGACTCCCTGAATCTGTAAACGGAAAGACCGTTTATAATGTTTCTCCCGAAGAATTCGCTGAGGATATGCTGGAAATTGCTCGGCTTGGTGTATCTGTACTTGGCGGATGCTGTGGTACTACACCGAATCACATTAAGGCTATGATAGAGCTTTGCAGGGATATTGAGGACAATATTCCGACCAAGAAAAATAATACTATTGTAACATCATATTCTACGGCAGTTGAGCTTGGTCAAAAGCCTGTTATCATAGGAGAAAGAATAAATCCGACGGGTAAAAAGCTATTCAAAGAGGCACTTCGCAACAATGACATGGATTATGCTGTTAAAGAAGGACTTTCACAGCAGGAAAAAGGTGCTCACATACTTGACGTAAATGTAGGTTTGCCTGAAATTGATGAGGTTGAGGTTTTAAGCCGTACTGTTTACAATCTTCAGAGTGTGCTGTCGCTTCCGCTTCAGCTTGACAGCTCCGATCCGCTGGCACTTGAAAAAGCTATGCGTATTTATAACGGAAAGGCAATGATTAACTCTGTCAACGGAAAGCAGTCATGCATGAAAGAAGTATTCCCTCTTGTAAAAAAATACGGCGGTGTACTTGTATGCCTTTGCCTTGACGAAAGCGGTATTCCCGAAACTGCACAAGGCAGAATTGACATTGCAAAAAAAATCATCAGCACCGCAAAGGAATATGGTATTGACAAAAAGGATCTGGTTGTGGATGCACTTACAATGACCATTTCTACCAACAAGGATAATGCTGTTGAAACTCTTAAAGCCGTTAATTATATCAGAAATGAGCTTGGTGTAGCGACTGTGCTCGGTGTATCAAACATCAGCTTTGGATTGCCGAAGAGAGAAGCGGTTAATACGGCTTTCTTTACACTTGCACTTGAAAACGGCTTGTCGGCAGGTATTATAAACCCGCTGAGCGAAGCTATGATGAACGCTTACTATTCCTTTAACGCGCTCATGGGATATGATGACAACTGCACGGAATATATAAATTCTGTTACAGTGTCACAAAGCACAGCACCAAGTACATCGGTTTTCGATTTGAAAACTGCTATTATCAAAGGTGTAAAAGAAGATGCAGGTACTTGTGCAAAAGAACTGCTGAAGGACACACCTGCACTTGATGTAATCAACAACTATATTATTCCTGCTCTTGATGTTGTAGGGGACGGCTTTGAAAAGAACAAGGTATTTCTTCCTCAGCTGTTGATGAGTGCCGATTCCGCAAAGGCAGCATTTGATGTAATAAAAGAACATCTTGTGCTTGCAGGTGAGGACAACAAAAGCGAACACAAAATTATCATCGCTACCGTAGAAGGTGACATTCACGACATTGGCAAAAACATTGTTAAGGTTCTTTTGTCAAATTATGGATTTGATGTAATTGATTTGGGCAAGGATGTAAAATGCGAAAAGGTGCTTGAAGAAACTATAAAGCAAAATGCAAAAATGGTGGCACTTTCAGCTCTTATGACAACAACCGTACCTAATATGGAAAAAACCATTGAGCTTATTCACAGCAATACGGACGCAAAGGTAATGGTGGGCGGTGCAGTGCTGACAAAATCCTATGCCAAGATGATTAATGCAGACTATTATGCAAAAGACGCTATGGAAAGCGTGCGTATTGCAAAAGCTTTCTTCGGAGGTGATGAGGAATGATGATTTCAACAAAGGGCAGGTATGCTCTTATGATTATGTCTTATCTTGCACAGCATCAGAACGAAGGGCTTGTTTCTCTTAAAGATATAGCTGAACATGAGCAGATTGGACTTAAATATCTTGAAATAATTATATCATCGCTTAACAAAAAAGGGTTTGTTGACAGCTTGAGGGGAAAAAACGGAGGATACAAGCTGAAGCGTTCACCGAAGGAATACACAATTTTATCAATACTTGAGGCAGCTGAGGGCAGTCTTGCTCCGGTTGCATGTGTTGATGACGGATTTGAGTGTGATAACAAAGACAACTGCAAGGTTCACACATTGTGGACAGAGCTTGATGAGGTAATAACAAATTATCTGCAATCCAAAACTCTTGCAGATATAGCCTGAGATTTTTAAAATTGTAAATACGAATTAATTATTGTATAATATATAAATATATTTTGAAATATATTCTGCTAACGCACGTTGTATAATTCTTTTGTGTCGCAAAAGAACGATACCAAGAAAACTAATCAAGGGGAATCCCTTCTAAGCGTGTGCCGCGCACATTTACACGCACAGCGGCACAGGGTGCTAAACAATAAATTCACATAAAAAAGGAGCTGTAAAAAGCTCCTTTTTCGTTATTGTTATTATATTAATGCAAACTAATCTTTTTCATATGTTATTGTATCAAGAGGCTGCATTGTGACCTCTTCTTTTGCCTTTGTTGATTTATATTTATCCTGATAATAATTTTCAAGAGTGCTTTCATAAGTTCCATCAGGATTTATGTCTATAATAGTACATCCTCTCTGAGTTCCCAGCTTGGAAATACCTGCATACGCAAGATAATCTATAGAATATCCATAATTAAGATTAATTCCTTTGTAGTTTAATGAAAAGTTATTGTAATGGTCATGTCCGCAGAACAAGCCTTGTGTTGAACCAAGCTCACTTGCCTTATCAAAAAATCCGTAGTTGTGCTCACTTGGATAAATTACTGCACCTGTTTCACCTGCTTTACCATAGTTATAGGTTACATTTTCAGTATCCTTCAAGCCGTTGTCAACATATTCATACCACGCATCTCTGTATTCAGGAGTAGGAATATGGAAAAATACAAGAGACTTAGGCATTTCACCACCATTTTGCTGTTGAAAATTCTTCAGTGTATTTTCATACCATTCTACCTGATTTGTATGGAAAGTATCATATTTCCACAGAATACCGAGAAAGTCACCGTCAACATAAGAATGGGAATCCATAACCATAAGGCTCTGTGTGATTTTACCCTGTGAATTTTTAACATTTACGGCATAGTTTCCGTAACCGTCAACGTTTTCGTCCCCTGCATTGAAAAGACAGTGCGGATATTTATCACTCTCATAAAATTCTGCCATCTGCTCTCTTGAATAATATGAATACAACTCTGTATCATGGTTACCAAAGCCAAGACACCAGTAAACGCCAAGCTGTTCCATCAGCTCTGCAAAGAGTTTGGCACTGTTTTTGTTATTGAATGTACCTGCCTGAAATGGTACAGGATAGGCAATATCACCTGTAACAACTACAAGATCAGGCTTTTCTTGGCTTATCATTGCAGACACAGTATTCAACGCCATAGTATCTTTATTAAAGCACATAAAGCCTGCACCGATATGCACATCGGTGAGCTGCATTACCTTGAATTTTTCATCAGTAACAAAGGTGCTAACTCCATTTTCGTCCTCTTCGGGAATAAGCTGATTTTCATATTCAACGGGTTTTATTGTGCTGATAAAATTAGCATTTGACTTATTGCCTATCATATTAATAATAGCAAATACACCGAATAATATTGCTATTATAAGTATGATAACAAGAATAATTTTGAGAAATAATTTGAAACGCTGTTTAGGTGTGCGCTTTGATTTCTCTGCCTTTTTTATTTCTGTTTTTTCTGCCATAATGAGTCCCCTTTTAGTCATTTATTAAATATTTTGCCTGTTCTATTGCTGTTTTGCCAGAGCCGACAGCAACGATAATACCTATAACTATCCCTATAACACCGTCAAGTGCAAAATTCACTTTAACAGTAATCGAAAATCCAAGCAATGCTGCCGCTGTAATAGCGCAATCCAGATAACTGTCAAGCACCAGAGCCTTTAGCATGGAGGAATTCAGCTTTTTATTTATAACAGTATACACGATACCCATAATCACCTTTACAATAATTGTCAAGCCGACCATGACTGCATATTTTACCGAAAATGCCACCGCAGTGGGATACATCATACGTTCAATTCCGTTATATGCAAAATATACACCTATAACTGCCACTGCTGTTCCTATAATAAACGAGCACAGTGCCTGAAGCCTGCTGCCCTTTCGCTTGCTTAGCTTTGCGGAAATAGCAAAGCCTGCAATGGCAATTATGCAGGTGAACGTATCACCTAAATTATTAACTGCATCACAATAAACAGAAAGAGAATTTGAGCTTAATCCAACATAAAGCTTCAGCAAAAAAAGCAGAAAATTAGCAGTCAGACCGAATACAGCGGTATATATTCCTATGGATTTTTTGTTTTTATCCAAGTCCGCACCTCTTTTCGCCCAACCTATCTTTTTTGATTATAACATAAAAAATTTTAAATATATATGCAAAAAGTGCACAAAATATACTTGGTGATTTTATGGAGTTTGTTTATATAATTATTTTATCTCTTGTATCAGCAATTGTATTATTTATACTTGCAAAATTAATCGGCTACAGGCAAATCAGTGAGCTCAGCTTTTTTGACTATATTGTTGGCATTACCATAGGCTCTGTTGCAGCAGAGATGTCAACAAATATTGACCTTGAATGGTACAAAGGTATTGCAGCCATGGTAGTTTATGCTTTAATAGCAATTATTTTTTCAAGGATGTCGCAAAAAAGCACTGTTGCCCGAAGGATGATATCCGGAACACCTATTATATTAATGGAAAACGGAACAATAAAACGTGAGGGACTGAAAAAAGCAAGAATAGAAATAAACGATTTGCTTGTAAGTGCAAGAACAAACGGATATTTTAACTTATCTGACATAGACTATGCAATAATGGAAAATACAGGTAAAATAAGTTTTCTGCCTACACCAAAGAAAAGACAGCTTAATCCGGAGGATTTCAACTTTTCACCCGAAAGAGACGGTCTGTATATAAATGTTATTATAGACGGAAAAATTATGCGTGAAGATTTAAAATATGCAGGTATTTCTGAAGATGAACTAAAAAAACAGGTAGCATCAAAAGGGCAGAAAATCGAAAATATCATGCTGGCAACAATTAATTTGAAAAAACAGTTGACAATTTACAGCAAGTAGCATATAATGCTCATATGAACAGTTGTTCATGTATAAATATAAGGAGCAGATATTATGGAGGAAGAATTGCTGGATGAAGAAATTATTTACGATTTAGCGGATTTATTCAAGGTGTTTTCAGACTCAACGAGAATACGTATTCTTGTGGCACTTTTTGATGGTGAGCTGTGTGTAGGAGATATTGCACAAAAGCTTGAAATGAGCCAGACTGCAATATCACACCAGCTCAGAGTGCTTAAGCAAAACCACCTTATAAAATACAGACGTCAAGGAAAAAGCATGATATATTCTCTTGCTGACGATCATGTAAAAACTATAATAGATTGTGCTGCAGAGCACGTGGAGGAATAGCTATGGAAGAAAAGCATAATAATCATTGTAACTGCGGACATGAGCATGAACATGTACATAATCATGAGCATTCACATAATCACGAACATCATCATGACGGATGCTGTAATGACCATGACCACCATCATCACCATGGTGACGGATGCGGATGCGGTCACGACCACGCTCACGAAGAGCTTAATAAGAAAGATTTTGCTTTTAAGGTGGCATCCGCCGGAATATTAATGGTTGCAGGATACATATTAAGCGAGCTTACAGAAAAGGGCACTATTGATGTACCGAGCTTTGTTTATCTGCTGTGCTTTGGTATATCCTATCTGATTGTCGGATTTAATATAATCAAAGAAGCAGTTGAGGGAATTATTCACGGAGATATTTTTAATGAAAATTTCCTTATGAGTATTGCCTCACTGGGCGCATTTGCTGTAGGTGAATATGTTGAGGGCTGCGCAGTAATGTTTCTGTTCACTATCGGTGAGTTTTTACAGAGCCTTGCCGTTCAGCGAAGCAGAAAATCCATCAAAAACATGCTTGAACTTAAACCGCAGGAGGTAACTGTAATCCGAGACGGCAAAGAGAGCGTTATTAATCCTGACAGCGTTGAAATCGGTGACATCATGATTATCAGACCGGGTGATAAGCTTGATGTTGACGGCGTTATTACCGAGGGCAATGCTCAGGTCGACATGAAAGCACTTACAGGCGAATCAATCCCGGTTTCAAAGAGCATGGGAGACGAGGTGCTTGCAGGCTCAGTAAATCTTGACGGTGCAATTAAGGTTAAAGCCGTTAAAAAATACAAGGATTCCGCCGTTGCAAAAATTCTTGACATGCTTGAGGATTCAGAAGATAAAAAGAGTAACGCAGAGCAGTTTATTACCAGATTTGCAAGAATTTATACACCTATTGTTTGTCTGATTGCACTTCTTATAATTCTTATTCCGCCTATTTTCCTTAGCGGTGAATGGAAAGAATGGATTTACAGAGGTCTGTCAGCTCTCGTAGTTTCATGTCCGTGTGCGTTGGTTATATCTATCCCTCTCAGCTTCTTTGGCGGTATTGGTTCATGCTCAAGGGAGGGCATTTTAGTTAAGGGCGGAAATTACCTTGAAATACTTTCAAAGGCTGACACAAGCGTTTTTGATAAAACAGGTACAATCACCAGCGGAAAATTTGAATATGTGCAGTGCGAATGCCACCACTGCCATTGCAGTGACAACAGCCACCGCGAGCTTCTTGCAATTATTGCGGCATGTGAAAAATATTCTACACATCCTCTTGCTAAATCAATCAGCCTTGCTTTCGGTCATTATGCTGATAGTTTGCAGGTTACAGATTCAAAGAACTATGCAGGCAAGGGTGTTTCAGCTGTAGTTGACGGTGTAAGATACTATGTCGGCAATGAAAAGCTTATGAAGGAAATAGGTGTTGAATTCAGCGAAACAAAATGCATAGGCACTGCTGTTTACTGCTGTACTGATACAGAATTCAAGGGTGATATCGTCTTTGCAGACATTATAAAAAGTGACAGCAAAAAAGCTATTGCCGAGCTTAAAGCACAGGGCATTACAAAGACAATAATGCTTACAGGTGACAAGCAGAACATTGCTGAAAACATTGCAGAAAACGCAGGTATTGATACAGTTTATTCAAAGCTTTTGCCTGATGAAAAAGTTGCAAAGGTTAAAGAGCTTCAGGAAAACGGAAAAACCGTTTTATACACCGGCGATGGTATAAACGATGCCCCTGTTCTTGCTCAGGCTGATTTGGGTATAGCAATGGGCGGTGTAGGCAGTGACGTTGCAATTGAAGCATCAGATATGGTTATCATGGGTGACTCACTTTCTAAGATTTCCATCGGCAGAAGAATTGCAAAAAAGACTTTAAATATCGTTCATGAAAATATCATCTTTTCATTGCTCGTCAAAATACTGATTATCATTGGATGTGCGATAGGCATTTTTGATGAAAATGCTATGTGGCTTGCAGTATTCGGTGATGTGGGAGTATGCCTTATTGCCATTGCAAACTCAATGCGAACACTCATAGTCAGAAAGAGAAAATAATAAGATAAAAAACTATCCTTGATATTATTATCGGGGATAGTTTTTCATGTTATAGATATTCCAAAAACAACTGCTGCCAGTAAAAAAGTGATTATCCCCTACCGGTATTTATCTACTTGAAATATTTTTTTACTTATGATACTATCAAAATATAATGTACACAGGGAGAGAACCTATGAATTACAGATATAATTTTACTTACTTTGCAGACGGAATAAAAAAATCAACAGCAAGTGCTGAAAACAATGACTTCAGCGTAGAATTTTCAGACAGCAATAATATTATTACTCTTAATCTGAAGCCAAAGAAAAGCATTGAATTTGAAAAATTTGAAATCATATTTGACAACACATATAATGAGGACGACAGAATTTTTACCAACGGATACCAGAGCTGGACTGTAAGCAGAGAATATGGCATCAGTGACAGCATGGATGAATTCAACCCAAAATGTCTTGGTGTTGAAAAAGCTAAATTCAATCCTCTGGGAATATGGGGTGCAGGAGATTTATTATGGCACAAATATCCTGAAAAACCGGGAATTTTCTACGGCTACTCATACAGCTATATAAGAAATAGTAATGAAATCAGACTTTTCGGTTCGCTCAGCGAAAGAGTGGGCTATACTGTTATCACCCACAACACAAATTCAAATACTATTACTATTGCAAAGGATTTAGAGGGCAAGGTATTTACTGACGATGTAACTGTGCTTGAGCTTGCTGAAATCAAAGACGGCTACGAAAAAGCTTTTGACAGGTATTTTGAGCTTATGAACATAGCAAAGCCAAGAGTAGAAAGAAGCTGTGGTTACACCACGTGGTACAACTACTACACAAATGTCACTGAAGATATTGTAATAAATGATCTTAAGGCGATATCAAAGCTTGACAAGAAGATAGATATTTTTCAGATTGATGACGGATATGAACGTACTGTGGGTGACTGGCTGACACCTGACAAAAAGAAATTTCCAAACGGAATGAAATATACTGCAGAAAAAATTCACTCGAAAAACATGCTTGCAGGACTTTGGCTTGCGCCATTTGCTGTAACACCAAAATCTTATATTTTTAAAAATCACAAGGACTGGCTTGTGCATGATAAAAAGGGCAAAACTCATTACGCATCACACAACTGGGGCGGTTTCTATGCTCTTGACATTTATAACAGCGAGGTAAGAGAACATCTTAAACGAGTTTTCAGGGTTGTACTTGAGGACTGGGGTTATGATATGGTTAAACTTGACTTTCTTTATGCCTGCTGCCAATTACCTATTCACAACAAAACACGCGGTGAAATTATGTGCGAGGCTATGGATTTTCTTCGTGAATGCTGCGGTGACAAAATCATTCTCGGCTGTGGTGTTCCGCTTGCCTCTGCTTTCGGCAAGGTTGACTTTTGCCGAATCGGTGCAGACGTGGGACTTGGCTGGAAAAACAAAGCATATTCAAGAGAGGATGTTTCAACGCAGTTCACGCTGACGAACAGTATCAACCGCAGACATCTTGACGGAAGAGCATGGCTGAATGATCCCGATGTATTTCTGCTCCGCGACAACAATATCAATATGACAATGGAGCAAAGAAAAATTGTTGCAAAAGTAAACAGTCTTTGCGGAAATCTTCTTTTTGTAAGTGATGATGTATCAACATATACAGAAGAGCAAAAAGAAATATTCATGCAGACAGTAAGCAGCAATAAAGCAAAAATAATTTCGGCAGAGGTCCGCTCAGGCATTGCAAAAATTGTTACTGACGAAGAAACCTATTGCTTTGATATGCTAAACGGAAAGATTATCAAATAATTATTGATATTTATTTAACATTGTTGTATAATATATCAGGTGAAATTTAAAACCAAAAACTTAAATGTATAGGAGAATTTAATTATGCCATTAGTTACTACTAAAGAAATGTTCAAAAAGGCATACGAAGGCGGCTACGCTATCGGTGCTTTCAATGTAAACAATATGGAAATTGTACAGGGCATCACAAGAGCTGCTAAAAAGCTTAACGCACCTGTAATTCTTCAGTGCTCAGCAGGCGCAAGAAAATATGCATCACATGATTATCTTGTTGCTATGGTAAAGGCTGCTGCTGATGAAACAGGCATTCCAATTGCTCTTCATCTTGACCACGGTCCTGATTTTGAAACTTGTAAGTCATGCATCGACGGCGGTTTTACATCAGTTATGATTGACGGCTCTTCACTTCCTTACGAAGAGAATGTTGCTCTCACAAAGAAGGTTGTTGAATATGCACACGCTCACGGCGTTGTTGTTGAGGGTGAACTTGGTACACTTGCCGGTGTAGAGGATGATGTTCAGGTTGACGCTGAAGATGCTTCATACACAAAGCCTGAAGAGGTTTATGATTTTGTAACAAGAACAGGCGTTGATTCACTTGCTATTGCAATCGGCACAAGCCACGGTGCATACAAATTTAAGCCTGGTCAGAAGCCACAGCTTCGTTTTGATATTCTTGAAGAAATCGGCAAAAAACTTCCTGGCTTCCCAATCGTACTTCACGGTGCTTCATCAGTAAATCAGGATCACATCAAGACAATCAATGAGTTCGGCGGTGAAATGCCTGATGCTATCGGTATTCCTGAAGAAATGCTTCGTGAGGCTGCATCAATGGCAGTTTGCAAAATCAATGTTGACTCTGACATTCGTATTGCAATGACCGCAGCTGTAAGAAAGCATTTTGCAGAAAACCCAACCCACTTTGATCCAAGACAGTATCTCACTCCTGCAAGAAACCTGATTGAAGAGGTTGTTGAGCATAAGATTGATGTTGTATTTGGTGCAGCAGGTCACGCTAACGACTAATTTAATATTACATACTATGTATACGGCAGAAGATATTTCTGCCGTATTTTTTATAAAAAAACAAGCATTTAACTATTGACCTTTGTAACTTCTTTTGCTATAATATGTAAAACGCTTTAAAGTGCTGGGACTTTAAAGCACAAAAGTAGAATTTATATAATTAACATATAGTAGGAAAGGAATTATAGTTATGACTGTAAGAAAAGGAAATTTAATGTCTGTTCGTACAGACGTAAAAGTGCTTGACGCAACAATCCGTGACGGAGGACTTTGCAATAATTTTGAATTTACTGATGAATTTGTTACAGAGCTTTACAAAACAAATATCAAATCAGGTGTTGACTACATGGAATTTGGATACAAAGCATCTAAGAACCTGTTTAATCCCGACGAATTCGGCAAATGGAAGTTCTGCAACGAGGAAGATATTCGTGCAATTGTAGGCGACAATGTAAGCGATATGAAAATTGCTGTTATGGCTGATGTTGGCAGATGTGACTTTAAGGAAGACTTTTTGCCGAAGAGCGAAAGCGTTATTGATATGGTGCGTGTTGCGTGCTATATTCACCAGATTCCTGCAGCAATCGAAATGATAGAATATTTCAATAAACTTGGATATGAAACCACCTGCAACATCATGGCTATCAGTCAGGCTAACACAGAGCAGGTTGAAGAGGCACTGACAATGCTTGGTGAGAGCTCTGTTGATGTTATTTATCTTGTTGACTCCTACGGCTCACTTTATCCTGAATCAGCAGGCAAGCTGGCAAAGAAATATCTTGAGTACGCTGAGAAATACGGCAAAGCAATTGGTTTTCATGCTCACAACAATCAAAATCTTGCTTTTGCAAACACAATTGAAACTCTTTCATACGGTGTATCATACCTTGATGCAACAGCATCAGGCATGGGCAGAGGTGCAGGAAACTGTGCAATGGAGCTTCTGTTAGGCTTTTTGAAAAATCCTAAATACAATCTTTACAGCCTGCTTACTTTCCTTGAAAAGTATATTAATCCGTTAAAAGCAAGCGGCGTTGTATGGGGATATGATGTGCAGTATATGCTTACAGGTCAGCTTAACAGACATCCGCGTGAAGCAATGGCATTCACCGCAGATAAACGAGAAGATTACTGTGAATTCTACAAAGGTTTGCTTGAAAATGATTAATCTATATTAAGAATAAAGGGTGTACTGCTAAGCGGTACACCCTTTTTATGCTTTTGTGAAATACTAAAGACGAATTTTTTCGTAATGCCGTCCTCGGCATTGCAAAAAAAGAGCAGTTGAAAAATCAACTGCTCTTTCTAAATATATATGATTAAAATTAATATTTCTTTAACTGATCCTCATTGAAGTCTTCGAGGAATTCGTCATATGTTCCCTTGCGGTCAAGAATTGTATTGCCTGAAATTTCAATAATTCTGTCTGCGATTGTCTGCACAAACTGGTGGTCGTGAGAGGTAAACAGAATTGTTTCGGGATAACGGATAAGACCATTGTTAAGTGCGGTGATGGATTCAAGGTCAAGATGGTTTGTAGGCTCGTCAAGAAGAAGAACATTTGCACCTGAAAGCATCATCTTGCAAAGCATACACCTTACTCTTTCGCCTCCTGAAAGTACATTTGCCATTTTCAATGCTTCTTCGCCTGAGAACAGCATTCTTCCGAGCCAGCCTCTGATGTCAGCCTCAAGAGTATATGTTGTATACTGTCTAAGCCAGTCAACAAGAGAAAGCTCAACGCCGTCAAAATATTCACTGTTGTCACTTGGGAAGTAACTCTGGCTGGTGGTGACACCCCATTTATATGAACCCTCGTCAGCTTCCATTTCACCCATAATAATTTTGAACAAAGTAGTTTTTGCCACAACATCAGAGCCGACAAAGGCTACCTTTTCTCTTGGGTGAATAACAAATGATATATCGTCAAGAACCTTTCTGTCACCTATAGTTTTTGAAAGGTGGTCAACACGAAGCAAATCATTTCCGCACTCTCTGTCAGGCTTGAAATCAACAAACGGAAAGCGTCTGCTTGAAACAGGCATATCTATCATTTCAAGAGCGTCAAGCTGTTTTTTTCTGCTTGTTGCCTGCTTTGATTTTGCAGCATTTGCAGAGAAACGCTGAATAAATTCCTGCAGTTCTTTAATCTTCTGCTCATTTTTCTTGTTCTGATCTCTTGCCTGGCGCTGACGCATCTGTGTATATTCATACCAGAAATCGTAGTTGCCTGTATAAAGCTGAATTTTACCATAGTCAACATCACAGATATGAGTGCAGACCTTGTTAAGAAAATGTCTGTCATGAGATACAACAATAACAGTATTTTCAAAATCCATAAGGAAATTTTCAAGCCAGCGGATAGCCGATAAATCAAGGTGGTTTGTAGGCTCATCAAGAAGTAAAATGTCAGGATTGCCGAAAAGAGCCTGTGCAAGAAGCACCTTAACCTTCATATCAGACGGAAGCTCTGACATCTGCATATAGTGAAATTCGTCAGGCACACCAAGTTTATTGAGCATGAATTCAGCGTCGCTTTCAGCATTCCAGCCGTCAAGATCAGCAAATTCAGCCTCAAGCTCACCTGCTTTAATTCCGTCTTCCTCAGAGAAATCCTCTTTCATATAGAGGGCATCCTTTTCCTCCATAATTTCAATAAGACGCGGGTTTCCCATAAGAACAGTTCTGATAACCTCATATTCATCATAGGCAAAGTGGTCCTGCTTAAGAACGGACAATCTCTCACCGGGTGTAATAAATACCTCGCCCTTTTGAGAGTCAAGCTCACCTGAAAGCACCTTTAAAAATGTTGACTTACCTGCACCGTTTGCACCAATAATACCATAGCAGTTGCCGGGTGAAAAAGTTACATTAACTCTTTCAAACAAGGTTCTGCCGCCAAACTGAACAGTTATGTTATTTGCAGAAATCATTATATCGCCTCCTGTAATTATCGCATATATAATACTACAACAGATTTTCAAAAACAAGTTATATTTTTATTTAAGTTGATTTTAGTATAAATTTAAAGTATAATATATTCGTGCAAATATGCCCATTGCAAATAAACTGATGAAAAAGAGAGAATATAGTTATGGAAATTAAGATTTCACCATCTGTGCTTGCAGCAGATTTCGCTAATCTTGAAAGTGAGCTTAAAAAATGTGAAAAAGCCGATATGATTCATCTTGATGTTATGGACGGATGCTTTGTTCCGAATATATCAATCGGTATTCCTGTTATCAAATCACTCAGAAAGGTTTGCCAAAAATATTTTGACGTGCATCTTATGATTTCACATCCTCTCAAATATATAAATGATTTTGTAAATGCCGGTGCAGATATCATAACCTTTCATGCAGAGTGTGAGGATGATATTGAAGAAACTATTGACAAAATTCTTTCTCTTAATTGCAGGGCCGGACTTGCTGTTAAGCCAAATACCCCTGCCGATGTTGTTATGCCATATCTTGATAAACTTTCTATGATATTGGTAATGACGGTTGAGCCGGGCTTCGGCGGGCAGAGCTTTATGGAAAGCACTATGCCGAAAATTACAGAGATACGCAGGGTATCACCTGATATTGATATTCAGGTTGACGGCGGAATCAATCCGCAGACCATAAAGACTGCTTCAAAGGCGGGCGCAAATGTATTTGTGGCAGGCTCCGCGGTGTTTAACAGTGAAAATCCCGAAGAAACTATAATGGCATTAAAAAATAACGCAAAGGAACTGTAAGAAACGCAATGAAAAAGAAACGCTTTTACAACAATAAAAAGCGCGGCGAAAAGTGGACCGAAGAGGTTAAAGGCAGAAAAATAAATTTTGCCGACAAATATATTGAAGCAGGAAACGGCTCTGATAAATTTGACAACCGACGTCCCACTGTAAAAAAGCCGATTTTCACCAGAGATAATTTTGATAAGCTGTTAAAAAGACTTATTATAGCTGTATTGTGCTGTTTTGTTATAGGTATAGGCTATACAATTATGGATGTAAATATTCAGCGAAATGCTATGCCTGAAAATTTTGAGCAGACGAATGAGTCGGCCGACATAAGCAAGATGGAGCTTAACATTTCAGCCAAAGAAATTACTCCTCTGGCGATGGACGGCGGTGTTATGCTGACATCAATAACAGATGAGCTGCAGCAGCAAAATTATATAAGTGCAATGTTTGATCTGAAACGTGATGACGGCACAATAAGTTATCTCAGCCGTCTGGCTACGATAGAAACCTATAAGGCTGTATCATCACCTGCAAACGATTTGGAAAAATCTATTTCCTTTATGCTGGAAAACGATGTACTGCCCGTTGCAAGAATTTGCTGTTACAAGGATAATATTGCACCTAACTCCGATTTGACAACTGCCCTTATTTCAGGGGGAAAGCTGTACAGAGACAGCAGTGCAAGCACATATCTCAGTCCGAACAGTGACAGTGCATACGGCTATATCAAAAGTATTATTGAAGAGGCTTCGGGAATGGGAATTACAGTATTTGCTCTTGATTACTGTGATCTTCCTGAAGAGCTTTCAGCAAGCTTTGATGATGGCTTTGAAAAACTCGCTTCAAAGCTGTATGCAGACATAGACAGCAACATAAAGCTGTTAGAGGTAAAGCATATCAGTATAAACTCAAAAAATTCTTCTGCAATCGAAAAAGAGCTTGAGGAAAAAAAAGAAAAAAACAGCAAAAATATTATTTACTATATATCTGCCAAGAACAAAGACAACACAAAAAAAGCACTTGATAACATTGAAAGCATAAGCTACATCATGGCAGAATAAGGTGGTTTTTATGAGGAGAAAAACAACTGCATTTGCAATGACCTTAATGTTAATAATGCTATTGACTTCACTGCCCTTTCAGGCATTTTCGGCTGATAAGACCGCGGCAAGCCCTAAAAGCATGATTGAACAAGTATCTGTCACAACTGAGCAGGAAAAACCAAAGCTGGTATCAATCAGCTTTAAAAATGCAGTAATTGACCAAAGTTTCAGCAGTGATATAATGAACTATACTATCACTCTGAATGACAATACCATGTCACCAAGCCTTGAGGATTATTCAATAAAGGGCAGCTGTGAGCTGTTTGTAAGCTATATCTATGATGAAGCAAACAAGCAGGCAGGAATTATGGCAAAAATTGAGTATGCAACAGGCAGTACGATTTACACCTTTATCTACTCTAATCCGGCAGAATATGACATAAATTCAAATAATCATTTATCTGAGATAGAATGTATTTATGGTGAGATTTCTCCTGAAATCAGCAAAAATGAAAGCACCTATAAGCTGTACATTCCGCAGGATTTGACAAATTTAGTCATTACACCTGTTGCCGAGGACATCAATGCACACTGTGCTCCGATTGAGCTGACATTAAGTGTTGGTCAAGAGGTTGATATTCCTATTATTTGTACGGCATCTGACGGAAGTATAAGAGAATACTGCATAAAGCTTAAGCGTGTTGACAAAAGCATTGAGCAAGTAAAAGAAGAGATAGAAAACGGAGAATTTGTGTCTTTAATCAAAGGTACAAGATTTTATGAAAACGAAGAATTTTTGGTTGTCATTTCAGCCGTTGCAGGAGGAATAATTGTAATTCTGCTGCTTTATAAAATTACAAAAAGAATTGCTGCAAACACTTATGACAAGGATGAAAAACCTTTTTATAGAAGCGAATAAAACAGCACTGCGGAAAGGAGATTTTCTATGAATATTGAAGATATGAGCAAAGAAGAGATTGTAGAAAATATCTCATCCCTTTACAGCAAAAAAAATTACGCAGAAATAAAAGCCATTTTAGTTGAAATAAACCCTGCAGACATTGCAGTGATTTTTGAAGAATTTGAAAGTGAGCAAAGAAATCTTTTCTTCCGCCTTTTACCCAAAGAAGAGGCTGCAGAGGTATTTGTTGAACTTGATGCTGATGCACAGGAGGCACTTATCCGTGCCTTTTCGGATACAGAGCTCAGAGAGGTTATTGATGAACTTTATCTTGATGATACTGTTGACATTATTGAAGAAATGCCTGCAACAATTGTAAAAAGAATTCTGCGAAATACTGACTCTCAGACAAGAGCATCTATCAATACTCTGCTGAAATACCCCGAAGACAGTGCAGGCTCAATCATGACACCTGAGTTTGTTGATTTGAAAAAAGATACAACAGTTGAAGATGCGTTCAAACGAATCAAGCGCACAGGTGTCGACAAAGAAACTATTTACACCTGCTATGTTACAGATGAGTCAAGACATCTTATCGGTGTAATAACAGTAAAAGATCTTCTGTTGCACGAAGAGGACGATAAAATCGAAGATCTCATGGAAACAAATATTATCTATATCAACACCCATGATGACCAGGAAAAAGCAGCGGATTTGTTCAGCAAATATGATTTTCTTGCTTTGCCTGTTGTTGATATGGAAAACAGACTTGTAGGTATTATTACAGTCGATGATGCTTTGGATGTACTTGTTGATGAAAACACTGAGGATATCCATAAGATGAATGCGATTATGCCTAATGAAAAGCCGTATCTCAAAATGGGTGTTTTTGAAACATGGAAATCGAGAATTTTATGGCTGTTGTTCCTTATGGTGAGTGCCACATTTACCGGTATGATTTTAAATGCTTTTGAGGATAAGCTTTCGGCACTTATTATCCTCACATCATTCATCCCAATGCTTACAGGCACAAGCGGTAATGCCGGAGGACAGGCAAGCGCTGTTATTATTCGTGCTCTTTCTATTAAGGAAATAGACTTCAAGGATATTTTGAAGGTTATGTGGAAAGAGTTTAGGGTAGGTATGGTATGCGGCATTACTCTTGCTGCTGTCAACTTTGTTAAGATATGGCTTATCGACAGAAGTCTTTTGGGCATGAACGGCATTACTGTAAAGGTAGATTTGGTTATCAGCCTCACACTTGTTATTGAAATTATTTTTGCTAAGATGGTTGGCTGTGCTTTTCCTATTTTAGCAAAGAAACTCAAGCTGGATCCTGCTGTAATATCATCGCCGTTTATTACAACTGTTATGGATGCACTGTCACTTTTGATTTATTTCGGTCTGGCAACATCAATTTTACACATTTAATATATAATATTATTAAAATAGTACTTGACTTTTTTGTTGAAAGTGATATTATAAATATGGTTAATTTATATTCTCATGGTGAGAGTGGGCTTTGGTCCACTCTCTTGTTATTATATTAAGGAGGTTTTAATTTGGCAGGAAAAAACAATACCGTATCAAAGGTTTTTGAACTGGTAGAGCCATACGCAAAAGAGCTCGGGCTTGATATCTGGGATATACGCTTTCTGAAAGAGGGTACAGACTGGTATCTGCGCATATTTATTGATAAGGAAGGCGGAGTGTCAATTGATGACTGTGTAAATTTAACTCACGCAGTAACAAAACCGCTTGATGAGGCAGATCCGATCAGCCAGAGCTATACACTTGAAGTGAGCTCACCCGGTATAGAAAGAGAGCTTATAACACCTGAGCATTTCTGCAAATTTATAGGTTCAAAGGTTATGATGAGGCTTATCCGCCCTATTGAAAAAGTGAGAGATTTCAGTGGAATTCTAAACAGTTTTGAAAACGGAAAAATCACTCTTACACTTGCAGACGGCGAAGAGCTGACAGTTGACAAAAAAGAAACCTCTTATGTTAAGCTTGACGACTTTGATATGAGGGACTTTGAAAATTAAGAAACAATACACCATAGTATATTATGAAAGGATGATAGGAAAATGAGTAAAGAGTTTTTTGAGGCAGTAAAGCTTCTTGAGGAGGAAAGAGGTATATCAGCTGCAGATATTTATGAGAAAATTTCTGCTGCAATTATTTCATCACTTAAGCGTGACTACAACAGCAAGGATATAATCCACTGCGATATTGATGAAGAAAAGCAGAAAATTAAGGTTTATGTCCGCAAAAATGTTGTTGATGAAATTGAAGATCCTGACACAGATATCACACTTGAGCAGGCACAGCTGATCAGAAAATCAGCTAAGGTCGGCAAAACAGTTGATATTCCTATTAAAACAAAAAATCTCGGCAGAGTTGTTGCTCAAAAGGCAAAGCAGGTTATCCGCCAAGGTCTCAGAGAGGCTGAAAGAGGCAAGATGTATGAGGAATTCAAGTCTAAAAATCAGGAGCTTGTTACTGCTAAGATTGACAGAGTTGATCCTATAACAAACAATGCAACTCTCGTTATCGGCAAGAATGTAACAGTTCTTCCTAAGAGTGAGCAGGTGCCGGGCGAGGTTCTTCGTGAGGGTGACAGCATCAAGGTATTTGTTGTTGATGTAAAAGAAACAGGCAAAGGTCCTAAGATTATGATTTCAAGAACACATCCGGGACTTGTAAGACGTTTGTTTGAGCAGGAAGTTCCTGAAATTTATGACGGCACAATTGAAATCAAGTCTGTATCAAGAGAGGCTGGTTCAAGATCAAAAATTGCTGTATACACAAATCAGGAAGAGGTTGATCCTGTTGGCGCTTGTATCGGTCCTAAAGGCCAGAGAGTATCAAATATCGTTGAAGTTCTCGGCGGTGAAAAGATTGATATCATCAAATACAGTGACAATCCTGAAGAGCTTGTTGCAGCAGCACTTGCACCGTCAGAGGTTTGCTCAATAGAAATTATTGATGCAGAGGCAAAGACCTGCCGTGCTACTGTTCCTGACGATCAGCTTTCATTGGCTATCGGTAATAAAGGTCAGAACGTTCGTCTGGCAGTAAGACTTACAGGCTGGAATATTGATATTAAACCTGAATCAGGATTTTTTGAGGGTACAGAAGAATAATATAGATTAATATATATATTTGGGAGAGATTTTATGAAGACAAAAAAAGTACCTTTAAGAATGTGCACCGGCTGCGGAGAAATGTTTGATAAGCGCACACTGGTTCGTGTTGTAAAAAGTCCTGACGGTGAAATATCCCTTGACCTTACAGGCAAAAAATCAGGCAGAGGTGCTTATGTTTGTAAAAATCCCGACTGCCTGAAAAAAGCAAGAAAAAAGAGAGCATTTGAACGTGCTTTCTCCACACAAATCAGTGAAGAGGTTTACAATGCTATGGAAGAAGAGATGAATAATGCTTAAGGAAAAAACCCTTTCAATGCTTGGTCTGGCTCGAAGAGCAGGCAGGCTTTCGATGGGGCATGACATGGCAGATCAGGCTGTAAAAAAGCGCAGGGCGAAAATGATTTTGCTTTGCAGTGACACATCGCCGAGACTGCAAAAGGAATTTGAAAGAACAATTGCTGTCAATAATATAGATATTCCTATTTACAAGACAGAACTTACAATGAATGAAATTCATTTTTCCGTAGGTTATAAAGCAGGCATTATTACTGTAGACGACGAAAATTTTACAAAAAAAATTATTTCATTATTATTGGAACAGGAGGAACAAGTGAATGGTAATTAAGGTTAAGGTTTCCGATGTAGCAAAAGATTTCGGAAAAGATAACAAAGAAATTATCAATATTCTGTCAGAATATTGTAAAGGCAAAAAAACTGCAAATACTGTTCTTGAGGAAAGTGAACTGAATATCCTTTTTGAAAAAATCACTCAGGACAACAGCGTGGAAAGTCTGGATAAATATATGAATTCAGGCAAAAAAGCAGATAAAAGCAAGCCGAATAAAAACAATGCCAAAAAATCTGACAACAAAAAGCATCAGAGTCAGGCAGCTATTCTTCAGATGGCAGAGCAGGCTGCAAAGCGTGACGAAGAAAAAGCAAAGAAAAAGGCTAACAAAGCCCCTCAGGCAAGAACAAAGGGTGAAGCCCGCCGTGTTGACACAAGAGTAAACACAGTTGATCTTGAAAAGTACAATCAGAAATATGAGGATATTGCGCCGGCTTCAAACATGGGTGATTATCAGAAAAAGCAAAAGCTTAACCAGAAGTCAAAGCAATACAGAAAGCAGAGACCGCAGGGTATGCATGCCCGTTCAAAGAAGGAGACTGAGGCACAGCGTCTTGCTCGTATTGAAGCACAGAGAAAGAAGCAGCAGATTACTATTGAAGTACCTGATGAAATCACTGTCGGCGAGCTTGCAAGTCTTCTTCGTATGACTGCAACTGAGGTTATCAAGAAGCTCATGGTGCTTGGTGTTATGGCGACAGTAAACGAGGTTATCGATTATGATACTGCAGAAATCGTTGCAACAGAGCTTGGTGCAAAGGTTAAGCATAAGGTAGTCGTTACTATTGAAGAGCAGATTATTGAGGAAGAAATTGAAGACGATGAAAATGCTGTTGAAAGACCTCCTGTTATCTGCGTAATGGGACACGTTGACCATGGTAAAACATCTATACTTGATGCAATTCGTGATACGGATGTAACTTCTACCGAGGCAGGCGGAATTACTCAGGCTATCGGTGCATATCAGGTTGAAGTGAACGGTCAGAAAATTACTTTCCTTGACACACCTGGTCACGCAGCATTTACCGCAATGAGAGCAAGAGGTGCTATGGCAACTGATATTGCAGTGCTTGTTGTTGCAGCAGACGACGGTATCATGCCGCAGACAATTGAGGCAATCAATCATGCAAAGGCTGCAGGTGTTGAAATTATTGTGGCTATCAACAAAATGGATAAAGAGGGTGCAAACCCTGACCGTATTATGCAGCAGCTTACAGAGCATGAGCTTGTACCTGAAGAGTGGGGCGGAAATATTATCTGTGTTCCTGTTTCTGCTAAGACTAAAATGGGTATCGACAAGCTTCTTGAAACAATTCTTCTTGTTGCTGAGGTGTCAGAGCTTAAAGCAAATCCTGACCGTACAGCAAAGGGTGTTGTTATTGAGGCTAAGCTTGACAAGGGCAGAGGTCCTATTGCTACACTTCTTGTACAGAATGGTACACTTAACTCAGGCGATGTAATTGTGGCAGGTACAGCTGTTGGTAAGATAAGAGCTATGACTGACTACCACGGAAAATCAATCCGTTCGGCAGGTCCGTCTGTTCCTGTAGAGATTATGGGACTTGACAGTGCACCTATGAGCGGTGATGAATTCAATGCCGTTTCTGACGAAAAGCTTGCAAGAGCCTTGGTTGAACAGAGAAAGGAAAAAGCGAAGGAAGAAGAATTCAAGCTCTTCCAGAAGGTTACTCTTGACACTCTGTTTGACACTATTCAGGAGGGTGAGATGAAGGAGCTTAACATCATCATCAAAGCAGATGTTCAGGGATCTGTTGAGGCAGTTAAGCAGTCACTTCTTAAGATTGAAAATGACGAAGTAAATGTTAAAATTGTTCATGGTGCAGTAGGTGCAGTAAGTGAAAGCGATGTTATGCTGGCAAATGCATCAAATGCAATTATAGTTGCATTTAATATTGGTGTTGACCAGATTGCTGCTGATAATGCAAGCCGTGACGGAGTTGAAATTAAACAGTACGACATTATTTATGATGCAATTGAAGATATCGAAAGAGCTATGAGAGGAATGAGAGCTCCTAAGTACCGTGATGTTGACACAGGCGAGGTTGAGGTAAGAGAGGTTTATAAAATTTCTTCTGCCGGTACAATCGCCGGCTCACTCGTTACATCAGGAAGCATTAAGCGTGACGGTAAGGTAAGAGTTATCAGAAAGGGCAAAGAAATTGCCAATGTCAAGCTTGCTAACCTCAAGCGTTTCAAGGATGAGGTTAAAGAAGTATCCTCAGGTTACGAATGCGGTATCAGTCTTGACGGATGGGATGACATTCAGGCAGGCGATATTCTTCAGGCATATATTGTAGAGGAATATAGGGACTAATTATGGCAGGATTTCATATTGACAGAATAAGCGAAGATATTAAGCGTGAGATTATATCAATTATGCGTGAGCTTAAAGATCCGCGTGTAAACGGAATGCTTACAGTTGTTAAGGCAGAGGTAAGCGGTGACTTAAGCTATGCAAAGATATACATCAGTGCTATAGAGGGTATTGACACTGCAAAAAGTGCTGTTAAGGGACTTGAAAGTGCACAGGGTTATATCAGAAAACAGCTTGGAACAAGGCTTCATCTTCGCAAAAGCCCTGAGCTAAAGTTTATTGCAGATGACTCAATAGCAAAGGGTATGGATTTATTTGAAAAAATCAAGGACTTAAATAATGAGAATTGATGTTAAAGAATGTGCAGCTCTTTTAAAAGAGAAGGACAATATTTTAATACTGACACATGCTCATCCTGACGGTGACACATTAGGATGCGGTTTTGCACTGTGCCGTGCTTTGTATAAGCTGGGAAAAATATGCTGTGTTGAAAATGCTGATGAAATTCCGAAAAAATACAGCTATATGTACAGTGACATTGCCCAAATCAAATTCAAGCCGGATTATGTGGTTGCAGTTGATGTTGCAACGGATAATCTTCTGGGTGAGCTTCAGGGTAAATACCATATTGATATGTGCATTGACCACCATTCGACAAATACCGAATATGCGGATGTACTGCTTTTGGAGGATGTACCTGCGGCCTGTGAGATTATGTTCAAAATAATTAAAGAGCTTGGAGTAGAGATTGATAAAAGACTTGCAGGATGTCTCTACACAGGACTTACTACCGACACGGGCTGCTTCAGATATGCCTCCACAACGGCAGATACATACCGTGCAGCGTCAGAGCTTATAGAGCTTGGTGCTGATAACGGAGCTATCAACAGGGCAATGTTTGAATCTAAAACAAAGACCTATGCAAAGCTGGAAAGACTTGCACTTGATTCAATGCGTTTCTTTAACAATGAGCGTATTTGTATTATCACTATCACGCAGAAAATGTATGAGGAAACAGGCTCAAGCGAGCAGGAAACTGAGGCAATTGCTCCTCTTACAAGGCAGATTGAAGGCGTTGAAATCGGTATAACTATCAAGGAAAAGACTGACGGCACCTGCAAGGCCTCTATAAGAACGTTTGAATCAGTCAATGCCGCTGAAATTGCCAAAGCATTCGGCGGAGGCGGTCACGCACAGGCAGCTGCCTGCCGTATGGATTGTGATATTACTGAGGCAAGAAAGAGACTTGTTGACAAATGCGGAGAGCTTCTTAAATGACAGGTATTATTTGTATTAATAAAGATAAAGATATCACATCTTTCGGTACAGTGGCAAAGGTGCGCGGCATTACAAGAATTAAAAAAGCAGGTCATACAGGCACTCTTGATCCTATGGCTACAGGAGTTTTGCCTGTTATGATAGGCGGGGCAACAAAATTTCTTGATTATCTGCCTGACAGTGATAAGGGCTACCGCGCTTCTTTTATACTCGGTAAAACTACTGACACTCTTGATATTACAGGTAATATTACAGGCGAGTATGATGTAAATGCTTCAAAAGAGGATGTTGAAAATATACTTCCTGAATTCCGAGGCGTTATTTCGCAGATACCGCCTATGTATTCAGCGGTGTCGGTCGGCGGAAAAAGGCTCTATGACCTTGCAAGGCAAGGAATTGAGGTTGAACGTCAGGCACGTGAAGTTGAAATAAAAAAGCTTGAGCTTGTTGAATCCGACGGAAACGAATACACTATTGATGTTATCTGTTCAAAGGGTACATATATACGAACTCTTATTGATGATATAGGCAGGAGGCTTGGATGTGGTGCGGTAATGACAAGCCTCAAGAGAACTCTTGCTATGGGCTTTACACTTGACGATTGTGTTACAATAGAGCAGCTGCAGGAAATTAAGGACAAGTCATTGGATTTTGAAGATGTAATTATTGATATTGAAAAAATCTTTTCATCTTATGACAGCATTGCTGTAACTGATGCACAGGCAAGGCGTTTTTCCAATGGCGGTGCTCTTGCTCTTGACAGACTTAGAAAGAAGCTTGGTAATAATTTTTACAGAGTTTATAATCAGCGGGGTGAATTCCTCGGTCTCGGCAAAGCAGATTTTGAAAAACAGGAGCTGGCAGTTAAAAGACTGCTGGTAAAATGAAACTATGGATAAAAGTACAGATAAAAAAAGAATAGCTGTTGCACTTGGTGATTTTGACGGAATGCACAAGGCACACCAGACAGTCATCACCGGTGCGGAAAACACTATTATTTACAGTGTAAATAACAAATTTTCACTTCTTCAAAAAAGTATTTTTGAAAAAAGGTATCCTGGCACTATTTTTGCAGATTTCGGTGAAATTAAAAATTTGTCGGGAGAAGAGTTTATTGAAAAAATACTTCTCGAAAGATTTAATGCAGGAATTATTCTATGCGGTTTTAATTTTCGTTTTGGTAAAAAGGCAGGCTGGTCTGCACTGGATCTTCGCAAATATCTGGCAGACAAGGATGTGTGGGTAAGAATACTTGAGCATCAGGATTTTGACGGCAGTCCAATTTCATCTACACGAATAAGAGAAGCTGTTTCAAATGGTGAGATGGAAAGGGCAAAAGATATGCTTGGATATAATTTTACCTTTGAAAGTGAGGTTTTTCACGGAGATAAGCGCGGAAGAACTATCGGTTTTCCTACAATAAACCAGTATTTACCCGAGGGACTTACCACTGCGAAATTCGGCGTATATGAAAGCCGTGTATTTATTGACTGTGCTGAGTATAAGGCGTTCACTAATATAGGTGTGCGCCCTACATGGCAGACCGAAGTGCCTACCGCCGAAACACACATTTTTGATTTCAGCGGTGATTTATACGGCAAAACCGTAAGAGTTGAGTTGGTAAAATATATCAGAGCGGAAAGGAAGTTTTCATCTGTTGATGAACTGAAGGAGCAATTGAATAATGATAAAAGCAGTGTTATTTGATTTTGATGAAACTCTGCAGGACAGAACAGAAGCATTTGAAAATTATATGGATGCCTTTCTTGACTGTTTCTGTCCGAGCATTTCATATGAAGAAAAAGAAATACGTAAGCAGGATATGCGTGTAACAGGAAAAGGCGGGTATGTTGACAGGGAAAAATGGTATGCTATGCTCGTTGAAAAATGGCATTGGACCGATGCACCATCACCATCAGTTCTTGCAAATCACTATGACACAAATTTCGGTGATTTCAATGTTGTTTTTCCTAATTCACCTGTATTGCTTAAAGAGCTTAAGCAAAAAGGTTATACTACAGGTGTAATCACCAATGGGCCGTCAATACTTCAAAATCACAAAATGGACACCAGCGGTCTGCGTCAATACTGTGATATAGTTGTTGTCAGCGGTGATGTGGGCGTGCATAAGCCTGATCCGGCGTTGTTTATTTACACTGCCGAAAAGCTTGGACTTAAGGCTGAAGAATGTGTTTATGTGGGTGATCATCCGATAAATGATATCAAAGGTGCTCTGGACGCTGGAATGAAAGCAATCAGAATGAACTTCGGCTGGTTTAAGAATCAGAATTTGACTGACGGTGTGCCGGTTATTGAGGATATCATTGACGTGCTGAAATATGTATAATTGTAAAAAACAAATGGTACAAAAAAATTGTTGACAAGACTTGTACTATTTGATATAATATCTAAGCCTTTAATTATAAAGGTAATCCTTGCCTATGCAAAGGCGTAGGCCACTAAGACCAGAAGGAGGTGCTTAAGAATGGCATCAAGAAATTACGAAATCGTAATGGTTTTCTCTCTTTCAAACGGAGAGGATGCAGTTGAGCTTCTCAAAGAAAAGTTTTGTGAGCTCATCGAGAAGAATGGCACTCTTGGCGAAGTTGAAACATGGGGTAAGCGTAAGCTTGCATATCCTATCAACTACGAGAATGAGGGCTATTATATGGTTATCAACTTTACCAGCGATGAAAAATTCCCTGCAGAGCTTGACCGTATAATCAACATCACTGATGGTGTTCTTCGTTCACTTATCGTTGCTAAAGGCGAATAAGGGGGAGTACAAATGATTAACATGGTTGCACTCATGGGGCGTCTTACCTATGAGCCTGAGCTTCGCACTACACCGTCAGGTGTATCAGTTCTTCGCTTCCAGATTGCATGTGACAGAAATTATCAGTCACAAGGTCAGGAAAGACAGGCTGATTTCATTGACTGTATTGCTTGGAGACAGAGAGCGGAATTTATTTCACGCTATTTTCACAAAGGTTCTATGATTGCTATCGAAGGTACAATTCAGACAAGTAATTATACCGACAAGGAAGGCAATAATAGAAAGCAGGTAGAAGTTGTTGCTAACAATGTATCATTCTGCGGCTCAAAGGCTGAGAGCGGTACAACTAACAACGCATTCTCACAGCCGGCACCAAGCTATGCTAGTGCTGACAATTCAGATTTTGAAGAGATCGTCGATGATGACGACGACCTACCATTTTAAAGGAGGAAACTATTATGGCATACAATAAGCAAAACGGTCCTCGCAAGAGCCGTAAAAAAGTATGCGTTTTCTGTGTAGAAAAGGTTGAAGAAATCGACTACAAGGATGTTACAAGACTCAAGAGATTTGTTTCTGAAAGAGCAAAGATTCTTCCTCGTCGTGTAACAGGTACCTGTGCAAAGCACCAGAGAGAGCTTACAACAGCTATTAAGAGAGCAAGACACATTGCTATCTTACCTTATTCAGCTGACTAATGAAACTTATATTTAAAGACTTGTGCATTCGCACAAGTCTTTTTTTTTGTAATATAAAAAGAAAAGGAGTGACAGGGATAGCATTCCCTCCAATTATATTTTTGAACTTTTATAAATTTCAATTCCGCATCTTAAGCCTAATTTGAAACCTTCTATTTCAGCTCTTTTAATTAGTGGATCAACATCATTTGAATAATCTTCAAATATAATTGAAAGCCTTTCTCTTGCTTGACTATCATCCTTAAGCAATGACTTATAGTTGATTTCCTTATTCATTAAGCCCACATACATCGTGTCGTATTCTTCGTTTCTGAAATAATAGCTAAGATTAAAATCTTCGCTTAATATTTTATCCAATAAATCCATAATCTCTCTCCTTTAAAATAAAAAATGCGCAGTTGAAATGAAAGAGTAAAATAAAAGTAGACACAAAAAA
>JAMPEQ010000006.1 GCA_023665085.1 Bacteroides sp.
CGTGTGCCGCGCGCACAATGCGCACTGCGGCACAGGATGCTAAACAATAATTTAAGGGACTGTTTTGAACAGTCCCTTTTTATATATTAAATCAATATTCAATTTCGCCTTTATAAACGAGATTGCAGTCACCTGTCAGCAGAACTTTATCATCTGTATAATTAACAATTAAATCTCCGCCTTTAAGCTTAACGGTGATGTTTTCGCCCTTGCTGCAGTATCCTTTTTCAACTGCACATATAACAGCTGCACATGCACCTGTTCCGCAGGCAAGTGTTTCACCATTGCCTCTTTCCCATACTCGCATTTTCAGGGTGTTTGAATTAACAACTCTTACAAATTCAGTGTTAATTCTTTCAGGGAAGATATCAGCATTTTCAAACTGCGGTCCTATGCTTTCAAGGTCAAGCATATCAGTATTTTCAACAAATACAACACAGTGAGGATTACCTACAGAACAGCAGTTGATATTGTATTCCTTACCTGCAATGTTTGCTTGGTAATCAATTACTTTTTCTGCCCTAATGCTTACAGGAATGTTTTCAGGCTTCAGCTCAGCCTTACCCATATTTACTGTAACAGAAGAAACCTTACCGTTTCTTGTAAACAGTGAAAGCTCTTTAATTCCAGATGCTGTCAGAATGGTCATATGATTTTTCTTAACGATATCGTTGTCATAAAGGAATTTTCCTACACAGCGGATTGAGTTACCGGCCATTTTTCCTTCTGATCCGTCAATATTGAATATTCTCATTCTGGCATCTGCAACAGAGCTGTTTTCAATAAGCACAATTCCGTCACCGCCGATACCATGATGCCTTTCAGTAAATTCAATAGCGAAGCTTTCGGGACAGGTGATTATGCCGCATTGGTTATTAAAGAAAATATAGTCATCTCCCGTACCCTCCATTTTAGAGAACTTGAGAATTCCTTTTTCTTTTCTCATGCAATTTATGTCAACCAGCTCTGTATTAGTCTGCTTGTAGCGTGATGCGATAATGTCAGCAATAGCATTTGCAGTGTCAAGAGAAGTTATTGCTGCAATACCAAGCTGATTAGCTCTGTTGTGGAGCTTGATGTAGTCTGCAATAGACTTTTTATCACTCTTTCCTGTATAAACAATATAATCCAGCTTGCCTGATTCCACAAGCTCCATAATTGAATTATCCTCACGAAGCTTGTTTACAACAGATACATTTATGCCGAGGCTTTCAATTGCCTTTGCAGTTTCAGGTGTTGCCCATATATGTGCACCCAAATCAACAAGCTTTTTGGCAAGATTGACTATTTCAAATCTATCCTGCTTTGTAACAGTAATAAGTACGCCATGCTCTTCACGCTTATGAAAATCTGTTTTGAAGCCTGCAGAAACGAGTCCTTTGAATAATGCTTCAACAAGATTTTTACCTACACCCAGCACTTCGCCTGTAGACTTCATTTCAGGACCAAGCTTTGAGTTTACGTCATTCAGCTTTTCAAAGCTGAATACGGGTACTTTAACAGCATAATACGGTGGTGTGCGGTATAAGCCTGTGCCGAAACCAAGCTCTTTTAAAGAAGAGCCGACCATGATTTTTGTGGCAAGCTCAACCATAGGTACATCTGTTACCTTACTTATATAAGGAATTGTTCTTGATGCTCTTGGATTAACCTCGATAACATAAAGCTCATTCTGATAAATAAGATACTGAATATTAACAAGACCTTTAGTTCCCAGAGAAAGAGCTAATTTCTGCGAAATATCGCATACCTTTTCAAGCATCATATCATTGAGATTGTAAGGAGGATATACGGCAATAGAGTCACCTGAATGAACACCGGCTCTTTCAATATGCTCCATAATACCCGGAATAAGAACATCCTGTCCGTCACTTATACAGTCAACCTCAAGCTCTGTTCCCATCATATATTTATCAACAAGTACAGGATTTTCAATGCCTTGTGCAAGGATAATCTGCATGTACTGCTCAACGTCATCATCAGTATAGGCAATAGTCATATTCTGACCGCCGATTACATAAGACGGGCGCAGAAGAACAGGATATCCGAGTCTGTTGGCTGAAGAAAGTGCTTCGTCAAGAGTCATAACACTTTCACCCTTTGGTCTGAATATTCCAAAGCGTTCAAGAAGTGTATCAAATCTCTCTCTGTCCTCAGCAACATCAATTGATTCAGCACTTGTACCAAGAATGGTAATATTGTTATCATCAAGGAATTTTGTGAGCTTAATAGCAGTCTGGCCGCCGAATGCAACAACAACACCCACCGGATTTTCACACTTGATGATGTTCATAACATCTTCTTCTGTAAGAGGCTCAAAATAAAGTCTGTCACATGTGTCAAAGTCTGTTGAAACTGTTTCGGGATTGTTGTTTATAAGAATAACCTCGTAGCCAAGCTCTTTAAGCGTCCATACGCAGTGAACAGAAGAATAGTCGAATTCTATACCTTGTCCGATACGAATAGGACCTGAACCGAGAACGATAATCTTTTCCTTGCCGGAGCTTTCAAGCTCTCTTGCCTCGCAGTGTTTATCATAGGTTGAGTAAAAATAAGGTGTCTCAGCCTTGAATTCTGCACCGCAGGTATCAACCATTTTATAAACACAGTCTCTGTGATAGATAAGAGGGGAGCTGCTGATTTTTTCAAGTGCCTTGTCAGTGTAGCCTAGCTTTTTGCCCTTAAGATACATTTCTTCAGACAAAGGCTGGTTAGCAATTTCTTTTTCATAATCAGCAAGATTTTTAAGCTTTGAAAGAAACCACTCGTCAATCATTGTAATATTGTGGATTTCTTCAATAGATATACCTTCTTTAAGTGCCTTAAAAACAGTGAAAAGTCTTATATCATCCTGATCCTTAAGCTTTTCTTTGATATCAGCACCGTTAAGAGCCTTGTTGTTAAGTGTATCAAGGCCGATTTCTGCACCGCGGACAGCCTTCATAACTGCCATTTCAAAGTTTGGTGCAATACTCATTACCTCGCCTGTGGCTTTCATCTGAGTTCCGAGTTTTCTTGATGCGTTTACAAATTTGTCAAAAGGCCATTTCGGAAGCTTTACAACAACATAGTCAAGCGTTGGCTCAAAGCATGCACAGGTTTTTCCCGTAATATCATTTTTTATTTCATCAAGAGTATATCCAAGGGCAATTTTTGTGGTTACCTTGGCAATAGGATAGCCTGTAGCTTTTGATGCCAGTGCCGAAGAACGTGAAACTCTTGGATTAACCTCGATAACAGAATATTCAAAGCTTTCAGGGTTAAGCGCAAACTGGCAGTTGCAGCCTCCTTCAATGCCAAGCTCGGTTATTATGTCAAGAGAGGCTGAACGAAGCATTTGAAGCTCCTTGTCTGCAAGAGTTACTGCAGGAGCAATAACAATACTGTCTCCTGTATGAACACCGACAGGATCAAAATTTTCCATGGAGCAGACTGCAATAACATTTCCAGCACTGTCTCTCATTACCTCAAATTCTATCTCTTTCCAGCCTGCAATATATTTTTCTACAAGCACCTGAGTGATAGGGGAAAGCATCAAGCCGTTTTTTGAAATTACTTCAAGCTCGTGCTCATTGTTTGCAACACCGCCGCCTGCACCGCCTAGTGTAAATGCAGGTCGTATGATAACAGGGTAACCTATCTTATCAACAATGTTTTTTGCTTCTTCAACAGTTGTTGCAATGTCACTGGGAACAACCGGCTGATTGAGTTTGACCATTGTGTCGCGGAACATCTGTCTGTCCTCAGCCTTGTCAATAGCCTCTGCATTTGTTCCAAGCAGCTTGACGCCCATTCTGTCAAGATAACCGTCTTTAGCAAGCTGCATTCCTATAGTAAGTCCTGTCTGTCCGCCGAGACCGCAGAGAATTGAATCAGGACGTTCTTTTTCTATAATTCTCTTAACAGTGTCTTCAGTAAGCGGTTCAAGATAGATATGATCTGCAAGTGCCTTGTCAGTCATAATTGTAGCGGGATTGGAATTTACTAGAACAACCTCAATCCCTTCGTCCTTCAGCACTCGGCAAGCCTGTGCACCGGCGTAGTCAAATTCGGCAGCCTGACCTATAACAATAGGACCTGAACCAATAACGAGTACTTTCTTAATATCTTTATTAAGAGGCATTATTTTTTACCTCCCATCATGTCAATAAATTTGTCAAATATAAATCTTGTGTCAAGAGGACCTGAACAAGCCTCAGGATGAAACTGAACTGAAAAAGCCTGCTTGTTCTTATAGTCAATACCTTCACAGGTGTTGTCATTGGCGTTTACATAGCTTACACATCCGCCTGCTTTTTCAACACTTTCGCTCACAACAGCGTATCCGTGATTCTGAGAGGATATAAATGTTCTGCCTGTTTCAAGATTTTTAACAGGCTGATTAACACCTCTGTGTCCGTATTTCAGCTTTGTTGTTTCAGCACCCTGCGATAGAGCCAGAAGCTGATGACCAAGGCAGATGGCAAATATTGGCTTTTTGCCGATAAGCTTTTTCAGCTCTTCAATGGCTTCAGTGTTTTCCTGCGGATCACCCGGTCCGTTTGAAAGCATAATGCCATCAGGATTTAAGGATAAAATATCTTCAGCCTTTGTGTCATAAGGCACTACGGCCACGTTGCATCCGCGTTTGTTAAGTTCTCTTACAATATTTTTCTTTGTGCCATAGTCAATTAGAACAACATTATAAATATGATTTTCAGAAGGGAACATTGCAGGTGCTTTGCAGGAAACGGATTTAACTGCATTTTCAACCTTATATGCCTTTGCTTTGCCAAAATCAACATTGTCAGGATCAGCAGTTATAACTGCATTCATAACACCATGCTCTCTGATGATTTTTGTAATTTCTCTTGTGTCAATATCGTATACGCCTACAATGTTGTTTGATTTTAAAAATTCATCAAGGGTTTTGTCACATCTGAAATTTGATGGATTTTCGCAGTATTCTCGTACTACATATGCACTTACGGCACTTCCGTCACTTTCCATATCCTCATCAATAAAACCGTAGTTTCCGATTAATGGAAATGTCTGCATAACAATCTGTCCGAAATAGCTGGGATCAGTAAGGGTTTCAATATATCCGCCCATGCCTGTAGTAAAAACAAGCTCACCTAAAACCTCACCCTTAGCACCGAAGCTTTTGCCCTCAAATATATTGCCGTCTTCAAGGCAAATGTAAATTTTGTTGTTTTCCATAATAACAGTTCCTATAAATTAAATCAGCCAAGAAGCTTAACAAGTACAGCCTTCTGTGCATGTAATCTGTTTTCAGCTTCGTCAAAGATTTCGTCAGCGTGTTCTTCAAATACCTTTGCAGTAATCTCTTCTTCTCTGTGTGCTGGAAGACAGTGAAGTACCATAGCACCATCATTTGCAGCAGCCATAACTGAATCGTTAATCTGATATCCCTTAAAGATTTTTTCTCTTTCTGTCTTTTCGTCTTCCTGTCCCATTGATGCCCATACATCAGTGTAAATAACGTCTGCATTTTTTGCACATTCAAGAATATTTTCACTGCACATAAAGTCGCCGTTTTCTTCTGCCCACTTTATGATTTCAGTATCAGGCTTGTAGCTGTCAGGGCAGGCAATAGCACAGCTCATTCCCATTTTTATTGCACCTACAATAAGGCTGTTTGCCATGTTGTTACCATCGCCGATATAACAGAACTTAAGTCCTTCAAAGCTTTTTTTGTGCTCTCTTATTGTCATAAGATCAGCAAGCACCTGGCAAGGATGACAGTAGTCTGTAAGACCGTTGATAATCGGAATAGAGCCGTATTCAGCCAGATCCTCAACCTCTTTCTGCTCAAAGGTTCTTATCATGATACCATCAAGATAGCGTGAGAGAACTCTTGCAGTGTCCTGTACAGGCTCGCCTCTGCCAATCTGTAAATCTCTGTTTGAAAGGAACAGTGCCTGACCACCGAGCTGGTACATGCCTGTTTCAAAGCTTACTCTTGTTCTTGTTGAGCTTTTTTGGAAAATCATACCAAGGGTTTTTCCCTTAAGATGATGATGCTCAATACCGTGTTTTGTTTCATACTTAAGCTGATCTGCCAAGTTTAAAATATCAAGTATTTCTTTTTGATCTAAATCCTGCAGTTTTAATAAATGCTTCATTTCTCAATTACCTCTTTCAATATTTTAAGACCTCTTTCAAGCTCGCACATACTTATATTCAGTGCAGGGAGAAGTCTGATTTTTGTTTTTGCCGTAAGTACAAGCAAGCCGTTTTCAATGCATTCGTTTGCAATATCTTTTGCAGGCTTGTCGGTTTCTATTCCAAGCATTAATCCCATACCGCTTATGGATTTAACACCCTTCACATCTGATAAATAGCTTTTGATGTATTCGCTCTTGCCTCTTACTTCTTCAAGGAATTCATCATCAATTCTTGAAACTATAGAGCATGCACCTGCCGCACAAACCGGATTACCGCCGAAGGTTGAGCCGTGTGAGCCTGCTGTTACAGTATCTTTTACTTTCTCTCCAAAAAGCACTGCACCCATAGGAAGACCGCCTGCAAGTCCCTTGGCTGTGGAAACAATGTCAGGCATGATGTCAAAATTCTGATATGCAAAATATCTTCCTGTTCTTCCGTTACCGGTCTGCACTTCGTCAACAATCATGAGAATATTTTTTTCATTTGCAATGCTTTCGATTGCCTTTACAAAGTCGTAGTCAAGATTGTTTACTCCGCCTTCACCCTGAACACACTCAAACATAACAGCACACACATCGTCTGTTGCCATTTTGTTAAGTGTCTCAATATCGTTGGCAGGGCAGTATTTAAAGCCGTCAGGAAAAGGACCGAATGTTGTGTGAAAGCTGTCTTGTCCTGTTGCAGCAAGTGTAGCAATTGTTCTTCCGTGAAAGGAATTAACAAGAGTAATTATTGTGCTTCTGCCTTCACCATATTTGTCAAAAGAATATTTGCGTGCAAATTTAATAGCACACTCATTTGCCTCTGCACCGCTGTTGCCGAAAAATACTTTTTTCATTCCGCTTTTTTTGCAAAGCATTTCAGCCAGCTTAGCACAAGGCTCTGTATAGTATAAATTGCTGGTGTGCTGAAGCTTATCAAGCTGCATTTCAACACTGTTTTTCCATTCATTGTCGCTGAATCCAAAGGCAGTAACACCTATACCTGATCCGAAATCTATGTAAGCCTTGCCGTTTTCATCATACACGGTTGAGCCCTTTCCGCTCATAAGTGCCAGATCAAATCTGCCATAGGAATGAGCAACATATTCATTATCAAGTTCTTTAATACTCATATATCGCAATTCCTTTCATTTTATCTGCTTCTGAACATTGTTCCCATACCCTCGTCTGTAAGCAGTTCCATAAGAATAGAGTGGGGAACACGTCCGTCAATTATAAATGCTTTTTTTACACCTTCACGCAGTGCCTGAGTCATTGAATCAATTTTTGGTATCATACCGCCGCTTATTATTCCCTCGGCAATAAGTGCAGGTGTGTCGCTGATATAAACGCGGTGAATGAGAGTTGAATCATCATCCTTGTCGCGAAGAAGTCCTGCAATATCAGTCATAGATACAAGTGCCTCTGCCTTTAATGCACCTGCAATTGCAGCGGCAGCGGTATCTGCATTGATATTGTAGCAGTTGCCGTTTTCATCATAGCCGATAGTTGATATAACAGGAATCCAGCTTTGGTTAAGTATTTCTTCAACAGCATCCATATTTATGTCACAGATTTCACCGACATAGCCGTGGCTTTCGTCAAGGGGCTTGCATTTCAGCATGTTTCCATCCATACCTGAAAGACCTATTGCGTGACCGCCTGAATTTCCAATCTGGCATACCAAATCCTTGTTTACTTTTCCTGCAAGCACCATTTGAACAACATCTACAGTCTCTTTGTCAGTAACTCTGAGTCCGTCTGCAAATTTGCTTTCAATATTCATTTTTTCAAGAGTTTTGTTGATTGCCGGACCTCCGCCGTGAACAAGCACAACCTTAATTCCTACAGTTGTGAGAAGTACTAAGTCATGCATAACGGCTGCTTTAAGCTCTTCGTTAATCATTGCATTACCGCCGTATTTTACAACAACTGTTTTTTTTCTGTATTTTTGTATGTGGGGCAGAGCGTGAGCAATTACCTCTGCCTTTTGCTGATTATCAATGTTCATTTTATTTCTCCGAATTTAATATTTATTCTAAACTTATTGAATTGACCGATTAGGTTCTGTAGTCTCCGTTGATTTTTACATAATCGTATGTTAAATCACAGCCCCATGCAGTTGCATCAGCGTCACCGTCGTTGAGATTTATATCAATATATATTTCATCTGCAGAAAGTACGGAAGATGCTTTTTCTTCACTGAATTCAATTCCTGCACCGTTACGGCAAACTGACACAGTTCCGTTTTCTGATCTTAAATCAACGTCAACCTTGTTTATGTCAAATTCCGCATTAGCATATCCTATAGCACAGAGAACTCTTCCCCAGTTTGCATCCTCACCGAACATAGCTGCTTTGAAAAGAGAAGAGCAGATGACACTCTTTGCTACTATAATCGCAGTGTCTTGATTCTTAGCACCAAAGCATTTGCATTCAAGAAGCTTGTTGGCACCCTCTCCGTCTTTTGCAAGCATTCTTGTAAGGTTAGCCATAACTTCATAAAGTGCAGTCTTGAATGTTTCGTAGTTTTCATTTTCTTCGGTTATTTCTGTATTTTTTGCAAGTCCGTTTGACATCAGGCAAACCATATCATTTGTTGATGTGTCACCGTCAATAGATAAACAGTTATAAGTAATTTTTACAATATCACTCAATGCCTTCTGCAAAAGCTCACTGCTGATTGCACAGTCTGTGGTAATAAAATTAAGTGTGGTAGCCATATTCGGATGAATCATACCGGAACCCTTTGCCATACCGCCGAGATGACAGATTTTGCCGTTGATTTCAAATTCAACAGCATATTCCTTTTTTACTGTGTCAGTTGTCATAATTGCAGTAGCGGCTTCAAGATTTTTACCATAATCAAGATTTTTAACTAAATCCGGTACAGCATTTTTTATAGGCTCAATAGGAAGTATCTGACCGATTACACCTGTTGATGCAACTATTACTTTTTCCTGAGGTATTCCCATTTCCTCTGCTACAAGTCTGCACATTTCGTTTGCTTTTTCTTCACCGTCTGCATTGCAGGTGTTTGCATTTTTTGAATTTGCTATAACTGCTATAGCTTTGTTACCGCTTTTTTCAAGATTAGCCTTTGTAACAATAATAGGTGCTCCTTTAACCTTGTTTTGTGTATAAACTGCAGCTGCATTGCATTCTGTATCACTGGCATAAAGGCAAATATCATTTTTATGCTTTATGTCAGGATTAAAATTTGCTGTATTAGGCTTCTTAATTCCGCAGTATGTACCGCTTGCCTTAAAGCCTTTTGATGCGCATATTCCGCCTTCAATATATTTCATTTTATTTCCTCTCTTTGTTTTTTAATCTCCAATATTAAGTCCCGTTGTTTCGTCAATACCCATAGCTATGTTCATGCACTGTATAGCAGCACCTGAAGCACCTTTTCCTAAATTGTCAAATCGTGAGGTGATAAGAATTCGGTCTTCATTTCCGTTTATTTCAATTTCCATATCATCTCTGTTTTCAAAGGTGTTGGAGGCAATCATTCCATCAGTATATCCAAGCTCTCTTATCTTTACAACAGGTGAATTTCCATAATGTTCATTGAACATTTCATATAAGTCTTTTTTTGTGTATTTTTTTGTCATTTTATCAGTGTACAGCGGAATTGTAACCACCATTCCCTGTGGATAATCGCAAATGACAGGGGAGAATATAGGCTCTTTTGACAGCCCGCTGATTGCTTTCATCTCACGAAGATGCTTGTGCTCCTGTGTAAGAGCGTAAAGCCGTGGAGAATCAAGCTCACTGTCTCTGTTTTCATCCTCATACTGTGCAATACCCTTTTTGCCTGCACCGGTGTAACCGCTGAGTGCAAAGCATACAATGTCATAATTGCTGTCAATAAAACCGTTTTTTACAAGCGGATAAACAATTGAGTTGAATCCGCTGGCATAACATCCGGGAACAGCGATTCTGTTTGATGCTGAAATCTTGCTTCGGTGTTCATTGCTCAGTTCTGCAAAACCATATGCCCAGTCGGGAAGGGTTCGGTGTGCAGTAGATGTGTCAATGATTTTAACCTTATCATTTTCAACAAGTGAAACTGCCTCGATTGATGCAGCGTCAGGAAGGCATAAAAAAGTTATGTCACTTTCGTTTATCAGCCGTGCCCGTTCTTTTGCATCCTTTCGTTTATCACTGTCAATAAGCAGCAGTTCAATGTCACTTCTGTTTTCAAATCTTTTGTATATTTTAAGTCCGGTAGTACCGTCTTTTCCGTCAATAAAAATTTTCTTCATTTTTATACATTACTCCATTTTTATATAAATATCTTAAAATATTATACACACCTATTATAATAAGTCAATAGAATTTGCAAATATTTTATAAATATACAGTGCAGATTGAATAAATATACATACGTTTTTATGGCAATTATGCACTATATAGCGTATATATAAAGGCAGTTTTTTTGTGCTGTTACTTGCAAGAAGCCTGTCTCTTACATAATATGAAAATGGAAGAGAACGTCTCAGCTCTTCAGAAAGGGAAATGATTCAGGTTATGAGTAACGATATAATTATTGCACTTGTTTCGATGGCAGGTACAATTATAGGTACTTTCGGCGGTATTCTTACTTCCTCAAAACTAACCTCCTATCGCCTGGAAAAGCTGGAGCAAAAGGTAGATAAGCATAATTCTTTTGCAGAACGTATGCCGGTTCTTGAGGAAAAAATAAAGGTTTTAAATCATCGAATTGAAGATATTGAAGAAATTGAAAGGGGAAAAAATGATGAAAGCAGATAAAACAACTATTATAAGAACTATTATTTTGTTTGTATCACTTATTAATGTGATACTTCAGATGTTTGGTATAAAAACTCTTCCTATAGATAATGAACTTATAACAGAAGCAGTTTCTGTTGTATTTTTACTTTGCAGTGCAGTTTCAAGCTGGTGGCACAATAATTCTTTTACAGAAAAGGCGTGCCTTGCTGATGATTATTTGAAGGAGCTGAAGAAGAATGAAACTGAGTAAATTTGTAGAAGAAAATATCGGCAAACAAATCGACTGGGACGGCGTTTACGGCTATCAGTGTGTTGACCTTATAGATGCTTATATCGAAGATGTGCTTGAGCTTAAGGTCGGATACTATGGAAATGCAAAAACCTGGTGGGAAAACAGATCAGATAAATGGATTAAAGCAAATTTTGAAATAATAAAGCCTAAGTACAAGGATAATGAACTTAAAGCAGGAGATATCGGTATCAGGACATCAGGCACATGGGGGCATATATTTATTGTTGCTGAGCCAACTTCAAATGGCGTAATCAGATATTATGATCAGAATGCTGATGGCAACGGAGCAGCTATGACGCTAAGAACAAAGGCTTATTCAAAAAGCTATGTGAATGGTATCTTAAGACCAAAGGTACAGTCAAAAATAGGTGCTTCTGCTCCTGTGTTCAAAGCAGGAAAAAACTATACGCTTACCGAGAATGTAAATGTCAGAAAAGGTGCGGGTATAAATTATTCAAGAAAAAAAAGAAGCCAGCTGACAGCTGACGGCAAAAAAAATGCTCAGATGGGCTATTACGCAGTGCTGAAAAAAGGCACACGCTTTACAGCGCTTGAAATAAAAAAAGATTCCGGTGATATCTGGATAAGAATTCCAAGCGGATGGATATGCGTTTATTATAAAGGTGACAGATACGCAAAATAATATAGCTTGAATAAAATATGTGTATTCAGGTTTAATCAATTATAAGTAAACAAAAACGAAAAAACCTTGGAAACCTACGTATTACCGCGTGTTTTCAAGGTTTTTTGCTTGGAGCTGATAACCGGACTTGAACCGGTGACCTCATCCTTACCAAGGATGTGCTCTACCACCTGAGCCATATCAGCAAATTATTAAGGGTGATAAGAAAAAATCTTACCACCCATGGCGACCCGGAACGGGCTCGAACCGTCGACCTCCAGCGTGACAGGCTGGCGTTCTAACCAGCTGAACTACCGGGCCGTATCTGTGAGTTGTATTATATAGTAAGTTTTCGTTCTTGTCAAGATATTTTTACAAATTTTTATTTTTCTTGAAAGTGTACAGTGTTTCGTGTATAATAAAATCATTAAATATATAAATTGGAGGTAAGGTTATGCGATTGACTAATGGCGCAAAGGAAAGTACCTATAAATATATGGTTGACGGTATTCGATATGTTTGCGAAAATTTTAAAGATCGTGGTCCGGGTACACACAGTGAAAGAAAAGCTCAGAGATTTTTGAAAGGTGAGCTTGAGCAATGGGCTGATGAAGTTGAAATGGAGGACTTTGATCTTCATCCTGCAGCTTTTATGGGGTGGATTATTCCTGCAGGCTTAATTGGTATTTTATCTGTACTGTTTTATTGGATAACTTATAAGAGTGCATATCCTAATGTTGCTTTGCCGATTATTGCAACTGTACTTACTTTATTTGCACTTTCATGTCTTGTAATTGAATTTCTTATGTACAGAGAGTATGTTGATTTTCTGTTTCCCAAGAAAACATCTCGTAATGTTATGGCGAGAAGAAAACCTACAGGAGAGGTTAAACGAAGAATTGTTTTCTGCGGTCATACTGATGCTGCAAACGAGTGGACTTATTCTCTTCATGGCGGATTAAAGTCTCTTGCTCCGGTTATGGGCGGATCAATAGGCGGCCTTATTGGAATTTCTATATTTAATATTGTATGGACTATATACAGTCTTACAGGTGGACGTTATGAGTCGAAATTCTGGCTGGTTATGGGTATTATTCAGCTGATTTTAGTTCCTTTCTTTATTGCAATTCTCTTCTTTATAAACTGGAGAGTTATTGTAGACGGTGCTAATGATAATCTTACTGCCGATTATATTTCTATGGCTGTACTTAAAGAAATGGCTGAAAATGATAAACGATATGAAAATACAGAGGTCTGCTGTCTCCTGACAGGCTCAGAGGAAGCAGGTCTTCGCGGTGCTGTTGCATATGCAAAACGTCATCAGCAGGAATTAAAAGAAATTGAAACTGTTATAATTTCTATGGATACTATGCGCGAAATTGAACAGCTTCAGATTTATACACAGGGCTGTACAGGTACACAGAAAAATTCAAACGCAGTTGGCGAGCTTTTGTATGAAGCAGGTGTAAACTGCGGTATAGAAATGAAGGAAACAGACATTTATCCGGGTGCCGTTGATGCTGAGGGATTTTCAAGATACGGCATTGAAGCTGTAGGCTTCTGCGGCGTTAATCATGATCCTAAAACATATTATCATACACGTCTTGATACTCCTGATAATATGAGTGAGGAATGTATCAATCTTTCTCTTGATATTTGCCTTGAAACAGCTGAGCTTTATGATCAGAGAGGCGGTATTGAAAGCTTTAGAGAAGAAGGCAAGAAACGCTTTAAGAAGGGTTATAATAAGTAAATAATACTATTATTAGGACTGTCTTATTTTATGCTAGACAGTCCTTTTTCTTTTACCTTAGTATTAGGTTGACTCTTGATACTTCGCCATTTTTGTTTTATAATATTCTTGGTGATGTTATGAAGGATTTACATATTCATATTGAACGCGGTCCGTATACAGTGGAGTGGATTGAAAGATTTATAGAAAAAGCTGCCGCAGAAAATCTTGATGAAATATGTCTTTTAGAGCATAGTATACGTTTTAAGGAGTTTCATCCTACATTTAAAGAGGCGAGGGAATATAACCTATATCAGCAAAAATGGTTTGAGGGTAAGAAAAAATCTGCACACTCACTTGATGAATTTAAAATTCTGGCGGATAAAATCAGAGCCAAAAGCTATCCGATAAAAGTATCCTTCGGTCTGGAAATATGCTATTTTGAACAGCATCAGGACAAAATAAGGGAGCTTGTATCTGACGGCTTTTTCGATTATCTTTTAGGCTCGGTTCATTGGGTGGATAATTGGACATTTAATCAGCGTAAATATCAATGGCTTGGTAAAGATTTTAATCATATATATAAACGCTATTTTGAACTTCAGAATTCTCTGGTGGAAAGTGAAATTTTTGATATAATTGCTCATCCTGATTTGATTACATGCCATGGTTTGTATCCCGATTATAATCTTGAAGATACATATAAAAAGCTCTGTGAAAATATTAAATCGCATAATATGATGCTTGAAATGAATACTTCAAAGGGACTTGGCATTAATAAGCAATTTTTTGATACGGCAAAAAATATTGGTGTAACATTCTCTACAGGCTCAGATGCTCACAGGGTAGAGGATGTAGGACGAAAAATCAAAGAGGTTACAGAGCTTATATGCCGTAAGTATAACTGATTGGATCACGAAACAAAGGTATAAACGGCGGAGCAAATGTGAATATAAAAAACAATAGTGCCATAGCAGTGAATAATATTATTGCTATGGTATTTTTGTGCTTAACAAATTTTTTTGAATTGATAAGTGAATAATCTATAGCAAAAGCAGTGAAAATACCTATAAAAAATGATGCTATATTAAAAATTTCTATACTGACACCCAAAATTCCTGTATAAGTATAAAAGAAAGTGAGTATGGAAAACATTCCTGATATCACGCCGAAAAATTTAGACAGAAGCAAGCCTGCTTGCTTTTTTAGTAAAATCCATTCAATAATACTCCAAATAAAATAGGGAAAGAATATCATTTTTAAATGCTCCCAACAGCTTTCATTAATCGGGCAGAGTATACCTGTAAATGTATTATTACATGACCACTCATACACAAAATGTGACAGTGTTCCCAAAAAGCTTGTAAATACAAATCCGATGATACTGTATTTTAATAATGTTTTCATATTATCACCACTATATTGTATGAGAATGATAAATAAAATAATTCCGACTCTTGATAAACTGATATTTATGAAAATTTCAGAATAAATGAAAAACACCGTAATTCGATTGAATTACGGTGTTTTTCTGGCGCAGAAGGAGAGACTCGAACTCTCGCGCCGGTTGCCCGACCTACGCCCTTAGCAGGGGCGCCTCGTCACCAACTTGAGTACTTCTGCAAGCTGACGGGTTTTACCTGTCAAGATATTTCGCACCAATCAGGTGCTTTAATATTCTATCATAAGAATTAAAAAAAGTCAAGAGCATTTTTTATTTTATTTGTGTTTTTATTGTTTTATTAATGTTTAATATATAACAATTATTCACTTTGTTATATACCAGATTAACTATATCAAAGGTAAAATAAAAAACACATCCACAAAAACGGATGTGTTTTTTATGGCGCAGAGGGTGGGATTCGAACCCACGCGCCCTTTCGGACAAACGGTTTTCAAGACCGCCTCGTTATGACCACTTCGATACCTCTGCGTTTGGTGCTCAATAATATTAACACAAGCTATGATATATGTCAAGTCTTTTTTTGAAATTTTTGCAAAAAATAAAACCACTGAAATTATATCTAAATAAAATCTCAATGGCTTTACTCACATTTAATTATTATAATTTATTCTTCTTTATTATTCAGCATTTTTTGCTGCGAAGCATTCACTACAATAAACAGGGCGCTCACCATTTGGAATGAATGGTACTTTGCACTCTTTGCCGCACTGTGCACATACTGCATCATGATACTCTCTTGGAGCTTTTGCAGCTGCTTTTCTCTTGTCACGGCACTCTTTGCATCTCTGCGGCTCGTTTGTAAAGCCTTTTTCAGCAAAGAACTCTTGCTCGCCTGCAGTAAAAACAAAGTCGTTACCGCAATCTTTGCAAGTCAGTGTTTTGTCTTCAAACATTTTTTTAACCTCTCAATCTAAAAATTTTGCCTTGGGTATTTATTTGAAATCCGTAAAAAAACCTGAAAGTTTATTACGAACCCGTTGCAATGCATTGTCAATTGCCTTTGGCGTTTTGTTCAGCCTGTCTGCAATCTCATTGTAACTGCATCCTACAATATGTAATCTTAATACCTCATTTTCAAATCGAGAAAGCCGTTTGTTAAGAATTTCTGTCAGCCTTAAAACATTTTCCTGAGCGATAAAATCATCCTCAGCACTTCTGACACTGTTTTGCACAGTTAGCTCATCATCAAGATATTCAACAAGGTTGTTATTAGGGATGTCCTTTTTTCTGGTGCTTTTTCCGATAGCATTTTGAATAGAGTTTTCTATACATCTTGAAGCATATGTTTTAAAGCTTGCTCCTTTTGTGCTGTTATAAGATTTTACAGCAGCAAGAAGTCCTATCATTCCCTCTTGAACTAAATCTTCAGTTTCAACAGGAGAGTTTATGTAGCTTTTTGCAATAGCTTCAACAGATTTGATATAGCTCTTGATAATGTAATCAAGTTTCTTTCCATTGTCGGATTGGGCATCACTAATCATTTGATTGCTGATATTAGGGAATAATTTCGACATATTCCTCTCCCACCTTAATTTCATAATAACAAAAAAATATTAAATAGTCAATAAAAAACTATCAAAAAAGCACAAAATAATTTAACATTGTATTGATTTATTGACAAATTTCAACAAATGTCTAAATATATTACACATTGAATCTAAATAATACAATGTCTCCGTCCTTCATAACATATTCCTTGCCTTCTGAACGAACAAGGCCTTTGTCCTTCGCCGCATTCATGCTTCCGCAAGTCATTAAATCATCAAAGCTTACAACTTCTGCTCTGATAAATCCGCGTTCAAAATCAGTATGAATTTTACCGGCAGCCTGCGGAGCTTTTGTGCCCTCTTTGATTGTCCATGCTCTTACTTCAGGCTTGCCTGCTGTAAGATATGAAATAAGGCCAAGCAGAGCATAGCTCTTTTTGATAAGTCTGTCGAGACCGCTTTTTTCAAGTCCCATGTCTGCCAGAAACATTTCTTTTTCTTCTTCGTCAAGCTGAGCAATTTCTGCTTCCATCTCGGCACAAATAGGAAGAGTTTCTGCACCTTCAAGTTTTGCGATTTCCTGCACCTTTACAAAATATTCATTATTCTCTATTCCTGCATTAAAATCATCTTCACCCATATTGCAGGCATATATTACAGGCTTAATTGTGAGCAGTGAAACTTCTTTTAGATATTCTTCCTCATCTTCACTGATTTCAACACTTCTTGCCGTTTTTCCCTGCTCCATTTCAGCCTGAAGTCTTTCAAGAAATGCTACCTCTGAGGCAAGGGTTTTATCACCTTTCATTGCCTTTTTTCTGCTGTCAATTCGTCTTGCTAAAATGTCGAGATCAGACAGCACAAGCTCAAGATTGATTGTTTCAATATCTCTCGCAGGATCAACATTGCCGTCAACATGAGTAATATCATCATTCTCAAAGCATCTCACCACATGAATAACGGCATCAACCTCACGTATGTGTGACAGGAATTTGTTGCCTAATCCTTCACCCTTTGATGCGCCTTTTACAAGGCCGGCAATATCAACAAATTCAATTGTTGCAGGTGTAAACTTGTCCGGCTGATACATTTCTGTCAGTTTGTCAAGTCTTTCGTCAGGAACGCTTACCATGCCCACGTTAGGCTCAATAGTGCAGAATGGATAATTGGCACTTTGTGCTCCTGCATTAGTTATAGCGTTAAAAAGTGTACTCTTACCAACATTGGGCAAGCCTACCATACCTAATTTCATATTACAATTCTCCTTTTATTTATGCTGAATCTCAATAAATACAGCATTATCTCATAATAATTTAACTTATTATATACCAAAAATTATCTATTATCAAGAGTAATTTAAGTGCATATTAGCTATTGACTTTAAGATGTAAATAATATATTATATCTTTAAATATTTTTGACTTTGTATTTTGGTCATTGATTTTAGTGATTTTCTATTATGAAATGAGAGGCGAGATTATGAAACTCAATGGTTCACAGATAGTTCTTGAGGTTCTTAAAGAACAGGGAGTTGACACAATTTTCGGTTATCCCGGCGGAACTATTCTTAATATTTTTGATGAGCTTTATAAGTATGGTGATACATTCAATCATATACTTACAGCTCACGAGCAGGGGGCATCTCACGCTGCTGACGGTTACGCAAGAGCAACAGGCAAGGTTGGTGTATGCTTTGCAACATCAGGTCCTGGTGCAACAAACCTTGTAACAGGTATTGCCACTGCTTACATGGATTCAATCCCTGTAGTTGCTATTACCTGTAACTATGCAACATCAGGTCTTGGCAGGGATTCTTTCCAGGAGATTGATATTACCGGTGTGACAATGCCTATCACTAAGCATAACTTTATGGTTAAGAATGTTGAGGAACTTGCTCCTGCAATTCGCCGTGCTTTTCTTATTGCACAGAGCGGAAGAAAAGGTCCTGTTCTTGTTGATATTCCAAAGGATATTACTGCAGCAATGTGTGAGTATAATCCTGAGCCTAAGGTGGAGGCTGAACCTTTTAAGCTTCCTAAGCAGAGATGTGTAGACAGAGCAGTTGAACTTTTGAAAAACAGCAAAAAGCCTGTTATTTATGTAGGAGGCGGTGCAATTCTTTCAAATGCCAGTGAAGAGTTGATTACTTTTGCAGAAAAAATTGACGCTCCTGTTGTATCTTCTCTTATGGGACTTGGTGCATTTCCTAATGGTCATCCGCTCCATCTGGGACTTATCGGTATGCATGGTCATTATGAATGCAATAAGGCAGCTCATGACTGTGATGTTCTTATTGTAGCAGGTGCAAGATTTTCTGACAGAGTTGCAGGAAACAGAGCAAAATTTGCTCCTAATGCAGAAATTTTACATATTGATATTGATTCAGCAGAAATGGACAAGAATATTGTCTCTAACTACCACTTAAGAGGTGATTTGGCAAGTGTTCTTCCGATTCTTACTCACTCTGTTGAACAGCTTGATCATTCCGACTGGAAGAGTGAAATTGACGGTTTCAAGCGTCCTTTCAATCAGCTTCAGATTGGTGATTATGTAAATCCGCAGACTCTTATTGAAAGAATTGATGCTGTTACAGCTGATGATACAATTGTTGTTACCGATGTAGGTCAGCATCAGCTTTGGGCAGCTCAGTTTTATAAATATACTCAGCCAAGAACACTTCTTTCTTCAGGTGGTCTCGGCACAATGGGATATTCAATGGGTGCTGCAATGGGCGGACAGGTTGGATGTCCTGATAAGCAGGTTGTTATGTTTGCAGGTGATGGCGGTTTCCACATGAATTTATCTGAGCTTGCAACAATGGCTTCATATAATATTCCTGTTAAAATGTTTATTATGAATAATACTGTTCTCGGTATGGTTAGACAGTGGCAGAAGATTTTTTACGGAAATCGTTTTGCTGATACAGATCCTCACCGAGCAACTGATTTTGTAAAGGTTGCGGAGGCATTTGGTGTTAAAGGAATGCGTATTAATAATAATGATGAAATAGATGAGGTTCTGAAAGAGGCATTCAGTACAGACGGACCTGTACTTATTGACTGCAGAATTTCGCCTGATTCAAATGTACTGCCTATGATTCCGCCGGGCGGATCAGTAGCAGATATTAAGGAGGAAATGTAATTATGGCAGAAGAAAAGCTTGTATTATCCGTCTTGGTTGATAACGTTTCAGGTGTTCTTCAGCGTGTTGCAAGCCTTTTTTCAAGAAGAGGCTACAACATCAGTTCTCTTACAGTAAGTGAAACAGAGGATGTTAATTTCTCCAGAATGACAATTGAAACATATACCGAGCCTGAAAATTTCAGACAGATTAAAGCTCAGCTTTTAAAGCTTGAAATTGTAAAAAAGGTTGCAGAGCTTACCGAAGAAAAATCAGTTTCTTCTGAATTACTTCTTATTAAGGTAAAGGCAGCAGGCGTTGAGTGCAAGAATGCACTGCTTGCACTGAATATGCGCTATGGTGCAAGAGTTTTAGATGTTTCAATGACAACTATGACTCTTGAATTTACAGGCGCAGGTGCAACTATTGATATGTTTGTTGAGGAGCTTGAAAAAGATTTTGGTATCGTTGAGCTTGCACGTACAGGTGTAACATCACTTGAACGCGGTGAAGGCTCATTTACCGATGATATTTAATGGAAAAGGGTGATAATTATGGGTATGACTATGACTCAAAAAATATTGGCTGATCATGCAGGGCTTGATAAAGTCGAAGCCGGTCAGCTGATAGAAGCAAATCTTGATATGGTGCTGGGTAATGACGTAACATCACCGGTTGCCATTAATGAAATGAATAAGTTCGGCAAAACTTCTGTCTTTGATAAGACAAGAATTTCTCTTGTAATGGATCATTTTACACCTAACAAGGATATTCAGTCTGCCGAAAACTGTAAGCAGGTAAGAGAGTTTGCCAAGAAAAATGATATTCTGCATTATTATGATGTAGGAAATATGGGTATTGAGCATGCTCTTCTTCCTGAAAAAGGTATTGTTACCTGCGGTGACTGCATAATCGGTGCAGATTCACACACATGTACATATGGTGCTGTAGGCGCTTTTTCAACCGGTGTAGGCTCAACCGATATGGCAGCAGGTATGGTAACAGGTAAAGCATGGTTTAAAGTTCCTTCTGCAATTAAGGTTGTAATCACAGGCAAAAAAGCACCTTGCATCAGCGGTAAGGATGTTATTCTTCATCTTATCGGTATGATTGGTGTTGACGGCGCACTTTATAAATCACTTGAATTTACAGGTGACGGCATAAAAGAGCTTTCTATGGATGATCGTCTTTGCATTTCAAACATGGCTATTGAATGCGGTGCAAAGAACGGAATTTTCCCGGTTGATGATGTTACACTTGATTATGTAAACGGCAGAAGTATAAGAGATTATAAGATTTATGAAGCTGATGAGGATGCTGAATATGACAGTGTTGTTGAAATTAATCTCAGCACCTTGAAGCCGACAGTTGCATGTCCGCACCTGCCTGAAAATACTAAGACTATTGATGAGCTTGATAAAATTGAAATCGATCAGGTAGTTATAGGCTCATGTACAAACGGCAGAATGGAAGATATGCGTGCGGCTTACGAAATAATTAAAGGCAAGAAAATTGCAAAAGGTGTTCGCTGTATTGTAATTCCTGCAACACAGGCAATTTATCTTCAGTGTATTAAAGAAGGTATTGTTGAAGCATTTATCGAAGCAGGTGCTATAGTTTCTACTTCAACATGCGGTCCGTGTCTTGGTGGTCACATGGGTATTCTTGCTTCAGGTGAAAAAGCAGTTTCAACCTCTAACAGAAATTTTGTTGGCAGAATGGGACATACTAAGTCAGAAATTTATCTTGCATCACCGGCAGTAGCTGCAGCGTCAGCTGTAAAAGGCTATATTGCTGATCCAAGAGAGGAGGCATAATTATGAAAGCAAAAGGTTTGGTACATAAGTTTGGCGACAATGTTGATACGGATGTAATTATTCCTGCGCGTTATCTTAATAAAAGTGACGAAGCTTGGCTTGCCTCTCATTGTATGGAGGATATTGATGCTGATTTCGTTAATAAAGTAAAAGAAGGCGACATTATGGTTGCTGAGGCTAATTTTGGATGTGGTTCTTCACGTGAGCATGCACCTATTGCTATAAAAGCATCAGGCATTTCATGTGTAATTGCATCAACATTTGCACGTATTTTTTACCGCAATGCTATTAATATCGGTCTTGCTATTCTTGAATGTGATGAAGCTGCAAAAGATATTAAGGCAAATGATGAGGTTGAGGTTGATTTTGACAGCGGTATAATTACCAACTGCACAACCGGAAAAACATATCAGGCACAGCCTTTTCCGCCTTTTATTCAGAATATTATTAAAAATGGCGGTTTAATGAATTCAATTAATAAATAAGAGGATATGAAATGAAGCTAATAGTTGATTCAAAGGTGCTTCAGCAGATTTGGGGAGCATCTACTGAATTTTGGTTTTCCAGAACCGATTACTCAATTTATAATGAGGTTGACTTGCCGAGTGATGATGCATCCAAGCTGTTTGAAACCGGTTTTATTCCTTTTGTAAGCGTTTCAAATGAAGAATTGATCAGAGCATATGTAGCATCATTGGATAACAAAAAAATCACTGCTGTCCTCGATAAGCTTAATGGTGAAGCGTATATTGAAACTTTCTGGAAATATTTTAATGCCTATAAAGAGGTTTCTGACGGCTTTGATGAATTTGAAAAGTCATATGTTATAAATAAGCTTGCCGAATGGTGCGGTGATAATTCAATCGAATACAAAATAGCAGATTAATTGAATAATAGTCAAACGAGAGTCGAATAGAAAGAGCAGTTGATTGCCTATAATCAACTGCTCTTTTTGTTTGTATAAAATCGTTTCATATTACTGAATTTTTATACAAAAGAATGCTCTACTGTTACAACAATATTAAGCTGTTTATCCTTTTCTTTAAATGCTTTTCTTAATTCCTTTATAGTATCACCGTGTTTTTTGTTCTTTTCAAAAGGCGTTACCAAATCAAAAATCAGATTAATATGTGTCTCTCCATATACAACCTTAAAATCATGAAATTTGTATTCCGGATTTACTTCATTAATAATATTCTGGGTTAAACTGCGGTACTTTTCCACAATTTCATCATCCATAACAATTGGATCTATATGAATACACATGGCAACATTAAGCTTTTTTGTTATTTCTTTTTCTGCATTGTCTATAATGTCGTGAATTTCTACCACATTTGCGGTTGACGGAATTTCTGCATGTGCTGATGCAATGATTCTGCTTGGTCCATAGTCGTGTACAATTAAATCATGTACGCCCACAATTTCTTCATAAGATAAAATTATGTCTTCAATACCATTCACAAGCTCCGGTGATGGAGGCTGACCTAACAGTTTTCCTGTAATGTCTTTAACAATGCTTATTCCTGATGCGATAATTACAGCTGATACAGCAAGACCGATTATGCCGTCAGCTCTGTTGAATGATGTAAGTGATGAAATAATCAGTGCCGCAATAGTGGCTGCTGTTGCAACGCAGTCGTTCAGGCTGTCCTGCCGTACTGCTTTAAGGTTTACATTATTTGTCAGCTTGAACAAAATATTGTTGTAGTAAGCCATAAACAGCTTTATTAAAATTGTTGCCGTAAGGATTACTGTAAGCCATGGATTAAAGCTGATGTCACTTGGATTTATAATCTTTTCAACAGAGCTTTTTCCGAGCTCAAAACCCATAAGAAATATGAAAAATGATATAATTAATGCCGAAATATATTCAATTCTTCCATGTCCGAAGGGGTGCTCCTCATCCATAGGTTTGTTTGATAGCTTTGTTCCTGCTATCGTGACAATTCCTGCTCCTGCATCGGATAAATTGTTTACAGCATCAGCAGTAATTGATACTGCACCCGTCAGAGAGCCTATTACAAATTTTGTGATGCAAAGTATTATATTGCATAGGATTGAGAAAATACCGCTGTGAATACCAAGTGTTTCTCGTGCTTTTTCTTTGCTCAATGAATTTTTGTTTATAAATTTTTCGTATTTTTGTTTAATCATAAATATCACTGCCTAACTAATTTTTGTTATAACATATTTGTCTCTTCAAAACAAGATGGAGCAGATGATTTCTGCAGCTTTTTTATTATATATGTGGTTACATAAAATTATTATAATATATAATTTATATATTATATATTGCTTATTTATTCTTGTTATGGTATAATTAAGCAACTATATTGTGGAGAAGTATGTATGATTATTCTTGGTATTGATCCCGGATACGCAATTGTCGGCTGGGGAGTTTTGGAATATAAGGCAAACAGATTTCGTGTGCTGGGCTACGGCGCTATCACAACTGATGCTCATACACCTTTTCCGCTGAGACTGCAGACTATTTATAATGATATGTGCTATATTTTTGAAAAATATAAGCCTGACGTTATGAGTATGGAAAAGCTGTTCTATAATAACAATGCCAAAACCGTTATAGATGTTGCTCAGGCAAGGGGAGTAATCACTTTGTCAGCACAAAATTATAATGTTGATATTTATGAATACACACCCCTGCAGGTAAAACAGTCAGTTGTCGGTTACGGCCGAGCCGAAAAAAAACAGGTTATGGAAATGACAAGAGTTATGCTTAATCTTGAAAAAGTACCGAAGCCTGATGATACTGCTGATGCTCTGGCAATGGCAATCTGTCACGGTCACTGCAGCGGCTCTATTATGGGAAAGCTGAATAATTATAGGTGATATTATGTTGTATAATTTAAGAGGAACATTAACTGTCAGTGATCCTGCCTTTGTAGTGGTTGAATGCGGCGGAGTAGGCTTTAAATGCTTTACTACTCTTAATACTGTTCAGTCTCTGGGAAGAATAGGTGATGAAGTAAATATTTTTACACATCTTGCTGTCCGTGAGGATGCTATGGATTTGTACGGATTTGCCTCAATGGCAGAGCTTGATGCATTCAAGCTGTTGATAACAGTTTCCGGAATAGGTCCAAAGGCTGCAGTGTCTATACTTTCCGAGCTAACACCTGACAAGCTGGCAATCTGTATTGCATCAGGTGATGCAAAGGCTTTGACTAAGGCACAGGGAGTAGGCAAAAAAACAGCAGAAAGAGTTGTTCTTGAACTTAAGGATAAAATGGCAGGCATAGCAGTCAGCGAAAGCTCACAAAGTGCTGTACAAGGAGCTGTTTCGGTAAGTGATAGTGCAGGTGCAGGCGAAGCAGTAGAGGCTCTTGTTGCTCTTGGCTATTCTCAGTCGGATGCGGCTGTTGTTGTTGGTGCTATGGATAAATCGCTTTCTGTTGATGAAATGATAAGACAAGGTTTAAAACAGCTTGCCAGAAATTTATAGGAGGTAATCAGTAATGCAGGAAACTGAAATGGATTTTGAAAACAGAATAATTACTGCGGATTATACTCCGGATGATAATGATATAGAAAATTCTTTACGACCTAAAACTCTTGATGATTATATAGGTCAGGATAAGGTTAAGGAAAATTTAAAAATATATATCGAGGCTGCAAGAGGCAGAGGAGATGCGCTTGATCATGTTCTTCTCTACGGACCTCCCGGTCTCGGCAAAACAACTCTTGCAGGTATTATAGCTAATGAAATGGGCGTAAATATAAGAGTGACAAGCGGTCCAGCAATTGAAAAACAGGGAGATCTTGCTGCACTTCTTACTAATTTGCAGGAGGGAGACGTGCTTTTTATTGACGAAATTCACCGCCTCAACAGACAGGTTGAAGAGGTGCTTTATCCCGCTATGGAGGACGGTGCTCTTGATATAATTATCGGCAAAGGTCCGTCAGCACGTTCAATTCGTCTTGATTTGCCTCATTTTACTCTTATTGGTGCTACTACAAGAGCAGGTCAGCTTTCTGCACCGCTGCGTGACAGATTTGGTGTTATATTCAGATTGGAAATGTATTCCGATGAACAGCTTGCTACTATAGTTAAGCGCAGTGCGGGTATTCTTGAAATGCCTGTTTGTGATGATGGTGCTTTTGAAATTGCTTCACGCTCACGAGGAACTCCGCGTATTGCTAATCGTCTTCTTAAAAGAAGTCGTGATTTTGCACAGGTAAAATATGATGGAGTAATCAGCAAAGATGCCGCAGTTGATGCTTTAAGCCGTATGGAAATAGACAGTCTCGGTCTTGATAATATCGACAGAATTCTTCTTGAAACTATGATAAAAAATTATAACGGAGGTCCTGTAGGTCTTGAGACTATAGCAGCAGCTATCGGTGAAGAAGCAGTAACAATTGAAGATGTTTATGAGCCGTATTTAATGCAAATCGGTTTTCTTTCAAGAACTCCGCGAGGCAGAATGGCAACAGCTCTTGCATATAAGCATTTAGGTTATGAGCAAGACGGTCAGCAATCATTAATATAAATAAAATTTTAAAGGATAAGTGATTTTATGGGCAGATTATTTGGTACTGATGGTGTAAGAGGAATTGCGAACGAAAGTCTTACATCTGAACTGGCACTGCAGATAGGAAGAGCTGCAGCAATGGTACTTATAAAGGAAAGTAAATCTTCAAAGCCTACTGTGCTTATAGGAAGAGATACAAGAGCATCAGGGGATATGCTTGAGGCTGCACTTACAGCAGGATTAACATCTGTCGGCTGTAATGTACTTTCTGTTGGTGTTGTTCCTACGCCGGCAGTTGCATATTTGGTAGTAAAGTATGGTTGTGAAGCAGGTGTTATGATTTCTGCATCACATAATCCATGTGAGTATAACGGCATAAAAATATTTCAGAAAACTGGTTACAAACTGGATGATGCTATTGAGGATGAAATTGAAGCAATAATTCTTGATAATACTGAGAAAATCCCTGTTAAGCTTGGCGGCGAGGTTGGTAACAGGTTATTCTGTAAAACCGCAGTTAAAGATTACGTTGATCATGTTATTTCAACTGCATCTGTGAGATTTGACGGTCTTTCTATTGCTCTTGACTGTGCAAACGGCAGTGCGTCAGTTTGTGCTAAGGATATATTTACAGGACTTGGCGCTAAGTGCCTTATGCTTTCAGATACTCCTGACGGCACTAATATCAATGAAAACTGCGGTTCAACTCATCCGGAAGAGCTCATGAATTTTGTAAAAAATGCTTCGCTTGATTTAGGTCTTGCCTTTGATGGTGATGCCGACAGGATGCTGGCTGTTGATGAAAACGGCGAGCTTGTTGACGGTGATAAGGTAATTGCAATTTGTTCTAAACGCATGAAGGAAGAGGGAAGGCTTGCAAAGAATACTGCCGTTGTTACCGTTATGAGCAATATGGGATTTTTCAAATTCTGCAGTGATAACGATATTGAATGTAAAAAAACTGCTGTCGGTGACAGATATGTTCTTGAAAAAATGCTTAAAGAGGGATATAACATAGGCGGTGAACAAAGCGGTCATGTTATTTTTCTTGATTATGCATCAACGGGTGACGGTGAGCTTTCAGGCGTTCAGCTTGTTGAAACAGTAGTTAAATCGGGAAAGAAGCTTTCTGAACTCGCGAAGATTATGAAGGTTTATCCGCAGGTGCTTATTAATGTAAATGTTACCCCTGAGGGAAAGAAAAAATATAATAATGATGAATATATTATTTCTGCAGTGCAGCAGGCTGAAATGGAGCTTTCAGGCGACGGAAGAGTTCTTGTTCGTGTAAGCGGTACAGAGCCTCTTGTACGTGTTATGCTTGAAGGTGCTGATATAGAGCAGATTACTAAGCTTGGCAATGAAATTGCAGATGTTGTAAAAGAAAGATTATCGTAGAAGGATTATTAGTTTAAATGAGATATTCAAAGGATTGGAAGGATTATGAGCTTATAGACTGCTCATCGGGCGAGAAGCTTGAACGCTGGACAAGAGAAATATTGGTTAGACCTGATCCTCAGGTTATCTGGAAAAGTGAAAAGGAGCATCGTCTCTGGTATCAGCCTGATGCTAAATATGTGCGTTCGCGTACAGGCGGAGGAAAATGGCAGGTGTATAAGCGTATTCCTGAAGCGTGGCAGGTAAGATATAAGGATTTGACCTTTAATATTAAAACCATGGGCTTTAAGCATACCGGTTTATTTCCCGAACAGGCTGTGAACTGGGATTACACCAGAGAGCTTATTCGCAAAAGCGGACGCGATGATGTCAAAGTACTTAATCTTTTTGCTTATACAGGTGCGGCGACAGTTGCCTGCCTTAAAGAAGGTGCGTCGGTTGTTCACGTTGATGCGTCTAAGGGTATGGTTTCATGGGCAAAGGAAAATGCAAAACTTTCCGGTGTTGCAGACGAGGATGTGCGCTGGATTGTTGATGACTGCATAAAATTTGTTCAGCGTGAAATCAGAAGAGGTAATAAGTATGATATTATAATTCTTGATCCCCCCAGTTACGGCAGGGGACCAAAGGGCGAAATTTGGCATCTTGAAGACAGTATTTATGATTTTGTAAAGCTGGTTGCTCAGGTGCTTTCGGATGATCCGATTATGATTCTTCTTAATTCATATACTACAGGACTTTCAGCTTCTGTTATGAAATATATACTTGATGATGTTGTTACAAAGGAAAAAGGCGGTAAGGTAGAGGCTGACGAAATAGGACTTCCTGTTTCTTCAAAAGATCAGGTGCTTCCCTGTGGTTCTTCTGCTATCTGGACTAAAAATTAATGAATATTATTGAATTTAAAAATGTTAATTTTTCTTATGATGCTGACGGCAGCGAGGATACTGCTGCAATAGGCGATGCAGAAAAATTAGTTCTTGAAAATCTAAATTTGAATATAGAAAAAGGCTCTTTTGTGGCAGTTTTAGGTCATAACGGCTCCGGTAAATCGACTATTGCCAAGCTTACCAATGGTATACTTTTTTCTACAAGCGGTAAGGTCTTTGTTGGCGGGCAGGAGGTTAAAGATGACGATACCATTTTTGATGTAAGAAAAAAGGTCGGAATGGTATTTCAAAATCCTGATAATCAGATTGTTTCTTCCATTGTAGAAGAAGATGTTGCTTTCGGTGTAGAAAATCTTGGCATTCCTCCAAAAGAGTGCAGACAGCGTGTTGATGATGCTTTGAAGACAGTCGGAATGTATGACTACAGAACTAAGTCTCCGAATAAGCTTTCTGGCGGACAAAAGCAGAGAGTTGCAGTTGCAGGCATAATTGCGATGAAGCCCCAGTGTATTGTTTTGGATGAGCCTACTGCTATGCTTGATCCAAGCGGAAGAAAAGAGGTTATTGAAACCGTTAAAAAGCTTAATAAGCAGGAGGGCATTACGATTGTTTTGATTACTCATTATATGGATGAGGCTGTGCAGGCAGATCGAGTTGTTGTTATTGACGGCGGCAAAATAAAAATGGATGATACCCCTGCAAATGTTTTTTGCAGAGTAGACGAGCTTAAAAGCTTAGGTCTTGATGTGCCTCAGTCCACAGAGCTTGTGTATCGTCTGGGATTGAAAAGTGAAAAAACAATTCTTAACGCCGATGATTGTGTTAAGCTTATTAAATCAAGGCTGGAGGTAGAATAATGGCTTATCTTGTTTGCGACAGCTTAAAATATCTTTACAGCATAGGAACACCTTTTGAAACTGCAGCCCTTGATGATGTGAATATTTCTGTTGACGAGGGTGAGCTTGTTGGAATTATAGGTCATACAGGCTCGGGAAAATCAACACTCATTCAGCATTTTAACGGACTTCTTCAGCCACACAAAGGGAAGGTTTTTGTTGACGGTAAGGACATCTGGAGTAAAGAAAATAAAAAAAATATCCGACAGGTTAGATTTGCTGTTGGTCTTTGCTTTCAGTATCCTGAATATCAGATATTTGAGGAAAGTGTATACAAAGAAATTGCCTTCGGTCCTAAGCAGATGGGGCTTGACGAGCTGGATATAGATAAGCGTGTTAAGTCGAGTATGGATTTTGTCGGCATACCGCAGGATATTGCCTCACAGTCACCCTTTGATCTTTCAGGAGGTCAGAAGCGCAGAGTTGCCATTGCATCTATTCTTGCGATGCAGCCAAAGGTTCTCATACTTGATGAGCCATGTGCAGGACTTGATCCAAGGGGAAGAGAGGTTATACTGGAGCTTATAAAAAATTATCAGAAGAAAATGGGCAATACTGTTATTCTTGTATCACACTCTATGGAGGATGTGGCAAAGCTTTGCAGTAAAGTTCTTGTTATGAACAAAGGAAAGGTTGCAATGTACGGCACTGTGGATGAAGTTTATTCTCACGGTGCAGAGCTGAAGGCAATGGGATTGAATGTTCCTGAAATAACTGACATTTTTCTTAAGCTTAAAGAGCAGGGGATTGAATGTAATACAAACATCTATACTGTAGATCAGGGTGTTAAGGAGTTTAACAGATTACTGGGAGGTGCTGAAAATGATAACTGATATCACTATCGGGCAGTATTTTCCGGGTGTTTCACCTATTCATAAAATGGATGCAAGAATGAAAATAATTCTTACACTTGTATTGATTGTAACAATATTTATCTGCAAAAATATATTTTCACTGCTTGCTTTTATATTTTTTACTATGGCAGTTATAGGTGTTTCAAAAATACCCTTCAAAACAATAGGCAAAAGCATTAAGCCCCTTGCAATAATTATAGTTATTACAGCACTGCTGAATTTATTTTATGGTCAGGGTGAGCCTTTAGTTGAGCTTGGCATGTTAAAAATAACCAGATCGGGTATTGAAACTGCAGTGTTTATGGCAATACGTATTATTACTCTTGTAGTTATAAGCTCCTTGCTTACTTACACTACCTCACCGACAGAACTTACGGATGCTCTTGAGCGGCTGCTCAGACCGCTTAAGATATTTAAGATAGATGTTCATTCTATATCTATGACTATGACAATTGCACTCCGCTTTATTCCGACCTTGGTTGAGGAAATAGATAAGATTATGTCTGCCCAGAAGTCACGCGGTGCAGAAATGGATTCCGGCGGACTTATTCACAGAGCCAAGGCACTTATACCTGTTCTTATACCGCTTTTTGTTTCAGCCTTCAGAAGAGCAAATGAGCTGGCTTATGCAATGGAATGCAGATGCTACCGGGGCGGAGAGGGAAGAACAAAAATGAAAGTCATGAAAATGGCTTCAAGGGATTATATTTCCCTGGTAATTGTTCTTTTATTTATGGCAGTAATTATAGTAATGAATCATTTTTTGAAGAATGTAATTTAAAGATTATATGAGAAATTTGCTTGTTACAATTAAATATGACGGATCTTCATATCACGGCTGGCAGGTGCAGTCTAATGCTCTGACAGTGCAGGAGGTTTTTCAAAACGCTGTTGAAAAAGTGTTTTTAAAGCGCCTTGATGTTATCGGCTGCAGCAGGACTGATTCGGGTGTGCATGCCAATATGTACTGCCTTACCATTAAGACGGATATGAATATAAGCTGTTACGGTGTGGTTATGGCACTTAATACTTATCTTCCAAAGGATGTTGCGGCGGTTGACTGTGTCGAGGTTGATGATGATTTTCATCCCAGATATTCCTGTAGTTCAAAGGAGTATTTGTATAAGGTCTACAACGGTAAAATTAAAGATCCATTTACTGCTGATTATGCCTTGCATTATAAATATCCCATAGATGCAGATTATCTTAATAATGAGGCACAGGCTTTTGTAGGTAAATATGATTACTGTGGCTTTTGTTCTTCAAAAAGTGACGTTGAAGATACCGTAAGATATGTTAAAGCGTTCAGCGTTTGGCGTGAAGGTGATTTTGTTTATTTCAAAGTCGAAGCAGACGGATTCCTTTACAATATGGTGCGGATTATGATAGGTACTTTGCTTTTTGTGGCAGAAGGTAAAATCAAATCGGGTACGCTTAAGGAAATTATCTTGTCTAAGGACAGAAAAAGGGCAGGTAAAACTGCTTCGCCAAAAGGCTTGTATTTGAATAAGGTTAATTATTAATGTTTTATATATTTAAGTTATTTCTAAGGTGGTGATTTAATGGAGGATAATCAAAGAAAAAACAGACGCAGAGAAAAGCGTTTGAAAAAGGACAGAAGAAATAAAATAATTATTTGGTCAATTCTTGCAGTAATAGTTATTATTCTTGTAATAATGAGAGTGTGTGAAATCAATATAAATTCGGTAAAAGATCATTTTACTGATGAAAACGGTAACTTTAGCCTTACGGATGGCGTTGTTAATGACAATTTTCCTTATTCTATTGATTCTGCGGAAAGAGTAATTTTAAGAAATTGCAATAACAGACTTGGAATTCTGACACCAAGCAGCTTTACTGTTATTAATTGCAGTAAAGGCGAAACTGAATATGAATTTGAACACGGATATTCAAATCCTGTAGTTGCCAATTCAGGCGTATATACACTTATATACGATCAAAGTTCAAAGGGTTATCGTCTTGACACTACAAGCAGTGAAATTTATAAAGAGGAAAGCGAAAATTCTATTTTTTGCGGAGATGTCAGCAAAAACGGTACAGTTGCCCTTGCCACAACATCTTCAAAAAAACAGTGCGAAATTACAGTGTATAAAGAATCCTTAAAGGTATTATTTAATACTGCTTTTTCTGACGGATATGTTATTAATATGGCGCTTATGGAAAATTCAAATAAACTCGCAGTTGCAAAAGTCAGCAGTAAAAATGCTTCTTTAGTTACAACAATCTGCATATATAATGTAGGTAACGGTGAGCTTTTGAGCAGTGTTGTTCTGCCTGAAGGAGCACTGGTTGATATTAAGTATAGCGGAAGTAATCTCTATGTTGTTGGTGACAGCTATATCGGTGTTATCAAAGGAGATGATACTTACGTTGAAGTATATAAAGCAGGTAGTATTTCAACAGTCAGCTTTGACTATACTCCTTCAGGGGATTTGATTGCTGCACATAATGCCTTTGATAAGTCTACAGAAAATACGATTTCTGTCATTAAAGCAAGCGGAAAAATCAAGAATGAAATTACTGTAACAGGCAATATTAAGGATGTTTCTGCCACTTCAAGTCTTGTTTCCGTTCTTGCAGGCGGTAATATATACAGTTATTCAATAAGCAGCGGTGATGAAAAAGGTGTAATTACATCAGATGAGTCTGCAAAATCAATTTGCCGTTTAGGCAGTGAGGTGTTTTTACATAAACAGTCAATTATTGAAAAAAGTGAGGCCGATAATAAGTGACAGTAAATTATGTTGATATTGCTATTCTTGCTTTGTCACTGATTATGATATTAATCAGCGCAAGAAAGGGCATACTTATCGCTTTGACAGGTATGACAAGAGTGCTTGTGGGAGTTCCTGTTTCATTTTATGTCAGTGACAATTATAATAAAATGATTTATAATGATTATGTCAAAGATACTGTTATAAAAAAGCTTGAAGAGGAGATTGCCCGTCAGGGAACAGTATCCTCATTTATTAGCAGTATTCAGGAAACGGTCGATACCCTGCCTGCTTTTCTTACAAAGAACTTTAATACAGCCCCGCTGGAAAGTTTAAGCGTAAAAAGAACTGCTGAATATTTTGAAGTTAATCTGGTTAGGCCTATAGCGGAAATTACAATTGAAATTGTGCTTTTTTTAGCTGTATTTATTATCTTTTTAATCATTACCGGAATTATTATTCAAATTCTTAAAATAAGAAATAGGCATGATGATACACCTCTCAGAAAGGCAGATATCATTCTCGGTGCAGTATTCGGATTGCTGAAAGCAGCTGTGCTGGTGTTTGCAGTATGCACTCTTGCAGGCATGGCAGCAGATGTTTTGCCAAAAGAGTATATAGCTTCAAATTCGTTTGTTAATCAATTGGAAACAAGTAAAATAATAAGTACGGTTAATGAATTTAATCCGTTTATTTAACAGGAGGAGAATATGAGCAAATTTGATGAAAACGTAAAAGAATTATTTGATAATTGGAATACTATTCCTAACTGGCTGTGCTTTTTAAGAATAGCACTTATACCTGTTTTTTCAGTTCTTTTTATAAAAGAATATTATATCGTTGCTTTTGTAACAATGATAGCAGCAGCACTTACAGATTTGTTTGACGGCAAAATTGCAAGAAAATACAATATGGTTTCAAATCTCGGCAAGATTTTAGATCCTATCGCTGATAAGCTTTCTCAGATTGCGATTGTAATAATTCTTCTGGTGAAATTCTGGAGCTCTTTTCCTATGCTTAAATATGTTTTGTTCCTGTTTATTCTTAAGGAACTGCTTATGGTGTGCGGCGGTGCTCTGCTTATGGCAAAGGGTATGAGACCTGTTGCTGCTGAAATATGGGGAAAGCTTGCTACGACAGTTTTCTATATATTCATGATTGTTATTATTGCAATTGGCCCAAGCGGTGCACTTATAGGTATTCCGTTTTTCGCATCTCTTGAACTGTCAAATACAGTTGTTATGATTTTAGTGGTTATATCTGCAGTGCTCGCTTTTGCATCTTTGTTTGGATATGCCCCGGGATTCTTCCGCCAATTGAAAGAAAATAAAAAAGAAAATAAATAATATTACATTGTTTTTACAATTTAATGTTTTATATATTGTTATTAAAACTATTTATAAACCAGAGGTGATTTAATGAAAAGACAAATGTGCTCACGCTGCGGTGAGAGACCTGCTGTTATATTCATTCAAAAAATGGATGGCGACAATATTGTTCCTGAAGGACTTTGCATAAAATGTGCAAGAGAAATGAATGTAGGCTCTATTAATCAGATGATTGACAAAATGGGTATATCTGATGAAGAGCTTGAAATGGCATCAGAGCAGATGACATCTTTTATGGAAAATATGGGTGATTTTGATTTCGGCAATCTCGGCGAAATGTTTAATCCGGATAATATGGACGGCGCTCAGACAATGTCGTTTGCTGATATGTTCGGAAGCGGAGAAAATCCGCTTGTTGATAAAGGTAATGACAAGAATAATAAAGGCAAGCGTTCTAAGAGAGGCAAGAAAAACTCTCAGGATGAAAGCAGAAAATTTCTTAATACCTATTGTAATAATCTGACTGACCGTGCTAAGCAAGGCAAAATTGATAATATTATAGGCAGAGAAAGCGAGATTGAAAGAGCAATACAGATTCTTTGCAGAAGAACAAAAAATAATCCATGCCTTATTGGTGAGCCCGGTGTAGGCAAAACTGCAATTGCCGAAGGTCTCGCTATAAAAATAGCTAAGGGACAAGTGCCTGCACGTTTGGCAGACAAGGAAATTTATCTTCTTGACCTGACTGCTCTTGTTGCTGGAACACAGTTCAGAGGTCAGTTTGAAGGCAGAATAAAAGGTCTTGTAGATGAGGTTAAGCATGAGGGAAATATAATACTCTTTATTGATGAAGTCCATAATCTTGTAGGAACAGGGGACAGCGAGGGCACTATGAATGCCGCTAATATTCTTAAGCCTGCTTTATCGCGCGGAGAAATACAGGTTATTGGTGCAACTACTTTTAATGAGTACAGAAAATATATAGAAAAGGATGCAGCTCTCGAGCGTCGTTTTCAGCCGATTAAAATTGAAGAGCCTTCAATTGAAGATGCTTATCGCATGCTCCTTGGTATAAAAAGCTATTATGAGGATTATCATAAGGTGCAGATCAGTGACACACTTGTTTATAAAGCAGTAACTATGTCTGAACGCTTTGTTACAGATCGATATCTGCCTGATAAAGCGATAGATTTACTTGATGAGAGCTGTACATCGGCTAATTTACGTAATCCTGCTATAAGTAAGCATCAGATGGCTCTGCAAAGAAAAACAATGATTGAGGAGCATATAGAAAAGCTGTCGTCACCCGAAGAAAATGAAGTAATAGACTGGGAGCTTATTACAAAGCTCAAGGGTGAGCTTGTGCAGCTTAACGGTGAAATTGACGGCCTTGCTGTAAAGGCAAAGGATAATCAGGTTTTAGAGGCAGATTTGGCTAAGGTTATTTCTCTGTGGACAGGAATACCTGCCTCTAAGGTTGAGCAGACTGACATCAAAAAGCTTGCTTCTCTTGAAAAAGAACTTAAGGAGCATATTATAGGTCAGGATAATGCTATTGCAAAAGTGTCAAATGCCGTAAGACGCGGCAGAATACAGATCAGTCCTAAGAAAAGACCGCAGTCATTTATCTTTGTCGGTCCTACAGGTGTTGGTAAAACAGAGCTTGTTAAAAGGCTTGCAGATGCACTTTTTGACAGTCCCGATAATCTTATTCGTCTTGATATGAGTGAGTTTATGGAAAAATTCAGTGTTTCAAGAATTATAGGCTCTCCTCCTGGTTATGTAGGCTACGATGATGCAGGACAGCTTACTGAAAAGGTAAGGAGAAAGCCTTACAGTGTAATACTGTTTGACGAGATTGAAAAGGCTCATAAGGATGTTTTAAATATTCTTCTGCAAATTCTTGACGAAGGCAGAATTACAGATGCACAGGGAAGAACAGTTAATTTTGAAAATACTGTTATTATCATGACTTCTAATGCCGGCTCAACTGATTCTGCTTCTCTTGGATTTGGAAAAACATCAGGTGATATTAATACTGAAGTTACAATGAAAGCTCTCGAAAGATTTTTGCGTCCCGAATTTCTTGGCAGGGTAGATGAAATAATTGTTTTCAATGAGCTTACTCATGATAACTATGAGAAAATAGCAGTCTTGATGCTTGAAGAATTAGTTGAAAGCCTTAAGGATAAGGCAATTGATCTTAAGTATGATAAAACAGTTTCTGTTTATCTTGCTAAAGAGGCATATGGATCAAAGAAAAATGCAAGAGGACTTCGTGACGCAGTAAGAAGACAGGTTGAAGAAGAGCTGGCAAATGCTATTGTCTTTAACGAAGGCGAACCTATTAAAACTATTTTGCTTACAGCTGATAAAAAAATTAATTTATTTGTAAACTAATTAAAAAAAAGTCTTGACATTGCCTCGTTCATTATGTATAATAATGAACGTCGCATGCGGGTGTAGTTCAATGGTAGAATCCCAGCCTTCCAAGCTGGTTGTGTGGGTTCGATTCCCATCACCCGCTCCATAATGTGCGCTGATAGCTCAGCTGGATAGAGCATCTGCCTTCTAAGCAGAGGGTCGGGGGTTCGAGTCCCTCTCAGCGTACCAAATTTAATAAGTAACAGCACTTCGGTGCTTTTACATATATGGTGGGATTAGTTCAGTTGGTTAGAGCGCCAGTTTGTGGCACTGGAGGTCATCGGTTCGAATCCGATATCCCACCCCATTTTACCCTATTTTTACATTGGGGTGTAGCCAAGCGGTAAGGCAACGGACTTTGACTCCGTCATGCGTGGGTTCGAATCCCGCCTCCCCAGCCAACACTCTGATATAAAGGGTAGTAAATATGTGAGCCATTAGCTCAGGTGGCAGAGCACTTGACTTTTAATCAAGGTGTCCGGGGTTCGAATCCCCGATGGCTCACCATATTAACTGACAAAATATGTGTCAGCAAAAACTTCGAGTACGTCGGAGTTTTTTATTTTATGTAAGAAATTAAAGATAAGCCTCCTAAGATTCAATTGAATCTTAGGAGGCTTTTTATCCTACTTTTTTGTAGTAACAGCTTTAGCTTTGCTCCAATTACCATAAACAAAAGTTCCGTTTACCTTTTTGTAAGCTCTTATTCTAACATAATACTTTTTCTTAGCCTTAAGCTTTGAAATTGATTTTGATGTTGTTTTGCTGTTGCTGACAGTTATCGTTTTAGCATTTTGTGTGAATTTATTGTTTGTAGCATGCTGAATCTGATATCCTGTTATTCCTGTTACTTTAGCCCATTTTACTGTGATTTTTTTTGACGCAGGAGTAACTTTTTTGAGTGCTACTGCTTTAGGCTTTGCAGGAGTTGTAACAGCACTTGCAGCACTCCAATTACCATATACAGTACTGCTGTTTGCTGTTTTATAAGCTCTTATTCTTACATAATATTTTTTATTATCTTTCAGATTTGAAATAGATTGTGATGTTGCTTTGCTTTTGCTGACAGTTATCGTTTTAGTATTTTGTGTGAATTTATTGTTTGTAGCATACTGAATTTGATATCCGGTTATTCCGTCAACGCTATTCCATTTTATTGTGAATTTTTTTGCCGCAGCAGTAACTGATTTCAGAGTAACTGTTTTTGGAACTGCAAGAGTTGTAACATAGCTTGCGGCACTCCATTCTCCATATTCAGTATTGCCGTTTACTGTTTTATAAGCTCTTATTCTTACATAATATTTTTTATTATTCTGCAGATTTGAGACTGAATTCGATGTTGTGCTGTTATTGCTTACAGTTATTGTTTTTGCATTTTCTGTGAATTTATTGTTTGTAGCATATTGAATCTGATATCCTGTTATTCCTGTTGTTTTAGTCCATTTTACTGTGAAGCCTTTTGACAAAGGCGTAAGGGCAGGGGATTTTACTGCAGGAACTATGATTTCTGTTGATTCAAGGTCTGAACAATTTCTCATTCTTGCTCTGCTTGCTGTGAATATACATTCAGAGGTCATATTATACCTGATATTGAAAGCATTGGTCATATATTCCGGCTCTCTGTTGTGATTTTCAAAGTGAACAGGGCATTTAAGAAAATAGGAGTACTCGTAACCTCTATCATAATTGCTGTCATCCCATGTTGCATCAACGTTATAATATTTGCCGTCAATTTCAACAATATTCCATGAATGATCTGTGCTTGTAATTATTTTATTATCAATACCTGCATCCTCAAGCATTCTGTAAAGAAGAGTTGAGTAACCCTGGCATACAGCTGATCCGTCAATCAAAGCACCATATGCTGTGAATTTTTTATAATCCTTTGAATTTGAATAATCATAGTTGCAAACTTTGCACACATAATCATAGATATTCTTTATCTTTTCATATGTGGTTAAGTTTTTTATATTCATACTGTCAAGTGCTTTATTTACTGCCTGTGTAACTTTGCTTTCCTGATTTGCAGTTGTATAATAAGAAATATTAAAGGTAAAGCTGTAGCTGTAGATACCATTCGTAATTTCTGCAGTGCCTGAATAACGATATTCTTTATAATGCCAGGCAAGATAATCTCCTGCAGCAGATGAGTTTGCAAAATCCTTGCTGATAGCAAGTTTGAAAATTTCTGAAACAAGTGCAGCATAGTTCTGACTTGGACTATTAATGTTAATTGTAAATGTGCTTTTGCGAGCTACCATATTATCTCTTATTTTAGTAGCCGCTTCTTTCTTTTCTTTTGTGTCGGCAGTATTTTGATATTTTATTTCGTTAATATAACTTCCGATTATTTCATTATCATTGAAACTATTACTGTTGTAAAGTGGGTTTGTATATGAACCCGAAAAACTGATTATTTCATTATTTGAGCTCTCGAACGCATAAACAGCTGATTCCAAAGAACAAATTGAAATAATTATAACCAAAAGCATAGCAATGCTTTTTTTTAAATAACTAAAAAACTTTTTCATTAAGATTTACTCCTTGTGTTGCTTTCATTGTTGTTATAAACATTACTCCAAGAACGCCAATCTTTGTTTATCAGCTTTTAGTTTTTCAGACTTACGACATCTTAAACGGCAACTGGCTGTCATATCCGTCAGGACTTAGACCCTTTAGCTTTGCGTCATCAATTTTCATTGATTTTGCTATTGGTGTTCTATAATGTTAAATAATTATTTCTAATTTATTTTATGTATTATTTTTTTATTTGATATTTTATAAAGAAAATAAAAAAACAGTCTATCCTCCTTTATGTGAATTCTAAAGGGGCTAAACTGCAGAATGATGCCTGATAAGGCAATATAATATTATGAAAACATCACACGGCAACTGGCTGTCATATCTGCTAAGACTTAGACCCTTTAGCTTTGCGTCATCAACTTTCGTTGACTTTGCTATTAACATTATTTTCTTCACTTGTATATTATCACAATCAATTTTAAATTGCAAGTGTTTTACATAAAATGTTTAAAAATATAGGTGAATATTGCAAAAAAAGAGCAGGGAAGACTCCCTGCTCTTTTTGGTGCGCCTGACAGGACTTGAACCTGCACCCTCACGGATCGGTTCCTAAAACCGACGTGTCTGCCTATTCCACCACAGGCGCTTATATCAAATTTTTTGCTTTTTTATTGTGAATTAAGATATATATTAATTCAAAGTTTATCATTCACATAAGTCATTGCTTCGTGTGTGATTGTGTAACACAAACATTCATTATTATTATCAACAAAGCCTATATCATCAAGTCCAAAATCACATCTGTTTTGATAGCTTTCAAACTGTTTTAACAAACACTCTCTGTGAAAAAATGTTTCAAATGAACTTAAAAAATCAAAGAATTGTTCTCTATCATTATAATTCTCAATAGAAAAAATATACTGCAGATGCTCAGATGAAGCTTTATCTTTACCGAAAAGAGTATCAGCAGTTCTTTTTTCAATAAGCTTCAGATTATCGTTACAATATTCCAAAATGAAATCATGATGTTCATCATTCAACGGACAGCCAACATACAAATAAATATACTTAGTTTTGAATTTCAATTTATTTAACAAATCAAGATATTCTTTGTGATTTTCAATCCAAACTAATTTATGCGACATAACTATACCAATACCGAAATGTGTTTACACCTATGTAGCATCAGCGAAATCTAGCGCGTCTGCCAGTTACGCCACAGGTGCTTATATGAAAACAGATATGATTAAATCTGTTTTTTATTAATATTTTACTTGTGTTTGTCTAATTCTTTGATATGATACCACTAAATAGATATTTTTGCAAGTATTTTTATATCTTTTTTTCATTACAAACATAGTATGAATTAGGTTGTTATAACCAATTTAATTGTAAGGAGAAATGTTTATGAGTTGTTCAAAGCGAAATCTTAGAAATATGGATACAACCATTTATAGAGAAACAAGCAATTGCTGCGGCTGCGATGATTATTCTGCTGATGCCCAGTCTGATGATATGTTTGTAAACAGCCTGTCAAATTATTCAAAACCTGTTTATCAAGTTACACGTCAGTACTCACGTCCTTGCTGTCCAGTATGCCCTCCAGTACCTCCATTGTATCCTCCGATTCCACCAATTACACCGCCGGTCAATGTAAGTAATCCTACAACGGATTATGCGTTGTTTTACAGTACTCCTGCAACAGACGCAACTTATGCAGCAGGAACAACAATTCCTGTCCCTACAACACTTTATAATACTGCAATAGATAGTATTTTAAATAATCCTGCAGGTACTATAATGCTTTTAGGCGGACCAACCGGAAGAACTTTTCTTGTAAATTATCAGGTTAGCGGTACAAATAGCGGTACTACTCTTGGATTGAATGTTAATGGAACTGTTCCGGCAAATTCATATGTAGCTGCGCTTGACGGTGCCTCAACAGTAAGCGGAAGATATATAGTTGATGTTCCTGCTAACTCGGCAACCAGCATTGCATTACAGGTCGTTGCCGGTACTCTTACCACTACAGCAGATACTGCATCTACAAATTTAAGTGTAGTAAGAATCAGATAAATAAATCAGGTATGGCTTGCCATACCTACATAAAAATACACCCAGCAGAGTGCTTCAGCTGAGTGTAAATATTTTACAATATTATTTCCATTGATGAATTATTTCCGGATTCTTTAATAATTCATCAAGCTTTTCCATAAATGGCACGATATCACCATAGTCTAGGGCTCTGTGGTCAATAGCAATGGTAATAGGCATAATAAGTCTTACTTCAATGCTGTCGTTACCATTTTCGTCGGTAACTACTACAGCACGTTTTTGTGCCGCATCTATCGCAAAGGCTGTGGTTTGCGGAGGTATAATTTCCAAAAGAGCACAGACACCTTTATGACCTCTGTAAATTGAGCCGATATTTGATATTGTTGTTGTTCCTTGTTCAATATCATGCTTGGTAAGTCTTTTTGTTGCAGGAATAGAATAATAATCCTTTTTTGCCTTACCGGAAAGGGTTTTAATTTTATGCTTTCCGGTTTTTGAACCGTATAGTCTGCGAAGAGTCTGAAGAATTTTTCCCTGCTTTAAACCTGTTAGGGTGTTGTCAAGTGATACTTCATACATAACTTCTTCCATATTTGAGCCTCTTGCTCTCATAGCAGTGTTGTTTATGGCTTCTGTCATTTCTGAAAGACTTTTATTTCCCATATCATGCATGTTTACAGTCATCATTTCACCTGTTGGTAAAATCATGGGCATTGATATGTCTATATTATCGAAATATTTGAGACATCCGCGGACAAGTTTTTTGTTAAATTCAAGATGAGTGTTCATCTTTGGAGCAGCTTTTAACCCTTCACACATTATTTTTAGCATAACTGTATTGATAGTTATTTTTTTGCTTTTATCTGTGCAGCCTTCATTTAATTTTTTGCATTGAGCAAAAAGCTCGGTAACATCGGCTTCGTATGTTACTGTGGCGTGGGGGATATCCCTCCAGCTTTCCGTTGTCATGTTGGATACGATTTTTCGAGCAATTCCAAAATGCTCTTCTTTGATTAGTGACATTGAGTTCTCCTTTTATGCTTTGTCTGGTAATAGCTTTGATAAAACATCATCTTTAAGGCGTTCTTTTGCCTCGGCAACATGCTGTTTTACATCGCCGATATATTCCTTTAGCTCCTCCTTAGAGAACGGATCTTCATTAAATCTTTTTCTGTATTCAATGGTGAGATGAGGTCTGAATTTTGGATGAGCTATTGAAATTAATGCTTTTGCTCTTTGCTTGAGCGTTTTTCCTTTCAGCTGTGCAATTCCGTATTCTGTAACGACATAGTTTACATCATTTCTTGGTGTAGTAACTGCACTGCCTTCTGTAATAAGAGGAACAATTCGCGATATTAATCCTTTTTTGGCTGTTGACGGCATTGCAATAATTGATTTTCCGCCATTGCTCATTGTTGCACCTCTTACAAAGTCTACCTGTCCGCCTACGGCAGAAAACTGGTTAAGTCCTACAGTATCTGAAACTACCTGACCAAGAAGATCAACTTGAAGACAAGAGTTTATAGATACCATATTGTCATTCTTTGCAATTTCAATTGGATTGTTTACATAGTCAATAGGATGTAATTCTACTGATGGATTATTGTTAATATAGTTATTAAGCTTATCAGATCCAAAGGCAGCACCTATAACAGTTCTTCCTGTATTTGTTTGCTTGCATTTATTGTTGATAATTCCTGCTTCAAGCAAGTCAACAACACCATCACCAACAAGCTCGCTGTGCAGTCCAAGATTTTTCTTATCCAGCAGCTGTACACATACTGCATTTGGTATACCGCCTATACCAAGCTGAAGGCAATCTCCGTCATTAATAAGTGATGCACAATATTTTCCGATTTTCATTTCTGTGTCAGTAATTTCAACATTTTCAACCTGTGGAAGAGGTTCGTCAATCTCTACAAAATATGTAAAATCTCTTACATGCTTTATGCTGTTTCCAAATGTTCGTGGCATATATTTATTGACTTGGGCAATCACAACCTCACAGTAATCGGTTGTGCCTCTTGTATAATCAACAGTAGTTCCAAATGATACATAACCGTGTTCATCAGGAGGGGATACCATAACTATCGAAACTCTTGGACACATGTGATTTTTTATTATTTCAGGTATCTCATAAAAATGAGATGTAGTGAATTCACTTGTTCCGTTTGATATAGCTTTTCTGTTGCTTTGTGATGCAAACAGGCAGTTAAGAGTAAAATGACCTTTCATTTCAGGATTGCACCATGGAGAATCACCCAGTGTAAGCATGCTAATTATCTCAACATTGTGATAATTTCGGTAATTATTAACTAAAGCTCTTTCGATACCAAAAGGCTCGCCGCATGCAAAGCCGGTAACAACTGTATCATTATCTTTTATTACTTTTATGGCTTCCTCGGCAGAGACAAGCTTACTGTTATATATATCTTTCCAGTTCATTTGGTATCCTCCATACTTTTATACAAATCACCATATATGTATAATAAACTAATTCATATATAATTGTCAATAAAATATTAATTAATTGTTGATAAAGTTTTGGTTGTAATGTATAATGTCTTGGTGGAGGGATGTTTGTGATAATAAAAATTTCTGATTATTGCAATGGAAATAATGCTTCGATAGGTGTTAAAGAAGCAATAAAAAATGCAAATGACGGTGACACTGTTTTTTTTGAAAAAGGTGTTTATCATTTTTATAAGGATTACAGTGAGCACAAAGTTTATCATATGACTAATACAGACTCATTTGTTAAACCTGATAAATATTTTGCAATTCTTCTTGAAAATAAGAAGGGAATTACTATAGATGGTAATGACAGTATTTTTGTGATTCATGGCGATATGTGCTCACTTTCACTTATTAAGTGCAATAATATCATTTTGAAAAATTTTACCATTAAATACAATTCCCCCACTAATTTTGAAATGACAGTCAAAGAAAAAAAGAAAAATAGAATTGTTTACTCAATTCCAGAGGGTACTTCTTTTTCAGTAAGAGGTAATACCATTAAATTCTTTGAACAAAGTCCTTTTACAAAAAAAAATTATTATTCACACACTAATAATAGGAATTGTTACTGCAATGTTATTCACAGAGATAACGAGGTTTTCAGAACTCAGTATTCACCGATAAGAGCAAGAATTAAAATGAAACGTCTTAATAAAACAGACGTTGAATGTACTTATATTATTCCTCCTGAATTTCGCCTCGGTGATACTATTGCTATGTCAGAAAACCGCTGCAGAGACAACTGCGGTCTGTTTTTCTGGGAGAGCAGTAATATTATAAGTGAAAATATCACAGTTAATTATATGCACGGCTTCGGTTGGCTTTCTCAGATGTGTGAAAATCTTACATTTGATAAAATCAGCTTTACACCTGATAAGGAAAGGGGATATCGCGTTTCTTCCTTTGCAGATTGTATTCATGTATGCGGTTGTAAAGGATATGTAAAAATCAATGAGTGCTTTTTTGAACATCCGCATGATGACGGTATAAATATCCACGGCGCATTCCTGCGTTTAAAAAAGCAGATAGATGCACATACGGCTTTGTTTGAATTTGTACATAAGCAGCAGGGCGGTTATAAAAACTTTTTTAGGGGTGATAAGGTAAAGCTTTATTCAAGAATGGATTTAAGCGAAATCACCGGAGTTTATACAGTAAAAAATACAGATGATTATATCAATAAAAAACTTGTAACTGTAGTTTTTGAAGAAGAGCTTCCTATTCTTACACCAAAAATGGTTGTGGCAGAAAATATTACATACAACCCAAAGGTTTCTATAACCAACTGCACTTTCCTGAATATTCCGACAAGGGGTATTCTGTGTACTACCACTGAAGAAAGTGATGTAAGCTGTAATAAATTCAAAAATTTAAAAATGCCTGATATTTTTATCTCCTGTGACTGCAGGGATTGGTATGAGTCAGGTCCGTGTAAATCAATGAAAATTCACAACAATGTCTTTTCACAGAAAAATCCGATTAAATTTGAGCCTATCTGTATTGGCAAACCTGTTGAGAATGTTCACGAAAATATAGAAATATTTGATAATAAAGAGGAAATTTAAATGGCAAAAAATATGATAATTGGTCAGTCGGGAGGTCCTACCGCGGTTATAAATGCAAGTCTTGCAGGTGCTATTGAGTATGCCTTTGGCTGTGAAGAGATAGATAGAGTATATGGAATGGTGCATGGTATTCAGGGACTTCTTGAAGATAATATAAAAGATCTCACTGAGCATTTCGGAAACAGACCTTCAAGATTAAACAGACTTAGAATGACTCCTGCAATGTTTCTCGGATCATGCAGATTTAAGCTGAATAATACAGAAGAGCAGTATAAGCAGATAATTGCTCAGCTCAAAAAGTATAATATAGGTTATTTTTTCTATATCGGCGGAAATGACTCTATGGATACAGTGGACAAGCTTTCAAAGTATATCACTATGAACAATATTGATATTAAGGTTGTAGGTATTCCAAAAACAATTGACAATGATCTGGTTGGTATTGATCATTCACCCGGATATGCAAGTGCAGCAAAATATATTGCTCTTGCCGTTCGTAATGTTGCATATGATACAGCAATTTACAGCATAAAGAGTGTACATATTATCGAAGCAATGGGCAGAGATGCCGGATGGCTTGCCGCTTCGTCAGCACTTTGCAGAGACAGTAAAAATGTAGCTCCCCATTTGATTTATTTACCTGAAATTCCTTTTTCAGTAGAAAAATTTGTAAATGACGTCAGGGAAAAGCTTGAAGAATTCAACTCTGTAATAGTTGTTGTAAGTGAAGGTGTAAGAGATAAAGAAGGAAAATATATTTCTTCAAGAGGCGATAAATTAGATAAATTCGGTCATGTAATGCTTTCAGGTACAGCGTCTTATCTTAAAGATGTTGTTGAAGAACAAATAGGCTGTAAGGTAAGAGCGCTTGAGCCAAGTGTTCTTCAGAGAAGTGCAGGCCATACAGCATCGCTTACAGATATTACAGAGGCTCAAAATCTTGGCTCTGTTGCTGTTCAGGCAGCATTAAAAGGAGAGAGCGGTGTTTTTTCAACTCTCAGAAGAACATCAAATAACCCTTATACTGTCGAATATTCAACAGAACGTGTTTCTGTTGTTGCCAATGCAGTTAAAACTGTTCCTCTTGAGTGGATTACACCGTCAGAAAACGACGTTACAAAGGATATGGTTGATTATATAAAACCTCTTGTAAAAGGTGTTCCGCAGATTCCTTACCGTGATGGTTTACCTGATTATGTAAATGTTTCTTATCTTGACAAGAAGGAGCAGAAATACAAGAACTGAATATAATTAAATAAAAGCAATGCACATCAGTTTTAGTTAATGTGCATTGCTTTTATTATTTTAGTGATATTTTTAAACATTAGTATCAAAAATTTCTTGAAACTTATTGTTTAGCTTTTCTTTATACATCAAATGTGAAAATTCTTTAATTGCACTTTTTACAGTTTCTTCAATAAGTTTTTGCTGTTCCTCATTAATTGATTTTAATGAATTAATTGCTTTTATCAGCTTTGCTAAATCCAGCTTTTTAAAATCGTCAATCTCTTTTACTCCCGCATCCTCCAGCAGATTGAATATAGTCTCAAATACCTCTTCAATATTTTCTTCACCTATTTCATCACTTAGCTTTTTGAGATATTTGTCAATAAATTTGCTTACACTATCAGTTTCTTTAACAAGCACCAGATGATTGTTTTCTATTTGCCATGAGCTTACCTGATGCTGTTTTAAATTTTCATTTTCACTGTTTACAACTTTAAGCGATGCATCATGGTACAGCATTCTGCCTATGATGGAACGCTGAGGAATATAGGCAAATATTTTATCTTTAATTTGAGTATAATCATACCTTGAAATGATTTCTTTCGGAAATCCCGGAGCATCAAATTCATATATGCCGATAATTTTACGCTTTGTAGCATTTGAGCAGTTAAAGCCTGCAAAGGTTGCAAGATTACCTCCTTTTGAGTGACCGCATATCACAATATTTCTGTCGGCAATCAATGCACTTTCCTGAAAATAATATAAGGACTCTATCTGTGCAGGAACGGGGAACATATAGCTAAGCATGGCAGATTCTTTAATTCCTGTAAGTGTGGTGTCCGTACCTCTGAATGCAATAACAGCAAGACTGCTGTTTATGTAAAAGTTTATTGCCGAAAACTGTTTGTCTATCCTTTCATTTACATTGTTTACAAACTTTAAAAGCTTTATATCAGCGTATCTTTTTGTTTTTGCACACTGTTTTAAGAGCTCTGCAGATTTTGCAGCAATAGATATCAATGATTCTATATAATTTTCGTTGTAAATATTAAAAAATTCCTCTGCAACCTCTTTGAGAGAAATTTTAACATCACTGTCAAATTTACATACAAGTCCTGAAAAATCAGTGTAAATTAACTGAGAGAAAATAAGTGCATCTACCTCATTAAAAGGCATTTCATCAAAATTTTTGTCCCCGAATTCTAATATATAATCATTAATGTCAGCCATTTTTACCTCCATATCGGCATCCATAAAAATACTTTATTCATTTCCTTGTCTGTTTTTTGCTTTATAAATACATACATCTGCTTTTAAAAAGAAATTTTTTAATCAAAACTGTTATATTTTACCATTTCTTCAATTGTAATTCTTTTTGTGTGCAGAGGGCTTATTTTAACATCATCTGCAGGGTATCCTGTTGGAAGAAAAGCAAGTATTTCAAAATTTTCGGGAACATTGAAGATCTCTCTTGCTTTGTCTGGATCAAATGCCATTACCCATGTAGTGCCAAGTCCAAGCTCATGTGCCTGAAGCATCATATGAGTCACCGCAATGCTTCCGTCAATATCTGCAGAATTCTTTTGATCATATCCTCTTGAGTATGCAAGGCTTTTGTCAGTGCAGATCATAAAGCAAAGAGGAGCATCAAAATCATATTTTGTGCATTCTTTTAAATTTAATAGCCTTTCTTTATCTGTGAGAACAAGAATTCTGAACGGTTGTTTATTTACTGCTGTAGGAGCAGCCTGTGCCGCTTCAAGAATTTTGTCTATTTTTTCCTGTTCAACTTTGATGCTTTTGAAGCTTCTGCAGGAAAAGCGTTCTTTGATAAGATCTGAAAAATTCATAGTTTTACCTCCCGATAATTATTAACAGTATATTATCAAATTATTTTCATTATTACAATAATTTAGCTTTATTTTTTTGATTAAATCTGTTAGAATGTTCACGTTAATATAAATAGATACTATATAGTTTAACTGTTATGCTGAAAGGATTTTATATGAATATTAATTTAAAATTGTGTCAGGAATTTAATCTCAAGCCGTGGCAGGTTGAAAATACTGTTGCATTAATTGATGACGGAAATACTATTCCGTTTATAGCAAGATACAGAAAAGAAGCCACAGGTTCATTGGATGACCAGCTTCTTCGATCTCTCTGCGACAGACTTATTTATCTGCGTAATATGGAAGAGCAAAAAGAAAAAATAATTTCTTCTATTGAAGAACAGGAGCTCATGACTGATGAGATTATGAGTTCTATTGAAAAAGCTGCTACACTTACAGAGCTTGAAGATATTTACAGACCTTTCCGACCAAAGCGCAAAACCAGAGCTTCAGTTGCGAAGGCAAAAGGACTCCAGGGACTTGCTGACGCAATTTATGCACAGGAGTTAAACAGCGATTCACCATCAGAGCTGGCAGCTGGTTATATTAATGATGAGGTGCCTGATGTTGAAGATGCGATAAACGGCGCAAGAGACATAATTGCAGAGCTTGTGTCAGATGATCCGGCCGGTCGTAAGATGCTTCGTTATTCTATAAAAAATAATGGTATGATTGTTGTAAACGGTACTCAGGATGATTTGGGTGTTTACAGTATGTATGAGGAATACAGCGAGCCAGTTAAATCAATTGCATCTCACAGAGTTCTTGCAGTAAACAGAGGAGAAAAGGAAGGTTTTCTCAAAGTAAGCATTGACTATGATAAAATAACCGGTCTTAATCTTCTCAAAAATCTTCATATTAAGGAAAATGCACCGACAACACAGATAGTGCTTGATGCCATTGAAGATTCATATACAAGACTTATTTTTCCGTCAATTGAAAGAGAAATAAGAAATTTACTGACAGATACAGCAAGTGAAAGTGCAATTGAGGTGTTTGCAAAAAATACCCGTCAGCTTTTAATGCAGCCGCCTGTAAAAAATAAAGTCACATTGGGACTTGATCCAGGCTATCGTACCGGATGTAAGGTTGCTGTCGTAGATGAAACAGGCAAGGTGCTTGATACAGGCGTTATTTATCCTGTTCCTCCTCATAACAAGATTGATGAAGCAAAGAAAATTATAAAAAATCTTGTAAAAAAGCATAATGTAAAAATGTTTTCAATAGGAAATGGCACGGCATCCCACGAAACAGAGGTGTTTGCCGCTGAAGTAATTAAAGAGCTTGATTGTGGAATAACCTATATGGTAGTCAGTGAGGCAGGTGCTTCTGTTTATTCAGCATCAAAACTTGCGGCAGAAGAATTTCCTGACTATGATGTTTCCTTAAGAAGTGCTGTATCTATAGCCAGACGCTTGCAGGATCCTCTTGCCGAGCTTGTTAAAATTGATCCTAAAGCCATAGGCGTCGGACAGTATCAGCACGACATGCCTCAAAACAGACTTTCATCTGCACTTGACGGTGTAGTTGAGGACTGTGTAAACTCAGTCGGTGTTGATCTTAATACTGCATCAGCACAGCTTCTTAACAGAGTAGCAGGTGTTACATCGGGTATTGCTAACAATATTGTTGAATACAGGCAGGAAAATGGTGCATTTAAATCCAGACAGGAGATATTGAAGGTTAAAAAGCTTGGACCTAAGGCTTTTGAGCAGTGTGCAGGATTTTTGAGAGTTGCTGAAAGTAAAAATGTTCTTGATAATACAGCAGTTCATCCTGAAAGCTATGAAGCAGCAGGCAAGCTTCTTGAACTGTGCGGTGTTACTGATGACGATGTAAGAAGCGGTAATGTTTCTTCAGTTCAGACCTATGTTAAAACAGTTGGTACATCTGCTCTTGCTAAAGAACTCGGAATAGGTGAGCCTACTCTGATAGATATTTCAAACGAAATTGCAAAGCCGGGACGTGATCCCCGTGATGAACTTCCTGCTCCTCTTCTGCGTACGGATGTCATGGGCATGGAAGATTTAAAAGTTGGTATGGAGATGAAAGGCACAGTCAGAAATGTAATTGACTTTGGTGCATTTGTAGATATCGGTGTTCATCAGGACGGATTAGTGCATATTTCTCAGATTTCAAATAAATTTATTAAGCATCCAAGTGATGTGCTTAAGGTTGGGGATATTATTACTGTTTGGGTGCTTTCTCTGGACCTTGAGCGAAAGAAAATCGGTTTAACAATGAAAGAACCAAAAAAATAATTATGGATTATCAATTAATAAGAAGTGACAGAAAGTCAGTAAGTATTTCTGTAAGCGACGATTTACAGATTATTATAAGAGCACCCAAGAAATTACCGCAGTCGGAAATAGATAAGATATTTAACAGCAATATTAATGCAGTAAAACGAATGCTTGAAGCGAAGAAAAAAGCTGTTCAAAAATATAATATCAGTGATGAGGAGCTGAATAATCTTATAAAATGTGCAAAACAGATAATTCCTGACAGAGTAGAATATTATTCTGATTTGATGAATCTTAAGCCATCGTCTGTAAAAATTACAAAGGCAAAAAAACGTTTTGGTTCATGCAGCGGCAAAAATGGTATTTGCTTTTCTTGCTATCTTATGATGTATCCTGCCGAAGCTGTGGATTATGTTGTGGTTCATGAGCTGGCACATATTAAGCATCATAATCATGGTAAAGAATTCTACGAACTTATTGAAAAATATATTCCGGATTACAGGAAAAGAGAAAAACTTTTGAAAAACTAAAAAGCCGGCAATGCCGGCTTTTTAGTTTTTATTTACATTAATTATAACTATTTCCGGATGATTGAACAGCCGTAAAGGAAATTCAGAATTTCCTAAGCCCCTGCTGATTATAAGGCGTGGCTTGTCGCCAAAAGTTCCTCGCGCATATTTGGGCAGAATGCCTTGCCCCGGTGAAAATAGCGGACCTATAAATGGCATTATCCATTGACCGCCGTGAGCGTGTCCTGAAAGCTGCAGATCAAAATCATACTGTGAATAATTTAATTCAGAAATACCTTCAAAATTTTCAGGGAAATGACACAACACAAGTCGAAAACCATTGAGATTTTCAAGCATCTCAAAATATCTGCTCATATCTTTATATACAAATGTTCCGTTTCGTCTTGCCTTATAATCTTTAAAATCTGCTTGGTTTTCATCAAGTCCGAGTATTGTGCAGTATTCGTTTTCTGTAATATCATTCAGCAGCACATTAAATCCTATTTTGCTCAGCTCACTCATTATTTCATCGAAGCAGTTAATTCTTCTTTCATGATTACCTGTTATATAGTATACAGGTGCAATTTCTGTAAGCATTTTTCCAAGAACAAGCATTTTTTCTTTGTTTTTGCATTTGTCGTTGATGTAATCACCGGTTATGCAAATGATATCAGGTTTTTCCGATAAAAGTTTTGGCAAGATTTTTTTGAATGGCTTTGAGTGCAGGTCGGACAAATGTGCAATTTTAAAGCTTTTATCTGTACTTTTGCTTTTTATATGATATTTTGTTATATCAATTTTATTGTTCTGGAAATAGCAGAACATCAAAAATAAAATCAAAACGAGTAATATTATAATTGTGATTTCAACAGCATTCATCTTATTCATCTCCTTAAAATTATAATATATTTTGTTTGTAGTTTAGTCAATACAAAAAAATATTGAAATTAAAAAGGGATTTATTCAGTTTTTATGTATATATAGTATTGAAAGGGTGAACTTTTTGGAACAAAGTATGCGAATTTTAGCAGAAGAAAACGAAAAAAAGATTTTATGTGAAAGAGCTTGCCTTGCATGCAATTCCAAGGGCAGAGTTAAGCCGGAAAAGGAATGTGAAATACGCACCTGCTTTCAAAGGGACAGAGACAGAATCATACACTGTCAGTCATTTCGAAGACTAAAACATAAAACACAGGTTTTTCTTGCTCCCAGCGGAGACCATTACAGAACAAGACTTACTCATACGCTTGAAGTTTCTCAGATTGCTCGAACTATTGCCAGAGCACTTAGACTTAATGAAGATTTAACCGAAGCCATTGCACTTGGTCATGATTTAGGTCATACTCCTTTCGGACATGCCGGGGAACGTGCTCTTGACAGCCTTTGCAGCTGCGGCTTTAAGCATTATGAGCAAAGTGTCAGAGTTGTTGACAGGCTTGAAAAATATGGCTGCGGATTAAATCTTACTGATGAAGTAAAAAACGGAATTCTTTGCCATACAAAAGGTAAGGAGGCGTATACTCTTGAGGGACAGATTATACGTATTGCGGATAAAATTGCTTACATAAACCATGATATTGATGATGCAATCCGCGCCGATATTTTGGTGGAAGAAGATATTCCTTTAAGTCTGCGTATGCAGCTTGGCATGACAAAATCGCAAAGAATCAATAATATGGTGCTTGATGTTATAAATAACAGTATAGACAAAATCAGAATGAGTGACGACTGCTACGAAGGCTTTATGGATCTTCATAATTTCATGTTTGCTGCCGTTTATACTAATCCTATTTGTAAGGGAGAAGAAAGTAAGGCAGTTGATATGCTCTGTAAAATTTATTCCTATTATAGAAAGCATATTGATGAAATGCCTGAAGAATTTGTAAGAATTGCTGAAAATGATGGTGAAGAGAGAGCTGTTTGCGACTATATTGCCGGCATGAGTGATAATTATGCATTAAAGATTTTTAACAAGCTTTTTGTTCCGATGTTCTGGATAGATTAATTAGTTTTATTTTAGCTGAAAGGAGTTGAAATTATGCCGTTAAGTGAATCTTTTTTACAGGAACTAAGATTGAAAACTGATATAGAAGACGTAATTTCAGCTTACGTCAGCTTGAAAAAAAGAGGTTCAACTTCTATAGGGCTTTGTCCGTTTCATAATGAAAAGACACCTTCATTTACCGTATATCATGATACTCAGTCTTTCTATTGTTTCGGCTGCGGTGCAGGCGGTGAGGCAATTACTTTTATAAGAAAAATTGAAAATCTTGATTATATTGATGCAGTTAAGCTGCTCGCTCAAAGAGCCGGTTTGCAGATGCCTGAGGATAATTTTGACGACAGCCTTTCAAAGAAGCGCAGAAGAATTCTTGAAATTAACAGGGAAACGGCACGATTTTTTCACAGTGTTCTTAAAAGCGAGCAGGGAAGAGCCGGACTTGATTATTTCATAAATCGAGGACTTACACCGAATACTATAAAAAGGTTTGGACTTGGTTATGCTCCTGACAGCTGGAATGCTTTATTTAATCATTTAAAAAAATGCGGATTTAAACCCAGTGAAATGCTGGAAGCTGGAGTAGTTAGGTTAAGTACTAAAAATCAGAGCAGTTATTATGATACTTTCAGAAACCGTGTAATGACTCCCATAATTGATGTAAGAGGAAATGTTATTGCTTTCGGAGGAAGAGTGCTTGATGACAGCAAGCCCAAATATATTAATACCAATGATACGCTTGTTTATAAAAAAACATATGAGGTTTTCGGCTTGAATCTTGCAAAGGACAGCGGCAAGGACAGTCTTATACTATGTGAAGGTTATATGGATGTAATTGCCATGAATCAGGCAGGTTTTACTAATGCTGTTGCAGGATGCGGCACTGCGCTTACAAGTGAGCAGGTCAGATTAATAGGCAGATATGCTAACGAGGTAATACTTGCCTATGACGCTGATGAGGCAGGTCAGAAGGCTCTTAATAAAGCAATATCACTTTTTAAGCAGACAGATATAAAAATTAAAGTTCCTGCCTTGGTAGGCGGAAAAGATCCTGATGAAATTATCAAAAAATACGGCAGAGATAAATTCAAAGGAATGCTTGATGGTGCTTCAAATGATATTGAGTTTCATCTTCTTGATTTGAAGAAAAATTATAATTTCAATTCTACTCAGGGTAAAATTGATTTTCTAAAAGAAGCACTGAAGATTTTGGCTGATACATCTCCTATTGAGCAGGATATATATATGTCACGGCTCTCAAATGAACTTGGGGTGGACAAGTCAAGTATCAAGCTGCAGCTTGATACTTTAGTAAGAAATAAAAAAAGAAGGCAAAAAACAGGGGAGTTTAATTCGATTGTAAATGATTCAATCAAACAGAGTCATAAGCAGACAATCGAGGCAAACGCTTCAGTGAGACAGCTGAAGGCTGAGGAACGAGCGATAGGCCTTTTAATTAAATACCCTTCATGTTATAGATTGTGTGAAGATTTCGATTCAAATCTTATGACTGAAGGATTTTCAAGAAAAGTATTTAATTTAATTACAGAGCGTCTCAAAAATAATCTTGATATTGAGCTGATTAATTTAAGCTCGTTTTTAACAGATTATGAGATGAGTGTTCTGTCAAGAATTACTGCTCAGAACGAAATCAGTAATGATTATAAAAAGGAATTTAAGGATTGTATTGAAATTATCAAGACAAAAAGCGTTGAAAGGGTTGTTCCAACCTCAGAGCTTAGTGATGATGAGTTCAGAAATCTTTTTAAGAAGAATAATTAAATGAAAAGAGGAATTGTTATGAAGAATGTTAATCAGGCTGCACAAGGTGTAACAGAGGATAAAAAACAGGCTGCTTTTAAAAAGCTTATTGAAAAGGGTAAGCAAACAGGTCGTTTAACAACTCAGGAAATTGATAATCTTATTGTTGAGCTGGATCTTGATGTAGAAGAGCTTGAAAAGCTTAATGAGCAGATAGATTCGGCAAATATCAATATTATTGATGATTTCTCTGCTGAAGCCCTGGACAGCATCAATCTTGAGGTTAATCTTCCTAAAGAAACAGATGCCGCAGATACAGTTGCAGTTAATGATAATGCTGCTATGGATGATCCTGTAAAGGTTTATCTTAAGGAGATAGGTAAAGTACCGCTTCTTACACCGGAAGAGGAAATTGAGCTTGCTATACGTATATCAGATAATGATGAAAATGCCAAAAAACGTCTTGCAGAAGCTAACCTTCGTCTTGTTGTAAGCATTGCAAAGCGTTATGTAGGCAGAGGATTGCAGTTCCTTGACTTAATACAGGAGGGTAATTTAGGTCTTATCAAGGCTGTTGATAAATTTGATTATACAAAGGGCTTTAAATTTTCTACCTACGCAACATGGTGGATTAGACAGGCTATTACAAGAGCTATTGCCGATCAGGCAAGAACAATAAGAATTCCGGTTCATATGGTTGAAACAATTAACAAGGTAAAAAAAGCAAGCAGTCAGCTTCTTCATCTGAATGGCAGAGAGCCCACACCTGATGAAATTGCAGAGTATCTTGACGATATGTCTGTTGATAAGGTAAGAGAAATTTTAAGAGTAGCGCAAGAGCCTGTATCTCTTGAAACTCCTATAGGTGAAGAGGAGGATTCTCATTTGGGTGACTTTATTCCTGATGATGAGGCATTAGCTCCTGCTGATGCAGCTTCAATGAGTCTGCTTAAAGAACAGCTTTCTGAAGTGCTTAAAACTCTTACACCAAGAGAAGAAAAGGTGCTTTCTCTCAGATTTGGTTTAAAAGACGGTAACCCTAAAACACTTGAAGAGGTTGGTAAAGAATTCAATGTAACTCGTGAGCGTATTCGTCAGATTGAGGCTAAAGCCCTCAGAAAGCTTCGCCATCCAAGCAGAAGCAAAAAGCTTCGCGATTTCTTAGACTAAGCAAAAGCAGGTGTATTTATGACACAGGAAAAAATTAATAGAATTAATGAGCTGGCTCACAAAGCGAAAGAGGCGGGACTGACTGATGAGGAAAAAAAAGAGCAGGCACAGCTTCGAAGAGAGTATATCGATTCTTTTAAAGCAAGTCTAATAGGTCAGCTTGAAAATACCTATATTGTTGACGAAAAAGGCAATAAGAAAAAAGTACAAAGGAAGCATGACAATGGCTAAGCTTATTATTATTGAAGGCTTGGACGGCTGCGGAAAATCAACCCAGACTGAGCTTATAGAAAAGTATTTTAATAATCAGAATATCAGCTACAGAAAGATAAAGCTTCCCGATTATGACAGCAAGTCAAGCGAGTTGGTAAAAATGTATCTTAATGGTGATTTCGGCAGTTCAGCCGATGATGTAAACGCCTATGCAGCAGGTGCATTTTATGCTGTTGACAGATTTGCCTCATATATGCTTGAATGGAAAAAGGATTATGAGAATAAAGATATTATTCTTGCTGACAGATATGCAACCTCTAATTCTATTTACCAGATGGAAAAAATTGATGAAGTTGATTGGGATAAATATCTTGAGTGGTCTGCTGATTTTGAATATGAGAAAATCGGTATACCAAAACCTGATCTTGTAATTTATCTTGACATGCCTATAGAGATTTCTCAGAAACTTATGACATCAAGATATAATGGTGATGAAGAAAAAAAAGATGTTCACGAGGCTGATGTTGAATTTTTGCAAAAATGCAGAAAATCTGCTTTGTATACTGCAAAAAAACAAGGCTGGGCAGTTATTCCGTGTTCAGATGGTGAGTCACCTTTGCCAATAGATGAAATACATAATACAATTATTGATTTTATTAAGAGGGAAATTAAATAATGTTGGAATTTAAAATACCTTCTGTTGAGGACAAGCAGTGGGTTGATGAATGTTTGAGTAATGTAAACAGCTTTAACTGTGAATATACATTTGGCAATGTTTATGTCTGGCATACGGCATACTCTACACAGATTTGCCATTATAATGATTTCTTTATTTGCAGATGGGGAAGGGGTAAGGATATAATTTATTCTCTCCCGATTGGCTGCGGTAATTTCAAAGAAGCAGTTGAAGAAATTATAGCAGATGCTAAGTCTTTAGGAGTTACTCCTGTAATTTATGGTGTTACTGCAAATTATAAGAAGCTTCTTGATGAACATTTTGCAGGAAAATTCAGCTTTGAATATGATGATGGAATAAATGATTATATTTATTCTGTTGAGAAAATGGCATCACTCTCCGGTAAAAAATATCATGGAAAGAGAAATCATATAACTAATTTTAAAAAGAATAATTCTGAATGGAGCTTTGAGGTTATCAGCAAAGAAAATATCAATGACTGTATAGAGCTTCATTCAAACTGGATTAATGATCGTGAAGATGACGAAGATTATTCTTATGAATTTGAGGCTGTTTTGACTGCATTTGAAAATTACGAAAAGCTTGGCTTTGTTGGCGGACTTTTAAGAGTTGACGGCAAAGCAATTGCCTATACCTTTGGTGAAAGGCATAGTGACCGGCTTTTTGTAACACATTTTGAAAAAGCTCCTTCATTTGTTCAGGGAGCGTATCCTATTATTAATCAGGAGTTTACAAAGAATTGTCTTATGGAGTATGAATTTGTAAACAGGGAAGAGGATTTAGGTATTGAGGGATTGCGAAAGGCAAAGCAGTCATATAATCCTGAAATAATATTGAAAAAGTGTGTGGCAACATATAATGAGTAAAATAATTGAAACAAAAAAATTTGATGATGAATCTATAATATCACTTTGGCGTGAAGCTTTTGGTGATACGAGAGAGGAAATTGAATTCTTTCTTGACAACTGTGAAAATAAATCTGTACTTTGCTATTATAAAAACAATGAATTATTGTCAATGCTGTTTTTAGTAGATTGTACTGTCTCAAATGAGAGATATAAGTACATTTATGCTGCATGTACTAGAAAAAGAGCAAGAAAATCAGGTGTAATGACAGAACTTCTTGATTTTGCTAAAGAATGCTATTCCGGAATTCTTTTAATACCTGCCGATGAGAAACTTTCAAAATATTACAAAAAAAGAGGCTTTACACACAAGATTGAAATTGATTTCATAAGATTTTATGAAATCGAGGATGTTATAGAATATCTTTTTGAAGGCTGTGAACTTAGCAGGCCATATGCGCTTGCATATATAGGAGACTAATTATGGTATATTTATTTTTAGCTGATGGATTTGAAATAATAGAAGCATTATCACCTGTCGATATGCTCAGAAGAGCAAATATAGATGTTAAAACAGTAGGTGTAACAGGAAAAAATGTAACATCATCCTGCGGAATTACTGTTTCAGCTGATATAGATATTACTGACGTTGATATGAATGCTATTGACGCTGTGATTCTGCCGGGAGGTGCAGAGGGCGTAGAAAACCTGGATAACAATAATGCTGTTCATCTGGCAATTGATACGGCAGTGAATGAAGATAAGTATGTATGTGCAATTTGTGCCGCTCCGTCTATTCTGGGAAAAAAAGGAATTCTTGATGGTGTAGAGGCAACAGCTTACCCGACATTTATGAAGTATCTGAAAAATGCATCTGCAAGCGAGAAGTATGTTGTAACCGATGGAAAATTTATAACTGCAAGAGGTGCAGGTGTTTCTGTGGAATTCGGTCTTGAAATTGTAAAGGCTCTTTCAGGTGATGAAGAAGCAAACAGAGTAAAGGATTCAATACAATGTCTGTAAAATCTGATTTAAGAAAAAAGCTTATATCAAAAAGGAAAAATATAAAAAGTAAAACAGAAAAAGATAATAATATCTGCAATAATTTACTGAATTCAAAAATATATATAGAATGTAAACAGATTTTGATCTTTGCATCATTAAGTGATGAAATCAACACGGATTTTCTCATTAAACAATCATTGAATGAACAAAAGAAGGTTGCACTTCCAAAGTGCCTTGACAGTAATGGCAATATGGAATTTTTCTATATTGATTCAATTTCTGATTTAAAGTGCGGTGCTTTTAATGTCAGAGAGCCTGTCCCCGATAACAGTACACTTGTTACTGATTTCAGCTGTGCACTGTGTGTTGTGCCTGCCTTATCATATGATAAAAACGGGTTTAGAATTGGATATGGTAAGGGTTATTATGACAGATTTTTAGAAAAATTTTCTTCCATTTCTGTCGGTCTGTGTTATAATGAGCTAATAAGTGATGAAATTCCTGCAGACAAATATGATTTGCCTGTTGATTATATCGTAACTGAAGACGGCATTATTTGCTGTCAGTAAAGGAGGATAAAGTGAATAACGATGAATTTAAGTTGGAAGAAGCAGGAATCAATCCTGTTGCTACCGCCAACGAAAAAAATGATTTTTATTTTTCTAATGTAGATACGCCTGATGAAAAAATATCTTCACAGAGAACTCAGTCAGCAGTGAAAAAAGCTCCTCATAAAAAGCCAAAATCAAAAGGTGTAGCAAGCACATATTTGTTTTTTCTTGTTGTTATAGTTCTTTCGATGATACTTTCAATTTATGCTGTATTATGCATGAATGATGTTCTTGCAATAACTAAGACAACGTCAAATGTTACTGTAAATCTCAGTGAACAGCTTAATGATATGAACGAAGCAGTTGATATTCTTGCAGATAACGGACTTATTAAGTGTAAAAACTTCTGCAAACTCTTTGCAAAGTTCAGGGAATCACAGGTTGGACCTCAGTGGAGAAATGGCGTTTATTTTGAGGATAAGGGATATGAAGCAGGTGTATATTATCTTAACGCAAAAATGGGGCTTGAGGGTATGCTGCAGACTCTTCAGGGCAACGCCACAACTGCTGAAACAGTTACCTTAACCTTCCCTGAGGGTTATACTGTTCCTGAAATTGTGGACAAGCTTGTGGCAAATGAAGTTTGTGATAAAGCTGCTTTGTTAGCAGTAATCGAAACAACTGATTTCAGCTATTCATTAGTTAATTCTCTCGAAGCTAAGGAAGAGGTTCCGTATAGGCTTGAGGGCTATCTTTTCCCTGACACATATGATTTCTATGTGGGTGAAAGTGCTTCCTCCGCACTCAAAAAATTTCTTTCAAATGGTGATTCCAAGGTCACAGAAAAATATCGAAATCGCGCAAAAGAGCTTGGCTATTCCATGCACGAGATTATGACTATCGCTTCTATTATCCAGATGGAAGCAGGCAGTGATGCACAGATGAAAGAAATTTCTTCGGTTATTCATAACAGAATTTCGGACAAGGCTAATTTCCCGTATCTTGGATGCGAGTCAACAACTGATTATATCAAAAATAAGGTTGCGCCTTCTCTCGCGTCAACTTCTGCACACACATCTGAATATTATCTTAATTACTATAATACCAACCAGATGGCTGTGGGCTTGCCTGCAGGACCAATATGTAACCCCGGTGTTGCAGCTATTAATGCAGCACTGTACCCTGATGATACAGACTACTATTATTTCTTCCATGATATCAAGGGTAATTTGTACACTGCTAAAAGCTTTAGTGAATTTAACGAAAAAATACAGGCTTATGCGCCTTATCTGAATGCGAACTGATTATGAGAAATATAGAATTACTGTCACCGGCAGGTGATTTTGAAAGATTAAAACTTGCACTTAAATTTGGTGCTGATGCTGTTTATTTGGGTGGTGAGCAGTTTGGTATGCGTACCAATCCATCAAATTTCAATGCAGATCAGCTCAAGTCGGCAGTTGAGCTTGCACATGGTATGGGTAAAAAAGTTTATCTCACCTGCAATACTCTGCCAAGAAATAATGAAATAGAATTTCTGCCTGATTTTCTTAAGTATGCTGAAAAAATTGGTATTGATGCCTTTATAATTGCCGATATAGGTGTCATGTCTATGGCAAAAAAATATGCTCCTTCTGTTGAAATTCATATGTCAACACAAGTCGGCATAGTTAATTATCAAACAGCTAATGCTCTTTATGATCTCGGTGCAAGACGAATTGTTACTGCCAGAGAGCTTTCTCTTGATGATATTAAAACAATCAGGGAAAAAATACCTGATGATATGCAGATTGAAGTATTTGTTCACGGTGCAATGTGCATGAGCTTTTCGGGAAGATGTATTCTTTCAGATTATATGGTTGGCAGAGATGCTAACAGAGGTGATTGTGCCCAGCCGTGCAGATGGAAATATCATTTGGTTGAAGAAACAAGACCAGGTCAGTATTTTCCTGTAAATCAGGATGAAAATGGAACATATATATTCAATTCACGTGATCTTTGTATGATTGAGCATATTCCTGAACTTGTTGACGCAGGTGTTGATTCATTTAAAATCGAAGGTAGAGCAAAAAGCGAATATTATACTGCAATAGTTACCTATGCCTATAGAAATGCTATTGATGAGTATATTAAAAATCCTTCACCTGATTTCAAAGTGCCTCAGTGGATACTTGATGAGATGGAGAAAATGAGCCATAGAGAGTATACAACAGGCTTTAATTTCGGTCCTATGAAAAACGGTCAGGTTCTCGATACAGGCGGATATATAAGAAACTGGGATGTCTGTGCATTGTATAATAACTATAAAGACGGCAGACTGATTGTTGACCAGCGTAACCGCTTTTATGAAGGCGAAGAATTAGAAGTTGTTGAGCCCGAGAAAAAACCATATAAAATAGTTGTTGAAGATTTATATAACCTTTCGGACGATGAAAAGACTGATGTTGCAAATAAAGCAACCAACACCTATTCATTTAAGTGTGATGTGCCTGTTTCATCCGATGCGATTTTCAGAAGAAAAAGAATTGATTAAAAAATGCATCCCTTGTTAAAAATAACAGGGGATGTGTTTTTTTATGCTTAAAAGATGCCAGTCATTAATAATTGTATTTGTACTTATGTTTACAAGTATTGCAGGCAGATGCGGATATATTGCTATGAGTAATTACTATACTGTTTCTGAAAGCTATAATTCATATACAATTGATGTCGGAGAACTGTATACAAATATTTTTGACAGATACGGCAGGCTTTTAAATAACTATAAAAGTGAAAAAATTGCCGTGATTTCAACTAATGAAAAAGCGTTAAGCGAGCTTGATAAATTGTTTTACAGCAGTGAGGTTACTGAAATAAGAGAAGAGCTGTCAAAGGGATATCCTGTTAAAAGAAAAGTAAGTAAAAATTCATCATCAAAATATATTTCTCAGTTTGACAGAATAATACAGAATCCTGATGATATGCCTGCCAGAAATCTTCTTGATAAAACCTATGGCGGTCTCGAAAATTATGTTGATAAAAAAATAGGGGAGCTTTCGGTGAATTTTGCTGTCGATGCCAGAGGCAGACTCTTAAACGGAGACAGCGTAACAGTCAATGATGATAACTATGACTCCAGAGAAGGCGTGATTATAACCTTAGACAGTAAGCTGCAAAAAATTGCAGAGGATGCTTCAAAATATATTCAAAAAGGTGCAGTTATTATTCTTGATACTTCAACATCTCAGATTCTAGCTTCTGTAAGCCGTGGAAATGATTATGTAAACAGGGCAGTTTCTTCGTATAGCGTCGGCTCGGTATTCAAGCTTGTGGTTTGTGCTTGTGCACTTGAGAATAATGTCAATATTAAATACGACTGCAAAAGCAGTATTACCGTTGGCGATACAACCTTTAATTGCCAGAAAAAGCATTCTCACGGATATCAGAATATGGAAGAGGCACTTGCAAATTCCTGTAACTGCTATTTTGTCAATCTTGCCTTGCACCTTGGTGCTGATAAAATTTGTGACACTGCCAAAAATCTCGGCTTTGGTGATTCTTATACTATTTATAATAACTGGAATATAAATGCAGGCGCTTTTCCCGAAAATGATGTACTGGCTAATTCTAAAGGTCAGCTGGCTTTAATCGGATTCGGTCAGGGAATGCTTACAGACAGCCCTATGCATTTTGCATCGGTCATATCATGTATTGCAAACGGCGGAAAATATAATTCTCCAACGCTGGATTTTAATGAAAGCACATCTAAAAATACTCTTAGTGCCCGGACCTGCAGAATTCTCAGAAAGTATATGCATAATGTTGTCGTTAACGGTACCGGATATTTCGCAGATTATAAAAATTCTACCGCAGGCAAAACTGCCACGGCGCAGAGCGGAGTTTTTGTTGACGGCAAAGAAATTCTTAACACTTGGTTTGCCGGCTTTTATCCATATAATAATCCCAAATATGCAATAGTAGTTATGCAGGAGGATGGTACGACAGGCTCTGAAAATTGCTGTCCCGTTTTTCGTACAATTGTTGAAAAAATAGACGAGCTGTAGTATAATATATGCGGGTGATTTTATGGAGAAAAAACAAACGTCAAAAATTAAAACTTTGCTGATTTATCAGCTTCTTGAAAAATACAGTGATGAGGATAATCCCTTGTCCTCAACAGACCTTATTGAAATGCTGGCTGAAAGAGGTATTCCCTGCGAGAGAAAAGCGGTCTACGCTGATGTAGAGGCTCTCAATTCAATCGGATGTGATATTCTTTCTGTAAAAAGTCCCAAGCGTGGCTTTTTTATGGCAGGGCGTAAGTTTGAGATACCTGAAGTTATGCTTCTTATCGATGCAGTTTCAAGTGCAGGCTTTATTACTCCTAAAAAAACAAACATTCTTGTGGATAAGCTGAAAACACTTGTGTCTGAAGAGCAGGCAAAATCACTTGTCAGTCAGGTTTATGTGGATTCTCCCTCTGCCAAATGTGATAATGAAGAAATCTATATTACTATAGATCATCTTCATGGTGCTATACAGTCAGGTAAAAAGGTTAAATTTGTCTATAAACGCAGAAGTATTGATGTCGCAAATAAAAAGAGGCATACTGAAAAAACTTTTGTCGTTTCACCTTATGCTCTTATATGGAAAAGTGACCATTACTATTTAATCTGTAATAATGAAAAATATGATAACCTTCTTAATCTCAGAATAGACAGAATGAAAAAACTGCAGATTCTTGATGAAAACTGCAGAGATTTATCGGAAGTGTCATCATATACTGATGTGTTTGATACAAGCGATTACAGCTCAAAAATGTTTAACATGTTTTCAGGTGAGGAGTGCAGGGTAACATTACGCTGCTGTCTTAAACTGCAGGAGGAAATGCTTGACAGATTCGGCTCAAAAATTTCCTTAATAGCCTGTGATACTGCTCACTTTGAAACAACTGTTAATGCAACTCTCAGTGACGGCTTTGTTTCGTGGGTAATGCAGTATGGTGCTGATATTCAGGTCGTTGATCCTCCTGAACTTATTGATATGATAAAAGCAAAAGCACTTTCTATATATGAAGTATATAAGTAATAGATAGTAAAGTTACATTTTATTGATCTGTGATGCAGTGCGCATCGTGCGCGCATCACACGCTGAGAGAGGGTTATCAGGGAAAATTAGCGTAGGCTATCCCCCTGATTCGTTTTCTTGGTATCGTTCTTTTGCGACACAAAAGAATGATACAACCGTGCGTTAGCACAAAATATTTAATATATATTTAAATTTAACATGTATTTTGCTTAATAGAAAATAACCTCGTTTTTGTCTATTATCACTTTTAATTAAAAAAATTTACAATTTATTCAAAAATGCTATTGACATTATTATTTTATAAGATTATAATTTATCCGTATAAATTTTATGTTTGGGAGTATTATGCTGTTTTATTGGTCAGAATGTAAATATCATACATACTTTCATTTGCATTTTATTTAGGTAGGAGGCAATTAATTTATGAAAAAATTAAATTCAAAAGGCAAAAGAATTTTATCATTATTTTTGGCCGTTTTAATGCTGACAACGTCGCTGCCGTTAGCGGCTTTTAATGCTTTTGCGTTAACATGGCATCCGATTGCGTCGCAGAATTTTTCTACTGTCGGCGAAAATGCCATTAGTGAATCATCATGGGCATATGATTCTGCTAACGAAAGTAACTGCGGTGGTTGGTCTACAACTTATATGGTTGTTAGTAAAAGATACCACTATGGATGGAAGCAGGCTGATTATTCTTATAATTTGAATGACAGCTCAAGTGGTATGTCATGGAAATCGGTTATTTGGAATAATGATATAACATATATTAAACAGGATCAGATGAATGAAGTCAAAGATTCTGATATTACTGAAGAGCAAAGAGCTGCCGGCAGACCGAGCAGTATTACAAAGCTGAACTCTTCAACTATTGATGATAAAGGTACTTACCTTAATAATGGTTATATGTATATGACCGGGTACGGTGACAATACAGGTCTTCCAATTACCGGTAAGGATAGATTTAAGATTGATGTTGAGTTTCAGGTAACAGAAGGCTCAACTATACCACAAAGTGCAAAAACTAACAGCTATAATTCTTATACTTTTTTAACTTTGGGCAAAGATCTCTATTCAAAGGTTAATGCGAAAAAATGGGATTCCAGTGCTTACGTATTTTCCCAGTGTGCTTCAGGTAAAGCATATGTACCGGCAGACTCTTCTGACTCTATGTCAATTGCTTATGGTATGAAAACTAAGTCTAACAGTAATGATACTACTGACAACGACTATACCTTCGCTGCCGAAAATCGTAATCTTAACGCAGGTACTGACTACCATTATGTTCTTGCATATTCTGATAACATGCTCAGAGGCTGTGTTACAGATGATGACGGAAATATAAAGATTAACCTTTTTGCTTACAGATGCTCTCTCAATACAAATGATATAAAGAGTATTGTTCTTGGTAATGATACTAATGAGTTTAACTATATTGAACAAATTATATATAAGAACATTACTTTCTACTCAGGTGAAAAGGATGCTGATATTGAGGCTGATAAAAATCTCAACCATTATCTCTTCGCATATTTCACAGGTAATGACGATGAGCGTATAAGATTTGCTGTTTCTGATGATGGATATAACTTTGAGGCTTTAAATGGTAATAATCCTGTAATGAATAACAAAGCAAATGTTACTTATCCTTCTTCAACAACAAATGCAGGTATTGCCGCTTCAGAAAGAGCTCGTGATCCATTCATTATCAGAAAGCAGGATAATAATGGATTTAAAGACGGATATTACATCGTCGCTACTGACCTAAATATTAATGCAACAAATTATAGAAATTCAAAATTCTTGGTATGGGATGTAAATGATATTGCCAATGCAGGCGATGTTGTGCCGTGGAATGTTGAAACATGTGACTGGTTCAGTGGCTATAGTGCACTGCCTTCAGACAGCACAGGCTCAAAGGACTATTATGCATGGGCTCCCGAAGCTATTTGGGATAGAGAAAAAGAGCAGTATATGCTCTATTGGTCAGCCCCTATGATTACTAATAATCAGGGCTATAATTATCTTCGTATTTACTGTGCTTATACAGATAACTTCCAGACCTTCTACAATGCACAGGGTGCGGAAATCGGCAAGAATGGTGTAGAGCCTGATCTTCTTTTAAATCCGGGTGCAAGATGTATTGATGCTAATATCACCTTTGACGGTAACTTATATTATATGTATTATAAATATGAGGCTGACGGTCAGATACATTATGCTGTTTCAGAGCATGCTAACGGACCTTATGTAGGTAATACTAAATTTGTTGATACAGACTATTCTGATTATAAGATGGAAGGCTGTGAGGTTTATCAGCTTGCAGATGGTTCTTATAACTTTATTGCAGACTGCTACAAAGACGGCACTAACGGAAAGAATTACATGTATGATGGTTATTTCCTCGTTTACAATTCCGAAACACTTGACGGTTTTGAAAATAATAACCAGAATGCAATAACAAACCTTAACTACCTTACTCCTCGTCATGGTTCAATTGCTCCTATCAGCAGCTCTGAATACGAGGCTTTGATTGCAAGATATGGTAAAATAACATTTGATACTAATGGTATTCGCGATAACAGCGATGTTAACCAATATTTAGTTGCTCGTTATTTTGCTACTGAAAACGTAAATGAAGATGCAACCGGTCACGGTTTTGATCTTACTTCTGCAAATCTTGAAATGGGTGCTGACGGTGAGCATGATTACGCTCAGTTTAATGCAAATGGTTTGAAATCATCTGCATATACTCAGGCTTCATATGCATCCATTCAAACAGGCGGAATGTTTAAGTCCATGCGTGGAGGAATTAATGCTAAAGATGGTGTAACATTTGACTGGTATGGTTCTATTGATACTGATATCTGGAGCAACTTCTTCTCTCTGACTTCGTCATCATCTATGGGTATGTCAACTCCGAATGGTAAAGGTGTATATTATAATGCACAAAATTCTTATGGTGTTTTCGACGGAACAGATCAGACAACCTGCTGGGGATATCAGAAAAATGCAAATTATACTTCAACAGGCAAATGGCGTCACTATACAATTAATTTAAGTGAAAGCTATATTTCACTCTTTATTGACGGTCAGCTTCTTGGAAAGCAGTATGTAGATAAGGGTGCAAATGACGAGGCAAACCGTAACGGAAGTAGTTCTTCAGGTTCTCCTACCTTCTCAGCTCTTACTACAACAAGCTGGTTTGATGAACTCTTCAACGGCGGTACACTTTACATGGGTGTTTCTGCTTGGGAGGATGATTTGTTTACCGGTAAGATTTCTGACTTTAGAATTTACAGCAAGGCTTTAACTCCTGCTGAAATTAAGATTTCAGAGCTTTCACTTGAAGATTATCTTCCGGGTACAGATATTTCTTCTGAGGATGAAAATCGTGTATTCTACGATCCAATGGAAACTACTGAAGTTAATGGTGTTCAGTATACTGAATATTCAGATTCTATTGCCGATCCTGTAACTGTTAAGGTTGATAAGACTGCTGATGCTGCAGACGTTCCTGTTCACGGCACTGTTCTTGAGACTAAGAACAACGGTACAACCTCACATTATGTCTTTGAGCCTAAAACAGTTAATTCAGATACCGATGCAGAAAATGCTGGTGTAACAATTGTTTTTGGTTACAATCCTACAGATTCCCTTTCAGGAACAATATTTAATATCGGTGAGACCGGTACACAGGAAACTAGTAACAGAAGATACTTTACTCTTCTTGAAGATGGACGTTTGTACTATAATTGGGAATTCAATGGTCAGCCGTCATACTGTGATATCACTAATGTTTTCGGCGGCAAGCTTCAGCCTGATGTATGGCAGCATATTGTAATTCAGATTGAGCCTACCGGTTCTTATGAAACAATTTATGTTTATATTGATTCCGAATTAGTTTCAAAGACTAAGACACGTCAGTATGCCGAGCATATGACCGCAAGCAACTCTGTGTTTGATTTCTTTACTGCTCCTGAAAGCTCCAATAACGGTTCAAATCATAATGTTTATTATGGCACCTCATATGGATATGATGGCTGGGGTAATGGTGCAGGCTATATAGATGATTTCAGCATCTATAATGGTTTATATACTCCTGACAGCATTTATGTAGCACAGGCACTTCGTCAGGTTGATACATTTATTCCTCGTTCACTTGATATGTTCAAGGAAAAAATGGCTCAGCTGCCTGAAGTACTGAAAAAAGATAATGCTGTTTACAGCAATATCGGTAATGCGTACGATATGTACGATAAAATTAACCGTTATTTAGATTCTGTTAATTTCGGCGGTGTTGAAAGAGACGACAGTATTCTTGCTCGTTATTACGTAGAGCTTCGTACCGCTATGAATAATATAGAGAATTACACATCTCCTTCAACAGTTGAAGGTCTTGATAAAACCGAAACATTCTATAACAATTCTATTGATCCTAAGTTCACACAGAACATGCTCACTAAGCCAATCATATCACGTGGTAAGGAGCTTGACGGCGGTACTCAGTCAGAAATGAACCTTGCTGTTTATTCCTCTGCATTTGTTTGGCTTTATGATGGCGAAAATACACCGACTGCTCCGATAAATGGTGCTGTTTATTTACAGCAGAAAGGTGTTTTGCGCCAAGATGGTAATTTCTACAATATTCATATTAAAGATAATAATGCAGAATCTTATAATGACATTCAATTTGGCGGATTAGGCTACGGCGGTACTGATGACGGATATTGGCATATGTCTCAGCGCATCATTAAAACAGATGCCGACTGGTATTATGATGATTATTATAAGCCAATGGGCTATGTAGCTGATCAAACCGATGTTTCACTTGCGTATAGAGATATTCCTGAAAACCAGAAGTGGTATGGCGGATCAAACTATCTGACATATCAGGGCAGTCTTGCTGATGATGTTTATCAGGTATCCTTTATTCCTGAATACAATGCTCAGTTTTATAGAACTTGGATTGGCGGTAAAAACAGTTTTGAATCTAAAGTTTCTTCAACAGGTAGAATATTTGTAATCAACTATGTTCCTGTAAAGAATGCTTTGCTCGACAGTGACATTATTGATTATTTGTCTAACATTACTCAGTATTCGCCAGCTTATGCTAATGAGCTTATCGATGCTTATGACGCTTTAACAGGTCAGAACTATATTCTTGATGACGCAAATGCTGCTGCAGTAAACAGTCTTGCAACCACACTTGAAGATAATGTAAACAGACTTCTCGGTCTGAAGGATAAGTGGAATACTGATTTAGCTGAAGATAAGACCAGCTATGACATGGCTGATTACGATGAACTTATTAATACTGCTGATTCTGAGCACAAAGAGCTTGAAGAAATCAAGGCTAACGGTTTAGAGGGCAAGTATGATGAGAATACTGATTATACACAGACCTCTTGGAATGAATATGTTGATTCAGTTGACAATGTTAAAGAGCATTTTAACAGCCTGAACCCAGAGGATAAGGATCAGCCTTATGCAACAAATCAGGATGTTGTTGATGGTATGGTTGATGACATTACTGAGTCAAAGCGTAAGCTTGTTGTCGTTGCTGATTATGAGCCTGTAGATACAGCAGTTACTGATTATGCCGATGATTATAACAATGGTGTTGGAACAAGCTATGAGGACCAGACATGGACCATTTCATCATATCTTGATTTTGCTGACGCTTATGATACGGCTAAGGATGTTTCTGAAAACGGCGACAGAGTTAATTTACCAAAATATAACACAGCAAGTCCTTATGATTCTGCAGATCCTTCAACATGGACTGTTCTTTCAGATGGTCAGATAAATATTAATGATACTGCAGAGAATACTGATGTTAAGCATAATGACCTTGCAGATGTTGATAATGAATTGGCATACGAATCATACGACAAGGCTCAGTCACTCTTTGCTATGGCAGATAAAGAAGCTTATACTGATCAGGCTAAGCAGGTACTTGCAGGTTGGGGTTCTCAGTCATCAGCACAGCCTTATGACAAAAATCTTGACTCAGTATATGTTGAATACAATGGTGCAATTTATAAGAACACTGCTGTTGGTGAAACTGATGAATATACAAGACAGGTTCTTACAACAATTAACGGCGGTGATGAGTCTACAACTGACTCAACAGGTGCTAAGACAAGAACACCTTATGAAGTAACCTTTAATGTTTACGAAGACGGTCAGCTTGTTTCAACTGATGTAAGCACTCATTATTATGGTGAAATCGTACCTCTTACTTACAGCGGTACCGGCAAGGTTGTAACCTGGAGTGCTGAAAGAAAGGGCACAGATAAGACATTCGTTAAGAATACTGAATCAACTTATGATGTTAAGATTCAGTCTGATTCAACAATCAGCGTTTACGCTTCAATAGATACTGATTTGTATGAGGTTCAGGTTAAGGATTACTTTGGCAGAGTTCAGGTTGCTTATGTTCCGGCCGGAACTACAGCTACTGTAAATGGTGAAACAATTTCCTTCAGTGACGGCACTCCTGCTATTACAAATCAGTCCTGCAATTACATGACTTTCACCGGCTTTACTGTTGATAAGGAACAGATTGAAAGCAGTATTGTAATTGACAAGGATACAATTATTATTGCTACAGGTAAAAAGGATGCGAATACTCTTGCTTATTCTATTGAAGGCGGAACTTTTGCAGATGGTACTTCACAGCAGAATTACAAGCTTGATGATGTAATTACAATCACTGCTTCAATTCCTGAGTGCAAGGGTATTGCAATCAAGACTGCTGACGGCTGGACAATGCTTACTTATGGTTCAACTTATAGAATCTACGCATTCCCTGAAATCAAGGCATTCGGCGGAAAAGTTGAGTTTAAGGCAATGAGTCCTGATGACTATGCTGCTTTAATTGGTAGTGATGATATAGCACCTCAGTCATTCGGCGTCGGCACTTACAGCAATAATAAGCTTGCAATGTACTGCACAATGACTACAGGATTAAATGCTGAGAAAGTAAAGATTATTGAGAGAGGTGTAATTGCTGCAACTTCTCCTGAAAATCTTTTCAAAGGCGAGACCGGTGTAAAGACTTTCCGTTCTTCAACTGACATTATGAATGCTCAGTATATGTATACAATTACAAACGGCTCAGGCAAAGCACTTTATGCTCGTTCATATGTGTGCTATGAGCTTCAATATGATAGTAATACAAGTATTCCTCTTGTAGCTTACGGTGATGTAGTTGCAAGTGATGCTTGCTAATTTGAGGAGGTATTAGTTATGAAGAAATATTATGAAACTCCTGAATTAGAAATTGAAAAGTTTTCGGTTGCTCCTTCTGTATTCACAACCAGCACAAGCAGCGGTTGGGGCGAAGGCGGCGACAGCGGTACTTTTGAAGATGAACAACAGGGCACATTTTAAATGATTTTAAGGCAGAGATTTATCTCTGCCTTAATTTTATAGAAAATAAAAAAATACTGCTTCATACCTAATTATAGTATGAAAGCAGTATTTTTTGATGTTATTTGTTATATCATTTCTTCAGGTCTGAAAACTTCGTCAAATTTATCTTCCGTTAAAAATCCTAAAGTAACACATGCTTCTTTAAGTGATGTATTATTTTTATATGCATATTTTGCAGTCTTAGCAGCATTCTCATAGCCAATATATGGATTTAAAGCAGTTACAAGCATCAGTGAATTATGAAGATTTGAGTGCATTTTTTCTTTATTTGCTTTAATTCCTACTGCACAGTTGTCATTAAATGAAATCATTGCTTCACTTAACAGCCTTACAGATTGAGTAAAGTTATAAATTATAACCGGCATAAACACATTAAGCTCAAAATTACCCTGACTTGCTGCCATGCTGATAGCTGTATCATTACCCATAACCTGAACAGCAACCATGGTAACTGCTTCACATTGTGTAGGATTAACCTTGCCGGGCATAATTGATGATCCGGGTTCATTTTCGGGAATGGTAATTTCACCAAGACCAAGTCGTGGACCGCTTGCAAGCCAACGAACGTCATTTGCAATTTTCATTAAGTCAGCAGCAAGTGCTTTTAAAGCACCATGTGCAAAAACGATTTCATCCTTTGAGGTCAATGCATGAAATTTGTTAGGAGCGGTCACGAATTCTTTTCCTGTAATTTCTGATACTGCCTTTGCTACTTCAGTGTCAAAGCCGATTGGTGCATTAAGTCCTGTACCAACAGCTGTTCCGCCGAGTGCAAGCTCCTTAAGCTCAGGTAATGCAATTTCTATCAGGCGCTTATCCTTTTCAAGTGAACTGCGCCACCCGCTTACTTCCTGTGAAAAAGTAATAGGTGTTGCATCCTGCAGATGAGTGCGTCCGCTTTTTACAACATCTTTGTTTTCAGCCTCAATACCTTTGAATGTATTTACAAGCTGTTCAATTGCAGGAATTATTTTGTCTTCAAGACCGATAACTGCCGCAATGCTCATCGCAGTAGGAAAAGTGTCATTGGAGCTTTGACTCATATTAATATCATCATTTGGATGAAGCAGTTTTTTCCCTGCAAATTCATTACCTTTATTTGCAATTACTTCATTTGCGTTCATATTTGATTGTGTTCCCGAGCCTGTCTGCCAAACAACAAGAGGGAAGTGCTCATTAAGCTTTCCTTCAATTACTTCATCACATGCTTTTGTAATTGCGTTAAGCTTTTCTTCAGTCATTTTTTCAGGTTTTAATTTATTGTTCGCAATAGCTGCAGCTTTTTTCAGTATTCCGAAAGCGAGTGTAATTTCTCTCGGCATGGTTTCAATACCAATTCCGATTTTGAAATTGTTTCGGCTTCTTTCAGTCTGTGCAGCCCAGTATTTGTCTGCAGGCACGTTTACTTCGCCCATAGAGTCGTGTTCGATACGATATTCCATAGTACACCTCCGTTAATTTTTCACTTTCTTTAATAATATACTACTTTCAATTATATCTTTCAATAGCAATAATAAAATTTGATTTTTATTTATAAATGTAAATTAAATATTAATATTGTAAATAAAGTATTAACAAACTCTTGACCTGCATATTTATGACTCTTATAATATATTCATATATTTATATAGCTGCAAAGGAGAAATTATGGTTAAGTCAATGACAGGCTTCGGCAGATCCGTTAAGGAAATTGATGGATATATTATTACTGTCGAGCTTAAATCTGTTAATCACAGGTATTTTGAGTTTTACTCACGCTGTCCAAGACAGTATGGTTTTATTGATGATAAAATCAAGTCATTTGTTAATTCAAGGGTTGCAAGAGGCAAGATTGAATGCTTTGTCGGTATTGAAGCACTTAATACCGAGTCAGCTGATGTTGATGTGAACAACACAATGGCATCTGCCTATGTAAAAGCATTAAAGGAAATTTCTGAGACATATGATTTGAAAGAGGATTTTGGTGCTTCTACAATTGCCAGATTTCCTGATGTGCTTGTAGTGCGCAAGGCTGAAGAGGATGAAGAAAAGCTTTGGTCATATGTTAAAGAAACAGCCTCAGAAGCACTAGAAAAATTTACTGAAATGCGAGCAGCTGAAGGCAGAAAAATGTATGATGACATATATTCACGCAGCGAATTTATTCTTAATACTGTTGCTTTTATCGAAGAACGTTCACCTGAAACTGTAAAAGAATATAATGATAAGCTTGTAGAGAGAGTTCATGACCTGTTGGGTGATGTCGCTCTTGATGAAAGCAGAATTTTGCAGGAAGTGGCTGTTTATGCTGACAAGGTTGCTGTTGCTGAAGAAACAGTAAGACTCAGATCTCATATAGAACAGCTCAGAGCCTTTATCAGCAGTGACGAGCCTGTAGGAAGAAAGATTGATTTTCTTGTGCAGGAAATAAACAGAGAGACTAACACAATCGGCTCAAAGTGTTCTGATGTTGCGATTGCCCGAAAGGTTGTTGATATGAAGGCTGAAATCGAAAAAATCAGAGAGCAGATACAAAATATAGAGTAATGCTTATGAATTTAGTTAATATTGGCTTTGGAAATTTGATAAATGCTGACAGAGTGATTTCAATAGTATCACCTGAATCAGCCCCTATCAAGAAAATAATTCGTGAGAGCAAGTCGAATAATATGCTCATTGATGCTACGCACGGAAGAAAAACAATGAGCGTAATTATTACTGACAGTGACAATGTTGTTTTGTCTTATCTTGACGTAAAACAGCTTGCTCAGAAATTCGGTGTGGAGGTAGATACTGATGAATAAGGGAATGATGGTTATACTTTCTGCCCCAAGCGGATGCGGTAAAGATACCGTATTTAAAGAGCTTTGTAAGGTAAGAGGAGATGTTGTCGAATCTGTTTCCGCCACAACAAGAAAAGCCAGAGAAGGCGAAGTTGATGGAGTAAACTATTTCTTCTTAACGAATGAGCAGTTTGAAGAGCTTATTGACAATGATGGTTTACTTGAATATGCTCAGTACAATCACTGCTACTACGGTACTCCCGTAGAAAGCGTGACAAGTGCAGTTGAAAATGGCAAAGTATGCTTTTTGATAATTGAGGTGGTCGGAGCACAAAAAATCATGAAAATGTTTCCCGACAGTGTTTCAATATTTCTTCTTCCACCAAGTTTTGAGGTACTTGAAAAAAGACTTAGGGGCAGAGATTCTGATGATGAAAAAATCATTCAGGAGCGTTTGAGTATTGCCAATGAAGAAATGTCTTATAAAGACAAATATAATTATAATGTTGTTAATGACAATCTTAGTGATTGTGTTAATGAAATAAATGAAATAATCAGCGCTGAGCTGAAAAAGCGAAACGCATAATTAGGAAAAGGAGTTTTATTATGTTTAATCCGGATTTAAAAAAAATGCTTAAAAATTGTAACAGCAGATACAGCCTTGTTGTAGGTACTGCCAAAAGAGCCAGAGAAATCAGAGATGAGGCAATTGAAAAGGAAGAAAAAATTGATATTAAAACTGTATCAACTGCTATTGAAGAGCTGGTTGACGGTAAATATGTAATCGAAGAGCCTGATGAGCTTAAGGGTAAATAATGAACAGAACAGTTGCTACTGTAGCAGTTGAAAAAACTTTTTTTAATTTAGAGTCAGATTATGACTATTATGTGCCTGAAGAGCTTGAAAAAAATATTAAAGTCGGCATGATTGTTACAATTCCTTTTGGAAAAGCTAATAAAAAGCGTGAAGGAATTGTTGTTAAATTATACACAGCTATTAACAGTGAGCTTAAAGAAATAATATCCTTAAAAAGTGCACTTCCTGTGCTCAGTGAAGAGATGGTTTCTCTTGCACTTTGGCTTAAGGAAAGATGTTTCTGCACAACCTACGATTGTCTGAAGCAAATGCTTCCCAGAGGAGTTGGCAAAATAGGTAATGCTACATCGAGAATGGCAACAATTCTGATTGAAAACGAAGAGGATTTACCTAAGCTTACTCCAAAACAACGTAGTGTTGTTAATTTGCTCTTTGATATTGGTACTGCTGAGGTAAACGAAATTTGTGAGTTTTGCTCTGTTGGTATTTCTGTTTTAAAAAATCTTGAAAAATATGGTATAATAAGTATTTACGATAAAGAAATTTACAGAATGCCATATAAATCTGATTCAGTTGAAGACAGTAAAGAGGTTAAACTGTCTTCGCAGCAGCAAAACGCATATGACACATATGCAAAAATGCTTGACGGCAATGGCGGAACAGGTTTGCTTTTCGGTGTAACAGGCAGCGGAAAAACTCAGGTTTATCTAAAACTTATTGATAAGGCAATAGCTATGCAAAAAGATGTTATAGTTCTTGTTCCTGAAATTAGTCTCACTCCGCAGGCACTATCAATTTTCCATAAAAGATATGGCAGGCAGGTAGCCGTATTTCACAGTGCCTTGTCACTTGGTGAGCGTAATGATGAGTATAAAAGAGCTGACAGAGGAGAAGCAAAAATTGTTATAGGCACTCGCAGTGCTGTTTTTGCTCCGCTTCATAATCTTGGTCTTATAATTATTGATGAAGAGCAGGAAAACACTTATAAAAGTGAGCGAACACCGCGTTACAGTGCAAAGGATGTGGCAAATTTCAGATGCAGATATAATAATGCACTTTTACTGCTGACTTCTGCTACACCAAGTCTTGAAAGCTATTCAAATGCTATTAAGGGCAAATACACGCTTTGCGAGATGAGTGAACGTTATGGTGATGCTAAGCTTCCTGAAGTTATAACTGTTGATATGAAGGAAGAGTTAAAAAAAGGCAATAAATCTCCTGTTTCGTCAGTTCTTAGAGAATTGATATCAGAAACTCTTGACGAAAATAAACAGGTAATTCTGTTAATAAACCGCAGGGGTTATAATACTTTTATTTCTTGTAATGATTGTGGCCATGTCATTACTTGTCCGAATTGTTCAATTTCATTGACATATCATAGCTATAATAATCGTTTGACATGTCATTACTGCGGTTATTCTAAGTATCTTGATAACATTTGTCCTGAATGCAGCGGTACAAATGTCAGATACAGCGGTTATGGAACACAACGAATTGAAGATGAACTGCAGGCAATCTTCCCTGAAGCAAGAATACTTCGTATGGATGCAGATACAACAAGCAGAAAGTTCAGCCACGATAAGTTGTTTAAAGCTTTTTCAAACCATGATTATGATATTTTAATCGGAACACAAATGGTTGCAAAAGGGCTTGATTTCCCTGATGTTAATCTTGTAGGTGTTGTAAATGCAGATAATTCTCTTTATGATGAAAATTACAACAGCTCTGAACGTTCCTTTGACTTGATTACTCAAGTTATAGGTCGAAGCGGAAGGAGAGATTCAGCAGGAAAAGCGGTAATTCAAACAATTAATCCATATAATTTGACTTTAGAATTTGCAGGAAATCAAGATTATAAAGGATTTTTTGAAAGTGAAATTGAGTTAAGGAAAAGCCTTATTTATCCGCCTTACTGCGATATTTATTCCGCTTCTTTTACGGGGGATAATGAAAATAAGACTGCACTTTCCGCTAAGGCCTTTTTTGATGTTTTGACAGAAGAAAACCAAGTTGTGAAGGAAAAAATAATTATACTTGGTCCAAGTCCCGCAAAAATATCAAAAATCAATAAGCAATATAGATATAAATTGTTTATTAAATGTAAAAATTCAAAAAACATTAGAAATTTGTTAAATAAAGTTTTGAAAAGATTGTATAAAATTAAAGAGTATAAGGACGTAATGGTCAGCATTGATCTCAATCCTTATGACTTAAATTAGGAGAATATTATGGCACTTAGAAATATTGTTAAGCTTGGCGATCCTATTCTTAATAAGACGAGCAGAGTTGTCGAAAAGTTTGACGACAGACTTTCAATTTTGATTGATGATATGATTGAAACCATGAATGATGCAAATGGTGTAGGATTGGCTGCAGTACAGGTAGGAATTCTTAAAAGAGTTGTTGTTATTGATGTCGGTGATGGCGTTATGGAGCTTGTTAATCCTGAAATAACAATGCAGGAGGGAGAGCAGAGAGAGGCTGAGGGATGTCTTTCACTGCCCGGTAAATACGCTACTACCTCAAGACCTATGAAAGTACAAGTAAAAGCACAGGACAGAAATGGAAAATGGCAGGTATTTACAGGCGATGGATTGAAAGCAAGAGCATTCTGCCACGAAATAGATCATCTTGACGGAATTCTTTTTACTTCTAAAGCTATAAGTGATGTACAGCTTGGTGAATAAGTTGGTGATAAAATGAATGTAATTTTTATGGGTACTCCTGATTTTGCAGTACCCTGTTTAGAGGCTTTAATTGAAAGTAAGCATAATGTTTTAGCTGTTTTTTCTCAGCCTGATAAGCCTGTTGGCAGAAAACAGGTATTGACTGCCCCGGCTGTTAAGAAATGTGCACTTGAGCATGATATTCCGGTATTTCAGCCAAATTCATTAAAAAATGATGAGATTGTCAATTCTATAAATAATATGAATGCGGATGTTATTGTTGTTGTTGCCTACGGTAAAATATTACCTGCTGTTATTTTGACTGCTTCAAAATATGGCTGTATTAATGTTCATGCATCACTTTTACCAAAGTATCGTGGTGCTGCTCCTATTCAGTGGGCAGTTTTGAATGGCGATAAAGAAAGCGGTGTTACCATTATGCAAATGGATGAGGGACTTGATACCGGTGATATGCTTAAGGTTGTTAAAACCAATATAGGTGAAAATGAAACATCTGAAGAGCTTTTTGAAAGGCTTTCCGTAATTGGTTCAAACGCTCTTATAGAAACACTTAAAGAAATTGAAAATAACATGTTAAGTCCTATTTCTCAGAAGGATAGTGATTCCTGTTATGCTTCAAAAATTACAAAAGAGCTTAGTCCAATTAATTGGACTAAGAGCGCTGCTGAAATTCATAATCTTGTAAGAGGCTTGCAAAGCTGGCCTTGTGCTGCTACATCACTTAATGGAAAACAGCTTAAAATTCATAAGACAGTTAAATCTGATAAAACATCTGATATTGCAGGAAAAATTGTAGATAATAAGAGTGTATTAACAGTTTGCTGCGGTGACGGAAAATGTATTGATATTCTTGAACTTCAGCTTGAAGGTAAAAAAAGAATGGATATTAAATCGTTTTTACAAGGAAATAATATTGAGATAGGTCAGATTTTAGGAGAATGATATGGGAGCTTATTTTTCTTATTATTTAACAGGCTTTATTATGATACCTGTTTTCATATTTGCAGCATACTGCCAAATTAAAGTGAAGAATGCATTTAATAAATATTCCAGAGTCGGAAATACAAGAGGTATGACAGGTGCAGATGCGGCGTATCAGCTTTTACGCATGAATGGAATAACAGATGTTAAAATCAGGCAGATAGGAGGATCTTTGACTGACTATTATGATCCTTCAAAAAAAGAAATTTGTCTTTCTCAGGATGTGTTCAATTCGACAAGCGTTGCAGCAATAGGTGTAGCCTGTCATGAGGCAGGTCATGCTTGTCAGCATGCAGAGGGATATGCTGCACTTAAAATAAGAAATGCTATTATTCCTGTAACAAAAATCGGATCTTTTTTAGGTGTTCCGTTGGCACTTATCGGTATGTTTTTATATAGTGATCCGTTAATTTATGCAGGTCTTATCCTGTATGGTGCAGTTGCACTTTTTCAATTGATAACTCTTCCTGTTGAATTTAATGCATCTAAAAGAGCTTTACAGACTATTGACACAAACGCATTTTTGGAGGGCGAAGAGTATAAAGGTGCTAAAAAGGTTTTAACAGCTGCTGCTCTTACTTATGTTGCCGCACTTGTTTCAGCATTGGCAACAATATTAAGACTGTTTCTGATAATGAACAGAGGTAACAGAAGATGATGAAGAGCTCAAGACTAATTGCTTTTGAAACTTTGTATAAAATTTTTTATGATGTTTCGTATTCAAACTTAGCTCTTGAAAGTGCTTTGTCAGATGTTAAAGATGATAAGGCATTTATAAGTGCTTTGGTGTACGGTGTTGTTGAAAGAAAAATTACTTTAGATTATTATATCAGTAAGTATCTTGATAAAAAAGCAAAGCCTAAGATCATGATAATTCTTCTTATGGGTGCATATCAGCTTCTTTATATGGATAAAATTCCTGATAATGCAGCTATAAATGAAAGTGTAGAGCTTGCAAAAATAATTAAGCAGGATTTTTATACAAGGCTTATAAATGCTGTTTTACATAAAATTGCTAATGATAGCGAAAAAATTGATGAAACTTATCTTAAATATTCGGTTCCTCAAAATCTTTTAAATATGTGGTATAAGCAGTATGGTAAAGAAATTGTTGACAATTTTCTCCCATATATTAATGGAAGACCGCCTGTGTTTGCAATACCGAACACACTCTATGTTGACTCAGAGGAGCTTTCCTATGAATTGCTGTCAGACGGAATTGAATGTGAACCTTTTAATGATGTTGTTCTCATAAATTCTTCTTTTGATTTAAAAAAATCAAGAGCTTTTAATAATGGATTGTTTCATATTGAGGACTTGTCAAGCTACGAGTGTGCATGTATGCTGGATGCAAAAGAAAATGACACTGTATTGGATTTATGTTCTGCTCCAGGCGGAAAGGCTTTTACAATTGCAGAGCGTATGAATAACAAAGGTAAAATATATGCTTTCGATTTATATGAGCATAGAATCAAATTAATCAATAGTGGTGCTGAAAGACTTGGTATTGATATAATAAAAACAGGTATAAATGATGCCGTCATATTTAATGAAAACTTGCCTGTGGCTGATAAAATTCTATGTGATGTAGTTTGTTCAGGACTTGGAATAATCAGAAGAAAGCCTGAAATCAGATACAAAAATCTTGACAGTATAAAGGAGCTGCCGAAGCTTCAGTTGGAGATACTGACAACATCATCAAGGTATTTGAAACAGGGTGGAACACTTGTGTATTCCACTTGTGCATTGAATAAAAAAGAAAATGAAAAGGTGGTTAATGCCTTTTTAAATGATAATGAGAATTTTATACTGGAGAAAGAAAAGACATGTTTCCCCGGTGAATACGGTGGAGATGGTTTTTATATGGCAAAACTCATAAAGAACTATTAAAAGATTGTGTAATATGAAAACGGATATTAAAGGACTTACATATGAACAATTGAATAACGCTGTAATTGATTTAGGTTTGCCTAAGTTCAGAACGAAGCAAATTTTCCAGTGGCTTCATCACTCAGGCTGTACCTTTTTTGATGAAATGACTAATATCAGCAAGGATCTGCGCCTAAAGCTTAGCGAGCATTTTTATATAGGTAATTGTTTTATTGAAGATAAATATGTGTCGAAGCTTGATAATACCGTGAAATATCTTTTCAGATTGGCTGATGGTGAATATATCGAGTCAGTTATAATGAAATATAAATACGGCTATACAATTTGTGTTTCATCTCAGGTTGGATGTAAAATGGGATGCACATTTTGTGCCTCAACCTTAGCAGGATTTAAGAGAAATTTAACTGCAGGTGAAATTGAGTCTCAAATTCATACAGCACAAAAAGATCTTGATATCAGAATTTCTCATATTGTTATGATGGGAATAGGCGAACCGCTTGATAATTTTGAAAATGTTATTGCTTTTCTTGATAATGTCAATAATGAAAACGGACTTAATATTTCAATGAGAAATGTTACAATTTCAACATGCGGTATAGTGCCTAAGATATATGATCTAATGGATTACAATTTGCAGCTGACATTAACTATTTCTCTGCATGCTCCTAATGATGCTATACGCAGCTCTTCTATGCCTATAAATAATAAATATCCTATTGATGAGGTTATAGAAGCCTGTAAAGTATATGCCAAAAAAACAGGAAGAAGAGTAAGCTTTGAATATACGGTTATTAAAAATGTTAATGACAGTGAGATAAATGCCAAGGAACTCGCTTACAGGCTTAAGGATATGGCATGTCATATTAATCTGATTCCGTTAAATAATGTTAAAGAGAGAAGTAATGTTTCAGTAAGCCGTGAGGAAATGCTTAAGTTTCAGAATGTATTGAAAAAACATGGAATTAATGCTACAATAAGAAGAACACTTGGTTCTGATATAAATGCTTCCTGCGGGCAGCTGAGAAGATTAAAAAAGCGAGGTGAATTTGATGAAAATTGTTGCTAAAACAGATAAGGGCAGAGTAAGAGATAATAATCAGGATGCCTATGCAGTAGGTGAATTTTCTGATGAGGTTGTATGGGCGGTTGTTTGTGACGGAATGGGCGGTGCAGCCGGAGGAAATATAGCATCAGCATTGGCTGTTAAGGTTATCAGTGATAAAATTAATGCCTCTTATCGTGATAATATGCGTGATTCATCAATTCAAAATATGTTGGATTCTGCCTTGGCGGCTGCTAATATTGAGGTTTATGATTTTGCAGAGGCAAATGCTGAGCTTAAAGGAATGGGCACTACAGTTGTCTGTGCCATAGTTCGTAACAATCAGGCTTTCATTGCACATGCAGGTGACAGCCGAGCTTATATTATTAAAAGCGATAATACCTCAAAGCAGGTTACTGTAGATCACAGTTATGTACAGGATTTGTTAGCGAGCGGGCGTATTACCAGTGAAGAAGCTCTGATTCATCCTAAAAAGAATATTATCACAAGAGCTGTCGGAGTTGATAAAAGTATTAAAGTTGACTTTGATCAAATAGATTTAGATGAGGGAGATACAGTGCTTCTTTGCACGGATGGACTTTCTAATTATGTTTCTGATGATGAAATGCTGGAAATAATGAGTGACGGCAAGCATTACGCTTTTGCCGACAGATTTGTTACAAGAGCAAATGATAACGGTGGTGGAGATAATATCACCGTAGTAATTATTTCAAAATAATGAGGTTTTAGTTTTATGGATAATTATGTTGGCAAACGCCTTGACGGCAGATATGAAATACAAGAAATTATCGGGGTTGGCGGTATGTCTGTTGTTTATAAGGCATATGACAGCGTTGATGACAGAATTGTTGCCGTAAAGGTACTTAAAGATGAGTTTCTTACTAATGATGATTTTGTAAGAAGATTTAAAAATGAAAGCAAGGCGATAGCACTTTTATCGCATCCTAATATTGTAAAGGTTTATGATGTCAGCTTTGGTGAAAAGCTTCAGTACATTGTTATGGAATATGTTGACGGTATAACACTCAAGGAGTATATACAGAAGCAGCAGACTATCACTTGGAATGAGGCTCTGTTCTTTACTACTCAGATTTTAAAGGCTCTTCAGCATGCCCATGATAAAGGAATTGTACATCGTGATGTTAAGCCTCAAAATATTATTTTGCTTTCAAATGGTGATATTAAGGTTGCTGATTTCGGTATAGCCAGATTTTCAAGGAGTGATACAAAAACTCTTACTGATTCAGCTATCGGCTCAGTTCATTACATCAGTCCTGAGCAGGCAAAGGGTGAATTTACCGATGAAAAAGCGGATATTTATTCTGTAGGCGTTGTTTTGTATGAGATGCTTACGGGCTCTGTTCCTTTTGAAGCTGATAATATTGTTTCTGTTGCTTTGATGCAGGTGCAGAAGGATGCTAAAAGAATAACGGATATAAATCCTGATGTCCCTGTAGGTATTGTGCAGATTTGTGAACATGCTATGCAGAAAAATCCTAACGACAGATATCAGACCGCTGCTGAATTTTTAATTGATGTTGAAGAAATAATTAAAAACCCTAATACTACATTTGATTATTCATGTTTTGTAGACAAAGATCCTACAAAATATGTAATAAAAACAAATGAAGATGCAGCACTCGATGATAATGATTATGATGACTATGAGGACTATGAAGACTATTATGATCCTAAACGTAAGAAAAAGATCATAACTGCAGTTATTGTAGGTTTAGTATTCCTTATTGCTGCCGTTGTCGGTCTTGTTATGGCTGTAACAGGAAATGTTAATACTAAGTCAAGAATGCTGGAAAATTTCGTTGGCTGTTCTTATGATGAAATTTTAAGTGCCAATACTTATGATTATCAGTTTATTCAGGAATATGAAAAGTCTGATTCCTATGAGGCAGGTATTGTAATTCGTCAAGAGCCTGAGGCTGGAACAAAGGTTCTTGCAGGCAGTCAGGTTAAGCTTATAGTTTCTGCAGCTTTGGATGATATTAATGTTCCTAATATTTACAATTTGGATAGTGATAAAGCAAAAAAAGCTCTGGAAAATGAAGGACTGAAAAATTATAAAGTAACTACAGTTTCAAGCGAAACTGTTGAAGAGGGAAAGGTTGTTTATTCTGATCCTAAAGCCGGAAGTGTTGTTTCAGCAGACACTCTTATTACTATTTATTTAAGCTCAGGACCTACTACACAGATTATTGAAAATATTACCGTGCCTGATGTTGTTGGATTAAAGCAGGAGGGTGCAAGAGCATTTTTGGAAAAGTCCGGATTTACTAATATTAGTTTTGTAACCAAGGAAAGTCCACTTCCGAAGGGTACGGCTTTGAGTCAGTCTCCCGCTGCAGGTGCGTCTGCTTTAGCTGATGATACTATTAAGGTTACTATTTCTTCAGGTGTAACTACAACAACAACAAAGCCTGTTTCTAAAATATCGTTATCTGTTGCATTGCCGGAAATTACTAATGATGACGGTACGTATGTTTCAGATACTCTTATCGTAGAGCTTGACGGAGAAACTTATATGAGCCAGAGTGTTTCACTTAAGGGTGGTAATGCCAACGTAAGCATCACAGTTGAGGGCGTTGATAATGTTACAATCAGAGTTTCACTTGAAGAGTGCGGTAATGTTGATACACAGACTGTAAACCCATCAAAAAGCAAGAAGATAGCTATTGATTTCGGTACACCTGTAAACAGCAGTATTATTCCATCAACAACAAAACCTGCTGAAGAAGCTTCTGAATGAGGTAAAAATATATGGATGGAAGATTAATTAAGGGTATAGGCGGTTTCTACTATGTAGAGACCGCTGATGCTATATATGAATGCAAAGCACGGGGAAAGTTCAGAAAAGAAAAAATCACCCCATTGGTTGGTGACTTTGTTTCAATAACAGTAAATAATAATGCTGAAAATACTATTGACGAGATAAAAGCAAGAAAAAATCAGTTAGTAAGACCTCCTCTTGCTAATCTTGACCAGCTTTTTATTGTTGCTTCTGTTGTTGATCCTATAATCAATACCTTTGTTCTTGACAGATTAATTGCCATTGCAGAGTTCAAGAATATTGAGCCTGTTATTGTTATTACCAAAACTGATTTGGACAGCGGTTATAAAAAGTATTATGATTTGTATACAAAGGCAGGCTTTAAGGTAATTTGCTGCAATAATACAAATGGCGATGGTGCTGAGAACATCAAGAATATGCTTTCCAAAAAAACAAGTGCGTTTACAGGAAATACAGGTGTAGGTAAATCAACACTTCTTAACATAATCGACAATTCTTTGAATATTGAAACAGGAGAAACCAGTAAAAAGCTCGGAAGAGGCAGACATACTACAAGACATTGTCAGCTGTATAATGTTGGAGACGGATATATTGCAGATACCCCGGGTTTCTCTGCAGTTGATTTTGAACGCTGTGAAAAGATACTGAAGGACGATCTACCATATTGTTTTCGCGAATTTGCACCTTATATTGATAACTGTAAGTTCAATACCAGCTGCACACATGTCAATGATAAGGGCTGTGCTGTGGCAGAAGCAGTAAAGACCGGACTTATTTCAAAAGAGCGTCATAAAAGTTATATTGAGCTTTATAATGAAGTTAAGGATATAAAAAAATGGGAAATGAAATAAAAAAGTGTGCCGTAATTTCAGGTGCACCGGAAGAAGATGTTTCATATTATTCAAAATATCTTAAAGACAGATTTATTATTTGTGCAGACAGCGGATATAAAAAATGTGAAAAAATATTTGTAAAAGCTGATTTGATTATAGGTGATTTTGACTCTTCAGAAAAACCGGATGCGGACTGTGAAATCATCTCTCTTCAGGTACGAAAAGATGATACAGATACTTTTCACTGTATAAAAGAGGCAGTCAGAAGAGGGTATAACAATATTGTTATTCTTGGCGGAATAGGCTCTCGAATTGACCATACATACGCTAATATTCTTTCAGTAAATTATTGCTATGAGCATGGTATAAAATGCTCTTTAGTTAATAATCATAATAAAATATCAATTATTACAGGTAATAATATTTTGAATAATGATGAATACAAATATTTTTCACTATACGCTTTATTTGAAAGCTGTGAGGGTGTCAGTATAAAAAATGCTCAGTATGATCTTGACAATATAAAGCTTAGTCCTGCTGACCAGTTCACTCAAAGCAATGGTTTTAAAGAACGCTGCTGCGAAGTTAATATAAAAAAAGGAAAAATATTATTATTTCAGTGTAACGATTAAGAATTTTTATCATAGAATATAGTAAATGCAGCAAAAGAGGTGTTATTACTATGAAGAAAATGTGCCGTCGTGAATTTCTTTGGATTGCATTTGGCGCGGGATGTGTTATTGCCTGCTGCTGTCCTACAATCTGGATAACACGTATTCTGGCTATAGTAGTAATAGTACTGGGAATAATTTGCTGCAAAAAATAGTGGGGGAGTATCTATGAAAGTAATTTTGATAAGAAGTCCAAAGCTGCTTGCTCCAATATTAAGAACTATATTTAAAATAGAAAAAGTTAAAAGTTAACATAGAAATATATTTGACAAAGCCGTCACAAAAAATTGATGTGTTATAATGAATTGTTATGATGCATCATCTTTTGTGACGGCTTTTGTTCTATTTGAAAATATGTTTGCATAGTAATTTATAGAAACTGTAAAGGAGAGTCTGTATGGAACTGTGTAAGCAATATAAAACACTTTGCCTGAATGAAAACAAAGAAAGAATAAGAGAGGGTTTTGAACTTGATTTTCAAGAAAATCTTCCGCAATATCTTGATGATATAGAAAGGATTATAAAATGCTCTGTAAAGTCAACAGTTACAGACTATGACTACCAGAATTCAAGTATAACAATTTATGGCAAGTCGATTATCAGCATTACATACAAGTCTTGCAATTCCTGTATTCTTTCTAATATTTTTGAAGAAGAATTTTCTAAATCTTTTGATGTAAACAATTGTGAGAATTTTAGCTTTGCAAAGGTAAAAATTAATACAAAGTACAGTAATTTTCACCTTATTAATCAGCGACGAATTGATATACATACTTCGCTGGCGGTTAATATAGAAACTTATTGTAACAGTTCTGTTGAATGTCTGTCTGAATGCGAGAAAGCTCTGTTTAAAAACTACACTTCAGAATGTTTGTCATGTAAAGCGTGCGGAGTGACATCACTGGACTTTGATGAAAGCATCAATGTAATTAATAATGACACTCAAATAAAGAATATTATTAATTGCTCTGCAGGGTGCAGAATTGATGAAACGAAGATAATTAAAGATAAAATGCTGGTTAAAGGAACTGTAAGTGTATGCTTCATTTATGAATGTATTAATGGTGCAATTGAAAAAAGCTTTCATAGCTTTACTGTCAGCAAAATAATTGAAGCTGCTAATTTGGAAGAAAGTGATACAGCTTTTGTTTCAGCATCAATTTCTAATACCTATGTAAAAGCTAAAGCTGATGACAGTAATTGTCTGAGAATAATTGAATTTGTAGGAAAAGCAGCAATCGATTATCAGATTTACAGAGTTGAGGAGTTTTCACTGAATGTTGATTCATATGTTCCTCACTATAACAGCAGTCAAAGCAATTCAAATATTACTCTAAAGGTTAATCCAACTTACTATTATGATGATAAGACTATTGAAATGCTTTTTGAATGCGATAATTCATTAGTAGAAATAATAGATTTGAAAGCAGAGATAGCAAGACAGCAGATAGTAAATTCTAAACTGATTTTTGAAGTGAATCTGTCTTTTATATATTATGATGACAGCAGTAACATCTGCCACTATGAAAAAATGCAGGAGGCAGAAATAGTTTTAAGTGACAGTGAATTGACAGGCTGCTGTAATGCAAATATGATTTCTTATGACTATGTAATAAAAAATACTAATCAGATATCTATAAGAGCTAATATAGAATATTCTGCATATTTGTATACTGATAAAAGCATAAATTACATTACCGATATTGATGTAAGTGATGATAGGGTATCTTCAAATTCACCACAGCTTACTTTGTATTTTGCAAATCAAAATGAAGAAGTGTGGGAAATTGCCAAGAAGTTTTCAACATCAGTTAGCCTTATATCAGAAGAAAACAGTTTAACATCGGATATTATTGACGGCAAAAGAATTTTGCTGATTCCGGGAATGTGAGGTGAGTAATATGAATAACAGTATATACAGTGATATATCCAAAAGAACAAATGGTGATATTTACATTGGTGTTGTAGGTCCTGTAAGAACAGGTAAATCTACTTTTATAAAAAAATTTATGGACACAATGGTGCTTCCGAATATTGCTGACAGCTTTGCAAAGGAACGTGCTAAGGATGAACTGCCTCAATCAGCTGCTGGAAAAACTATTATGACAACTGAGCCGAAATTTATTCCTGAAGAAGCTGTTGAACTTTCCATGGAAAATAATATCAATATGCGTGTCAGAATGATTGACTGTGTAGGATATATTGTTCCAAGCTCTGTGGGATATATTGAGGAAGAGCAACCCAGAATGGTTATGACTCCATGGTATGATGAGGAAATTCCTTTCAATATGGCAGCAGAAATAGGAACAAAAAAGGTTATTACAGAGCATTCCACAATAGGTCTTGTTATAACTACCGATGGTTCAATAAGCTCAATTCCGCGTGATGAGTATGAGGAGGCTGAGCAAAGAGTAATTGAAGAATTAAGAGAGCTTGATAAACCCTTTGTTGTTCTTATGAACTGTATTGAGCCTAAAAATCCTTCAACAGTGGCACTTTGCCAAAAACTGACTGATGACTACAAAGTTCCTGTAATTCCTGTAAATTGTCTTGAACTGACAGAAGAAGAGATTACGGATATTTTATCGGATATTTTATACGAATTTCCATTGTCAGATATTAAGATTTCCTATCCTTCATGGATAAATGGGCTTGAAAGTGATAATTATCTTAAGCATTCCATTTTCAGCAGCGTAAGAGAAAATACTTCAGTTCTCAGCAATATAAGAAGCGCAGCTGATTTTGCGGGCGGTGTTGAATCAAATGAATACATTGAATCAGTTAGTATAAATTCACTTGATCTGTCAACAGGTTCAATCAGCATTAAATTTTATATTGATAATTCTCATTTTTATAAAATTCTTTCAGACTCATGCAGTGTTGATATTGAAGATGAAAAAGACCTTATGAACAGATTTATTGAATTGATGAATATGAAGAAAGAGTATGAGAGATTCAACAAGGCACTCAAGGAGGTTGAAGAAACAGGATACGGAATAGTTATGCCTGAAATTACGGATCTTTCACTAAGTGAGCCTGAAATTATGAAGCAGGGCGGAAGATATGGTGTGAGATTAAAGGCTCAAGCTCCGTCAATTCATATGATAAAATGCAATACGCAAACAGAGGTTGCACCGATTGTCGGCAGTGAAAGTCAGAGTCAGGATCTGGTTATGTATCTGCTGAAAGAATTTGAAGAAAATCCTGCTGATATCTGGAATACAAATATATTCGGAAAATCTCTCCATGAGCTTGTCAATGAAGGACTTAACAATAAGCTATATCGTATGCCTATTGACGCCAGAAATAAATTCAGAGAAACTATAGAGAGAGTTATAAATGAAGGCTGTAACGGCTTGATTTGCATTATATTGTAGAGATAAAAAGACCGCATCTGAACTTTTATAGCTCAAGTTGCGGTCTTTAAAATGAATATAATTATTGTTACAAGATGAAAGAATACTTCTAACGGCAGTCCTATCATAAATTTTTTGTGCCTTGTTTTATGATGAATTTTTTTCATTGTTATATACTCTGCTGCTGCACCGCCGAACAGCCCCAACAGCATTAAAGTTTTTTCAGGAATTCTTTGCTTATTGCTTATAGCTCTTTTCTTGTCAGAAAACGCAGTCAACGAAGAAATAAGACTTATTACTGAAAAATATATCAAAGTACCTAAAATAATATATTTATTCATTGCTTGTTTTGAAAGCCTTTAATTCTGTTAAGTCCGTATCGGTGACAGCAAACTTATTTCCAGCTTTAAATTCATCACCCTTTTGCTGATCGACAGTGAAAATTCCTGCACATTCAGGACAAACCAAAAAATAAACTGTATTACAGTCAAGCAGCGTTATTTTTGGTGCTAAACGTCTTTCAAAATTAGAAAACATTCCGAATTTAACAGTTTTTTTACACTTAGGACAAATAGTTTCAAGTGTTTCTCCTCGTGATTTAATTTTTAAAGAGTTGCCAAGTCTGTATTCCATAATTATCACCAACTGTATTTTACTATAAATTAAGGATGTGTTCAAGTGTATAAAAAAATATTTTTATCGTTATTATCATTATTATTGATTTTTTCATTAAGCGCCTGCAGTATTACTGCTCAGCCAAGTAAGGCTGATGATAACAAGTTTGTTAAATCGGTATGGATTGCATTTTATGAGCTGAGTACATTCACAAAGGATAATGATGAAAAAGAATTTTCAAAAAAAATCAGTGAAGCTTTTAAAAATCTCAGTAAAGAAGGTTTTAACAGAGTTACTGTTCAGGTACGTCCATTTGCAGATGCATTTTATAATTCCTCATATTTCCCTGTTAGCTCATATTGCTTTGGTAATCAGGGTGATGAGCTGAAATATGATCCTTTGAATATAATGGTTGATACTGCACATAAATATAAGCTCGAAATAGAAGCGTGGATTAATCCGTACAGAGTAAGCAACACAACAGATTTTGATGAGCTTAGCGAAAAAAACATTGCAGTTCAATGGAAAAATACAGATAATCTGATTGTATGTGACAGTGGAATTTACTTTAATCCCGCATCAGATGAAGTGAACGAATTAATTATAAACGGTGTTAAAGAAATTTTAGAAAATTATGATGTGGATTCCATTTGCTTTGATGATTATTTTTATCCTTCAGCCGATAAGAAAATAGATAATAATTCTTATAAAGAATATAAAAATAATGGAGGAGATTTAACTCTTGATGACTGGCGGAGAAGTAATGTAAACAAAATGATAAAAAGTGTTTACAAGGCAGTAAAATCAAGTGAAAGGGATATTACTTTCGGAATAAGTCCGGCTGCTAACATCGAAAATGATTATGAGGCTTTATATGCAGATGTTCAGCTGTGGAGCACGAAAAAGGGATATGTAGATTATATTTGCCCTCAAATATATTTTGGATTTCAAAATGAAAATCAGCCATTCATGAAAACCGCTAAAAGCTGGCTGGAAATGGCTGATTGTGATTGTTATGTTGCACTGCCTCTTTATAAGCAGGGCTTAGAAGATGAATTTGCAGGGGAGACAGGTAAAAAAGAATTTATTGAAAATAATAATATTGTCGCAAGACAGTTTACATATCTTACCAAGCTTGACGGAATTAAAGGTGTGTATATTTTTTCGTACAGCTCACTGGGTGAAAATGATGAAAGCATAAATCTTTATTCGGCTATACAGAATTCCTCACAGTAGTCTTTTATAACAACTTTTTTTGTACATCCGATAAGATTGTCTTTTGATGTATATTGTACCGGAAGATAGCCTTTTGTGTAGCCTTGATATGTATTTTTATCAACTTGGCTTTCAAAGAGTATTTCAACTTCCTTTCCGACAAGATTTTTCAGATAATTATTTCGGATTTTTTCGGTTTCTTTTATCATTATGAATGCACGCTTTTCTTTTTCCTGCCTGCTGACACTGTCGCCTTTTTTTGATGCTGCAGTGCCTGTACGTTCACTGTATGGAAAAACGTGTACTTTTTCAAATTTTATATCTTTTACAAACTGAAGACTTTCAATGAAATCCTCTTCATTTTCCTGATTGAAGCCAACCATAATATCAGTTGTTATTGAAGCGTTATTAAAAGTATTTCTTAACTTGCTGCACAGTTCTTTATATTCCTCTGCAGTATAATGTCTGTTCATATTTTTTAGTGTTTTATTGCACCCGCTTTGCAGTGAAATATGAAATTGCGGACAGAATTTGTTAATTTTGGATAATCTGTCAATAATATCATCAGTGATGTGATCAGGTTCAAGAGAGCCTAATCTTACTCTGGTGATATTTTGATTATCAGCACATATTTTTACTGCATCGACTAAATCAAAGTCCTCGCCTTTGCCATATGCAGAAAGATTAATGCCCACCAGTACAATTTCTTTGATACCGTTATCAGCTAAATTCTCTATCTCGCTTTTTAGTGCTTCCAAGGATTTTGATCTTACTCTGCCTCTTGATTTAGGTATTATACAGTAAGAACAAAATCTGTCACATCCGTCTTCAATTTTTACAAATGCTCGTATTCTTTCATTGAATTTTGTTATTGAACAGTCCCAGAAAGAGTCACCGCTTTTATGCTCGTCAATGCTTATAATTCTGTTTTTGCTTATCTGGTGCTGATTAATTAAGCTGAGTAAATCACCGTCATTTTTGTTTGATAAAATAATATCTGCCTCAGCAAGCTCTTTTGCTTCTTTTGGAAAAGCCTGCGGCATACAGCCTGTTAAAATTATTGAAGAATCAGGGTGTTTTCTTTTAAATTTTCTAACATTTTGTCTGGTCTTTTGATCTGCTGTAGCGGTTACAGTACATGAGTTAATTATATAGTAGTCAGCGTCTTCATTTGTTGATACAATTTCAAAGCCTGCATTTTTTAACAGCTCACTCATATATTCAGTTTCGTATTGGTTGACCTTGCAGCCAAGTGTGTAAAATGCAGCTTTCATTGTATTCCTCCGAAATGTTTTTTTATGATTATACCAAACAATTGTAATCATTACAATATTTTATGAGTATTATTTTATTGATGTCAAATCAAACAAATTGCTCTTTATGAGCAGAAAGGTAATGAGATTTATATGAAAAAGTTTTTAGCTTTTATCTTGTCACTATCCATGGTGATTGTAGTTCCTGCACAGATTGTTTATGCTAAGGATAATAAAAAATCAGAACCTACTGCCAAGTCAAGCGTTCTAATGTGCCTTGAAACAGGGGATGTTATAAAAGAAAATAATTCGCATGAAAGACTTTCTCCTGCATCTGTTACAAAAATTATGAGCATTCTTCTAATTATAGAGTCAATTGATTCAGGCAAAATTAAACTTGACGATATGGTATCTGCCAGCGAAAATGCGGTATCAAAAGGCGGCTCTCAGATATGGCTTGAGGTTGGAGAGAAAATGAGTGTTAATGATCTTCTCAAAGCTGTTATAATCGCCTCAGCAAATGATGCATGCACACTTTTGGGAGAGTACATTGCAGGCAGCGATTCAGCTTTTGTGGATATGATGAATAAAAAGTGCAGGGAGCTTGGACTTAAAGATACTAATTTTGAAAACTGCACAGGACTTGATGATGAAGTGACAAATCATTATTCAAGCGCATATGATTTGGCTGTTATTGCTCGTGAGGTTATGAAGCATGATTTAGTAACAGAATATTCAACTGTATGGTTGGACAGCCTGAGAAATGGTGAAACAGAATTGAATAACACTAATAAGCTTGTAAATACTTACAGCGGAATAACAGGATTAAAAACAGGTACAACTTCAAATGCCGGTTTTTGCTTATGTGCAACAGCTAAAAGAGATAATATGGGCCTTGTTTCCGTAGTACTAGGTGCAGATAACAGTGAGGACAGATTTAGTTTGTCTTCACAGCTTCTTGATTATGGTTTTGCAAATTATAAGCTCGAAAAGTTGAATGTTGATAAAAAGAAAATTAAATCAGTCAAGGTAAAAAATGGTGTTATAAAAAGCATTAAACCTGCTGTTTCTAACCAGGAATATGTGTTAATGGAAAAATCCTCTTCAGAAGTAACATGCAAGTATAATGCAAAAAAAGAGCTTCATGCACCTGTAAAAAAAGGAGATAAAATAGGAGAGATTGTTTACTATAGTGACAGTAAAAAAATTGCATCAATCAGCCTGAATGCAGACTGTGATATAAAGAAAACCTCATTTTCATATATTTTAAAGCAATTATTCAAATATATGTAAAAATATATTGAATATTTTTGTAAAATAGTGTAATATATTCACTTGGTAAATGAAATTACCTATTATTTTAGGAAATAAGGTGAAAAAATGTCAATGAAATTTATATCAACTCATTCAGAAAGCATTGTTACTGCTGATGACATTAAGGCATTAGAATCACAGGCGGTTGACGCTTTGGATACTCTTCATAATAAGACAGGAGAGGGTAATGACTTTCTTGGCTGGGTAAATCTTCCGACAGATTACGACAAGGAAGAGTTTGATAGAATAAAAAAGGCAAGTGAATATATTAAAGATAATGCTGATGTGCTTATTGTTATCGGTATAGGCGGATCATATCTCGGTGCAAGAGCTGTTATAGAAGCTCTTAAGTCACCTAATTATAACTGTCTTAAAAAAGACACTCCTGATATCTATTTTATCGGCAATACAATCAGTCCTTCAATGGTTACTGAGCTTGTTTCAATTTGTGAGGATAAAGATATCTGCGTAAATGTTATCAGTAAGAGCGGTACAACAACTGAGCCTGCTATTGCTTTCAGAATTTTCAGAGATCTTGTCTATAACAAGTATTCCGCTGAAGAGGCTTCAAAGAGAATTTTCTGTACTACTGATAAAGCTAAAGGAACTCTTAAGTCTCTTGCAGATAAAGAAGGTTATGAAACATTTGTTGTTCCTGATGATGTAGGAGGCAGATACTCGGTTCTTACTGCAGTTGGTTTGCTTCCGATTGCAGTTGCAGGAATTGATATTGATAAACTTATGCTCGGTGCAAGAAATGCGCAGGAAGCCCTTAATGCTAAGTCAACTGATGAAAATCCTGTTCTCAAATATGCGGCAATCAGAAATGCTTTTTACAATAAGGGCAAAAAGCTTGAGTGCTTTGTTTCATATGAACCTTGCATGGCAATGTTCAATGAATGGCTTAAACAGCTTTTCGGCGAAAGTGAAGGTAAAGACGGAAAAGGCTTATTCCCTGTATCATGCGTATTTTCAACTGATCTTCATTCACTTGGTCAGTATATTCAGGAGAGCGGCGGAAACTTAATGTTTGAAACAGTAGTTAAGTTTAATAAACCTCATGATGATTTTATGATTACTGAGCAGGAGGGCAATATCGACGGTCTTAACTTCCTTGCAGGAAAAACTATGAGCTTTGTAAATGAAAAGGCAAGAGAAGGCACTCTGCTTGCTCATACAGACGGCGGTGTTGGCAATCTTGTTATTGAATGCGATGCAATAAGTGAAGAAGAAATAGGTTATCTTATTTATTTCTTTGAAAAGGTTTGTGCAGTTTCAGGTTACATTCTCGGCGTAAATCCTTTCAATCAGCCAGGTGTTGAGAGTTATAAAAAGAATATGTTTGCATTGCTTGGTAAGCCGGGTTATGAAAAGGAAAAAGAAACTCTTGAAAAACGCCTTGGTATATGTTAATATGTAACTGTAAATAAATCACCTTTGGAGGAATTATATATGATTAAACTTATCATAGGCAATAAAGGCGCAGGTAAGACAAAAAAATTAATCGAATTAGTAAATTCTTGTGTAGAGGCTTCAGACGGTAATGTTGTATGTATCGAAAAAGAGCCTAAGCTCACATATGATATCGTTTCAAAAGCAAGACTTTTAGAAACAGATACTTATTTGATTAACGGTCATAAAGCATTTTATGGTTTTCTTGCAGGTATTTGTGCAGGTAACTATGATGTTACTGATGTACTTGTAGATGCTACTTTCAAGATTGTAGGCAGAGATTATTCAAAGATGCCTCAGTTTTTTGAAATGCTTTCAGAGCTTTCAGAGGCTACTGATGTTAATTTCTATTTCACAATCAGCTGCGATAAAGAGGATCTTCCTGTTGAAATCTTTGATTATTGCGAAGAAATGTAATTAAACCTTAAAAGCCGTTGTTTAACAACGGCTTTTATTTTTCTTATTTTAGTACAGCAGTCGTACTATTTTTAATGCTTTTATTTTTATGTTTTACATCATAATTAATCTTTTTATTACTTTATTTTTTTATTTTTCTATTGACAAAGGTGCTTCTAATATATATAATACTTAAGTGCTTGTAGTGAAGCACGCTTGAGGTGATATTATGAAAATAGACCTTACAGGCTTGTTTAACGGAAGCAATAAAAAAGTTGATATTGACTATGCTCCTGATTTGTCTGTTTTTAACACTGAACTGCATGTTGAGAATGTTAAAGTGATTGGTTGTCTCAATTCAAAGGCTGATGTAGTTTATTTGAATTTGGATATTTCTTTCACAGTTAACGGTGTGTGTGACAGATGCGCCGAGAAGGTGAAAAAAGATTATAGTGTAGCTGTCAACCGAATTGTTGTGGACGAATTGCAAAATGAGAATGACGATGATAATTATATTATTGTTCAAAACAGAGAACTTAATGTTGACGAGCTTATTAATGAGGAAATCGTGCTCAGTATACCAAGCAAATTTCTTTGCAAGGAAGATTGTAAAGGGTTGTGTGCAGGTTGCGGCACAAATTTAAATGTCAAAAATTGTGATTGCAAAAAAGAGGTTGATCCAAGGATGGCTGCTTTACTGCAATTGCTTGATGAAGATTAAAATGCTTTTATATAAAGGAGGCTATAAAAATGGCAGTACCAGCAAGAAAAACATCTAAGGCAAGAAAGAATAAGAGAAGATCAAGTGTTTGGAAGATGGACGCTCCAACACTTGTAAAGTGCTCAAACTGCGGTGGCTATACAGTATCACATAGAGTATGTGGCAACTGTGGTTACTATAACGGTAAAGAAGTTATCAGCAAGGAAGAAGCATAATTATTTTAGAGTTATGGCGGACTTTTGTCCGCCTTTCTTGTTATTATAAAGATTTAATGTGAGGTGAGTTTATGGCTAAACCTGTTGTTGCTGTAGTCGGCAGACCTAATGTTGGCAAATCAACGTTGTTTAATAAATTAATCGGTTCAAGACTTTCTATTGTTGATGATACTCCCGGCGTTACAAGAGATAGGATTTATGGTGACTGTGAATGGCTTAATCATAAATTTTTACTTGTGGATACAGGTGGTATTGAACCTAATAATGACGATGTTATTTTAAGTCAGATGCGCACTCAGGCTGAAATTGCCATTGAAACTGCTGATGTTATTATCCTTGTAACTAATCTCCGTGACGGTGTTGTTGCAAGTGATCATGAAGTCGCTTCAATGCTTCAAAAGAGCGGTAAGCCTATATTACTTTGCGTTAATAAGTGTGACAGCATCGGTGCGCCTGATCCTGATTTTTATGAGTTTTACAATCTTGGTATTGGTGATCCTATTGCTGTTTCTGCAGCTCATGGCCACGGTACAGGTGATTTGCTTGATGAGGTTATAAAGTATTTTCCCGAGACTGCTGATGAAGAGGAAGATGATGAAATAATCAATGTTGCTGTAATTGGCAAGCCTAATGTAGGAAAATCATCATTAGTAAATAAAATAAGTGGTGAAAACAGAGCTATTGTTTCTGATATTGCGGGTACAACAAGAGATACTACAGATACTTTTGTTGAAAATAATCATGGCAAATTTAATATTATTGATACTGCAGGACTCAGAAGAAAAAGCAGGGTTAATGATGCTATTGAAAAATACAGTATTATTCGTGCAAGAATGGCAGTCGAAAGAGCAAATGTGTGCGTTATTATGATTGACGCTGTAGAAGGATTTACTGAGCAGGATTCAAAGGTAGCGGGAATTGCACTTGAACAGGGTAAGGCATGTATTATTGCTGTGAATAAGTGGGATGCTGTTGAAAAAGACGGCAATACAATGAATGAATACCGCAAAAAACTTATGAATGACTTTTCGTTTATGAGTTTTGCACCTATAATGTTTATTTCTGCAAAAACAGGGCAGAGAATTGACAGACTTTTTGAAATGATTGCTTTTGTTCATTCTCAGAATTCGATGAGAATTTCTACAGGTAAGCTTAATGAAGTCCTTGCAGGAGCAACAGCAAGAGTACAGCCGCCAACCGATAAGGGCAAACGACTGAAAATTTATTATATGACACAAGCTTCTACAAGACCGCCTACGTTTGTATTTTTTGTAAATAATTCTGAGCTTTTTCATTTTTCATATCAGAGATATCTTGAAAATCAGATAAGAGAAATTTTTGGGCTTGACGGAACTCCTGTAAGATTTATAATCAGAGAAAGGGGAGACGACAAAAAATAATGATGGCATTAGCTTTTATTTTAATTGCTGTAATTTCTTATTTGCTTGGCAGTTTAAATTTTGGTGTTATTATTTCACATAAATTGAAAAATGATGATGTAAGAAATCACGGCAGCGGTAATGCAGGCTCTACTAATATGCTTAGAAATTACGGCAAAGGTATTGCAGCTTTAACAATAATAGGCGATATGCTTAAGGTTGTTGTCGCTATTCTTGTTTCATTTGCAATTATTTCATATGTACCAAATACTTTAGAACTTATTGAAGGCAGACCTGATTTTGACAAAGATATGTTTATAAAGTCTTATTCCGGTTTTTTTTGTGTATTAGGTCATATATTTCCTTGCTTTTTTAAATTTAAAGGCGGTAAAGGGGTTGCAACATCAGGCGGAATGGTTTTTGTTGTTGACTGGCGTATTGCACTGATTTTACTTGCTGTTTTTATTATCGTTGTTTTAATTTCAAAATATGTATCTCTCGGCAGTATCGTGATGGCTCTGCTTTATCCTGTATTTATATTTGTTTTTCATAAAAGCTTGTTATTAACAGGTATAGCAGTTATTTTTACAATAATCGTTGTGACAGCTCACAGAGAGAATATTAAAAAACTTATTAATCATACAGAAAGTAAAATAACAGATAAAAAGCAAAAATAGGCAAAAAATAAGCACCGACTTATGTCGGTGCATTTTTATGCGAAACAATTATGCTCTTTCAACCTTACCTGAGCGAAGACATCTTGTGCATACATAAACTCTTTTAGGAGAGCCGTTTACAATAGCCTTTACTTTTTTTATGTTAGGTTTCCATGTTCTGTTTGATCTTCTGTGTGAGTGAGAAACCTGTATACCGAAAGAAACACCTTTTCCGCAGTATTCACATTTTGCCATTTGCGAACACCTCCTTAATAATTAGAACGCTGGTATAATAACACAATGCAAAAAAAATTTCAAGTCTTTTTTTCGTTTTTTCGCAAAAAGAGCCAAATTTTACTCTTTTTTATATAACTTATTGATTTTGAATACTAAATTTAGTATAATTAACAAGTAATATTTCTGGGAGGAAACTATATATGGCTTCTGATAAAAAAGCAGCATTAGAGTCTGCTATGAAACAAATTGAAAAAAAATTCGGTGCAGGCGCAGTTATGCGTCTTGGCGAGAATTCCAGCCTTAAGGTTGATGCTATTTCAACCGGATCACTTACTCTTGATATTGCAACAGGTATCGGTGGTTTGCCAAAGGGAAGAATTGTTGAAATTTACGGACCTGAATCAAGCGGTAAAACAACACTTGCCCTTCATTGTATTGCTGAGGCTCAAAAGGCTGGCGGTACAGCAGCTTTTGTTGATGCCGAACATGCTCTTGATCCTATATATGCAACAAACCTTGGTGTAAATGTTGATGAGCTTTTGGTTGCACAGCCTGACTATGGTGAGCAGGCACTTGAAATCACAGAACAGCTTGTAAGCAGCGGTGCTATTGATTTAGTTGTAGTTGACTCTGTTGCCGCCCTTGTTCCAAAAAGTGAAATTGAAGGTGATATGGGCGATAATCATGTTGGTCAGCACGCAAGACTTATGTCTCAGGCTCTAAGAAAGCTTACAGGTACTGCAAATAAGACAAATTGCATTATTATCTTTATTAACCAGCTTCGTGAAAAAATAGGTGTTATCTATGGTAATCCTGAGGTTACAACGGGTGGCCGTGCACTTAAGTTCTATTCATCAATTCGTATTGATGTAAGAAAGGCTGAGGCTCTCAAGAACGGAACTGAAATTATCGGTACAAGAACAAAAGCTAAGGTTGTAAAGAACAAGGTTGCACCTCCTTTTAAGGCTGCTGAATTTGATATTATGTATGGTGAAGGTATCAGCAAAGACGGAGAAATTCTTGATATGGCTGTTGATTTTGATATTGTACATAAAGGCGGATCTTGGTTCTCTTATGGAGAAAGAAGACTTGGTCAGGGCAGAGATAACATTAAAGCTATGATTAAAAACGATCCTGAATTTGCAGCAGAGCTTGAAAAGAAGATTAGAGAAAAACTTGCAGAAATTCAGGCAGAGTCTTCACAGAAATACAGACCAAAGGCAGCTCCCATGGCAAAAACCGATAATGAGGCTGCACCTGTAAAAAATACAAGAGCGGCTGCCAAAGCAAAACTTGACATTGCTGTTGAGGATGACGACGATTAATGATTATAAAGCACCAGAGGGGCAGGGGAAACAAAATTCACCTGCTTCTTGATGATGAATATGCTGTTACCACTGATGTTAATTTTTGGATGGATCATTATATAAGCGATGGTACTGATATTGATGAAGATGAGTGGGAACATCTGCTTCAGGAAATAAATTACAAAAAAGCTCTTAACAAATGCGGAGACTTGCTTTCCAGACGTGATCATTCTGTAAAGGAGCTGAAAATAAAGCTTCTTAGAACTGTTGATGAAAAAAGTGCTGACAAAGCAATCAACAGATATCTTGACGCCGGATATTTGGATGATGAAAAATATTGCCGTCGCCTTATTGAATATCTATTTAATGAAAAAAAGTATTCAAAAAGTCACGTTAGGCAGGAATGCTTTAAGCGTGGTATATCATCAGATATCGTTAATGAAAAACTTCAGGAATTCTTTGATGAAAGTGATTATTCGTCTGAAGATGCAATTATAGGAATTATTTTAAACAAATATTCAGCTAAGCTTGAGAAAGATGACGGCAAACAAAAGGTTATTGCGGTTTTGATGAGAAAAGGCTTTAGCTATGGTGATATATGCTCTGCATTTTATAGGATAGAGAATGATGAAATATAAAGTAGGAATGATTTCACTGGGATGCCCGAAAAATCAGGTTGATGGTGAATTAATGCTTGAAAAACTGAATAAGAATGGTTTTGAAATATCATCTTCTATTGAAGACAGCGATGTTATGATAATCAATACCTGCGGATTTATTGAGGATGCTAAGCGAGAGGCTATTGAAACAATTCTGGAAGTAGCTGAATATAAAAATGCAGGACTTATTTCAGCGATAGTTGTTACAGGTTGTCTTGCCGAAAGATATCAGGAAGAAATTATAAAAGAAATTCCCGAAGTGGATTCTGTTATCGGTATAGGTGCAGATAATGACATCGTTAAGATTGTTCAAAAGGCTGTAATCGGAATTTCAACAACCTTTTTCCCTGATAAGAAGTATCTGCTGCTTGAGGGTGACAGAATGCTCTCTACACCGCCTCATTGGGCGTATTTGAAGCTTAGTGACGGATGTGATAATAAGTGTTCGTATTGTGCTATTCCGGGCATCAGAGGCGGTTATATTGAAAGAACTATGGAAAGCATCATTGAAGAAGCTAATACTTTGGCTGACAGCGGAGTCAAAGAGCTGATACTCGTAGCGCAGGATACTACAAAATACGGGATGAAGCTTTATGGTGAATATAAACTTGCTTCTTTGCTGAAAGAGCTTGTCAAAATTGACGGCATCCGCTGGATAAGACTTTATTATTGTTATCCTGATAGAGTTACGGATGAGCTTATTGAAGTTATTGCGAATGAGGATAAGATTTGTTCTTATATTGACATTCCTCTCCAGCATTGCAGTGAAACTGTTCTTAAAAGTATGAACAGACCGGGTTCTTATTCTTATCTCAAGAATTTGATTTCAAAAATGAGATCTAAAATTCCTAACCTGTCACTCAGAACTACATTTATGGTTGGTTTTCCCGGTGAAAGTGATGAGCAGTTTGAAGAACTTTGCCGTTTTATTAAAGATATTAAGTTTGACAAAATGGGATGCTTTGCTTTTTCACCGGAGGAAGATACTCCTGCATATGATTTTGAAAATCAAATTGAAGATGATGTAAAAAGACGAAGAGCTGAGGTAATCATGGATATTCAGTATTCAATTACCGAAGAGTCCAATAAATCAAAAATAGGAAATGTTTATAATGCTGTTATAGACAGCTTCAGTGACGGAGCATACACTGCCAGGGCATATTTTGATTCGCCTGAAATTGACAGCGGAATTATTATAAATACCGATAAAAAACTTACCATTGGAGAATCTTATAATATAAAAATTATTGGTTTTGATGGTTATGATTTAATAGGAGAACTAGTATGAATTTACCAAATAAAATAACTGTTTTCAGATTTTGCTGTATTCCTCTTTTGATGGCTTTTGCATTTATTGAGTTTCAGTATCACTGGGTGGCAGCATTAATTGTTTATTTTGTTGCCTGTATGAGTGATAAGGCTGATGGTATTATTGCACGAAAGCAGGGTATTGTTACTGATTTCGGTAAGCTTATGGATCCTCTTTCGGATAAAAGCTTGGTTTTTGCTGCTTATCTTATATTAATTAAACTTGGATGGCATACAGATATTTGCATAATGCTTATGCTTGCAAGAGAATTTCTTGTTGCAGGTATTAGAATGGCGGCGGCAACAACGGGTGAAGTAATTGCTGCAAACGCTTTTGGCAAATGCAAAACATTTTTACAAATGTCAACAACAGGACTGGCATTCCTTTTCCTTGCTATAGGCGAGGGTTCTGCAAATATTGATATGACTACACCGTGGCTTAATATTTACTGTACAATTGCATTTTGGGTTGTAGCAGTAGTGACTGTATTAAGCGGTATTGTGTATGCTAAGGATGGCTGGCATCTTATAAAAACAAAATAATTGTTGCATTTTTCCTTAGAATAGATATAATATTAGTGATAGGTAAAAACTGTGACGGAGATAAGTAATTAAATCCTTCTTTTTCAGAGAGCAGACTGTTTGCTGAAATGTCTGTATCAGAAGCTTAATGAAATGCACTCTTGAGTTGCACAAATGAATCTAGTATTTTGTGTCGGCAGGATCCGTTAAAATCCAAAGCTGTTATAATGCAGTTGAGTATAAACAAGAGTGGAACCGCAGTAATTTATTGCCTCTGTCAAACGACAGGGGCTTATTTTTTTGGAGGTATTTATGTTTGATTCTTATAGAGAAGATATAAGAAGCTTTATGGAACACGATCCGGCTGCAAGAAGTCCAATTGAAATAATTTTGCTTTATCCGGGTTTTAAAGCATTAAGAAGTCATAAAAAAGCACACTGGTTTCTAGAGCATAATATGCCTTTTATAGCCAGATTAATCAGTCAGAGAAGTGCACATAAAACAGGTATAGAAATCCATCCGGGAGCAACTATAGGGAAAAGAGTTTGCATAGATCACGGAAGCGGAATTGTAATAGGTGAAACCTGCGAAATCGGCGATGATGTAATGATTTATCAGGGTGTTACGTTAGGCGGCACCGGTAAGGATGTCGGTAAGCGTCATCCAACCATTGAAAGTGGTGTAATGATTGGCTCAGGTGCAAAAGTCCTCGGTCCTATAACTATAGGGCGAAATGCAAAGGTAGCTGCTGGTGCGGTTGTTGTAAAGGATGTTGATCCTAACTGTACAGTGGTAGGAGTACCCGGTGAAATTGTAAGAATTGACGGTGAAAGAGTCGATGACTTAGATCAGATTCATATTCCTGATCCTGTCATGAATGCAATAGAAAATAATCAAGCTAAGATTAAAGTGCTTGAAGAAGAAATAATTAAACTTAAGGAGAACTTAAAATGAAGATTTTTAATACTATGTCGCGTCAAAAGGAAGAATTTGTTCCTGTTGACAAAAACGAAGTTAAGATTTATGCATGCGGTCCTACCGTATATAATTTTATTCATATTGGTAATGCAAGGCCTCTTTGTGTTTTTGATGTACTGCGCAGATATCTGGAGTACCGCGGATATAATGTTAAATTTGTTCAGAACTTTACCGATGTGGATGACAAGATTATTAACAGAGCAAATGAGGAAAACAGTACTTTTGAAGAAATTTCAAAGAAATATATTGAAGAATTCTGGACAGATGCTCATGGTTTGAATTTTAAGGATGCAACCGTTCATCCAAAGGCTACAGAAAATATTGATGAAATTATTGATATAATTAAAGCATTGGAAGAAAAAGGCTATGCTTATGCAGTAAACGGTGATGTTTACTTCAGAACTCTAAAATTCAAGGAATACGGCAAGCTTAGCCATCAGCCTATTGAGGATTTGCAGAGCGGTGCAAGAATAGCAGTAGGTGATATTAAAGAAGATCCTTTGGATTTTGCTCTTTGGAAGGGTGCAAAGGAGGGAGAGCCTTACTGGGATTCTCCTTGGGGAAAAGGTCGTCCCGGCTGGCATATTGAATGCTCAGCAATGAACAGAAGATATCTGGGAAAGACTATTGATATTCATTGCGGCGGTCAGGATTTGATATTCCCTCATCATGAAAATGAAATTGCGCAGAGTGAATGTGCAAACGGCTGTACATTTTCAAAATACTGGATGCATAACGGCTATATCAATGTTGATAATGTTAAGATGAGTAAATCTCTCGGCAATTTTAAAACTGTTAGAGAAATTGCAGATGTTTACGGATATGAGGTAATAAGATATTTTCTCATTTCATCACACTATCGTTCACCAATCAACTATAATCTTGAAATTATTGAACAGTGTAAATCTGCACTTGATAGACTATATACATGTCGTGAGAGCCTTGATTTCGCCCTTAAAAACGCAGTTGATAAAGAAACTGATGAAGAGCTTGTAAAGCTTTTGAACAGCCGCAGAGAACAGTTTATTGCTGCTATGGATGATGACTTGAACACCGCAGACGGAATTGCAGCTGTTTTTGAGCTTGTTAAGGATATTAATACAAAAATTCTTGATAAAAATGTATCTAAGATTGTTTGCGAAACTGCAGTAAAGGTGTTTGATGAACTTTGCGATGTTCTTGGTCTTCTTTACAATCGCAAGTCTAATGACCTTGATTCTGAAATTGAGGAGCTTATTAATAAAAGACAAGAGGCTAGAGCTAATAAAAATTGGGCTGTTGCAGATCAAATTCGTGATGATTTAAAAGCAAGAGGAATTATTCTTAAGGATACACCGCAGGGAGTTACCTGGAGTAAGGAGTAAACAAATGATAGATAGAAGAAAATTTAAAGATACTGAAATATCACTGCTTGGTCTCGGCACTATGCGTCTGCCTTGTAAAACACCTCTTAAAAGAGAAGCTAATCCTTTGATTCATTATGAAAAAGGACAAAAGCTTGTTGACATAGCATATAAAAATGGTATTAATTACTTTGATACTGCATATATGTATCATGCCGGAAAAAGTGAAAAATTTATTGGTACAGCTTTGAAAAAATACCCGAGGGAAAGCTATTATCTTGCAGATAAGCTGCCTATCTGGCTTTGCCCTAAGAAAAGTGATATGGAAAAGGTGTTTAATAAACAGCTTGAAAGAACCGGTCACGACTATTTTGATTTTTATCTTCTTCATTCGCTTAACAAAGAAAACTTTGATAAGTGTGAAAAATTCGGTGCTTATGATTTCCTTTTAGAAAAGCAAAAGCAGGGTAAAATAAAAAATATTGGCTTTTCTTTCCATGGTACTATTGACGATCTTAATCGAATAGTGAAAGCTCATCACTGGGACTTTGCACAAATTCAGATGAATTATCTTGACTGGAAAAATCAGTCAGCAGATATGCAGTATCAGATTTTGACAGGTGCAGGTATTCCTGTTATTGTTATGGAACCTGTTCGCGGCGGAAAGCTGGCTGAAGTGCCAAATGATATAGAAGCTATGTTTAAAAAAGCTAAACCTGATAAAAGCGTTGCTTCATGGGCAATCAGTTTTGTTGCAAGTCATTCCAATGTTCTTACGATTCTCAGCGGAATGAATTCCGTAGAACAGCTTAATGATAATATTAATACTCTTACTGATTTTGAAATGTTCAGCGAAACAGAGCTTAATATATGCAGTAATGCTGCTGCAATGCTAAATAAAAACGATATTGTGCCATGTACGAGCTGTGACTATTGTGCAGACTGCCCTAAGGGTGTTAAAATAAGTTCAATTTTTTCTGCATATAATAAGGCGAAGACTGTAGACAAGAGTAAAGCATTTGATGAATATAATTCTATTGATGTTAAGGCTGACGAATGCATAGCCTGCGGTAAATGCAAGGGACATTGTCCGCAGAGCATTGACATTCCTTCTATTATGAAGAATGAAGTATTAAATCTTTTTAATAAGGGTATATAATATGACGAATAAAATCTTCAATAACGAAACTTATAATTGTTTGTGAAGATGCAGATTATTCTTATTTTATCTCACTCTTAAATTTCATGTTTGATGAGAAAAAATTAAAATGACAAACGTATATTTTATAAGGCATGCTGAACCTAATTACAATAATCATGATGATATGTCAAGAGAACTTTCTGATAAAGGCATGCATGACAGGAAGCTTGTTAGCGATTTTTTATTAAATAAGCATATTGATATTGTATTTTCAAGTCCTTATAAACGAGCAATTGATACAATATATGATTTTGCAAGAACGGTGAATTTAGATATTGAAATTATAGAAGATTTTAGAGAACGCAAAGTTGGCAGTGATTGGATATCTGAGTTTAATACATTTTGCAAGAAACAGTGGAAAAATTTTAATTTCAAATTATCCGATGGAGAAAGTTTGAATGAAGTACAAAGCAGAAATATCAAAGCATTAAATAATATAATAGAACTTTATACAGGGAAAAATATTGTAATTGGAAGTCATGGAACTGCATTAAGCACTATTATCAATTATTATGATAAAACATTTGGATATGATGATTTTCAAAAAATCAAAAACATAATGCCGTGGATAGTGAAATTCACTTTTAATGATAATGCTTGTATTAATATTCAGCAGTATAATTTATTTGAACTTTAAATTATGCAAACTTCAATTTGAATAGTTTTAACAAAAAAAACGCGAACAAAATGTTCGCGTTTTACTTTTGTGTATTTTGATATTTTGTTGTTAATTATTAATAAGTTCTTTCATATCATAGAGTCCGGCGCCTTTACCTGTCATATAAACAGCAGCATTAACAGCACCTACTGCAAAAATCTCTTTGCTTCTTGCAGAATGTGATAAAGTTATTATTTCATCTCTGCCTGCAAAAATAATATCATGTTCGCCGACTATAGTGCCGCCGCGAATTGCATGCAAACCGATTTCATTTTTTGTTCTTTTTTCACGCTTTGAATGACGGTCATATTCATATTTCATAGGCTCAGCAGTGACCTCACACATTGCATCTGCAAGCATCAATGCAGTTCCGCTTGGGGCATCGATTTTTTGATTATGATGTTTTTCTACAATCTCAATATCAAAATCACTGCCAAGAACTTCAACTGCTTTTTTTGCAAGATTAGCCAAAAGATTAATACCCATACTCATATTATATGTAAAGAATATAGGTGATTTTTCTGAGGCAGATTTAATTTGTTCCTTCTGCTCGTCATTATAACCGGTTGTGGCAATGATGAGGGGAGTGCCTGTTTTTTCTGAATATTCAAGAAGATCATTAAGAAGAACAGGATTTGAAAAATCTATAATCGCATCTGCCTGCTCTTTTACTTCGGAAAGTGAAGAATAAATCGGAAATCTGTCGTTGCTTTCAATGTTCAAATCAATTCCTGCAACAATCTCACAGTCATCTCTGCCATCAACGACATTTTGGATGACCTTGCCCATTTTTCCGTTTGCTCCGGTTATAATAATTTTTGTCATTTTATAATTCCTCGAAAATTTTTTATTTTATTAATCCGTATTCCTCAAGAGTTTCTTTTACATACGCTTTGTTGTTTTCATCCATTTCAAGAAGTGGAAGTCTTACCGGACCGGCATTAAAGCCAATCATTGAAACAGCTTCTTTCACAGGAATAGGATTTACATCAACAAACATTGCCTTAGCAAGCTTCATATACTTATCCATAAGCTTTTTGCTTTCTTCCTTGTTGCCGTTAAGATAATTCTGAACAATATCATGTGTTTCCTGGGGCAAGATATTTGAAAGCACGCTTATAACACCTTTACCGCCAAGTTCCATGAGATCATAAATCTGATCATCATTACCGCTCCAGATGTTTAACTCATCACCGCAAAGTTCTGCGATTTTTGCAACTTGCTCAAGATTGCCTGATGCTTCCTTAATGCCATTAATTCTTGGTAGTTTAGAAAGCTCCTTTGCTGTTTCCGGAGCAATATTTAATCCTGTTCTTGATGGAACATTGTAAAGAATAATAGGAAGATTTGTAGCGTCATGAATTGCTGTGTAATGAGCAATCAAACCCCTCTGGCTTGTTTTATTATAGTAAGGGGTAACAAGTAAGAGTGCATCAGCACCTGCATCACATGCTTCTCTGCTGATTTCAATTGCACAAGCAGTTGAGTTAGAGCCTGTACCTGCAATAACAGGAACTCTTCCGTTTACATATTTTACACACCATTTGATTGCTTCGTTGTGTTCTACAACCTTAAGTGTTGATGATTCTCCTGTTGTTCCGCAAACTACAATAGCATCTGTGCCGTTTTCAATCTGGAAATCAATGAATTTTCCGAATTCATCATAATTTACTGTGCCGTCTTCATTCATAGGAGTGATGATAGCAACACCAGCACCTGTAAAAATTGGTTCTTTCATAAGTATTCTCTCCTTCAAAATTAGTCCATATAGCCTTCAGCTGCAAGAAGCTCAGCAAGAAGAACTGCACCGCCTGCTGCACCTCTTAATGTATTGTGTGAAAGGCAGACAAATTTGTAATCATACTGTGTATCTTCTCTAAGTCTGCCGATTGAAACTGCCATGCCGTTTTCAATCATTCTTTCGCTCTTAATTTGAGGTCTGTCATCCTCAGTGAAGTAATTTAAGAACTTTTTCGGAGCTGATGGTAAGTTAAGCTCCTGAGCTCTGCCAGAGAAATTATCCCAGATTTCAATCATTTCTTCTTTAGTTGGTTTCTGACCTTCCTCAAATTTAACGAATACTGCACCAAGATGTCCGTTTGAAACAGGAACTCTAATGCACTGTGCTGTAAAGTTAGGTTTGTCAGCTGATTTAATAACACCGTCTTCAATAGTGCCGAGAAGCTTAAGAGGCTCTTTTTCACTCTTTTCTTCCTCGCCGCCGATGTATGGAATAACATTATCAATCATTTCAGGCCATGTTTCAAAAGTTTTTCCTGCACCTGAAATTGCCTGATATGTGCAAACTAAAACGTCCTTTACCTTGTATTTTTCGTTAACCGGGAAGATAGCAGGAACATATGACTGAAGTGAGCAGTTTGATTTAACTGCAATGAATCCACGTTTTGTACCAAGTCTCTTTTTCTGATCAGCAATAATTTCAATATGGTGTGCATTAAGCTCGGGAACAACCATAGGAACATCATCTGTAAATCTGTGAGCACTGTTATTTGATACTACAGGGCACTCGTGCTTTGCGTATTCCTCTTCAAGTGCTTTGATCTCATCTTTCTTCATATCAACAGCACAGAATACAAAATCAACCATTGATGTAATCTTCTCAATATCATTTGTTGCGTCCATAACAACGATATCTTTCATTGTTTCAGGTATGGCAACATCCATACACCATTTTTTGCCGACTGCGTCTTCATATTTTTTTCCTGCACTTCTTGATGAAGCTGCAAGACAAACAACATTAAACCATGGATGTCCGTCAAGCAGAGTTGCAAATCTTTGGCCAACCATTCCTGTTGCGCCAACAATACCTACATTAAACTTTTTTTCCATAACAATTCTCCTTAAAAACATCTTGTAAAACAAGAAAATATGCAATATAATAATGAAGTATCAGGTTTTGCCTAATACTTGCTTAATATAATATCACTTATTATATATATATGTCAATTATAATTTATGGAGAAAATGATGAAAACTTCAGATTTTTACTATGATTTACCCGAAGAGCTTATTGCACAGACACCAATTGAGCCCAGAAATGCATCAAGACTGATGCTTCTTAACAAAAATAACGGAGATGTACGTCATAAAATTTTCAAGGATTTGATTGATTATCTTGATGAGGGTGACTGTCTTATTCTTAATAATACCCGAGTAATTCCTGCAAGAATTTACGGAGTAAAAAAAGAAACCGGTGCTGTTGTTGAATTTCTTCTTTTGAAGCAGCATGAGAATTTAAAATGGGAATGCCTATGCGGTCCCGGAAAAAGAGCAAAAGTTGGTACTGAATTTGTATTCGGTGAAGGTCAGCTTGAATGTAAAGTTCTTGATATTCTTGAAGATGGTAATAGAATCATTGAATTTAAATGTGATAATAATATTTTTGCTGTTCTTGATGAAATAGGTCAGATGCCTTTGCCACCATACATTAAAGAAAAGCTTGATAATAGAGAACGTTATCAGACAGTATACAGTAAGCATTTAGGCTCAGCGGCAGCACCAACTGCCGGACTTCATTTCACTCCTGAAATGCTTGATGAAATTAAGGCTAAAGGCATTAATATCGGTTATGTAACTCTTCATGTAGGACTTGGCACATTCAGACCTGTTAAGGTTGATGATGTTACAAAGCATAATATGCATACAGAGCATTACATCATGCCGCAGGAAACAGCTGATTTAATAAATGATACTCATATCAGAGGAAAACGGGTTATATGTGTTGGAACTACAAGCTGCAGAACTGTAGAGTCAGTTGCCGCAAAAAATGGCAGAATTTGTGCAGATGAAGATGATACAAGTATTTTTATCTATCCGGGATACCAATTTAAATGCATGGATGCACTTGTAACTAATTTTCATTTGCCCGAAAGCACACTTATTATGCTGATTTCTGCTTTTGCCGGATTTGATAATGTTATGAATGCATATAAAATTGCTGTTAATGAAAAATATAGATTTTTCTCCTTCGGAGACGCGATGTTTATTTCTTAATTTTTTTGGAGTTTTTTATATATGATTTTTCAAAAAATTGATGAAATTGAATATAAAATAAAAGAACCTTTCAATTTCGATTTTATACATAAATATGGTCATGTATTCAGAGTATATGACGATCAGGATTCCGGTAATATTTGTTTTGGTACTGAAAAGAATGGCAAGAGATATTTTGTGAAATTTGCAGGGGCACCTACGGCAGAGTATAAGGGAAGTTCTGAAAATGCAGTGAAAAGGTTAATTGATACATTATCAATATATGAAGACCTTAATCATAAATCATTAATTAAATTTCTATCAGCAGAAAAAATTAATGGTGGTTTTGCAATGATTTTTGAATGGTCAGATGGAAAATGCATGGGAAGAATGTATGATGAAGACCATAAATCAATCATGTCACTGCCGGTTAATTATAAACTTGATATATTTGATGAAATTATAGATTTTATTGAATATATCGTTAGTAAAAATTATGTAGCTGTGGATTTTTATGACGGTAGTATAATGTATGATGAAGAAAGCCATAAGACTACCATTTGTGATATTGATTTTTTCAAAAAACAGCCGGTAGTTAATGATATGGGAAGAATGTGGGGAAGTGAAAGATTTATTTCGCCTGAAGAGTGTAAACTTGGCCAGGTAATTGATGAAATAACAAATGTTTTCACACTTGGTAAAATGGCTTTCTCACTTATTACAGACAGTGATTACTCTTTTGACAGTTATCCATTAAATAAAAAATCTTATGATGTTTTAGTAAAAGCCACAGAAAGTGATAGAAATAAAAGATATCAAAGTATTGCAGAATTTAAAAATGCATGGTGTGAAGCTATAACGGAAAGTATGACAAAATAATAAGAAGAGCTGAACTTAAACTATTCCGAGGCTTACTGACGCTGTGGCAATTTTCAATGCTTTTTTTAGTTGGTATTAGGCTATAAGCCTTTTAGCTAATAACGAAAGAACGCCCTACAGAAGTAATTTTTGAATAACTAGAAATAAAATAGCACTTCAATATTATCTTGACGAGGTTAAAAATGACTAAAAATAATATGATGAATATTGTATATAATCAATTGGCTGTTGATTATAATTGTCAGGCAGACGATTTTCTGCATGATGATATTATATTTACTGCTGCTGAAAAACTTCATGGAAGAAGAGTAATGCCATTTATTGAGCCAAGACTTGAAGTTGTAACGTTTGGCAGAGGAGCTGTAATTAATGTATCACATAGTATTATGAGCTATGTGAAAAAGCAATTATCCGGCAAATCACGTATTGATATACTTAACAGTTCTTTGTTAAAATGTACAAATCCATATTATCTTCCAGATTTAGATAATATAAGTGTTATAGAAAACGATTTTTATAATTTTAAGCTTATAGATAAATATGAAATTAAAAAATACTACAGCTATTCTGATTTACACAACGCACTACAATATAATAAAAACAGTGAAAGACCTGAAACAATTGGTGCTGTTGCGATAAAAGACGGAAAGCTGGCAGGTATTGCCTGTGCAAGTGCTGATAGCAAAACTATGTGGCAGATAGGTGTGGATGTATTGCCTGAATTCCGAGGTAATAATATTGCAGTAAAGCTTGTTAATATGCTTACGATTACATGTCTTGAAAGAAATATTATTCCATACTATACGACGGATATCAGCAATATTAATTCGCAGAAGGTTGCATTAAAAAGCGGATACATGCCTGCATGGTCACATTGCTTTAAAACAAGAGTAAATGGTAATTTATTAAAACAATACATTTTATCAATGATTTGATAGAATTAAAATACAAGAGGTAAAATATGGCAAAATATACATTATTAAAAAAAGAGGGAAGTGCAAGACGAGGGGAGTTTGAAACAGTTCACGGAACAGTTCAGACACCTGCATTTATGAATGTTGCAACTTCAGCTGCTATTAAAGGGGGATTATCTACAGAAGATTTAAAAAATATCAACTGTCAGGTAATGCTCTGCAACACCTATCATCTTCATGTTAGACCAGGAGATGACATCGTATACGATATGGGTGGTCTTCATAAATTGACTAATTGGGACAGACCTATTCTTACTGACAGCGGTGGTTTTCAGGTTTTCAGCCTTGCAAAGCTTAACAAGATACAGGAAGAGGGCGTATATTTTAATTCTCATATAGACGGAAAAAAAATATTTATGGGCCCTGAAGAAAGCATGCAGATTCAGTCACATCTCGCATCAACGATTGCCATGGCTTTTGATGAATGTGTAGAAAATCCTTGTGATTATAAATACGCAAAAGAGGCTTGTGAAAGAACACTCAGATGGCTTGAAAGATGTAAAAAAGAGATGGACAGATTAAACTCTCTTGAAGAAACAATTAATAAAAATCAGCTTTTATTTGGTATTAATCAAGGATGTACTTATGACGATTTAAGAATCGAGCACATGAAAGAGATTGCAAAACTTGATTTGGATGGTTATGCAATAGGCGGATTAGCTGTTGGTGAGCCGAAGGAAGACATGTATCGAATCATATCCGCAGTTGAGCCTTATGCACCTGTTGACAAACCAAGATATTTAATGGGTGTTGGTACCCCCGGTAATATTTTAGAAGCAGTAAGCAGGGGAGTTGACTTGTTTGATTGCGTAATGCCAAGCAGAAACGCAAGACATGGTCAGTTGTTTACTAAAGACGGCATTATTAACATAAATAATGCTAAATATGCAAGGGATGATAAACCTATTGATGTTCAGTGCAGCTGTCCTGTGTGTCAAAAATACTCAAGAGCCTACATACGTCATTTGATGAAAGCCAATGAAATTCTTGGCATGAGGCTTGCAGTAATGCATAATCTCTATTTTTATAACAATTTAATGCAGGAAATCAGAGATAATCTGGACAATGGTACATTTACTGATTATAAAAATGAATTTTGTGTAAAACTTGATACAAGAATTTAGAAAACACTTGCAAATGTATCATTATTCTAATATAATAAGATTATTCTGTTTAGGAGGAATTTGTTTATGAATTCAATTTTAATGATGGCAACAAGTGCAGCCGGTGAAGGCGGAGGATTTGGTGCTAATGGTACAACATCTTATATCATTCTTATGGTTGTTCTTCTTGTTGTAATGTATTTCTTTATGATAAGACCTCAAAAGAAGCGCCAAAAGGAAGAGCAGGAAATGAGATCTTCTCTTGAGATTGGCGATGAGATTGTAACAATAGGCGGTATCGTTGGTAAAGTTGTTACTATCCGTGAAAATGATCTTATCATTGAAACCGGTTCTGATAGAAACAAGATGAGAATTGAGCGCTGGGCTGTAAATACAAATAAAACTAAAGCTGAGCAGCATCAGAAAGAAGTTGAGGCTGCAAGAGAAGCAGCTAAGTCTAAAAAAGATAAGAAATCAAAGAAAGACACAGTTAATGAAACTAAAAAAGAAGTAGTTGACGAAACTAAAAAAGACTAACATATGTTATAATTTTTATCCCCCTTGAATAATATTTATTCGAGGGGGATTTTTTATGCCTAAAATATCTGCAACTAATAACAAATCATTATTTTTAAAGTTTACCTTAAAAAGCATTCTGATTTCATATTTATTTGTCGCATTGCTATCAGTAATAGCTTCGTATGTCATACTTAAGCTGGATCTTGATCTTAGCTGTCTGAATTATACTTCTATTGCTGTTTGTGTTGTTTCTGCTTTTGCAACGCCGTTGTTTACCAATAGTGATTTTAAAAATAATTTTTTACTGTTGTCAATTTTATCAATACTTCCACTGATATTGTTTTCTATTATTAATAGCATCATAAACAGAAATTCCTTTATTTTTACTTTAATTAAAGTTGCATTAGAAATAGCTATGGCTGTTTTCTCAGCAATAATAAAAACTATTAGAAAGCGTAGATAAAATGGAAGAATTGGAAAAGGTAAATTTTGAAATTGTAAATAAAAAAGAATTTGACATAAAGGCTTTTTTTCTGGACAATAAAGAAACAATATATTCATTGCTGTTTTATTTGTTTGGATTAATACTAGGATCATACTTTTATTCAATTGCTAAATCTGAAACAATAAATACAGTATTAACTGAGACTACAGAAAATTTTACGGCTGCATTTATAGCGAATTTAACTTTGTATCTTTCTGTGTTTTTAATTATTGTTTTAATGGGATTTTCTTTAATAGGTTTTTCTGTTGTTAATGCAATTCCTGTTCTGCTTGGAATGTTCTATGGAATGAAATGTGCCTGTTACTATTCCTTGCACAGCGGAAAAGGTGTAGGATATATAATGCTTTTGATAGCTCCCACAGCGTCATTATTTTTATCTCTAGTCATATATTCAATAGGTTATAATTCATCATTGTCAAAAATGATCTTTAGTTCTGTTAAAAATGAAAAAAACAGAGGAATTTCCTTTGAAGTGAAACCTCTGTTTTTACAAATAATTATACAATTAGTATTGTTTTTATCATTAGCAGTAATAAATTCAGGATTGTCAGTTGCACTTGGTAATTTGATTACCATTTAGGCTTGTTATCCGCTAAAGGATTAGAATCCATGGCTTTTCTTGCTGCTTCATCTGCAGTATGTGTATATATTTCGGTAGTACCTAGATTTTCGTGACCTAAAATTTCTTTCAGCAGCAGTAAATCTACATGACCATGCTGATACATCAGTGTTGCTGCTGTGTGACGAAGTTTATGTACTGATAATCCTCGGTCAGCAAACCCTGCTTTTGCAAGGTAGTCGTACACAAGATGCTGAACTGTTTTATTGCTTATACGCTGATTTCTTGAGCTTAAGAATAATGCTTTGTCTTTTACTTTATCATTTGGTCTGACTTTCATATAGGCAATTATAGCATCAATACAGGCTTGATTAAGGTAAATTGTTCGCTGTTTGTTTCCTTTGCCGGTAATAACTAATGATCCGTCTGCCTTTATGTCGTTGTAGTCTATTGATACAAGCTCACTTAAACGCATTCCGCAGTTGAGAAATAATGTTATTATAGCATAGTCACGCTCTTTAAACTTGCCATCAATTACATTTAACAGCATATTAGCCTCTTCAAGTGTTAAGTATTTCGGAAGTGCCTTTTTTGTTCTTGGCGCTTCAAGAGCTTTCATTGGATTATTTTCCAATACTCCAAGATTATCAGTTAAATATGAATAAAAACGCCGTATAGCAACAACTCTTCTGGCTCTGGTGGTTTCATTATTATTGCGTTCAGTTTTACAGTAAATTATAAATTGATATGCATCATTTAAATTTACATTCTGTATAAATTCTAAATCGATAGGGGATAAGTCAATTTCTTTTTCATCTGTATCCACCGAACATAAACCTTTGTATTTAGCTAAATATCTGAAAAATGTTCTTAAATCAGATGCATATTCAAGAACAGATAACTGACTGTGATTTTTTATTGCTTCTATGTAAACTAAGTATTGCTGTACAAGTTTTGGAAGCTGTGATATTTCATCCTTACGCATATTTTTTCCTTTCATTTATTTATAAATGGTGACTAATATAATTTCTATAAATGAAATAACGACATATTTTGTTATTATTAAATATATAAATTATAAAATAAACATAACTCTTGGAATTATAGATGAATATCCAGTAGTTCTGTTTATTTTATCATATATTATGATAAAATTATATAAAAATTTCTTTTTTACCTCCCTATATTATACAAAATATTTATTTTGTATAATTATATCACAAAAACAGCGTATTTTCAAGGGTTTCAGCCCTATTTTTTATGGGCAAAAAATTTTTGTAACCTTATTTATCAAAAAAAAGAAAGACCGCAAACTTACCTCTTTTTGAGTGCGCAGTCTTTCTTTATGTATAAAATATCAATTCATTAATGCATTTACGGCTTCGCGTATTGTTCTTACGGGAATTATTTCAACGTTTATTTTTAAATCCTTAGACAATCCTTTATAGTTATGAAAAGGAACAATGCATTTTTCAAATCCGAGTCGGAATGCTTCAGAAACTCTTTGCTCACAATGACTTACTGCTCTGATTTCCCCTGCAAGTCCTACTTCGCCGAAAGCAAGAATTTTATCACCAACAGCTTTATCTTTGAGCGATGATATTAGCGAGAGTGCTACAGTTAAATCTGCAGCCGGCTCATCAAGCCTAAGACCGCCGACAACATTTATATAAGCATCCATATTATTAAAAAAATAACCTGACCTTTTTTCAAGAACTGCCAAAAGCATATTCATTCTATTATAGTCAAATCCCGTACTCATTCTTCTTGGTGTTCCAAAGCCTGTTGCACAAACAAGTCCCTGTACTTCAGCCAGAATAGGCCTGCTGCCTTCCATAATGCATGCAACGCAAGTCCCGGAAGTATTTTTAGGTCTGCCTGAAATCATCATTAATGACGGATTAACAACCTCCTTTAATCCCTCTGAAGTCATTTCAAAAACACCTATTTCATTTGTTGAACCAAATCTGTTTTTTGCTCCTCTAAGAATTCTGTAGGAGTAATTTTTTTCACCTTCAAAATATAAAACAGTGTCAACAATATGCTCAAGAACCTTTGGACCGGCTATTCCTCCGTCCTTATTTACATGTCCTACAATAATAATCGGAATTCCAAAGCCCTTAGCAGTGTGCATAAAAATATTTGTGCATTCTCTTACTTGTGTAACCGATCCTGCTGATGAAGCTATTTCATCATATACCATTGTTTGAATTGAATCGATTATTACTATATCAGGCTTTTCGGATTTGATTATTTCGATTATTGCAGTTACATCAGTCTGAGGTAATATGTACAGATTATCAGTAGTTACACAAAGTCTGTTAGCCCTCATTTTTATTTGATTTGCTGACTCTTCACCGCTGACATAAAGAATTTTGTTGTTCTTGCCAAGGTTTTCACAAATCTGCAAAAGTATTGTAGACTTACCAATTCCCGGATCACCACTTATAAGTGTTAAACTTCCCTGAACAATTCCTCCGCCAAGAACTCTGTTGAATTCCTTTATTCCGGTATTAATTCTATTTTCAGTATCTTCGGTAATTTCATTAAGCGCCATTATCTTATTTATGGTCGAAAGACCTGTTTTTGTTGCTGAAGATTTAGAGTTTGACTGAATTTCTTCACTCATTGTATTCCATTGGTTACATCCCGGGCACTTACCAAACCATTTTGGCGATTCATAACCGCATTCACTGCAAATATAGGTAGATTTTATTTTAGCCATTTTTTATTTCTCCTGTGTTATTATAATCATTATAACCCATAAATATAGAATAAGCTATATTTTTTTGATATTCTTCTTTTTGTAGATTACTGTTTTCAACAGCATTACTCATAAATCCGCATTCAACCATTACAGATGGAACTTTTGCTTTATGCAGTAAATAGTAACTGCTGTCACTTTTTTTGTTTTCTCTTTTATTATCTGATTGTATGTGATTTTTTGTAAATTTTAATATACTGTCAGCCAAATTTTTGCTGATATCGTCATTTGGTGAATACCAAACCTGCATTCCCCATTCCTTTTCGTTTTCAAAATGATTTTGATGAATAGATATTAATGTTGAGTCTTGAAAGCTGTTTACATAATCAAATCTGTTATAAAGATCAGATCGGCTGCGATCATCATTATCACTATATACAAGGTAATCTCCGCTTCGTGTAAGCTGAGTATTATATCCGCAAATCTTAGCGAAATCATATAAATCCAAAGCAATTGCAAGATTAATTTCCTTTTCAAGTGCTCCGTCTATTCCGACAGTTCCGCAATCTCTTCCACCGTGTCCTGCATCAATTACCAGTGTATGCTGGTTTGTTAATGAATCATTATTTGCAGTTACGCTTTTATTATACAGTAATGAAAAAGCAGAACAAGTGCATACTGTTAATATCATAGTTAAAGTAATTATTAAACTTTTATTCATAATATCACCTAATAATTACTATGAGTGAATTATAACTTAATATGACGATAAGAGCAAGGTAATATTGATTTTTTGATTAATCAGAGATATAATTAGTACAGTAATTTAAATTGGATGTGATTTAATGAAAATAGTTAATTTAGATGGATTTACAACTAACCCGGGTGATTTAAGCTGGGATGCAATAAAAAAGCTTGGAGACTATACAGTTTATGACAGAACTCCTGCAGATAAGATTGTCGAAAGAGCCAAGGGAGCCGAGATTCTTATAGTAAATAAAACCATTATCGATAAAAGTACACTTGATGCTCTTTCTCCTGAATTGAAATTTATTGCACTGCAGTCAACAGGTTATAATGTAGTTGACTGCGGATACGCAAGAAGTCTTGGAATATCTGTAAGCAATATTCCCTCTTACAGCACTGATGCGGTAGCTCAGTTGGTATTTTCTCTCATATTGCAGATTACAAACAAGGTTACGCTTCACTCTGATGCAGTAAGAAATGGTGAATGGTGCAACTGTCCTGATTTTTGCTTTTGGAAATCCCCTTTAACAGAGCTTTCAGGAAAAAATATTGGAATAATCGGATTTGGCGCTATAGGAAAAAAAGTGGCGGAAATAGCCGAAGCCTTTGGCATGAATGTGCTTGTTTATTCACCAAGACCAAAGAGTACTGAGATGTTTAAAACTGCAAAATTTGTAAGTCTTAATGAAATGCTTTCAAATAGTGATATTATTACATGTCATTGTCCGCTGACAGATGAAACAACAGATTTAATAAATAAAGAAACTATTTCAAAAATGAAAAAGTCAGCAATATTTATTAATACATCAAGAGGTCCTGTTGTGGATGAGGATGCACTTGCCGATGCCCTTAACAATGAAGAAATAGCAGGTGCAGGACTTGATGTGCTTAGAGTTGAGCCGGCAAGAAGTGATAATCCCCTGATCTCAGCAAAGAATTGCTATATAACTCCTCATATTGCATGGGCAGCACAGGAAACAAGAGAAAGACTGTTAAATATTCTTGAAGAGAATTTAAAAGCTTATATTAATGATTCACCTCAAAATGTTGTGAATTAATGTATTTTAAAAATAAAAAATGTAATTAATATTTAATTTTACTATTGACTTTAAGGTAAAAATCTATTATCATATCTGTTGTACGCTGGTGTGGCGAAATCGGCAGACGCAAGGGACTTAAAATCCCTCGGTGGCAACACCGTACCGGTTCAAGTCCGGTCACCAGCACCAAAGGTGCAGTAGTTTTTCTTCTGCACCTTTATAAATAATTGCCGGCGTGATGGAATTGGCAGACGTGCTGGACTCAAAATCCAGTCCTGGCAACAGGGTGCGGGTTCGACCCCCGCCGCCGGCACCAAAATTCAGCTGACTTCAATATAGTTCAGCTGAATTTTTATATCACAATTTAGATATACCCTGTCTTGTTTTTTATAAGACAGGGTATATTCTTTATATTATTCAGTTCGCGGTGGTTGATTACTGTCTGGCTGTTTATCAGGTTTATTATCATGAGGATTAAAGTCGTCATTTTTTGGCATATTATCGTTCATAATATTATTTTTACGTTCAAACCTATTTTCGTCTTGGTAAGATATCTCACTCATTTTTATTGTTTTGCTCTGATTGCCTGCTTTTGCAATATAAGTACTTCCCTTTTCAATATCCTTTGAGCTGAACACTACTGAATTATATTTCTTATCAGGTTTGACTGCAATTATTTTTTTGCTGTTATTATCTGTAAGAATAAATTCATCAGAAGTATCGTTTTCAAAATTTATTAACATTGAGCCTTGTGATGAATAGGAGCTGAAACCCTGAGCCATGCCGCTATATCCAAATGCAGCAATGGTTCCGCCGTTTATCTTTGCAGAAATACCGTAGTCCAATGCTCCATTACCGGAATTTTCTGCACCATACACAGTAATACTTCCGTTGTTTTGCTGTATATACCCGTTTGAATCTATTCCGTCACCGTCAGCGTCGACTATAATAACACCACCGCCAATATTAATATAACAGTTCTCGTCACTGTTAAACGGATTATTTTTATCTCTCATGTTCAAAGTATTTGATTTATTATCAGTATTATTTGAATCAGATATGTTCTCATTATTACCACTGCTTGCATTTATACCATCATCTGATGATTTTATTTCAATATTTCCACCGTTTATTTCAATTTTTTGTCCTTCAATACCTTCGTAGGATTTTATAATTTTAATATCACCGTTTTCGATAATTATATATCCGCTTGCATGTATTGCATCATCTTCACAATTTATTGAAAGACTTGTTTTTTGTATATAAATATTTCCTTTATCAGATTCGCTGTCGTTATCACAATGAACCGCATCCTTTGAAGATGTTAAATTAAGATTCCCTCCGGCGAAGGAAATACTGTCATTAGCTTTAATGGAATGCTTTGCAGATGTAATATTATAATTACCGTCTGTTATAACTAAATCATCATTGCAAACAAGACCATGACCATATTGGGAGCTTATAGTCAATTTACCTGTGCCGTTCATTGTGAGATCTTCTTTTGAATAAATTGTTCCGTCTGCCTTATTATCTTCACTTTTTTCAAATTCACCTGATACAGACAAAGAATTCTCGCTGTTATCAGCTAAAGTAATAAATACTTTTTTAGCCTTTTTTATGTTTATTGCAGAGGCCGTGCTGTTATTGATTTCAACACCGTTTAAAACTAACTGTATTTTATCAGTATCATCAGCATCAACTATTAGTGAACCATTAGTTAGTTTGCCATTTATAATGTATGTTCCGGTATTTGTTATGGTAACATTATTATTATTTATTGATACTTTTGAATTATCACTTTCGCTGTTATTATCTGCCAATTTAATATTATAGATATTATCGTCGTATTTTGCGGAAATATCTCTTTCGGTAAAAATATTTTCTTTATCAAGTGTCTTTGAAACGAGGGATATACTAAAGTCTTTTTCATCATTTTTGTCAATATTCTGCATAGGCTTTGTATCTTTACTGCAGCCGAAAGTTGATATAATTAACATAAAAACTAAACAGGTTATTGCAAGTATCTTAATTCTTTTCATAATAACACTACTCCTTAGGAACTTAGTATCTTTTTTATCAATTTTGCTACATAATATCATGCAGATTATAATAAATAATGAACAGAATTATAATAATTTGCAATAAAGTATAAATGATTTATTAATTCTAGTATAGTCTATTTTTTAGCTTTTCATATATTTCTACAATTTTAAACTTTGGTGTATACTCACCTGAAACTAAATCCATTTCATCGTCGCTAAGATAATCTGCCATTGACTGACTGCATCCTGAAAGACAAACTGATGGAAATATTATACACCACCAATTGTGACCATTCCCCTCACCTATTGTTATTTTTAACGAATTATAATTGCCGGCAGGAAGTATAAAATCGTCATACACTCTTGTGTTAAAAAATTCTTTTGTGACTTCGACATTTGCAGTTTTATTACTGCCGTTATTTTTCAGACATTCATTTGCAAGATTTTCAAATAAATCTGTATTTTCATTAGCTATATCAAGATTATCTTCAAACGTGCTGCCGTTAAAAATGTCTGATGCATTTGTTAAAATATAATCTCTGACTATAAGCTTAAGATTCTGATCTTCACTGCTGTCACTGTTTGCAAGTATATGCAGTCTCAAAATTTTTTGATTTATACTTTCACTTGTTTTTATTGATGGCGTAATGATTGCCGCAGCGATTAATGTCATTATAAATATTGGTATAAAAATTTTTTTTAGTCTCATAAAAATAAAACCTGCCTTTCAGTAACTAGATTGTTGGCAGGTTTTTCTATTTTTATACTTTATCAAATTTTTCGCCTGTTTCGGTAATTATATATTTTCCAAAACTGCTTTCGATGAGTTTTGAAGAAAAGCCATCAACTAAATCAAACTTCAAGCTGAATTCAATTGTGACTTTATCGGAAAAATCAGAGCTAATTATATTAGCCCCAAAATCGTTAAGAAGATTATTTAATTTATCATAAAAGCTGTAGTCAACTTCTGTTTTTAAAAGTTTGCATGGTGCCATGGTAATAATATTTCCGGCATTAACGGCAATTTTTGAGCCGTGGGAGTAGGCTCTGATAAGTCCTCCTGCACCGAGTAAAACTCCTCCGAAATATCTTGTGACAACTACGCATACATCGACTAAATTTTCTTTCAGCAATACATCGAGTACGGGCACTCCCGCAGTACCGCTTGGTTCGCCGTCATCCGAAGAACGCTGAATATTATTTTCTCTAAGCACATATGCAGATACATTATGCGAAGCATCCCAGTGCTTAGATTTAATTGAATTTATAAAATCTGTTGCTTCCTGCTGAGTTTTGACAGGTTTAACGTATCCGATAAATCTGGATTTTTTTTCAATAAATTCATCTTTATTTTCAAATTCTACAGTTTTATATTCCTTCATAATTTCTCCAAAACATAAAAAAACAAGGCAACGACATCGTTGCCTTTGATTTTTTGATTAGCCTTTTCTAGCATATCTTCTGTTGAATCTATCAACACGACCACCGGTATCAACAAGCTTCTGCTTACCGGTGAAGAATGGATGACACTTTGAACAAATATCAACCTTTAATTCACTCTTAGTGCTTTTTGTCTCGAATGTATTACCACAAGCACACTTAACAGTGCAGGTATCATAATTTGGATGAATTCCGTCTTTCATTTCTTTCACCTCTTTACAAGTTATGTAATTCGTTTGATATATTACCATAATCGCCAATAAAATGCAAGTATTTTTTTTAATTATTTATAATAACAAAGTTTACCAAGATAAAATGAATATAAAACAGCATCTTTTACAGGTTTACCTAATGCTTTTGAAACAGCCTTTTTATAAAATTGTATCTGTTTTTTGTAACTGTCTAAAAGTTCATCAGCGTTTTTTACACGGTCAGTTTTATAATCAAGCAGTACAAGTTCTCCGTTCTCTTCAAAAACACAGTCTGCTATGCCCTGCACCAGAACTTTATCATCAAATTCAACAGAATATATTTCTTTTGCAGATACAAATGATGACAGTTTAAGCTCTCTATAAATTCTGTCAGAATCAAATATTCTTTTTGCAAAAGGACTGCTGAAGAATGTGCTTAATTTTTCTTTATCAAGGGAATCTGCCTGTTCGTAAGATAAAAATCCCGTTTCTCTCAAGCGCTCAATTTCACGTTCAAGATCACATCGGCTGTTATTATAGTCACAAAACTGCATAAATGTATGCATTGCAGTTCCTCTTTGTGCAGGCGTGAGACCATTTTTATTCATAAATGCAGGTTTTGATGATGTAAGATATTCAAATCCGCTGTCAGCACTGTCAAGTGATGAGGCTGTAAGCTTTGATGCAAATCCTTCAAGCTCTTTGCGCTCATATTTAAACTGAAGCTTTTTGTCAATTTTTTCAACGATATTTTTATCAGCATCAACAAAGTCAAAAGATTCTTTGCTTGATAAAATTTCAATATCATTAATAATGTTTACAGACAAATCAAAATCAGCAGCAATAGGTTTAATAGGGCATGCTCCAAGCTCTCTCAGCTTTGTTCCGCCTTGATGAAGCATACCACACAAGGCAAGCAAATCTCCGTCTGACGATATTTTGCTGCAGGTATAAGGACTGATTCTGCCATTATCAAAATGTGTTACAGCGAGATTTGACAGCTTCTTTTCTGCGTTATCACAGCTGTAGAAAGTAATGAACTGTTCCTTTGCCCTAGTCATAGCCACATAAAGTACTCTAAGATTTTCGCTGATAAGCTCATTGGCGGATTTATTTTTTACACAGATATAAGGAATTGTCTTATATTGGCAGAAATTTTCTTCATCGTGAACCTTCATTCCTATGCCATACATATTATTAATTAAAAGTTTTTCACTTAAATCCTGCGTATTGTATCTTCTTGCTGATCCTGCAAGAATACAAATAGGAAATTCAAGACCTTTTGAATGATGCACTGTCATAATAGTTACAGCATCATTATAGCTGCTTGACAAGGGTGCGGAGTCAACTGATTTACCAGAGCTAATTATCTTGTCGATATATCTTATAAACGCAGTCAACCCGACATTAATTCCGCTGTCAAATGTGTTTGCAAAGGAAATCAGCTTAAGAATATTCTGATATCTTTGCTCAGCATTACCCATAGCATTTATATAAGATATTATTCCTTTATCTTCAATAATATATCGAATAAATCCTGCAACTGACATAGTAATGCTTATTTTACGAAGCTCAGAAATATCTGTTAAAAAATTCTTTGCCTTTTCATTATCTGAAAGTAAAAGGGATTTGTACAGATTTTTTCCTTTGCTGTTAATTTTTATTTCAGCAAGATCATCAGCCGTGAAGCCGTAAATTGCAGACATAAGTGTTGCAAGGAGCGGAATATCCTGGGTAGGATTATCTATTGCTCTCAGTAATGATAAAATCATTCTGATTTCACTATTTTCAAAAAGGTTGGTAGAATTATCACAAATGAGTGGGATTCCGTAATCTGTCAGAACTTTAGAATATTCGTTAATATGGCTTTTAAGACTGCGCATCAAAATAGCGAAATCACCAAATTTTACCGGTCTTACGGTATCTCCGTCAGTTATTAATTCTTTGCTGTTAACTTTATCAAGAATAAGCTTAGCAATTGCCGATGCTTCTTTTTTATCTGTTTCTTCTCCCTTAGCTCCTGTAACTATGTTTATCTGAGCTGATGCAACGGAAGTATCACCATAAGCTGTTGAACCATAATTGAGATATTCGTCACAATCATAGTCCATCTCCCCTGTCCTTTCGCTCATTGTGTTTGAAAAAACAAAATTTACATATGAGCATATTTCTTTACGGCTTCTGAAATTTTTATCAAGAATTATTTTTGAGCAGATTTCGGAATCATCCGGATTATAGCTTGCATATTCTTTCTTTTTTTTATTAAAAATATGCGGCATGGCAAGTCGGAATCGATAAATACTCTGCTTGATATCACCAACACAAAAAAGATTTTTTCCATTAGAAAGATAAGTAAAAAGTAAATTTTGTGCCTCATTAGTATCCTGATATTCGTCAACAAGAATTTCATAGTATTCATCGGACATTGACTTTGCCAAATCCGATTTAACTATATTTCCCTGATCATCAATTTTAAACAATAATTCGATTGCAAAATGTTCAATATCAGCAAAGGAATAAGCATTTCTTTCTTTCTTTTCATCTGCAATACGAGTATCGACCTCTTTAACCAGCTTGATGAGAGTCTCAAGCTGTCTGTAAAGAATTTTCATATCGTATTCATAATCTTCTTCGTCTGAGATTAAAAAGGCCGAAATATCGTCAATTATACTTTTATATGTATCACGATTGCTTTTTATTGTGAAATAAATTTCAGGATCAGCTTTTTTTGAATAAGGAATACGGCTGAATTTTGGTTTATCAATATTTACCAGTTCATTCCATGAGTTATTTAATGCTCTGATATATTTTTGATAGATTGATAAATCATCATTAAAGCACATATAAAACTTATCATTAAGTTTATCATCTTCAAATAAAATATTTTTTATATTTTCATTTATGAGAGATAAGCCATATTCTAAAAGATAGCTAATTTCACTGCTTAAGTAAGAATACCATTCCGACTCATTGAAGCTTTTATTGGGATTATATCTTTCAAGTGCATTTTCAAGCCATTTATACGGAAAAGGCTGAGCATATATAAAAGTCAGAATTTTTTTTACTATTTCTATTAATGTTTTGTCAGAATTTGGTGTTGTATATGCCTCAATCAGTTTAATGAAATTTTCATTACCGTTTTTGAAAAAATCATCAATGGTTTCTGAAATAACAGTATCCTCAAGCAGCTGCAGTTCACTGTCCTCAAGAGTTGAAAAATCCTGTGAAATGGATAGGTCGTAGAAATGCTCCTTTACAAGATTTGTGCAAAATGAATCAATAGTACATATTTTGGCTGAAGAAAGCAGTGAAAGCTGCTTTTTATAAAAATTATCATTTGGATTTTCATTTATGCATTTATTAAGAACCTTTGAAATTCTTGATTTCATTTCGGCAGCGGCAGCGTTAGTAAAGGTTACTATAAGCAGTCTGTCAAGTTCAACAGGATTTTCTTTATTTGTAACCAGCTCTTTAACACGCTCAACCAGTACAGCAGTTTTTCCGGAGCCTGCAGCAGCACTGACTAATATATTGCGGTTTCTTGCATTAATCGCATTCTGCTGTTGTGCTGTCCATTTAGTTTTCATTATCTGCATACTCCTTTGCTAATATTTCTTTAACCTCACTATCAGTAAAATCCGGTGTAATTCTAAACTCAATATTACGCTTTCCTGCACATACATCTGCATAGTCGCAATATTCGCAAGTCTTTTTGTGACTTTTATTTTTAACGGGATTTCTGCCGATATTTCCGCTGTGGAGAGCGTATCCCATCTGCGCAATAAGAGAATTAACTTTTTTATGAATTAATCCAAATTCTGCCAAGGAAGCAAGATTGCCTTTTAAATCACCGTTTCTTTTATATTCAACCGGTATGTATTTTCCCATAAGCTCGTGCTCCATTGCGACAGCAATTTCTCCGTCATACTCATCAATGACAATACCCTTCATTTTGAAGGATTTGTCTTCTTCTGATGCTATCGAACTGTTGATTTCTGATTTTGAGTTAAAAGGAAAAATATCTCTTGATGCATGCATATAAAGAACGCCTGCAGGAATTCCTGTAAGTTCTGCATTATTATCCTCACACAGCGAAAACAAATATATGAACATTTGAAGATTAAGTCCATACATTATATCAGCGAGACTAAAGGTTTTGTTTCCTGATTTATAGTCAACGACTCTTACAAAAGTTTCGCCGTCTTTTTCAAAGGTATCAACACGATCAATTGAACCTCTGATCTGAATTGTTCCGCCGTCTTTAAGTTTGATAACTTCGGGTTTTACAGATCCATCCCTGTCAATATCAAGCTCAAAGGCTTTTGCTTCAAAATCACTTGTCTTAAATTCTTCAGCAAGATGATATACAACACTGTATATAAGCTTAGAAAGTCTTTTAAAATTATAATTAAATCTTATTGCAATATCGTCGGCATTGCCAAGGTTATTTGACAGATAATAGCTGATTAAATCATCAATTATTGTTTTTATTTCCGATTTGCTCATTAAAGAAAGCTTATTACTTCCGTATTTTGATAAAACCATTTCAAGAACATAGTGAATTAATGTTCCTCTCTGCATAGGATCAATTTCGGCTTTATTTCTTGGAACAGCAGATAAGCCGAATTTACAGAAATATCTGAAAGGGCAGTTATAATAATCTTCTATTCTTGATGCTGATACATACATATCATAATCAAAAAGTTCTTTGGCTAAGTCTTGATTTTTTATACTTGCATCAAGATTTTCTGCCAGAGCTTTTACTGCACCGTATCTTTCGTGATTTTCAAAATATTTTTTTAGAGATGAATAAAATGCAGTATTTGTTAAATACCGCTCACTCATTAAATCAAAGGCGTTTGCTTTAGTTTCAATCAAATCCATATCCGTAAGATCGTTTATGCTGATTTCTTTAACATTACTTACAGAGTCTTTTACTGTAGAAATTATTTCTGACGGTGCATTTTCCTTACTGTTAGAAGTGTATGAAACAAAGAGTTTTTCTGTTGAGGATACACATGACATATAAGCAAAATATCTTTCCTGAATATTTAACAATTCGCTGTATGAATATAGCTTAAAATCATTCTCAAGAAGAATTTTTCTGTCACTCTCTGTTAAAATTCCGCCCAAACTAACATTTTTCGGGAATTCCCCCTCATTTGCACCTAAAATAAATGTGAATTTAGGATTGTCTGTTCTTATTCTGTCAGCCTGTCCTAATTGAACATTATCCATGCCCTCCGGAAGACTGCCTAAATCTTCTGATGAAATTACAAGGGTAAACAGCTTTGAGAAATCTTTTATGCTTATAGCTTCTTCTCCAAGCACTTTGGGCATAGTGTCAAGAATCGACATAACCATATCCCATATTTTTCCTTGCTGGACAGCGAGAGCTGTTTTGTTAATTCTGCTTAGCTCTGATGCGTATTCTCTGAGTTTATCATCTACATTAAAGCAAATAAGCGTATTGTAAATTTCTTCGCTAATTTTTAATGCATTTGCACCCTTAATATTTTTTTTGAATGCAATTATAGGCGCAATAATTTTTTCTCTGGTATTATTTATTTTTTTTAGCTGTTCCTTGTCAGCACCGGTAATTTCATTTACAAAGCCTTTAGTAGAATTTTCAAAAGGCTTTTTCCATTTTGAACCATTAATATTCCATAAATATACATAATTTTCCAGATCATTAATATCATCAATACTGATATTTGTAAGCCCTGTTTTGGCAAGGCTCAAAATATCATCAGACTTTAAAGAATAAACCACACATCTGAAAAGATATTCAATAAAAATAACTAACGGCTGTGTTTTAATAGGCTGTCTTTCGTCATAGAAAAAAGGAATTTCATATTTCTTAAAGCAATAGCTGAGCTCGTCACGGTATTTTTCTAAATCACTGGTAATTACTGCAATATCCTTTGCTCTGTTGCCATTACGCAGCAGAGTTCTGATCTGACGTGATACATTTGAGCATTCATCGGAAACTGATGATGCTCTGTAGATAGTGATGCTGTCATTATTTTCAGCCTGAAAATCAGCCTTGTCAAAAAAGTTTTTTTCAAGATTTAAAAGAGCTTTATCTGCAGTTCTGTAGTTTTTATCAAGTATATGGTATTTAACCTCAACATCTGCTTTTAAAGCAATTTTTTCAATGATTTTGGCAGAATTATTTACATATGAAAAGAGACTGTATGTATCATCCATATTTTTGCCGTCACTGCAAAGAGTAATTATTACTTCTTTAGCCTCGGCAATGATAAGCTCAAGCAATTTATATTCCTGTGCAACAAATCCATTAAAGCCGTCTATAAAAACATTTTTATTTTTAAAGTAGTTTTTATTTTTGATTTTTTCATATAGTCTTGTAAGATTGTCTGCAGGATCAAGATACCTGTTTTCAATAAGACTATCGTAGCTGTTCATTATAAGTGATATATCATTAAGCTTATTATTCAGTGATACGTTATTTATATTTTCAGACTTGCTTTGAATTAAATCACCATTAAGATTACATGAACGCATTTCATCATAAATTTTAATCATTGAATTTACGAAAGTTAATGTATCAATCTTTTTGCTGAAAAGCTTAAATTTATTCTTACAATGATTTATAGCCTGCATCATTAATACAGCTTTGCTTCCTTTAGTTAATGATTTAAGCTGATCATAACCGTATTCTCTTGAAACCTCGTCAGCAATTCTGGTAAAAGATGAGTTGTTTACCATTGAAATTTTCTCTTCACCAAGCTCTGTTAAAAGTCTTCGTTCTGCAACAAGTGAGTATTGCTCAGGAGTAATGAGTAATACATTTTCATCATATTCCTTAACAATTTGATTTATATGTTTAAATACGTACTCAGTTTTTCCGTATCCGGATCTGCCTAAAACAATTTTGAGCATATTATCACCATTATCTGTTAAAATCCTCAGGCTTAATTAAACCTTTATTCATCATATTTTCATATGCTTCAATCAAAAATTCATACATTGGTCTTGCAATATCAAAAGCAAGCTTTAGTTCATCAATAAGTGCCGGTGTATTAATTCTGCTGAGATCGGTTGAATAGTATGAAAAAGAAATATCTTTAGCTTTCAAATAAGGCTTAAGCTCGTCAGGTGCATTTGGATATAGTTCTTTTTTGTATTCATTTCTGCATTCACATACGAAGCCTGCCTCTTGGCAAGCTTTAACTGCATCAAGCCATCTGTCAGGATGCTTCAAAATCAGATTATGCACCTCTTTAAATGCAGCAGGCCGATGAAGCCATAGAACTAAACCATAGCCAAAGCTGTTGGGGAAAAATTCAAAATAATAGAATGGTGCGGATGGATATTCATTTTTATATCTTCTAAAAAACATCCACATATTTTCTCTGTACTTAATTTTATTTCTGTTTCCTCTTGTATCCCTGTATATTCTTGATACAGACCTTACAGGATCAGTAAGCATCTTATCATCAATATCGTACATCAGCTCACTTAAATCCAGCATAATCTGACGCATAGGAACAGTTATTCCCTGCTTAAGTTCTTCTTTGTGTTCTTCATAAAAAGCTCTAGAATCGTTGAATTTGTTTAAGCATAAAAGCTCTATACTTTCAGGTTTTATTCCTTTAAAATTGTAATCACTCATTTTAATAATCCTTTATTCTCCATTTGCTGTGCGGCAAGCTTTGCGCAAATTTTTGCACTATGAAAATTAAGCCCGCCTTGTATCCATGCATAATACGGTTCTCTGATAGGCGCATCTGCAGATAGTTCAATAGATGAGCCAAGTGTAAAAGCACCCGCAGCCATAACCACCTTGCTGTCGTAACCCGGCATATCCCAAGGCTCAGGAAGTACATAGCTGTCTATCGGGCTTCCGCTTTGAATTCCTTGGCAGAATGCTACAAGACTTTCCGGATTTTCCAGTCCTAATGATTGAACAATATCATGTCTGATTTCATTATATTTAGGTGTTACATCATATCCGAAATGCTCAAACAGTGCAGATATGTATACTGCAGACTTAACTGCTTCGCCAACGGTATGCGGAGCATAGAAAAGTCCCATATACAGCTCACGGTTATGGCCTAGTGATGCGCCAACCTCTTTACCAAGACCGGGTGTTGTCAGACGGTAAGCACATTTCTCCACAAGATTATGTCTGCCTGCTATATATCCGCCTGTTGTAGCAATTCCGCCGCCTGCGTTTTTAATAAGAGAACCTGCAATCAGGTCTGCACCAACTTCTGTAGGCTCAAGCTTTTCTACAAACTCACCGTAACAATTATCAACCATAACTATAACATTTGGATTTTTTTCTTTTGCAATTTTGCATATTTTTTCAATCTCAGCAACTGAAAGACTGGGCCTAAGCTCGTATCCCCTGCTTCTTTGTATGTAAACCATTGAAACAGAGTTGTCTACAGCGTCTTTAATTGCCTCGAAATCAGGCTTTTCATTTTTTAGAGGTACTTCTTCATATTTAACACCAAAGTCTTTTAAAGAGCCCATATCTTTTCCTGTAATGCCGATTACATTATGAATTGTATCATATGGAGTACCTGTAACACAAAGCATTTTATCATCAGGACGCAGAACACCAAAAAGAGCTGTTGCAAGTGTATGAGTGCCGCAGGTAAAATTATGCCTTACCAAAGCATCCTCAGCACCGAATACCTGTGCCCACACTTTGTCCAGAGTATCTCTGCCCCTGTCGCCATAGCCGTAGCCTGTTGATGAAGCAAAATGACTTTCAGAAATACCATTATCAATAAATGCTTTTAAAACTTTTAATTGATTATATTCTGTAATTTCATTAATATAAGCAAATTGTTCTCTGCACATTTTTAAAGCAGCTTTATCTGCCTGTTCAATTTTTTCACTGATTTTAAAGAAAGAACTCATTTATACATTCTCCATTTTCCGATATTTTTAAATCCTAGCTTTGAGTAGAATTCTTCGTTTTTATTTTGATTTCTCATGAGATATACTGTGCCTTTTACATCGTTCAGCATGTAATTTACCAGTTTGCTTGCGTAACCCATTCTTCTGAATTCAGGATACGTCTTTACCGATGATAATATTGCAGAGTCATTGTAAATAGATGACAGCATTGCACTTGAAACGATCTCGTTTTTTACATTAACCGAATATGCCTTAGCACAATTATGGCGAATTCGGTGGTTTACATCAACATACCAATTCTCAAAATCTGCTTCTTCATAGTCATCAAGGTTAAATAAATCCATCAGTTTTGGATATTCATCAATTGAGCAGTTTTCTAAAGGAATTTCAGCTTTCTTATTGCATGACATTATAATACCCTCTTCAAAACTGCCGTTATAAACAAATTTATCATCGGAAAGTACGGAAGTATATCCCAAAACCCTGATAAACTCTTCAATTTCGCTGAAATCGCAGTTGTTGTTATGCGAAACAGTATAATCACCATCCAACTTTGAGATTATAGCAGTTACATTGAAGTTATTGTCGTATTGGCAGTAAAATCTGGCAAAATCATACTTTGTATCATAAGCCATGAGAAGTGACTTTATTCTAATTTCAAATAAATCATTGGTGCAAAGCTTATTAAGCTCTGCACCATTTTCAATAATTTTAATCATATATTTTTTCTAACAATGCTCTAATAAGCTTTCCAGTCTCGTCAATATCACTTAATTTCACAACACTTGCAGGACTATGAATATATCTGCAGGGCAGTGATATTGCAATAACACGACAGCCTTTTCCGGCAGACTGAATTGCACCTGCATCGTTTCCACCGGCTACAGCTGTTTTAGTCTGAATTTTTATATTATTCTTTTCAGCAAGAGAAAAAGCAAGGTTATAAAGTTCTCTGTCATATATTGTTCTTCCATCCATAAATGAAACAACAGGTCCGTTTCCAAGAACACAAACTCTGTCTCCTCCTCTTATTGAGCATAAATCAGCAGCAGTAGTTGCTTCTAAAACAATTGAAATATCAGCACCAACTGAGTAGGCTGTGCAAGCAGATCCGCGAAGTCCTACCTCTTCCTGAACATTAAAGCAAAAGAAAGTATCATATTCCAATTCACTTCTTATCATTTCAATCATCAGCATACAGCCGATTCTGTCATCGAGAGCCTTTGATTTAACAAAACCATTGCCGAACTCATAATAATCAGATGAAAAATAAGCATAATCACCCAAACTGATATATTCTTCAGCCTGTTTTTTATTCACCGCACCGATATCTATAAATAAGTCACTGAATTTTGGTGAGGTTTCCTTTTCGTTATCAGAAAGCTGGTGAACAGGTTTCATTCCGATAACACCATCTATATTATTTATTTTTACAGCTCTGTCCAGACATACTTTTGTATCAATTCCGCCGACAGCATTAAATTTAAGATAGCCGTCATCAGTAATGCTTGTGATAATAAAACCAACTTCATCCATATGAGCAGAAATCATTATTTTTTTATCAGGCGTTTTTTTGCCTTTTTTTAAAGCAATAATTGAACCGAGATTATCAATACTGTACTCACAAAAGCCTTTAATTTTACTTATAATATAATCGGCTACAGATTTTTCGTCACCTGATGTTCCGTTAAGCAAGCATAATTCCTTAAGCATTGACCTCACCTACTCTCTTTTTGATATATTCACAGATGAGCTTTGAAACAGCCTCTACATCGTTTGTATCAACAACCTCAACGCTTTGGTGCATGTATTTTTCCGGTATTGATATTAAAGCTGTTTTTATGCCTTGCTCACTTATTGAGATCATATCAGCATTTGTGCCTGTTTTTCCGTTCATTATCTCACATTGATAGCTGATATTCTGTTCTTCAGCAGTCTCAACAAGTGATTTTGACATAGTTTTATCAAGTATAGGAGAAAAGCCTATCATAGCTCCTGCACCAATTTTTCCACATTCGTCAGAATCACAGCCGGGAGTATATGCAAAAGATACATCTACTGATATTGCTTCATTAACATCTTTTCCGTATGCTCCTGTCTTTGCGCCTCTTGTTCCTACCTCCTCCTGTGAAGAGAACAGAACAGTGATTTTGCATGGAATTTTCTTTAATTCATCAATACACATTAGAATCGATGCAACACCTGATCTGTCATCAAGGCATGAAGATGAAATCTGAGAGTTAAGAAGCTCAGTAAAATTACGTTTAAATATAATTCTGTCACCAAGTGAAATTTTATTTTCAAGCTCAATTTTTGTATATCCTGTATCTATTGATAAATCACTGAGTTTTGGTGCTTTATTATGCTCATCATCACTTTGAAGATGAGGAGGTTTTGTACTGATAATACCATTTATGCGCTCTTTTCCGAGAATTTCGACCTCAAATGCAGGCAGTTTTCTTAAATCTATACCTCCGCATTTTTCGAATTTTACAAATCCGTCGTCAGTAATATCTGTTACGATAAGTCCGACTTCGTCAATATGTGCATCAAGAAGAAAGTGATATCCTTCTCCAAATGTGCATATAACATTATTCATTGCATCTGTTTCGACTTTTCCATATTTTGAAAGCTTGTCAGTAAGCAGGGCGGAAATTTCATTTTCAGCACCTGAAACACCTACGGCAGATGTAAGTTCTTTTAAAAGTTTTGCAGTATTATTCATTTATTCACCAAATCCATTTACAAGTTCTTTAAATTTTTTTCCTCTGTATTCAAAGGTTTTAAATTGATCAAATGCAGGGCATGCTGGGCAAAGAGAAACAATGTCACCTTTTTCGGATAATTCTTTAGCTTTCTGCACCGCCTGTTCAAGATTGTCAACACAAATTACCTTTAATCCTGATTTTTTAAATCCATCAAAATTTGTAACAGTCTCATAAATTTTCTGAGCAGTATCTCCGTTTAATATCAAATATTTAACATATTTAAGTATGTCGGGCATCATTTCACTCATGTCATTACCTTTATCAGATCCTCCCATAATGACATTTATCTTCCTTCCAAAAGCCCTCAGTCCGCTTATAACTCTTGAAGGCGAAGTAGCAATGGAGTCGTTATAATATCTTACACCATTATATTCTCTTACAAATTCTATTCTGTGCTCAACACCGCCAAAAGTTTTGGCAATATTCTTAATAACATCGATATCAACTATTCCCCAGACTGCAGAAATTGCTGTGCAGTAGTTTTCAATATTATGTGAGCCCGGAATAATTATATCATCCTTGTTCATTACATATGTTTCTTTATTATCAGAAGCATATACTATATCACCGTTTTCTTTCATATAGGCACCGCGTTTAACAGGATGCTTTATAGAAAATTCAGATAATTCACCTCGTACATCAAAACGCATATCATGATAAACTCGGTTTCCTATACTGTAATCACAGTCTGCATTCAAAATTGTTCTGCACTCTGCATTTTGATAAATTAAAATGTTTCTTTTTGCATCAACATATTCATCAAGACTGATGTGATGATCCTGATGGGTGCATTCGATATTTGTTACAACAGCAATATCAGGTGAATTAACCAGATTTCCCATTGTTAAAAGCTGAAATGATGATAGCTCAACAACGGCAATATCATCCTCGGTTATGCTTTCAAGCTCAGGCATTAATGCCTTGCCTATATTACCGCCTAAATAAACCTTATTACCCTGTGCTTCAAGCATTTTTGCTATCAGGGTAGTAGTTGTTGTTTTTCCGTTAGAGCCTGTAACAGCAAATATTTCTGCAGGACAAAGATTAAAAAACACTTCCATTTCTGTAGTAACCTTTTGTCCGCGTTCGATACATTCACTAATCCATGTGTTCTGAAATGGTAGTATTCCGTGGGATCGGAATATTAAATCCATGTCGGGAAGAACATTCAGATAGTTTTCTCCAAGTGAGAATTTAACACCGAGTTTTTCGAGCTTGTCGCAAATATCCTTTCCGATATACTCTTTGTCTCTTTTATCACAGGCATAAACCTCAATTCCGTACTTTGCCAAAAACTCAGCACAAGGTACATTTGCTACGCCCATTCCGACAAATGCTATTTTTTTACCTATAAGATTGTCAAAAAATTCTTTTGCTTTTATATTCATAATCGCTCCTTTAGTGTAAGTAAAAATTGCCTGCTTTGTAATCTTCTAAAGTAAAGTCTTTCATTTTTTCTGCTAATGCATACTGAAAAGGAAGTTTATCTTTATGTATAAACTCATCTTTTAACGGAATATCGCAATTCATAACAAAATTTACAATAATCTGCTGACATTTTGTCTGAACATTTCCAAGAAAATATACATTTTTGCTTTTAGGCTCTGCTATTGCGACTGCAACCTTAAGCTGTTCTTTTTTTCCGACCGGTGTAATCATTTTTGAAAGTGCTATTGCACTCTCATCTGCCTTATCAGTTACAAAAAGAATTACAGCATTTCCTTTTCGTTTAAGATTTTTTACAACAATATCATTTATAACGCAGTCAATATAAGCAACTACATCATTGCTGTCAACATTATCAATATTTACTGCATAGAAAAATTCTTTTGATTTTACAGCCTTGACATCCGCCTCAAAATCTTCTAAAGCAACTTTTTTGCTTACTGAGTAACCGCATGATGATAAATCATCTGAAACTGCCTCTATAAAATCGGCAGCAGTGTTTTCTGCTCTTGCAGTAAAATAATAACCATTGTCATTAATTTCGTTTTCAGCTGATTTTAAAAAGTTATCGGCCTTTCCGTATTTAGAATAATACATAAATACCAGAACAAGAACTGCGATTACAGCTGCATCTGAAATATAACCGCAAATTCTTGCAGCAAGCTGGCTTGCATCAGCAACATATGGCTGAATGCCAATATAAACGAAAAGATAAATTGCACCTACAATTGTAACAACCTTCATTATTTTGTATAGTTTTCTCTGTTTTTTTCTTATTTCATTCATTTAATCATACCCATAAATTCTTCTTCATTTAATACAGCTATTCCAAGACTATTTGCTTTATCAAGCTTTAATCCTGCCTCTTCACCTGCTAAAACATAGGTTGTTTTTTTTGAAACTGAAGACGAAGTTTTTCCTCCGAAAGACTCTATTATTTTAGATGCCTCTGATCTCTTCAAGGTAGGCAAAGTTCCTGTCAAAACAAAAGTCATACCTGCAAATCGTTTGTCTTTAATTTCACTTGTGCTTTCCATATTAACACCACATTTTTTTAGGGAATTAATAAGTTCAATTGCTGATGTGCCGGAAAAATAATTATGCACATTTTCTGCCATAATCTGTCCAAAACCATCAATTTGCAGAATTTCATCAATAGAAGCGTTAATTATGTTATCAATATTTCTGAAGTGATCTGAAAGCTGTTTTCCTGCCTTAGCACCTATATGACGAATACCAAGTGCAAAAATCAATTTACCTAAATCATTAGACTTTGATTTTTCTACAGATGCTCTAATGTTGCCAGTACTGGTTTCTTTAAAGCCTTCAAGTGAAATTATTTTTTCATAATCAAGACAATAAATATCTGCAATGTTATTTATAATTCCCTCATTTACAAAAGTCTCTATAATTGCAGGGCCAAGACCTTCAATGTCCATAGCATCTCTTGAGCAAAAATGAATTAAGTTACGAAGCAGCTGTGCAGGACACTCTGGATTAATGCATCGAATTGCAGATTCTTCATTCTCTCTTACTACCGGCTGATGACATGATGGACATATTTTTGGAAATTCATAAACAGTATCACTTTTATGCTCATTAACACAAAGAATTTCAGGTATAATATCACCTGCTTTTCTAACAGTTACAATATCACCGATTTGTATACCCTTTTCATTAATGAAGTCCTGATTATGAAGAGTTGCTCTGGAAACGGTTGTACCTGCCAGATGTACACTTTCTAGTATAGCTGTAGGGGTTAATACACCTGTTCTTCCAACTGCTATATCAATATCAACAAGCTTAGTCTGTTTTTCTTCCGGCGGATACTTAAAAGCAACAGCCCACTTAGGAAACTTTGCAGTTGAGCCCAGAAGCTGACGCTGTGAAAAATCATCAATCTTAATTACAGCACCATCAATATCGAACTCTAAATTACCTCTTTCCTCACCTATTCTGTTAATCTCATTTATTGCATCGTCAATAGTATCAACCTTTGTATAGAAAGGAACTGTGTTAAAACCTAGTGATTTTAAATAGTCAAGGGACTCTTTATGTGAGCTAAGCGTTTTGCCTTCAATCTGCTGAATATTAAAAATGAATATATCAAGACCTCTTGTTGCAGTAACACTGCTGTCTTTTTGACGAAGAGAACCAGCTGCGGCGTTTCTCGGATTCTTAAAAGGCTTTTCGTCGTTTAAAAGTTGTCTGTCAACAACTCTTTCAAAGCTCTTTTTGGGCATATAAACCTCGCCTCTAACCTCAATATAAGGAATATTTTCTTTGAGCTTTAAAGGTATATTATGAATTACTCTGAGATTTCCGCTGACATCTTCGCCGACATTTCCATCTCCGCGTGTAGAGCCTCTTACAAATACACCGTTTTGATATTCAAGACTTACGGAAAGGCCATCAATTTTAGGCTCAACAACGTACTGTGGATTTGTCACAATATCACAGACACGTCTTTCAAAATCATATATCTCATCCTTGATGAAAGCATCCTGCAGGCTTTCCATTCTTACTGAATGAACAACACTCTCAAAAGAATTATCAGCTTTTCCACCGACTTTTTTTGACGGCGAGTCAGGAGTATTGAATTCAGGAAATCTTTCTTCAAGTGATATGAGTTCACGCATCATCATATCATATTCAAAATCCTCAATTTCGGGTGCATCATCATTATAATATCTATCAGAATGATATCTTAAATCTGATCTTAATTTTTCTATCTTGCTTTTTATTTCAGACATACTATCACCAATAACAATTTAATTAAAATTAGTTTATCACAATAATTTTAATTAATCAATAATAATATAAACAAAAACAAGACTTACTTTTTGAACAGTAAGCCTTGCATCTCAGTTATTATTTAAATTTATTTTACAAACTTTCTAAACATTTTTTTACCTTTTTTTATGATTACTTCATCTGAAAAATCATCTGCGCAAAGAGTCATATAAATATCAGTAACCTTCTCGTTATTGACACTCACACCGCCTTGTTCAATCAGTCTTCGGCCCTCACCTTTTGATTTAATCATGCCTGAATTAACCATCATATCAAGCACAGCAATTTTTCCATCTGTAAAATCATTATCAGTAAGCTCAGTTGTAGGCATATTTGAATTATCTGCACCGCCTGAGAAAAGCGCTTTTGCTGCAGACTGTGCTTTTTCAGCCTCTTCCTCACCATGAATCATTTTTGTAAGCTCATATGCAAGCACTTCCTTAACGCTGTTGAGCTGAGCACCCTCAAATTTTTCATACTCACGAATTTGATCCATAGGTATAAATGTAAGAAGCTTCATGCACTTGATTACATCCTGATCACCTACATTGCGCCAGTACTGGTAAAATTCATAAGGAGAAGTCTTTTCTGCGTCGAGCCATACTGCTCCTTTTTCTGTTTTACCCATTTTTTTGCCTTCAGAATTAGTAAGTAAAGTAATTGTGAGCGCATTTGCATTACCTGACAGCTTTCTTCTGATAAGCTCCATACCGCCAATCATGTTTGACCACTGATCGTCACCGCCGAACTGAAGATTACACCCGTATTTCTTATAGAGTGTGTAAAAGTCGTAGCTCTGCATAATCATATAGTTAAATTCAAGGAATGAGAGTCCTCTTTCCATTCTTTGCTTATAACATTCAAAGCTAAGCATTCTGTTTACACTGAAGCAAGCACCTACTTCACGCAGTACCTCAATATAATTTAAATCAAGAAGCCAGTCAGCATTATTAACCATAAGCGCCTTATCATCACTGAAATCGATAAACTTTGACATCTGTTTTTTGAAACAGTCACAGTTATGCTGAATTGTTTCCTTTGTCATCATTTTTCTCATATCGGATTTACCACTAGGATCACCGATCATGCCTGTTCCGCCGCCAATAAGTGCAATTGGTTTATTGCCTGCCATTTGCAGTCTCTTCATAAGACATAGTGCCATGAAGTGACCTACATGCAAGCTATCAGCAGTAGGATCAAAGCCAATATAGAATACCGCCTTACCTGAATTAACTAATTCTCTTATTTCATTTTCATCCGTTACCTGAGCTATTAATCCTCTTTCCTGCAGCTCTTCGTAAACACCCATTTATATTTTCCTCCTGAAATCTATATAATAACATTAACTAATAAATTTGACTTAAACAGGCACACAAGTTCCGTTTTTTATTTTTTCTTCAATATTTATTCCCATATCAGTTGTTCAAAAGTTCCTCAGCACTTTTTAGCAGTGCATCAGTAACTTCAAGTCCGCCCATAATTCTTGCAAGCTCAAGCTTTCTTTCTTCAAAATCAAGCGGTTTTACTTTAGTAAAGGTCTGATTTTTATTATATTCTTTTTTGATAAGAAAATGACTGTCAGCATTTGAAGCAATCTGTGCAGAATGGGTAACACATATAACCTGTGTGCTATCAGAAACAGATTTCAGCTTCAAACCTATTTTCTGACTGGCTCTTCCGCTTACTCCTGTATCTATTTCATCAAATATCAATGTACTGATTGTATCATTGTACGCTAAAATATTTTTAATTGCAAGCATTATTCTTGACAATTCACCACCGGACGCAATTTTAGCAAGAGGTTTAGGCGGTTCACCCGGATTTGTTGATATAAGAAATTCAATAACATCGTATCCATTTGAGGTAAGCTTGCCCTTATCAAAGCTCACTACAAACTGAAGTTTCGGCATATCAAGATACTCAAGTTCTGCTTTAACCTTTTTCTCAAATTCCTTAGCAGTTTCTTTTCTTATTTCAGACAGTTTATCTGCAAGCAGAACAGTTTTTTCAAGCATTTCATCATACTGTAAATTCAGCTTTTCAAATTCTTCATCACAATATATGATTGAATCCCTTTCTTTTTTTGCATTTTCAAGATAGTCAAGCATTTCCTGCTCGGAAGTGCCATATTTATTGGAAAATCGGTATAACAAATCCAGTCTTTCTTCAACCACTTCCAACTCATTTACATCAAAATTAATGTTTGCGAGAGTTAATTCAATTTTATCCTTTGCCTCTTCAATCTTATCATTAATATCGGAATAAATGCTGTAAATATCTTTTATTTCATCAAAGCTGTATATGCTGTTTGCTGCACTGTTTATGAGAGTCTGCGCTCCTACTGCCTCATCATCGCCGTTAATTGAATTTAAGGCAATGTTAAGTGCATTTGATATTGCTTCGCTTTTTTGAATAAGGTTTCTCCTTTTTATTAACTCATCTCTCTCGCCTGCTTTTATATCGGCTTCCTCCAACTCATTAATTTGAAATTCAAGCAATTCAAGCCGGTGCTCTTTATCACTTTCATCAGCAGTTAATTTTTTCAGCTTTCTTCTGACAGCAATCAATTCTTTAAAAGAATTTTTATATTCAGTTTTAATATCATTGTTATTAATCAACATATCAACATACTGATATTGATAGTCAGGATTAAGCAATGCCTGACTGTCATGCTGACCATGTATATTGACTAACAGAGAGCCTATTTCCTTAAGCATTGAAACGGTAGCAGCTTTTCCGTTTATTCTGCATACCGACTTACCATTACTGCTGATTCTTCGTGTGAGCAGTAATGATTTATCATCTTCGGTATTGAAATCAAGCTCCTTCAGTTTATATATTACATTGTCAGAAATATCCTCAAAATAAGCACTGACATAAGCATTATCAGCACCGTGACGCACTAATTCCTTTGAGGTTCGCTCACCAAGAATTGCATTAATTGAATCAACTACTATTGATTTACCTGCACCAGTTTCACCGGTAAGAACATTTAATCCTCTTGAAAAATCAACTGTTGTTTTTTCAATAACAGCAATATTTTCGATATCAAGACCTTTTAACATTTAAAATTTTCCCCATATTCATAGTGAATATTTTTGCAAAGTCCTCTGTTTTGCAGAGAACAAAAATTGTATCGTCACCGGAAATTGTTCCGACAACGCCTGTCCATTCCATAGAATCTATAGCAGTGCATACTGCAACAGCCATTCCGGGAAAGCATTTAATGCATACAGTATTTAATGCATAATCCACACTTACTATTGAGTCTGCAAAAATTCCGCCTGTTCTTTTAATTGCCTCTGATGATGATTTTTTCCCTGTTGAATAGATATATCGTCCTTTGTCAGAAAGCTCCTTAACAAGCCGAAGCTCTTTGATATCTCTTGAAATTGTAGCCTGTGTAACTTCAAAACCATTTTTTAAGAGATATGTCTGCAATTCCTCTTGCGTTTCAATATCGTTAGAATTAATCAACTCCAGTATCCTGGCATGTCTTCTTTTTTTCATTATACTCTCCTCTCAATGAGCTTCTTATTCAATATCTCGTAGAAGTTTTCAGGCTTTAATTTAATAAGTTTCGTTACAGTGGTTGAGGAAGTTAGTTTAACTATATTCCCCTCGCATAAATCAAAACCCGCTTGACCGTCAACTGTCAGCACTGAATTGTTATTTTGGTCATTGCTGATAGAAATAATAAGCTCATTATCTGTTGAAAAAATTATACTTCTCGCCATAAGTGAATGAGGGCAAATAGGTGTAGCAATTATGCAGTCCGCATTCGGACTTACTACAGGACCTCCTGCGGCCATTGAATATGCCGTAGAGCCGGTAGGAGTAGAAATTATAACGCCGTCAGCCCGTGTATTCATAACCTTTCTGCCATCACACGAAATATCAATATCAATAAGCCGAGCAAAATTTCCTCTTGAAATAACAGCATCATTAAGGCATTCACTTGAATAAATTACCTTGTCACCATTAATTACCTCTGCCTTAAGCATAAGCCTTTCATCTATCTCATAGCTGCCATCAACAAGTTTTGAAAGCAAGTTAAGTTCATTTTTTTCAAGACCGCTCATAAAACCGAGTCTGCCTGCATTTATTCCAAGAACAAGCTTATTATAAACTGCTGCGTTTTTTGCAACATTTAATGTTGTACCGTCACCACCGATTGCGATGGCAATGTCGCATTTGCTGTAAATTGATAAATCATCGCAGTAACCAACAATATTGCCAAAGGCTGATTTATATTTTTCACTGACAATTACGTTAATATTATGTTTTTTTAGTTCGCTGAATACACTAAAGGAAAGCTCTTTAACCCCTTTATTAAGAAGGTTAGGAAAAACAGAAACAATCATAATAATTCCTCATGAGATTGGTTTACCAAAGTTTTTGCATTTACATTATCTTTTATTATAGGATTTGAAGATTTAATAAGGTAGATAAGGTATTCAATATTTCCCTCAGGACCTTTTACCGGGGAAAAATCAAGTCCGAGAACAGAAAATCCGTTTTCAACAGCAAGTTCCATAACCTTATCACATACTTCTATATGAGTGTTTAAGTCACTTACAACCCCTTTTTTGCCAACTTTTTCTCTTCCGGCTTCAAACTGAGGCTTAATAAGACAGACAGCCTGTCCGTCTGCAACTAAAAGCTTGTTCAGATTAGGTAAAATGTGCTTTAAAGAAATAAACGAGACATCTACAGATGAAAAATCAATTTTATCAGGTATCTGCTCTTCAGTAACATATCGGAAATTAGTTCTTTCCAGATTAATTACCCTGTCGTCAGTTCTGAGCTTCCACGCCAACTGTCCATATCCAACATCAATTGAATATACTTTGACAGCACCATTCATAAGCATGCAGTCAGTAAAACCGCCTGTTGATGCACCGACATCCATGCATATTTTATTCTTTAGGTTAATGGGAAAACATTTCATTGCTTTTTCAAGTTTAAGTCCGCCACGGCTGACATATTTTAATGTGTTTCCTCTTACCTCTATAATGTCATCTTCCTTAACATCTTTTCCTGCTTTATCTGACTTTTGATTGTTAACATAAACGATTCCCGCCATAATAATTGCTTTTGCTTTTTCGCGGCTGGGAGCAAGTCCTCTTTCAACAAGAGCAATATCTAATCTGATTTTATTTGCCTTGGGCATTTTTTACCTCTTCAATAATTGAATTAATATCAAGTTTGTATTTTTTTATCTGACTGTCAACTGATGCTTGCTTTACAAATTCATCATTAACACAGATGTGTTTAAAGCTTCCGTTATACCCCGTTTCTAAAAGTCCCTCAGAAAAGGTCTGACCTATGCTTCCTGTTCTTACAGACTCCTCAAAAAAGAATATATTATTACATTTATCGGTATATTTATAAATTTCTTTATCAATTGGCTTAATTCGGTTGATTTTTATAATAAATGCATCATCAATTTTATCAAGAGCTTCTATACAATTTGAAAATTCTCTTCCGTAAGTAATTATGCAGTTTTTTGAATCAGTATTTCCGAATATGTCATAAGCTTTATGTTCGTACCTGTAATTTTCAGGCTTGAAACCCTCACTTCCCCGAGGGTATCTGATTGCAACAGCACCGTCGGTTTTATATATGCCATCATAAAACATTGACTCAAGCTCGTCATAATAAGCAGGAGCAAATATGGTCATATTAACAACAGAATTTATGTACGATGTATCAAACAAACCTTGATGGCTTTCTCCATCGTCACCAACAAATCCTGCCCTGTCAACAGCGAGTATAACCTTTAAATTCTGCATTGCAATATCATGAATCAGCTGGTCATACGAGCGCTGTAAAAAAGTTGAATAAACAGCGAATACAGGAATCATGCCGTTTTTTGCTAAACCGCTTGAAAAAGTTACGGCATGGCCTTCAGCAATACCGACATCAAAAAAGCGTTTTGGATATTTTTGTGAAAAATTAACAAGTCCCGTACCTTCTGACATTGCTGCTGTTACACAGCATATTCGGCTGTCCTTTTCAGCAAATTTACACATAGTTTCACCGAAGACCGAAGAAAAGTTTTTGCATCCTTTTTTCGCAATTCCTGTGCTTACATCAAATTTTCCTATACCATGAAACTGTGTAGGATTCTTTTCTGCAGGCATATATCCTTTGCCTTTTACGGTATTGATGTGTATAAGTACAGAATGATTGTGAGCCTTTGCAACATTAAGAACGTCAATAAGAGCTTCAATATCATGTCCATCTATTGGACCATAATATCTAAAGCCTAAATCTTCAAAAAATGTAGCATTATAAACACGCTTTCTTATTTGTGAATTAATCAATTTAAAAAATCTGCTTATTTCGTTACCTATTTTTGGAATTCTGGATAGACCGCGCTGTATTTTTGATTTTAATGTGACATATTTGTGTGAAGTTCTTATTGTTGTAAGATTTTTTGCTATTGATCCTACATTTTGACTTATTGACATGTTATTATCATTAAGTATAACAATAAGGTTGCAGTTTGCGTTACCAGCATAATTCAATGCCTCATACGCAAGTCCTCCTGTAAGTGCACCATCACCGATGACGGCAACAGCCTTGCCTTTTTCACCCTTGATTTGATTAGCTTTAGCAAGACCTATACACTCGGAAATTGAGGTGGAGCTGTGCCCTGATGAAAAAATATCATGTTCGCTTTCTACCGGTCTTGTAAAACCACTGATACCATTTTCCTGCCTCAATGTATTAAATTGATCTTTTCTTCCTGTAAGGATTTTATGGGTATAACATTGGTGTCCGACATCAAAAACTATCTGATCTGTCGGACTGCTGAATACTTTATGAAGTGCAACAGTTAATTCAACAACACCGAGATTTGAGGCAAGATGACCGCCTGTATCACAAACAGAACTTATCATAAATTCTCTAATTTCACTGCAAAGCTCTTCCAGCTCAGATATACTCAGTTTTTTTACATCCTTAGGACTATTTATATTCTCTAATATAGACATAAGGTTTCACCTAAAATACTATTTTTCTCTGTTTATAAGACTAAAAGCAAGCTGCTTTAAAAATTCGCTGTCATTAAAGCACTTTAAAGAGTCAATTGCGATAGTTGTCAATCTTTCTACGTCGGATTTTGCCTTTTCAATACCAACCTTTGTTGCGTAGGTTGTTTTATTATTATCTGCATCTGATCCAATAGGTTTTCCAAGCTTTTTTTCATCACCTATAATATCAAGGATATCATCCTGAATCTGAAATGCAACACCTAGAGAATAGGCAAAATTTGATGCAGCAGCCATTTGCTCATCGCTTGCACCTGCACTGATACAGCCTAATAAGCAGGCGGCAGAAATTAGAGCACCGGTTTTAAGCTTGTATACAGTGATAAGCTCTTTAATTGTTGGATCTGCCTTTTCAAAAATCAAATCAATAACCTGACCGCCGATCATGCCGTTTACACCGCTGTTCTGCGCTAAAAGACTGATTGCCTGACATTTTTTATTGCTGTCAATATCCGTATCTGCAATGATTTCAAAGGCGTGAGTAAGAAGTGCATCACCTGCAAGAAGAGCTGTCTCCTCGCTAAACTGTTTATGACAGCTTGGTTTGCCTCTTCTCATATCATCATTGTCCATACATGGTAAATCGTCATGTATCAAGCTGTAAGTGTGAATGAATTCAACAGCACAGGCAAAGGGCAGACATGTATTTCTGTCACCGCCGCATGCCTTTGCAAATTCAAGTGCCAAAACGGGACGAATTCTTTTCCCGCCGTTTGAAAGACTGTATTCCATTGCATCAACAACAGATTCCTGCCCGCTTCTTGCTTCAGGAAGAAAAGAAAGGAGATTTCTTTCAATAAGTCTTATATCATTATTAAGTGTATTATTAAATGCAGTATTATCCATAATTACTCCTTAGTAAGCAGTGTGATTTTCTGCTGTGCATCTGCAAGCATATTACTGCAGTAAACAGTAAGCTTTGTTCCCTCTTCAAATAATTTCATGCTTTCTTCAAGGGATACTTCATTTTTTTCAAGCAAATAAACAATTTCTTCTAACCTTGAAATTGCTTTTTCATATGTCATTTCATCTTTACTCATAGTTAACCTCATTAACAGTACATTCGGCTATTCCGTCACTTAATTTTAACGAGAATGTTTCGCCTATACTTAGTTCTTTTGCAGATTTTATCAGTTTGCCATTTTTTTCCGCCGAGCAATATCCCCTTCCGAGTACAGCAAGAGGGCTTAAGCTGTCAAGCTTTCCTGCAAGAATAGAAAGATTATTAGCATGTCGTTCAACATTGCTTCTATAAGCTGAATTCAAATCATCAGTAAATTCTTTAAAGCGAATCACTTGATTTTCAATATATTCTTTCGGCTCAAATAAAATGCTGTTAAGAACATTATCAAATCTTTGAAATTCAAATTCCAAGCGCATGTTGAGTGATTTTATTAAAGAGCCTTTAAAGATTTTTAAAGAATCTTTCATCTCATTTATGTCAGGCGTAGCTAATTCTGCAGCTGCACTTGGAGTAGATGCTCTCATATCTGAGACAAAATCACATATCGTATAGTCAGTTTCATGGCCTACTGCAGAAATTATTGGCCTGTTGCACGAATATATAGTTCTCGCAACATTTTCATCATTAAAAGCCCATAAATCCTCTGCAGAACCGCCTCCTCTGCCTACAATTATCACATCAATATCGTCAATACTATCAAGAAGTTTAATTGATTTGATAATATCTGATGGTGCTGTTTCACCCTGCACAGTTGTCGGTACAATAATAAGCTCGGCAAGCGGATATCTTCTTGCGGTTATATTCTTTATATCCTCAATAGCAGCACCTGTTGTTGAGGTTACAACACCGATTTTCTTAGGAAATTTAGGTATAGGCTTTTTATGCTGTGTATCAAATAAACCCTCATCTGCAAGTTTAGCTTTTAATTGCTCGTAAGCAACGCTCAAAGCACCAATACCGTCAGGTTGCATATCATCAATAACCAGCTGATACACTCCGTCACGTTCGTAGCTTGTAATCCTGCCGCGGCATATAACTCTCATTCCATTTGATAAATCAAATTTAAGCTTAGAGGCACTGCCTGCGAACATAACTCCCTTCAGCTGACTTTTTTCGTCTTTGAGCGTCAAGTACAGATGTCCTGATCTATAATGCTTTGTGAAATTACTTATTTCGCCGACAACATAAATAGAATTGAGCCGTCTTTCACCATCAATAAGAAATTTTATAAATGTATTAACTTGCGTAACTGTAACAACATTCATATTATCTTCTGTCTTTCAAAAAAGCATAAATTGCCGTGCCGGCTGCATTATCACAGCTGAATTCAGGTTCTGCAAAATATGCATTGAACTTTTCATTAATATTTTGTCTAATCAAAGTATTAGACATTACACCGCCGGCAAAAACAAGCGGTAAATTACCATATTCGTTAAGTATTCGCTCTGTCATTGATTCAAGAGCTTTAGAAATATGCGACAAAGTAAATTTTGCTGTATCTGCAGGATCTTCACCATCTGCAATCATCTTTTTTACTTTATTTTCAACACCTGAAAGCGAGCAGTTGAGACCTTGCATAGATGGCTTTATTTTATATTCTCTGTCAGATAGCTGTGAGAGTTTGTCAAGCTCTTTACCGCATGGAAATTGAAGTCCAAGCATTACACCTGTTCTGTCAACAGCCTGTCCTGCTTTTAAGTCACTGCTCTGAGCAATAAGTGTTGCCTTGATTATTTCTTCGTCATTCGGTTCTACAAGTAAAGCTTCTGTTGTACCTCCGCTTACATGAAAAGCAATAAAAGTATCATTAATAAGATCAAGCTTATCAGCCGAATATAAAGCAGACAGTATGTGACCTACCTGATGCGATGTTTTATGTAACGGTATACTAAGAAATTTACTTACAGATGAGGCGCTGCTTAAGCCAACGAGAAAGCATGGCATATAGCTGCCATCAATATTTCTTGGTCGCGAACTGACACCAACTCCTGAAATATACTCACCATTAAAACTCAATTCATTAAGCAAATCAGGAATATTTACAGTATGCTGGAACACCGCGTCACTCTGCCTCAAACCGCGTTCACCATTTTTTACTTCAAGCAGTTTTTTAGTTTGATGTACATTTTTACCGTCATACAATGCTATTGATGTAGTGTAATTACTTGTGTCAAAGCCAAGATACATTATTGCTTACTCCTTGAAAATGCACCAAGAATGCCGTTAATGTATGATGCATCTTCCTTTGTTCCGAATTTTTTAGCAAGCTCAACAGCTTCGTTAATTGCAACATTCTCCGGAACAGTGTCAACATACTTTATTTCATATAATGCAACTAAAAGAATTGCTAGTGTGGTTTTAGGAATTCTGCTTACCTTCCAAGACTTAGAAAATGTATTTATTACAGAAACAAGCTCTTCTTTTTTTTCATTAGTTCCTGCAAATACGTCCTTAGCATACTGACAAACCTCTTCTACATTTTCGCTGTAGAGCTCAATGAGCTCGTCCATATTATCTTCACAATTAAACAATTTTTCAAAAGTAAGATAAAACGCCTGCTCTCTCATTTCACTTCTTTTCATAAAAATTTAATCTCCAAAAATTTATCTTATTAAAAGTCAAAAGCCGACAAAATAGTTTTGCCGGCAAATTGTTACTCTTCACTTTCACAAGGTTCTTCTGAATCTTCTGATTCATTAAAATCAATACCCGCAACAATAACGTTTACTTTATTAACAAGCTTTCCGGTCATATTCTGTACTGCATCCTTAACAACAGATTGAACTTCAGTTGCAACAGTCTGAAAATTAACACCCGGCTTAAGATTGATATAAATGCTTATGCTGAAAATATCTCCGTCCTGAATTAACCTTACAGGACTCATTACCTTTAAGCTTCCCTGTTTTATTGTACTTACAACATCCACGGGTCCGGAATGAAATGACGATACTCCGTCAACATCCTTTGCTGCATTTACGGCAATAGAAGAAACTACTTCATCAGAAATAATAAGCTCACCCATAGAACTTTTTAATGAAATTTCCATATATATGCCTCCTTAATTTTAATACATTATAACATACAATGAATAATTATACAAGTTTATTTTGACTGAATTATTGTAACATTATTATAAGTACAATTAAGCTGTGAAACGGCAATTTCTTTAATTTGTAGAATTGTTGTATCATTCAGTTCATCAACATCAACGATTACATCTACCTTTGTAGCATCGTCATTTATTATTGCAATGCAGTTTTTTACGCCTTTTGCGGTAACTAAAGTTTCAATTTTATTTTCAATAGTTATTGATTTAGAAATAAGTGCAATACCTTCACTTGCTTCTTTTTGTGCTGTTTTGTCTGCTGTCTGTGAATCGACAATTTTTTGAAGTTTTTCAAGACTTGCATCTCTGGCAGACTGTCTGTCAACTCTCGCTTGTGAAAAATATTCACTTTCTTTGCCAGGCTCTGTAGTTGCGTCAACAAAGGTTGCCTCACCCAATATTTTTTCTTTTGCCGAGGAAATAGTGCTGACCTTTGCCGAAATATCACTGTTTTCCCAATACCAGTTTCCTAAAACACCTACAGCCAAAAGCAAGACAAAACATGAAATAGCAAACTTAGTTTTTCTGGTTGCTTTTTTTCTTTTTAATTCTTCCTCTGTCATGATTTTTACTTTATCACTTTTTTTAGTTTCATTGTTATTTTTGTTCATGTTATCACCTTTATGATTTTATTTTTGAAACAGAAACTCTGTTTGCTGATATATTAAATAGTGCTGTAACAGCATCAATAATTTTTTCGCGTATTTCTATATTATCACCACCGCTGCATACCACAGTTACACCCATAACCTGAGGAAAATATTCTTTGATTAATACAGGTGTCTCACCGTTTTTTGAATCATAAATAACATATTCATCCTTTTGATTAACAGTATCATCATTATTCTTGAATTCTGAGTCTGTTGCATACACATTCTCGCTTGAATTTTCGAGTGTAATCATTACTTTACACTGCCCGACTCCTGAGATATTCGATATTATATCTGTCAGTTTTTTTTCAAGCTGAACTGTATATTCGCTGTAATTAAGGCTGTTGTTAACTTCTTCGGTTTTTTTATTTTCGTTACCTGAAAAGCTTGAAATCAGAATCAATATCATTCCGACTGCACCAATAGTCATTATTATCTTTACTTTTTTATTTTCACTTGCAAAAAAATTTGACATCTTGCCTTTTAAATCATTCACCAATGTAATTCACCTTCGCAGAAAATCCCAGTTTTTCATATACTAAACTCTTTACTTCAGCATCATTATATTCATCAGGAATTTTTATAATGATTTCTTCAATTGTAATTTCTTCGTTACTATAGTTAACATCACATTCAACAATGCAGGAATTATAATCATTTTCTTTTAGAAAAGATTTTACTTTATTTTCAATTAAAGAAGAATATGTATCATTATATTGCTCCTGTTCTTTAAGCTCACTGTATATTCCTGAAAGTGAAAAATCAAAATCGATTTTTTGATTTGTAAAAGGAAGGATGAAAGATAATGTAATAAACAGACTGATAATTATTTTGAAATATTTTCCCATATTACCTTTAGGTGACAGCACAGAAAAAATCACTGCCGTTATTAAGGTCATGCAAACGTTAAGTGTCCACTGTTTTATAAAATCCATTTCTCACATTCCTGTTTTTGCTGCTACTAATATACCAATAGAAATAATTGTTGTTACCATGCAAAGTATTAAAATAACATTAATTATTAAAAGCACATCTTCAAAGCAGCTTACCGCTTTTGATGAGGAATCGTCATTAAATACATTTGCACTCATTCTGGCAAGGTATAATACAAAACGCCAGATACATATTTCAATTATTGACGGAAGAAAAATGCAGGCTACTGCAATAATACCCACCAGACCAACACTTGTTTTAATCAGTCCTGAATAGCTTTGTATCGACAGCAGTCCTTCACTTATAGAACTGCCGATTACAGGAACAACAGTATTAATTGCAAATCTTATTGATCTGAGACCGAGAGCATCTGCTCGTGAGGCCACAGCAGTTTTCACTGTTAATATTGATACAAAAATTGCTGAAATAATAGATATACCTTTTGCTATAATATTTTTAAGGAACTGCATTATTCCGTTAAGATTTAGTTCTTGTCTCAGCGATGAACATATTCCAAGGGCAAGAAAACAATTAATTATTGGAACAAATAATAACTCTGCAATATAGTTAATGCCCTGAGCAAGTATTAATAATTGAGTATTTACTGAAAAAGAAGTCAGAGTTCCGCCGGCAGAAGCAGTTATAAGGCAAAACACGGGAAAGAAAGCAAAAGCAAAATTTGAGCATAATTTAATTGTACTTGAACATAGTCCAATACAATCAGTCAGCTTAACTACAAGAAAAATTGATATAATCAAGGTTGTTACAGTTGAAAAGAATGAAGAAATATCACTTTTATTTACCTCGCTGCTGAATGATTTATAAAATAATGAAATAATTATGAAGCACAGCATTGTAAGTCCTGCTTTAATAGGACCTTGAGCCTTGCCGACAGCAACTTGAAATATGTATTTGAACACATCTGCTATTGAAATACTGCTTAGCTTATCGTAATCAAAATCACTTATTCCGAGCTCTTCAAGAAAATTCTTTGTATTATCATCAAGCTCTTCAAATGCTGACAAATCGAAGCTTTCAACATAGCTCTGATAATCATTGTCCTGAGCAAAAACAGCAGATGGAATTATTAAAATCATAAGTAGAGAAATTAGAAATCTTTTCATTTTAGCATTCCTGTCACAACAGTAATCATTGTTTTTAATAGTGGCATTGTCATTACAAGTATAATAATTTTTGATATTATTTCAGTTTGTGATGCAAGCGCATTTTCACCGCTGTCTCGGCACAGATCAGATGTAAACTGTGCAAGCAGTGAAATTCCCAGTATCTTTACCATAAGACCTATATAGTTCCCCAGGTTTTCAATACTGTCTGTAAGGTCAGTCAGTTCTTTTACAATCTCAAACAAATCATTTGCTGTAAATGTAAACAAAAATATTACACTTGCAATTGTAATCAATATTGAGTATTCTTTTTTTATATCCTTAAGAAGCACTATAGTAATAAGTGCAATTATTACAATTCCGAATATTTTAATCATAAATCAAACAACGACTTCATTGTTGAAAATAAATCACTGATTTGCGGTATTATCATCATAAGTACAACGATTACTCCTGCAAGCGTTGTAAGCATTGCCTGATCTTCTCGTCCGCTTCTAATAAGTACAGTATTCAAAATTGCTACTATAATTCCTATAGCTGCTATTTTGAAAATGAAATCAACTTCCATAAATATCACCTAAATAATTATCACCGAAAAAAGCACACCGGAAAGAAGCCCAAATGCAACATAAAGCTTTTGATGGCTTTTTAGGTACTGCTGATATTCTTCTTTTAATAATCTTAATTCTGCAGTAAATTCTTTTGAAAGGTTTATCTGCGTTTCTATATCATATCGTCCTATTGAATAAAAAAATTCTTTGACCTTGCTTTTAGCATCGTTTTCAAGCAAAATACTGTTGTCATTAAGCTCAAAATCAAAATGTTTTAATCTTTCATCACTCTTAAGCCTGCTTAAAAGCTCTGTCGTATCGGGGGAAGTATTTTTTAATAGCATTTGCACTTTGTCACCGATCGCTATAAGCATATCAATATAAGCTATCTGCTTTTTTTTATAGCTGACTATTGTAATTCCCAAAAATGTTGTAAAGGAAATCATCATTAATATTCCTGTCAGTTTCAATTCCAACATCCCTTAAGTCATAAATTTTATATGCATTTGTATAGTTTTGTAAAATAATCAGATAATCAAATTCTCCTGTATCAATCAATTTACCTGTTATACTTTCTGCTGAAATATTTTCTATGTCTTTCAAATGAACCGATACTGCAAATTTCACACCTGTTGAAAAACCAAACTGTATTTTTTTCAATTCATCATTAGTGGCAATTTCATCACAAATTATAATATCCGGCGACATGGTGCGCAGTGCAATTTCTATTCCCTTCTCTTTTGAATAGTTTTTTATTACATCACAGTTATATCCCACATCAAAGCCGGCAGATAATTCGCATCGCTCATCAATTATTATCGCTTTTTGATATCTTCCGTTATATCCACTGCTTATTAACCTTGTAAAATCTCGCAGAAAAGTTGTTTTTCCCATTGATGGCGGAGAGGCAACTATTATGCTCGGCAATACTTCTTTATAAATTTCATTTAAAATATTTCGTGAACAATTAATGCATTCTTTAGCAATACGAATATTTATTGAGCTGATATCTTTAACACTAGTCAGACAGCCTTGTTTGTAAACAGCACTTGAACATATACCTACTCTTGATCCGTTTTTCGCAGTAACATAACCGTTTATCATATTACTCATGTTAGTATGTATCGAATTATTACATAATTTTTCGATAATTATTTCAAATTCCTCTTGTTCTACTAAATAACTGTATTCACTTGGATTTGAAGATAGCTCACCGTTATTGTTTAAAAAGTATGCTTTGCTGTCAATATATATAATCAGAGGTTTATTTTTTCTTATTCTGAATTCAGTTATTCTTTCAATGATATAGGTTGGATTCATTAATATTAGGCTTTTCAGCTTCAATGAAAAAATATCTAAAAAATAGTTTATGCAGTTCAAATAATCACCTCTTGAATGAATAATATATTCAGCTATTTAATTCTTATGCTTGTCAAAGTTCAAATATAACAAATAAGTTATTGAACAATTCCAATTAATATGTTAATATAAATAGAACAATTAACTTCTGCTAATTATGGTGAAAAATATGTATATATGTAATGATAAAATAGATAATATAAAAACTAATCAATTTATTAACGGAGAGACTGCAGCATATAGCATAGCTGCGGTTATCTCTGTTTTTTTATTTGCTTCGTTAAAACAGATTTTAAAAATATTTATTGGATTAAACGCACAAATTTCAATTTCCATAGCTTTTGTAATTGCTGAAGTCGTACTGTATTTATTTGAAAAAAGATTTGTATTCAGGAAAGCAGTTCTTTCATCAAATCTTAAACAGATAATTTTGCTTGTATTCAGGTCAGCAGTAAATTTTGGTTTTTATGGTTTGTCAGATTTTTTATTTTCAAACATACTTAAGATGGAGACATCATTTGTTTGGCTGATTGCTGTATGCTCAAGCATTGGATTCAATTATTTTTTTGACAGGATTCTTTTGTTTGATTGCGATTACAAGGCTGAAAGTGTAAAAAAATCAAAAATATATATCGGCTTTTACTCATATAGATTTGTACTCTTAACGGTTTTAATGACTGTTTTGTCTATTTCTGTTATTTATATCATTTCTTCAGCTTTTCCTTTTGGTGATTACACAATTATGCGTATGGATTTGTATCATCAGTACGGTCCTTTATTTGCTGAATTATATGACAGAGTTATTAACCATCACAGCTTTATATATTCGTGGTATTCAGGCGGAGGAAGCAGTTTTTTAGGCAACTACCTGAATTATCTTTCAAGTCCTCTTACAGCTTTAATCTTTTTATTTGATAAAGAAAACATTGCCAGTGCAATAACATTTTTAGTTGCTGTAAAATGTGTTTTAAGTGCGGCTTCTTTCAGCCTTTATTTGAAAAAGTCACAAAACTTTCATAATATCTTTAATGTTGCACTAAGCGTATTGTACGCTTTCAGTGCATATATGCTTGCTTATTACTGGAACGTAATGTGGATTGATGCAATGATTTTACTTCCGTTTATTGCATTGGGTATAGAAAATATAATTAACGGAAAGAAAATTACACTTTATGTATCAGCTTTAGCTTTACTGTTCTTTTCAAGCTACTACATGGGCTTTATGTGCTGTATTTTTGCAGTAATTTATTTTATTTTTTACTATGTCCTTGTATCTGAAGCAGGAGAAAAAGTTAATCCAAAACTGAAATTTGCTAAAAAATATACTTTTAAGGAATTAAATAACAGTAAGTTTTTTAACAGATGCGTAAAATTTGCTGTTGGAAGTATACTTTCAGCTTGTATTTGTGCAATAACACTTATGCCGGTTTTCATGATTTTAAGATCATCATCTGCAACCTCTGACAGTTTTCCGTCAACGTTTGAGTCATACTACAATATATTTGATTTTATTACATCACATTTTGCTGCACTTGAAACTACTATAAGAAGCAGCGGAGAGGATGTCCTGCCAAATATATATTCAGGTATTCCTGCGATTATTCTTTTTCCGCTGTTTATAATCAATAAAAAAATCAGTTTAAAAGAAAAGGCTGCATATATTGTTGTACTTTTACTGTTGTTATTTAGCTTTAATAATAATTGCATGAATTTTATCTGGCACGCTTTCCATTTTCCAAACGATCTGCCGTTTAGATTTTCATATATTTACAGCTTTCTCCTTCTTATTGCTGCTGCAAAGTGTCTGGCAAATTTTGATGGATTTAAAGCAAAAGACATATGCTATGTAGGATTTTTATGGCTGTTCTTTATTGTCATTGCACAAAAAATGCCCACAACAAAAATGGATTCACTTACTATATATATTACTATTGCTCTTCTGATTTTATGGTGCGGATTTTTCTATATGCTGAAAAGTAAAAAAGCACCTAAAATTGTTAAAACCGCAATATGTCTCTTACTTGTATTCAGTGAATCAATTATTTCAGGGGCGAAAGGTTTACAATTCTACTACGAGAATAAGGATTACAGCTCTTCATATCAAACAACCATATCAGCTGTTGATAAAATAAAGGAAAGCGACAAAGATTTCTACAGATTTGAGCAGTGCTATCTTGAAACAAGAATGGATCCATGCTATTACGGATATAATGGTATGTCCACATTTTCTTCAATGGCTTATGAAAATTATTCACAGCTTCAATACAGCCTTGGAATGTTTGGTAATCGTATCAATAGCTACACATACAATCCTCAAACTGCTGTTTACAATGCAATGTTCAACATAAAATATCTTATGCATTCCAAAACAGGCACAGAGCCTGATCCTAACTTATTTGAATATAAATTTTCTTCTGACGACGAAGAAACAGATATTTATGAAAATCTTTATAATCTTCCGATTGCTTACGCAGTCAATAGTGAATTAGAAAACTGGGATACGGAAGAAGGTAACCCTTTTGCAATACAAAGTGATTTTTTCAGACTTTCTACAGGATACAGTAATGTTTTTGAAAAAATGAATTTCACAAAAACAGAAGCCGATTCAGTAATATGTGATACTGTTACAGAAAACGGAACATACTGGATTAGTGATATTAACGCTTCTGAAAGTAATGGATACGCTTATGTTACAATAAGTCCTAAAATAAACGGCAATGCTTATCTGTATGTAACCTCTCCTGATGTGACCTCAATTGAAGTCGAAAATGGTGACAGTTCAGTCACTCAGCAAAATATAGAAGAACCATATATTCTGGATTTAGGTTATTACGAAGCAGGTGAAGAAGCAACAATAACAATTGACTGCAGTTCTGTTGAATCAGAATCAACAAACTTTGAAATATATGCTTATTCATTAAATCACGATGTTTTTGAACAAGGCTTTAGCAGATTGAAGACTAACTCAATTGAAATTACTGATTATTCCGAAACTAAGCTCGAGGGAACAATAACCGTAAGTGAAGATGGTTATCTGTATTCTTCAATTCCGTTTGACAAGGGATGGACAATTGAAATCGACGGACAAAAAACTGAGACCTTTGAAATCGGAAACGCAATGCTGGGTACAATGATAAAAGCGGGTAAACATACAGTGACTTACACATATTCACCGAAAGGTCTTAATTATGGTACAATAATTTCTGCAATTACCGTTGAAGGAATTTGCGGATATGCAATCTATAGTAAATTAAAAAGCAGAAAAGCTGATATTGATTCAGAACTATCTGTTTTTGAAATCAGTAATTAAAAAAGAGTTAAAATTATAGATTATATATTTACATTAGCTGCCGATTGTTGTAGAATAATCGTGTAAATTTTGAGAGGAGTTTATAAAACTATGGCTAGACTAACTGCAGAAAACATTAATTCAATTCCTATCGGACCTCTTGGCATCATCGGCATGCCGGGATGTGAAGAGCTGACAGACAAGATTGATAAATATCTTGTTAAGTGGAGAAAAACACAGGCTCATGAGCATGCTGAAACAATTGCTTTTTACGGATATCAAAGAGATACCTATAAAATCAATATATCTGTTCCAAGATTTGGCAGCGGTGAAGGTAAAGGTGTTATAGAGGAAACTGTACGTGGATACGATATTTATATTATTGCGGACGTATTCAACTACAGCTGCACATATAATATGTATGGAATGACTGTTCCTAAATCTCCTGATGATCATTTTGCTGATTTGAAAAGAGTTATTCACGCTCTGTCTTCAAAGCCAAAAAGAGTTTCTGTAATTATGCCAATGCTTTATGAGGGCAGACAGCATAAAAGAAGTTCAAGAGAATCACTTGACTGTGCTATGGCACTTCAGGAGCTTGTTGATTTAGGTGTAGATAACATCATTACTTTTGATGCACATGATCAGCGAGTTCAAAACTCAATTCCTGATGAATCATTTGAGAATGTAATGCCTACATATCAGATGATAAAAGCTGTTGTTAATAATGTTGAAGATATTAAGATTGACAAAGATCATTTAATGATTATCTCGCCTGACGAGGGCGCTATGCAGAGATGCATTTACTTCGCTACTCAGCTTGGTGTAAATCTCGGAATGTTTTATAAGAGAAGAGATTATACAAGAGTAATCAACGGCAGAAATCCTATTGTTGAGCATCAATATCTCGGTGATTCTGTTAAAAATAAAGATATAATTATTGTTGACGATATGATTTCATCAGGTGAATCAATGCTTGAGGTTGCAAGCAAGCTGAAAAACCTTGGATGTAACAGAATTTTTGTATGCACAACTTTTGGTTTATTCTGCAATGGTCTTGAAGTATTTGATAAAGCTTATGAAGACGGTATTTTCTATAGAGTATTTACTACTAACGGTGTTTATCAGACACCTGAACTTTTAAACAGAGAATGGTATGTAAGCGTTGAGCTTTCAAAGTATACTGCTTATTTTATTGATACATTAAATCATGATATGTCAGTTTCCTTGCTGCTTGATTCTTCTGAAAAAATCAAAAACCTCTTGAAAACAAAAGGTTTAAAGGAAGGTGAATAATATAAAAAAGCTATCTAAAAAGCAAATAATAATTACAGTTGTTGTAACTATAATATTTGCACTTATTTTAAGCGGTGGAATATACTGCGGTGTTACAAGTCAGAATCCTGTTGATGCTGCTAAAAGTATTTTCACAGCAAATGACGAACAGATTATTGGTAAATGGCAAAGCCAAAACAGTCCCGGTCTTACTGCATTTGTGTTTTATGAAGACGGTAAATATGATTCTTATATTTCTACTGTAAATTTCTCAGGTAACTATGAAGTTAAGGGTAATAAGCTTACTATACGAAACCCCAGCACTAATAAGGATATCGTATATAAATTCAGTGTTACCGAAAAAGAACTTAGCCTGACAGTCATTGAAGAAGATGGTGTTGAACCTGAAGAAAAAGAGATAAGCAAGTATGACAGAGTTGATGAGCTCAGTCAGAAATCCATAACTGATTTACTTGGCGAAATTGCTGATAAGAATAAAACTACAGATAATTCAGAAGAATAATAAAAAATTTTAAGCCTGCAGAGTTTCTGCAGGCTTGTTCTATTTTTGCTCTAAATCAAATATACATTACCAAGGCAGGTGATAATCTTGATTGGTAATGTAGAAAGAAGATGCATTGATTTAGGGCATTATATTATTGAAACAAATTCTACAGTTAGGCAAGCAGCTATTGTATTTGGTGTCAGCAAGTCAACAGTACATAATGATGTAACAAAGCGATTAGCAACAATTAATCCCCTGCTTTGCAGTGAGGTAAAAGCTGTTTTAGAGAAAAATAAATCCGAAAGACATATAAGAGGCGGCAACGCTACAAAAGAGAAATACAGCAAGCTAAAAGGCAAGACATTGTAATGCAGTGTGTGTTGCTTAAAAAGAATTGATTTTTATTATATATAGTGATATTATTATAATAATAAATTTGCAAAGGATGTAAAAATATGAAATTAGGTTTTATAGGCTGCGGCAATATGGCAGCAGCAATTATTAACGGAATAGTTAAATCCAATACCGTAAAGGGTGAAGATATATTTATTTATGATGTTTTCAACACTGCTTCAGCTAATGTTAGGGCTGAATATAGTTGTAATATATGCGATGATGAAAAGGCTGTAGTAAATCACAGTGATATTGTTTTTCTGGCAGTTAAGCCAAATGTAATAGGAAATGTTCTTGACAAAATCAGCAATGCTGTTTCTGAAAGCAATCCCCTGCTCATTTCTATTGCCGCAGGAAAAACATTAGAGTTTCTTGAAAGCTCGATAAAAACAGACGCTAAGATAGTTAGGGTTATGCCAAATATTAATGCAAAGGTAAGTGAAGCAATTTCTGCCTACTGCTATAACAAAAATATAAATGATAATGATATAAAAAATGTCGAAATACTTTTAAACTGTTTTGGGAAATGCATTTCACTTGATGAAAATTATTTTGCTATTTTCGGAGTTATCGGTGGCTGTTCTCCGGCATTTGCATATATGTTCATTGATGCAATGGCAAGAGCTGCTGTTCAAAATGGCATGAAAAAAGATGATGCTTTAAAAATTTCAGCACAGGCAGTTTATGGAAGTGCAAAAATGATTTTAGAAAATGAAGAGCATCCATATAAATTGATCGATAATGTTTGCTCACCCGGGGGGACAACTATAGAAGGAGTAGTTTCACTTCAGTCAGACGGCTTCGAGTCAGCAATTCATAACGCTGTAAATAAAGCTTTTGAAAAGGATAAAAAATTATAAAAAGGAAGCCTCTTATAATTAATTACTAATAAGTTATTATAAGAGGCTTATGTTAAATTATGAAGCTAAATAAACTAAGAATAATTAATGCAGGCTTTTTTCTTATTACTCTTGCATTTTCAGTGTTAATATCTCTAATAAACAAGAAATTATTCGATTGTGATATTATTTTAATCCTTGCTGCGTCTTTTGTTGCTGATGCAGTATGTTTTTATAGATTTAATAATGGTATTATAGCAATTTTAAGAAGTAAGTTTAACAAGCCCTCAAAAAAGAATCTTCGATTTGTTGATTATGAAAATATTGATACCAAGCAAAAAGATGAAATAATCAGTAAAATATGCGACAATTCTATAGTTGCCTATAAGCTTAATACAAGAACGGTATTTCAAATTATAAAAGAAAAAGATTATCTTAGATTGCATAGAGTTAAAAGTATTCAAAACAGTTTTATTGATAAGAATAATAAAAAGCAATATAAAAGTGATATATTTCTTCCTAATTCTTCAATAAAGGGTATTACCTACAGTATATCTTCAAAGAATTTTGATTTGCCGATAATTACTATATATACCGGTAAAAAATATTATAGATTTATCGGAATGCTTGAGGAATTCACCGAAAAAGATATTGTTGAATTTTTCAGTAACATCACAAAGGTTAAACTAAGAAATAACAGAGCAAATAACGAAAAAATTATACATAAAGCAGAAATTTGCAGACTAAAGTACAATATTTTATCAATGCTTGGAATTGTATTTACTCCGCAGCTTTTGCTTTTCAGCGGAAATTTAGAAAATAAATTTCAAATATTAATATCATTCTACAGATTAATATCAATAAGCGTATTGATTATACTTGCACTTTTGCCGATTGTGAAAAATCAGAAATATGAATTTTCACTATTTATTCCGTACAGAAAAAACGATAACAAGATTGATATTTCAACGGGATATATTTGGATTAACATCACTCTCGCTTTAAGCAGTAAATTATCTACAGAAATTAATTTTACTTACTCTATGGTTCTTACCTTGATTCTGACATTTGTTTCAATCGCATTTTATCTAATAAAAACAAATATACTGGATGATAAAAATAAGTTTGCAAGAATACTTTTAATGTCAATAATAGTTTTTATTTCTTCTAACGGAATAATAAATAATATTAATTATCTTGTTCCAATAAAAACAGATGTTATATACTGCAGTGTTATTGACAAAGAAATACGTAGGACAAAAAACAGTGAAGATTATTATTTAACTGTCACAATTGCCGACAGTGTTATAAATATAAATGTCAGCGATGATGTTTACAATAATAATCCCAATACAGTAAAAGTACGAAAAACAAAAGGTATTCTGGGTATTGAATATGCAGGATATATAGAATAAGTTATTAATAAAAAAAGATAAGCATTCAAAAAATCGTAGTGTTTTTTTGAATGCTTATCTTTTTTTAATTTTACTAATTGAATTACATATATTTCTTAATTTCTTCAATCATATCAGTATTTTCCCATGAAACACCGAGATCTTCTCTGCCCATATGACCATAAGCAGCAACATTTTTATAGATGGGCTTTCTTAAATCAAGCTTATCTATGATTGCAGAGGGACGAAGGTCAAACACCCTATTTACAATATCACTGATTTCATCATCACTTTTCTTACCGGTTCCGAAAGTGTCAACCATAACTGAAACAGGTTTTGCAACTCCTATAGCATATGCAAGCTCAACCTCACACTTATCAGCAAGTCCTGAAGCAACAATATTTTTAGCAACCCATCTAGCCGCATAAGCTGCACTTCTGTCAACTTTTGTAGGATCTTTACCGCTGAAAGCACCACCGCCGTGGCGAGCATAACCACCATATGTATCAACAATAATCTTTCTTCCTGTCAACCCCGAATCTCCATGAGGACCACCTATAACAAATCTGCCAGTGGGATTAACAAAATAAGTTGTGTCTTCGTCAATTAAATCAGCCGGAACAGTAGTTTTAATAACCTTTTCAATTATATCACTGCGAAGCTGAGAGAGTTCAACATCATCACTGTGCTGACTCGATACAACAATAGTAGTAATTTTTACAGGCTTTCCATCTTCATATTCAACTGTAACCTGAGTCTTACCATCTGCATAGAGATAAGGAAGTGTTCCATCCTCTCTTACTTCTGTAAGCTTAATGGCAAGCTTGTGAGCAAGGCTGATAGGAAGAGGCATAAGCTCTTCGGTTTCGTTGCAGGCATATCCGAACATCATTCCCTGATCTCCGGCACCGTTTAAATTGTATTCATCCTCTTCAGAATTTTTCAGCTCATATGATTTATCAACACCCATTGCAATATCAGCTGACTGCTTATCAAGGGCGGTTAATACAGCACAGGTGTTTCCGTTAAATCCTTTTTTATCATCGTCATAACCAATCTCACAAACGGTTTTACGGACAATTGAAGGAATATCGACCTGCGCATTTGTTGTAATTTCACCCATAACAAGCACCTGACCTGTAGTACATGTTGTTTCGCACGCTACGCGGCTCATTGGATCTTGCTTAATCATTTCGTCAAGAATAGCATCAGAAATCTGATCACAAATTTTATCAGGATGTCCTTTAGTAACAGATTCACTGGTAAATAAAAATTTAGACATATATATTACCCTCTTTCTTAAGAAAATATTTAGATATAATAAAAAACACACGCAAACCAAGCGTGTGCATTAGCTTCATCACTCGGTTTAGCCGCAGGTTTTAGCACCTTACATATGCAGGTTGCTGTGATTTCATCGGGCCAGTCCCTCAATCACTCTGGATAAACTAAATATTTATACATCCATTAAATAATACATCAAAGTATGTATAAAGTCAATATAAATTTATTTTGTTAAATGTGCACAAGTATCCATTAAAAAATTTGTTATAATAGCTAAACGAATTATTGGACACATTATTGCAATTTGTTTATAATTAGTTTATAATTAAAATGTATGTAATATATAATATATTGCTATTAAAAGGAGGAAAAACTTATGGCAAAGAAAACCGTATTTATTACCGGTGGTACTGGTAATATGGGTTGGGCTGCTGTGCAGGAAATGATGAAGCATCCAAGTGATATCAACATCAAAATGCTTGCAAGAAAAAGCCCTAAAAATGAAGAAAAGCTTAAGGATCTCATGGCTAAACCAAATGTTAAGGTTGTTTGGGGTGATCTTGGCGATTACGATTCAATACTTGAGGGTGTAACAGGCTCAGATTATGTTCTTCATGTTGGTGGTATGGTATCACCTACTGCAGACTGGAAGCCTTACAGAACTCAGAAAACAAATATAGGTGCAGCTGAAAACATCTGCAAAGCTGTTCTCGCTCAGCCGGATCCTGATGCAGTTAAGGTTTGCTATATTGGTACTGTTGCTGAAACAGGCGGACGTAACTACCCTATCCACTGGGGACGATGCGGTGATCCTATAAAAATTTCAATTTATGACCACTATGCTATTTCAAAGACAGTTGCTGAACGCACATTTGTTGAGAGCGGCATAAAAAATTGGGTTGTTATGAGACAGTCAGGTATTCTTTATCCAAACATTCTTAAGAATATGGATCCTATTATGTTCCACGTTCCTATTAATGGTGTTCTTGAATGGTGTACAGTTGAGGATTCAGGTCGTCTTATGTGCAACCTTGTTCTTGAGGATAAAGCAGGAAACCTTGGTTCTGATTTCTGGAATCATTTCTTCAATATCGGTTCAGGTAAGGAATACAGAATTTCAAACTATGAATTTGAGAAGCTCCTTCTTGGTACTCTTGGTCTTGCAGGTCCTGAAAAGCTCTTTGATCCTAATTGGTTCATCACAAAGAACTTCCACGGTCAGTTTTATGCTGATGGTGATAAGCTCGAAGAATTTCTCCATTTCCGTGAAAATCTTCCTGTACAGGATTATTTCAACAGACTTGCTGATCAGGTTGAATTCTATTTCAAAATACCAAGATATCTTCCAAAAAGTCTCGTAGCAGCTTGTGCTAAGCCATTTATGAAGAAGATTGCTGAAACTAAGGATTTCGGTACTCTTGACTGGGTTAAAACAGAAAATCCTGAAAGAATTTCAGCTTACTATGGCACAATGGATGACTACAGAAAGCTCCCTTCAAAATGGGAAGATTTTGAAATCATTAATTTCGATAAGGATAACTCTGCTTCAGAGAAATTTAAGCTTGATCATGGTTATGATGAAACAAAACCTGAAAGTGAACTTGACATTGAAGACATGAAGGCTGCTGCTAAATTCCGTGGCGGTGAGTGCTTAAGTGATTCTATGACTAAGGGTGACATGGCAACTAAACTTAAGTGGAAATGCGGTCTCTGCGGTGCAGAATTTGAAGCTTCACCTGCTCTTATTCTTCTTGGCGGACACTGGTGCCCTGAGTGCTACATACCTCAGAAGGAATGGAATTACGATGCTGTTGCTAAGACAAATCCATTCTTTGCTCAGGTTTGGTATCCAAGCCACACTAAAGAAGAAAGCAATGTTTATAAATTTGATGATTTATTCCAGATTAACGGTGTTAAGTGGGATGACATTAAAAGATAAGCACAAATAATATGCACGATATGCCTTGATGTAACTATCAAGGCATATTTTTTCGAGGTTTGAAAAAATATGAAAAAAATTGTATCAATAATATTGTGTTGTTTGTTAATTTTTCTGTGTTCATGCTCTATTATGCCCAAAGTGGAAAAAACAGCTGACATAACATTTGAACAATTAAAAAATAAAACAATTCAAAATATTGCGGTAAATGATAAATATCTTTTAATATTAGCTTTAGATTATAATGCTAAAACTCCTGAAGATCTTTCACAATATGATGAAGAAGAAAATCCTGACATAAATTACTATTTTTATATTTGGAATATTAATTATAATAAGTTAAAAAAGGAATATGTGTCCAGCAGCAAGGAATTTGATTGTATTTCCGATATCAAGCTGTCAGAAGATAATAAAATAACCGTATATTGTTTTGATGATAAGCCTGAATCTAAAATATATGATTTTAACTTTAAAGAAATTGGCACTACAAAAGAAACAGCATTAAGTATTCAAGATAAAAATGATAAACTTGCAAACGAAAATGAACTTATAGATTCATCCAGATATGCAATTTATAATAATGTTTCTAACTATTCCCACTATATTGAAAATGACTTAATGGTATTTTTAGATGATGATCAAAACATTTATATAAACAGCATTGATAAATCCAGTAATGTGGTGAATTGTATCGGCAGAACAGTGTACTACATGGCTAATGATATTGATAAACTAATCGAATATTCTTATGTTGATTATGACAATAACGTAAAAAAAGAAACAAGTCTGGAGTACAATTCAAATTATTACCCCTGCAGTTTTGCTGTAGGAAATACATATTCTGCAATATCTCTTCAAGATGAAGAGTGTCAAATTCAAATCGTAACTGTTATTAACAACAATGCAATGACCAGCACGACTGCAGACATAGAAAAAATAAACGTAAATGATATTGAAAATAAAATTGCTGAAACTGAAAATGAAATAAGAAAAGAATTTACTATAGATATAGAAACAGGTAAAGAATACGATGAAAATTCAACAATAAACTCTTATATATATGACAATGAATTTTCGTCAAGTGAATTGCTTCTTACACTGTTTGATATAAAATATTGTTTATCAACATTTCCTAAAGAATTTTATCAAGAAATACTCGACACGGACGGAGAATTTAACTTCAGCAAATTCAAACTCTATGTAGTCGGTAACTTTGATGATGAAAGTAATGGACATAACATAAGTGCATACTGCAGTGATTTGGGCATAGATAATGAATTGTTTATTGTCTATTCTATTTCAGGATTTAATACCGGAACATTTTATCATGAATTTATGCATGCAATGGAGAACAGAATATCGAATCATGTAAATAACTTTGATGAAAGATGGAAAGAGCTAAATCCGGATGATTTTGAATATACTTACGGAGATCAAGAACTATCGCCATACTATGATAATGAAAATAATCAAAATTATTTTGCCAGAGATTACGGAACGACTAATGCACTTGAAGACCGAGCAACTGTCTTTGAAGAGCTTTGTGCTTCTGCTTTTAATAATGAAAAAAATCCTTACTGGGCAGAAAAAAAGCCAATTGTAAAAAAAGCAAAATATCTGCACGAAATTATATCAAAATCATTCCCTTCTCTTGCTGATAAAAGCTTCAAGGTATGGGAAATGTATGATGATATATTGAACTAAATACAGAAATAAAAAATGCGCAGTTGAAATGAAAGAGTAAAATAAAAGTAGACACAAAAAA
>JAMPEQ010000007.1 GCA_023665085.1 Bacteroides sp.
ATAAAGAAAAAACTTTAGGCAAATTGATAAGTGGTAAAGACTGTATGCCCGAAAGCTGTTACGATGAATTTGAAATGGTGCGAAATAATTTCAACAAACAAGGCGGAAGAATTTACTACCATATGATACAATCCTTCGCTCAAGATGATGGCATCACACCCGAAAAATGTCACGAAATCGGTATACAAATGGCTGAACATTGCTTCCCAAATTTTCAAGTTTTAGTTGCAACTCACATTGATAAAAAGCACATGCACAATCATTTTATTATAAATTCCGTTAGTTATAAGGACGGAAAGAAAATGGATTTATCGCCGCAAGACTTACTTGATATAAAAAATTATTCTAATCAGTTGTGCAAAGAGAACGGATTTATTGTAACAGAGGCTAAGACAAGACGAAATGAAAATCCAAAGTGGAAATTGAAAATCAGATACTGGGCATTGAAAATGATGCAGGAATCTTATGATATGGATGAGTTCGTTTGGAAAATGAGTATGCACGGAATTGACATCAAGTACAATTCCAAATACAAATATATGACCTACACAGACAGTGAAGGTCATCGCTGCAGAGATGCAAAACTGTTTGATGAGAGATTACTAAAGAAAAATCTTGAAATGTATTTTGATTTAGGCGGCTGCAATTCAATTCTTGCAGAGGACATACTCGATTATCAAACACCAACAACAGGAAACTGTACTGACGGATTGACTGCAAATATTTTTGAAATGCTTTCAAATCTACCAACAATTGAACAAAACGAAGATTACTATGATGGTGGTATTGAAGATATTGAACTTGATAAAATCGTTGAGAAAATGCGTGCTCACGGATTAAAAATCACAAAAGCACAAATTGCTCATTGCAGAAATGAATATGACAATCAACAACAAAGTCAAGGCTTTGGTATTTTGATGTAGGAGGCATTATGAAGAAAACAAAATCAGAATTAAAATCTATGGCAAATGAAATAGCAGCACAATACGGCTGCTTTCTCAATGTTACTGAGGTAGGTAAAGTGCTTGGCATCAGCAGAGAAACAGCAAGAAAATTAGTTTCAAACCTATCGTGTGCAGAGATTGGAAACACCAATAAATACTATATTTACGATGTACTTGAATTTGTTTACAAATAATCTCTATATTAGCTGGACTTTCAAAAGTCTCTGTGGTATTGTGTGTTGCTGAAAGGAGGATGATTTTATGCCAAAACCAGTTGATTATTATCAGAATGTCGCAGTTAAATCTGTTCAAAAAATTTCAGATATGGATTACGAAGAATGGAAATGGCGAGAGGGATATATTGACTTCCAAGGCATTCTATCAATATGGGAAAGCACTGAAAAGTTCAAAGGACAACGCTATATTGCTTTCAACAATTTAGTGGGAGATTGGTTTCATACAGGCTATGGTGAGTACACCATAAAGGACAATATCATCACTATAAAAACAAAAAACAGTCTGTATGAATTTGAAATTATACACAAATAGGAGGTGCGTTTATGTACGAACTATACGATAAGAACGGAAACTTTATCTGTTATCGTATGACTAAACGAATTAAGAATGACTTAGGTGAGTATGATGTGTTAACCGCAAGGTCAAAGAAAAGCGAGAAAGAATGCAGAAAGATTATGGACGATAAAATTCGTGATTACTACATTCAGAAAGAAACAGAAAAACACAAAGGTATATTCCCTGATATGCTGTTCAAGGACTTTGCAGACAACTGGTACGAACTAAATGTTAAGAATGCTGATTGCAGCCAAGTAAATAAAGACAATTACAAAAATTATGTTTACACTCACATAATACCCTATTTTAGTAATTATAGATTATGCGAAATACGCGAAGATGATTGTCAACGATTTCTGAATCAATATGTCGGAAAGAGTAAAGCAATGGTATCAAAGTTAAGAATGACTCTAAGACGAATTATGCGTAAGGCTAAAAAGCAAAAATTGATACCAGATAACCCTGCTGAAGATATTGTACTACCAAGTGTTACACAAGGCAGTCGCAGACCGATAACGGATGAGGAACGAGCAATGATCCTTGAAACAGCTAAGACTCATTATGCAGGAACGATGGTTCTAACAATGCTCTACTGTGGACTCAGACCAATAGAAATTCGCAGAATGGAATGGAGTTGGTTGGACTTTGAAAATTCAATCCTCACAGTAGGCAAATCAAAAACTGAGGCTGGCACAGGCAGAAAGATACCGATTCCGCCACAGTTAAAATCAGCATTGATAGAACACAAACTCAAAGGGCAAAACGATAAGTGGGTATTTGTTAGATACAAAAATCACAGTTTACCACTTGATGAAAATGCGTTCTATCACGCATGGCACAACTTTTGTAGAGAAATGGACATCTCAAACGGTGCAACGATTTACAGAAATCAAATAACAAAATCAACTCTTGCACCAGATCTCGAGCCTTACCTGCTCCGACATACCTTCTGTACAGATTGTCAAGCTGCAGGCGTACCACTGAATGTTGCAAAAGAATTAATGGGACATAGTGACATATCCGTAACTGCTAAAATCTACACCCACATGATAGATGAAGTGTTTGAGCAGAACAGAAAAAGATTAGCAGAATATGCAAGTCAAAAGGAGCTAAAAGCAGTGAATGAATAAAGGAAAAGCCGTTTACACAGCGTGTTATCACTATGTAAACGGCTTAAATAAAAGTCATATATAATAATTTATCTATGTCAAAAAAAGAATGCTACTAACCACTAATGTACCCTTTATCACTTGTATATACTCTGTTTCTTACTCATTATAAAAATCAAAAGGACATTTACAATTTTAAAATACTACTGTATAATGAAAAATAATGCACAAGCGAATTATATACACTTTGCTTTTTGTGAAAATGCAATTTTTATTTAATAAAGGTCTTTTTAATACGCTCATAGCATTTTACCTGTGCATTGGTAAATGGCCATTTTGTGTCCATATTGGGAAAGAATTTATAGGTTGGCAATGCCACAACAAAAATCATAACAAACAGCAAATACGCAATAGCAATAATCCATGTACTGCTTACTGCAAGCTCATTTGCAATAACATAATGCAAATAGTAAATACCGATAGGTATATGCAGTAAAATAACGCTCAGCAGTCCCGGATTATAGGGAGAACGAATCATTATACTCATTCCACCATGCACGGGAAGCTGCAGAATACCGAATATCATCGGCATAATACCAAGAGCAATTTTATCGGGCCAAATCATTGGAAACAGATAGACTGTAAAAACTACAAGACAATTTCCCCACATTGTAGAAAATTGGTTTAGAGGATATCTGTCGATAGGTGCATTTGCAGGAAAAGCCTCTTTATTGAAAGGCAGCTTTTTACCACGCTGAATATCATTTGCCATAATCGGACCACCACCCGGCCAGCCATATTCTTCCACTTCATGTGCATTTATAGCAATAAAACTTAATATATTGAGCCGAAGCAGAATGCTCAGTGAATCCCACCTGAAAATAAGGACAGCTACTGCTGCAGCTAAGGCAATAGCACACAACCAAACCCAATTTGTTAAAAAGAACTTAAATATTTTTTGCATATAAATTTCCATAGCCTTTCCGGCTACAAATCGTTCATTAAAAATCAGCCATACAGCCTTGTTGTAGCCGAACAAGGTGTATAATGGAAATTTTGAGGTCAATATAATTAGTATTGTGTGATTTTTCACACAATACCTCCTCTTAATTCTAACAATATTATACTTTGAAAAAACCATACCATCAACCAACAACTTTAAGACAAGTGTTGCATTAGGAGATAAGCATGAATAAACGACCTGATATAACAGAAAAGACAAGAAAAAATATATGTGATGCATTTTGGGAAATGCATCTTAGTGCACCTATAAACAAAGTATATGTCAGCGATATTGTTGAAAAAGCCAATATTAATCGGGCAACATTTTATCGTTACTATCACGATGTATACGAAATTCGTGAGGAAAAAGAAACAGAGCTGATTAATTATTTTAAAGAGCAATTAAGAAATTTCTCAACTATACCCTCTCATAAGCGTATAGCAGTAATACTGCATGAGATTAGTAATTTCTATAAACAGCAAGAGAAATATATGAGCATTTTGCTGGGCGAATTTGGAGATACTGCATTTTCTCATATATTAAGTGAACAATTAGCAGAACTTTTAATGGATAATTTTTCCGAGCACGAAATATCTTCAGAGCAGCAGTTAATTATTGCGTTTGCACGAGGTGGTATTATAGGAATTATACAAGAATGGATCACATCAAAAGGTTCTGTTTCAGCAGAAAAAATGTGTGCTATATCCTTGAACATCATCAACAATGGAATATTGCCTGAATTCCAAAAAATATAACATTAATAACAATAGATTTTGGTTTCTATTAAACATATCTGCCACCTTTTGTGGATATAAACACACATATAATTGCTGAGGTATTTGAACAAAACAGAAAAAGATTAGCAAAATATGCGAATCAAAAAGAACAAAAGGCAGTAAACGAGTAAAGGTGTAAAAGTGGTAAGGACAGTTCAAAATTTGAACCACACCTACCTCATAATACGGTGACAAACAATATATAAAGGCGAAATATTTTATTTTTACTGGACTTTAAGAACAAGGTGTGGTATGTATTGTGTTGCAGAAACGCTTGGCTCTGTTTGTCGCTACACAAATCTTAAGGTAAAGGTGAGGATTAAAGTCCTCGCCTTTATCTCTCTAAAGTCTCTCACAGAATTGGCAAGGTTTGGCGAGTTTGTGAGTCTCAGAAAGTCTCACAGAGGACTATTATGGGGAAAAGCATATAATAGCATAAAGTAAAAAAGCACCTTGAAAAGTGCAAAAATGTGCCAAAAGGCGAAAGAAAATGGACAGTTCGTAGTGAACTGTCCAACTGTGGCAGAGGTATAAGGATTCGAACCTTAAATGACGGAGTCAGAGTGTAAAATTTATTCCAAAATTACACCATTTTAAGCCAACTTCTGAGAGTTCAGTCTCTCAAAAGTCTCTTACATATTATTCTTATATTTTTACTGTTTTAATTATTTCCAAAATAAAAAGTTCTTTTAATCAGATTGCTTCAAAGAATTTTTCAACTATATATAAATTCAAATTAACAAACCGTATGACAAGTCCTGCATATCATTATATTTAAGAATAACTCATTTGTTATTTTTACTTCTGTTCAAGTGTTCCACACATGCATCTGTGATTGAGGAGGTTTTATTAACTTTTCTTTTATGATTTAAATATATTAAATAGGCATATGCTATTATTTCAATAGCCATAAACGCAAATAAGAGAATTCCACCAATACTCTTAAAATAAAGCACACTTGCATCAATATATATTGAATAAATTACAAATGCACCAACGACAACACTAGAACTAACTCCGATAAGCATAGTAATTAAAGGAAAAACTCCTTTAGTACCAGTAATATCTTCTCTGCTTAGATCACTTTCATAAAACAGAGCGCTTATTTTATAATTATCATATAAATATTTATCTACTGCAACAATATAATCACGATTAACATTCCCATTAAAAAGAAATGCAGATATTGTCATTGCTAATATTATTATAAACTGGATAATAAAAAATCTTATCAAAGGTGCACTACTACTAGGTATTACTTTTTCAGAATAAGATAATAACAATGTTATTAAAACAGGTATTGTTGCTACTATAACTTTAAACATATTACTATTAATTTCTTTAATATTTTCAACTAACACTTCTCTTTGTTTAAGCAACAATTCTATTTCAAATTTTGATTTTGCATTAAAATCGTCATTATTAAATTTCTCATTATATTCAGCCATAATATTATATCCTCCAAAATATTAATACTTACTAAAACATAATATTACAAAATATTTTTATTAAATTATAATTAATTTTTCATAAAACTCAAAACAATGTTATGATTTAATAATAAAATCAATAAATCCTGAAGATAAACTTGTCAGATATCCTTTAACATCATACAAATATTTGCCTGAAATAATACTTGGATCATTTAACAAAGTTTCATCATCCATATTTTTAAAGTGTTCATAAACCAAATCATCTTCTAATAATAACTTTTTACTGATCAAATGAAGAACAACAGAATATAAATCAATTTTCCAATTCAAATTACCCTGATCATAAATATGTCTAAACATATCAAATACTGCATTTCTCATCTCAGATTTATCTTCTTGCCTTGCCCTTTCTTTACAAAAGCCAGAAGTAAAGCCAACTTCATAACCATTGTGGATATGCTTAAGAACATCTAAATCATAATCTGTTAGTTCATCAACTAAGTGAAGATAAATTTCTTTAACATCCTGATTAGTTTCTTTATCAGTTATTGAATTTAACAATATATTTTTATATGCCTCAATTTTTTCTTTTTGATATGTTTTTACAATTCGTTCAATAGTCTCTTCTAACAAATAACCGAACTCTTCGCTTTTCAAATAATTTTGATTAACTTTTTCTTCTTCAATTTGTTTTAAATCTGAAAATAAACTGTCAAAAAAATCAGATAATCTTTTTTGGTGTCTCTCAGGTATGTACTTATCTAATAAAACTGATATAGGTCCACCGATATACGGAACAGCTCCAGTTAACGCAATCAATAAATTTCTTAAATGATCTTGCCAATCTAATTTATTTATACTTCCTAAACTCATATTATCATCTTTCAGGCTTAATGAATCGTTTTTTATTTTCATAATAATATCACCTTCTTTTACATTATAGCATAATTAATTGAAATTCAAATGTAAAAATAAAAATTTCGTTAAATTATATAGTTATATTTAATTTGACTTTTGCTTACTATTGAAATATTATTAAAGAAAGATACATTTTGGAAAGGATATATTTATGTGTACTTCAATTACTGTATATAAAGGAAATTCATCCAAACCTTATGAATTAAATGAACTAAAAAAAGAGTTTTCGCAATATCTTCAATGTGAAAATTTAAACTTTTTACTTGGCTCTGGCTGTTCTAGTTATTTAGATGATAATGGTAATGAGAAAGCTATACCAACAATGGGAGGATTATTTTCGAATTTTTTTGACAAAAATCCTACCTTTGAAATTGGGAAAATAGATCCCAAAGGCAAATGCGATAATAATCTTGAAACCATGATGGATTATATGGTTTCTATAAAAATGGCAAATAATCTTGTATCAGTGGATAATAATATCGAGAATAAAATATCAATTGTACAGGAATTTCTAAAAGAATCAATTGTTAATGGTCAAAATTCTTGTGAAGTAAGTGAATTATATAAATCATTTTATTTAAAAATAGTTCAATCATCTACTAAAAATCCGATTAATATTTTCACAACTAATTATGATCAATATAATGAAAAAGCCTTAGACACTTTAGGATTTTTCTACAACAATGGTTTTTCCGGTACATATTTGAGAAAATTTAATCCGAATTCTTATAACTACATATTCGTAGAAAATATGAATTTGCAAAAAGATGTGTGGGGAAAACTATCACATTATTTTAATCTATATAAAATTCATGGTTCAATAAATTGGATTCTTGAAGATGAGGAAATAATAGAAAAACCTGTTGAATTATGCGATGCCAATCGTATGATGATATATCCTACACCTCAAAAAGACCGTTCAACTTTAATGACTCCATATTCAGATCTTATGAGAAATATGCAGCAACTTCTATCTAAAAACAACTCTGTATTAATTACTCTTGGATATAGCTTTTCGGATGATCATATTAATAGAATAATACTAAATTCATTGTCTAATCCTTCATTCAAATTAATTGTTTTAGGTTCGGGCGATAATATACAAAAACTTATTGAAATGAATGATAAGCGAATTATTGTTATTAATTCTGATGATAAGATTCATTATTTTAAAAATTTCATCAATGATTTATTACCAGATCTTGATGAGAACATTCAAGAAGAATTAAATTTACAAAATGGAATTACAGCTATCAAAAAATTTTTAAGGAATGAAAATTCAGGAGAACAAAATGAGCAGTAATAGTATTGGTAAAATAATTCAAATTGACTCTCAAAACATATTGGCTGAATTATATAACGATATAGGCAATTATCTAAATACAATTGATGGAATACGATTTGTAGGTGAAATAGGTTCCTATGTCTCCATAAGTGAATTCAACAGAAAAATTATTGCAGAAATAATTTCAGTTGAAGATAAAAATTTTATATCAAATAAGGCTTTGAGTAAACCACTAGATATTCGTGTTGTAAAATTAAACCTAGTAGGCGAAATCTGTAATCTTCACTTTACATTTGGTGTCTCTAAAATGCCATTACTATTTTCGGAAATTAATATAATAACCGAAAAAGAATTACATATGATGTTAGACATTGGTGAAGCTAAAGAAGAAATTATTTCCGGTGATAAAACCAGGCTAATTTCTTTAAAAATAGGACAGTCTGTAGTCTTTCCTGACTATTCTGTAAATGTAAATATTGATAAATTCTTTGGATTTCATTTCGCTGTATTTGGTAACACCGGGGCAGGAAAATCCAATACTATAGCAAGAATATTACAAAACATCTTCCAAAAGCAAAATTGTTCAGCGAAGGGTGCGAAATTTGTGATTTTCGATTCAAATGGAGAATATGGTAACGCCTTTGAAAAACTTAATGACCATAATCCTGATATAAATTATAATCGTGTATCCTGTGATATAGATGAAGATACACACTTTGAAATACCGGCTTGGGCATTATCTGCTGACGATTGGGCAATATTATTACATGCTTCTGAAAAAACACAAATACCCGTTTTAAAAAGAGCAATTGACATTGCTAAAGTATTTTTTGATCCTGATGGAAGTGATGATGAAGTAAAAAATCATATTTTAGCTTCAACTGTATTGGGAATTTTAAACAGTTCAGATTCTACATCATCAAAAGGAGATAAAATAAAAACAATTCTTTCGCAGTTTGGTACAAATGAGTTTAAATTATCAACAAACATTCCGGAAACATCAAAAACGCTCAATGACTATTTAACTATTAGCTATGGCGAAATGAAAGAACTCGATTTGTTAATCGAATATTGTGAATCCTTTATACGCTCCGACTCGACAAATATCGTAATAAACAAGACTGTTCCATATGATTTAAGCGAATTCTCACAAGCTGTACAATTCGCAACACTTTATGAAGGAAGTCTAAGTTCTCAACGAATTCAAGAATATACTTCCACTCTTTCTACAAGATTACAAGCAATTGTAGATGGTATACAAGGTAAGATTTTTGTCAAAACCGAATATTCATCTATAACTGAATACATAGAATCTCTTTTATTCAGCAGTCAAATTTTAGATTTAGATATTAGTATGTTAGATGATTCATCCGCTGAAGTAATCACAAAAGTTTTATCAAAAATAATTCTTGACTACTTAAGATTTCAAGATCATAAAGCAGAAATGCCTATTAATTTAATAATTGAAGAAGCTCATAGATTTGTAAAAAACGAGTCTGTCAGTGGGGCTTTATCATATAATATATTTGAGAGAATTGCTAAAGAAGGACGAAAATACGGTCTGCTTATGGGAATATCATCTCAGAGACCAAGTGAATTATCTAAAACAGTTGTTTCCCAATGCAGCAACTTTATAATTCACAGAGTGCAAAATCCAGATGATTTAAGCTATATCTCTAAAATGGTACCTTATATTAATAGAAGTATTTTAGACAGATTAACTTATCTACAAACTGGACATGCTCTCGTATTCGGGACAGCTATTAATCTTCCAACTTTAACTAAATTTGATGAGGCAGATCCAAATACCGATAGTTCAAATGCAAGAATTTCTGAGCATTGGTATATTAATTAAATATAGTAATATACAAAAAATACTATAATGATGTTTTAATTTCAAAGCTCTCATTATAGTATTTTTATTTTTTCCTTTAATGGTATTTTAAAATAGTACTTTTAAATCTAATAAATTATAATTCGAATTTAATAAATCGTATTATATAGATATCGTAGTTGTATATTAAGAAAAAATATAAAAGATAAAACAAATATCCTCATAATTTCAAATATAATTATAAATATAAAATTCTTTCACACATTCTTTATGAAACAAATTTATTCAAAGTAAGTTATACTATTAAAAAAACATCGCATATCGTAAAATTTTGACTAAACATGTAATTTTGATTATACTTTTTAGAATTTTCGGAAATGAAAAAACAGTGAATTTTTACCCATTATATTAGAAATTCGTGGGATTCCGTGGGATTGTCAACCCCTTTTATGCAAAAATATTATTTTTGTTACATTTGCTGTTAATATTCAGATAGCTTGTCCTTTAAAACAAAAAAATTGTTGATTTTGCACAAATATTTCATTTATTTGTGTGCATAAGAACGAAATTCAAAATTTTTCCAAAAAACTATTTACTTTATAAAAAGCGCGTGCTATTATAAGACTAACAGTTTAGCATCATTTTTATTCAAATTTGAGATTTGCCGGCTGCTAAAATTTATATACTAATGACTTGTTTTGCTGTTAATTTCATAAAATGAGGTATAGAACAATGTACTACTTAACCGGAGGTAGCTACTATAAGGGTTCAGTTATTTCCTAAAATATAGAGCGCTGACCTCAAAAACTAAATAACTATTATATATCGGGAAGGCTACTTGATTTGGACTTTAAAAATTATTATCCTTCAAGTCCCGACCACTTACAAGCAAAGCCATTGAACTTTGAGAATTTATAGAAAACGAATGTTTTAAAAGTTTCATAGTACTATCGTAGGTGGTTTTACCGATATTTTGGTAAGGCTTTATTTCAAGCACCCACTTTACGAACAGTACGATTCACTGTTCGTTTTTTTATTGCAAACTATTTTAAGGGAGGATTTAACCAACAATGTATAGCAACGGATTATATGTTGATAAAAATGGTTTCTTAAGAACAGAAGAAAACAATATAGTTATTGGTGAAATAGCTATTGATCTTAACGGCAAAAAATGTTTAATTATTAAAAAACCACACGCTGATATATTTGATGCTGTGCCACTTACAGAATGCGTTAAAACGCTTGTTGACAATATTGAAAAAAAGCCAAAAGTATTTAACCATAAAAAAAATAAAACTAATGGTAGTTCCTCCAAAGATCAGAGAGAGAACACAAAATAGAAAAATCAGCTTCCCTGTGAGTTGTACCGATTATGAGTCTAACCATCACAAGCATTCGCAAAAGGATTATTCCTTTTGTTGAATCTTGTGATGGTCTTTTTTATTTTCCCTCATTCAATCTTATGCAACTCTAACACAGATAATTACAAAAACATAATAATCGCTTGAGTGTACATAAGGCGAGGATATGAATATCAACTACTTTCACTTAGAAAAAAGTTGAGTACATACCCTCTATTTAGTTATGCTCAATTTTTCTTTTTGATTATGTTGATGTTCATATCCAGAAAGGATTGAACATTATGAAAAAAGAAAAAGCAACAACCCATTCCTACATTCCTAATGGATTAAATGAAACAATCAAAAGTTACGCAAAGAGAGCTACCAAAAATCCTAATTCATCAGAGGTCGTATTGGGAAAATTTAATCAAGATAATATTTCCTATATTGAAGTGGCTCAAAAAAGAAAGGCAACATATTTTCAATTAGATGATTGGGATAATGTTGTAAACACTATTGGCGAAAGTAATATCTGGAAAGTCAATGAGCAATTCATTCATGAACAGCTTATTCAAAACAAAAATTTTATCCTCTCCCATAATCCTTTTTCAGCTACAGGTTATTATAAAAAAGAAATTGAATATCTTACTAAACAAGGATATCATTTCGCACAAAGTCGAGATATTTGGAGAGCAATAAAATAATGACAAACAACAAAAGGTAAGCCTTGAACAGCTTACCTTTTTCACTACTATAATTCAAAAAACAATTACATTTCATTTTCATACAAAGTTTGTAAATAAGACATATTTGATGATAGCATATCATTTAACTCGTTTTTATCAAAATGAGTTAAATCTACTAACTTCAAATCATCAGTTTCTGCAATTTGCATAAGACCAGGTGCACCACCACAATCTTCTACAATTCCATAACCTTTACCTGAAATAACACATGGTATGTCATTATTTTTCAAATTGTCTTCGCCATATATTTCTTCAAGTTTTAATTTAATTTTCCAATCATCACCAAAATCATAATTAACAATAAGAATATTATCTTTATCATCCAAACTTACAACATTATATACTCTCTCTTTTGTTGCATCATATCTTTCAATACTATTCAGCTCCAAATCATCATTGCTTGAATTCGAAATTTCATAAAACACTTTATTACCATTACTTAAAGGCTTTTCTATATTAAAAAGATGACTCCCATTAGCTTTGAAGATGATTAAAACAGCATAACCAAGCTGTGCAATCGTCATATTTTCATTAATTAAAAATCTTCTCCACATTTTTGGTTTATAGTCTTCAAGTTCTGCGTAAAATTGATATGTTGCCATATTCTTGTCCTTCTTTTCTCTTTATATTTATTAATATAATTCTAACTAATATGTTGTAAATTTGCAAGTTTTAAAATGCTATTTTATCATTAAATATAAATGAAATTATTTAAGCCTTATTTCAGAAGGTTTTTCTGTAGTATATTCAGGATAATCCATTAATGGTTCTGAGGTAACAAAACGATATCCTACCACCCAATCTTCAGACCAATTCTCTGGCAATAATACCTGATCTGCACCACCCTCAAGGATAGTGCCAGACAGCAATTCAACAGGAGCAACAATACCAATATTCAAAATCACATCTTTAGGAATAATTATCTTTTCTTCGATATACAAAGCATTCTTCCATTGTGGATTTAATGCAAGGCGCATCTTGACATCAATGCGAGATTCGGCAAATTCGGTAGTTGCAAATGCGCCTAACTGCTTAGCTCCAGCTTGCCCTAAAGGAGTCAAACCATAAACTCTATATAACAAAATCTCGTCTGTTGTGATATATGTATTATATTCACCATTCCTAAAACTGTTGACTATACCTTCAGGCAAATGCTGCTTTTCAATTTTCTTTATATTATTTTCATCAAGTATAGTTTTGTATTTCTGATTTGTACTTCCTGATACAAAACCGAAACCAAGTTGTCTTAATTCTTCAAAAGTCCAACGCATATCTACTCCATAAATACTACTAATTAAAACAATTATCTGTCTCAAAACTATTTTAACAAATGTACAATCTTAATTCAACATAATATATCTACATATAAACAACCTAGTCATATACTGAACGGTAATATATAAACAAGATAAATAAAACAAATAATAAAAGTTGATTTTCTCAGGGTTCTCTATCGAGCAAATAAGATAGAGAACTCTTTTTTATAAAACCACAACAATTTCTTTATTGCAGAAATTATCAACACATTTGAACTGAAAATAATCAAATTATTATTTTATGATATTTTATTTAATAATTAGATATTTTTAGGAGGACTAAAAAATGCCACAAAAGGTATTACCGTATAAGATACCAAAGATGATGCTTACATATCCGTATAATGCTTTTTATTTTGGAATCCTTGAAGCTAATAATATTGATTATACCGATGTTATATTAAACGATTTTCTAGAATTGTATTATTTCAAAAAAAGCGCAATTCACAAAATTGATTTTAGAAACAGCGGAATGTTTGAATTCAATAGATTTAATTCTATTGAATTTCCTGACACCAATAATATTATTGAAACCATAAAAAAATATATTGATGATGGATACTATGCAATTTTGATGTTAAATCAAAAATATTTTCAAAATGAAAAAGTACATACTTCTTGGGAACGCAATCATGATTGGTTAATATATGGATATAATGATACAACAATGAGTTTTTATTGTTCAAGTTATATAGGTTCAAAAGATAAAGAAGTATTCGGAAATATTGAATTAAGTTATTTAGAAATTGAAAGTGCCCTTAGACATACACTATCAAATTATATAAAACCTTCCCCATCATATTTTAGAAATCACTTTATTAAAATCAATACAAATTGGAACGAACCAAAAATAACAAAAGATATACTTTATTACAAAATTAAAAGAATGTTTTTCCCGAAACACTCTGCTAGAGATGGATATTGGCATCCAGTTGCCGGAATATATTCATTGGATAAATTACTTAGAAAAATCAAAAAGGTGAATATAGTAAAAAACAAAAGAAAAACGATTTTCATCCAAAACATAAGAATAATATATGAATTCAGGCAAAATGTCCTTTTATGTTTAAAGAGAATGGACATAAATCAGTTAACTATCAATCAATATGAAGAAATAGTAACTTCCACATACAAAATTCTATTATTATCTTTTAAGTACAATCTAACAAAAAACAGAAACACACTAAATAATATTTATAAAAAATTGCAACAAGAAAATAAAACTGAAAGAAAATTACTAAAACACATTTTAAAGAACTATAACCCTAAAAAGAAAGGACATTATTATGGATAACTTCAAATATATGATTAAAAATTGGTTAACCTGGGACAGAAAAAGTTTAATATATTTCATTATAAAAATTCCGGCACTTGTTTTGCAGCCGATCATAACTGCATACATACCAAAAGTTATGATTGATTGTATAACTGATGGTGTAACAATCAATAGACTTATAATAATTATCGCAATGTTAAGTCTTCTGATTACCCTTATTACTTGGCTGGATCCTTTCATGAACGAACTTCTGATAGGAAGTTCAAATATCATAAGAATGAGATACTCTATGGAGGCATTTCGAAAAAATCTTTATACAGACTACATAAATATTGAAAGCCTTGAGGGAAGGAAAAGAAATAAAGAAGCTGCAGAATTTTATAGAAGCAGTTATTCCCCGGCAGCATCATTCATAGATAATCTGGGACAAATTTTTGTATGCATAGTCGGCGTAATTACATCTATGGCTCTGCTTTATAAAATAAATATATTTATGATTTTAACAATCCTTATAAGTTGTGCTATAGAATTTTTTCTTTTAAGATTTCTACATGACAAAGAATTAGTTATAAATAAAACAAGAAGCAGAACAACAGTAAAATTCTACTATTTCTATAATTTAAGCAAGGATACCTCTGCTTCAAAAGATATAAAACTATATAATTTTGAAGATTACTTTACATATACACTTGCAAAAATAATATCCAATTTAGAAAAAATAACAAAACAATACGGTCCACAAAGTTTTAAAGTCAGCAGTGTAAGAGCGCTATTAAACTTTATCAGAGAGTTGGTAGCATATTCATATTTGGTATATTTAACATATAACGGCAGCATAAAGGTATCTGATTTTATATTTTTCTTTGGAATAATTTCAGGATTTTCAAATTGGATTGTGAAATTAGTAGGCTCCATATCAAGAATGGAATATTGCTGCAAATCCTGTGGATTATACAGAAACTATATTGAAGACGATTTATTATATGATAACAAAAATAAAATTGACTTTAAATCCATAGAATCCATAGAATTTGATAATGTATCATTTAAATATCCAAATGCTGATAATAACACATTACACAACATTTCATTTAAAATAGAAAAAGGTGAAAACATCGCCATTATTGGAGAAAACGGCGCAGGAAAAACCACTATTATCAAATTACTATGTGGATTATATGATGCAACCGAAGGTTCAATACTTGTAAATAATAGAGATATTACTTTATATTCAAAAGACAGCTATTTTGATCTATTCTCTGTAGTATTTCAGGATTACTTTTTTATGCCAATGTCTATAGCAGAAAATATCAGTGTTGATAAGAATTTCAGCAAAGAAAGAATATATTCAGCATTTGAAAAAGCCGGAATATTAGAAAAAATAGAATCATTAAAAGATAAAGAAAATACACCAATGATAAAAGATATTTATAAAGAAGCAGCCGAATTCTCTGGTGGAGAGAAACAAAAATTATTATTAGCTAAAGCGATATACAAAAATGCACCTATACTGATTTTAGACGAACCTACTGCAGCTCTCGATCCTATAGCAGAAAGAGAATTATATCAAAAATATAATGAAATCACAAAAGATAAAATATCCTTTTTTATTTCTCACCGTTTATCATCAACAGTATTTTGTGACAAAATTCTTTTCGTATCAGATGGAAAAATAACTGAAGTTGGAACACATGCAGAACTAATGTCATTGAAAGGTGCTTACTACAGAATGTTCCAGGCACAGAGTTATTATTATAAGGAGATGAATGTAAACCATGAATAAAATTAAAACAATTATATCTGCTTTTAAAGAAATGCATAAATTAGAAAAAAATGTTATGCCAAGTTCGATATTTATTGCAATAATAATGGCTACTATGCCTTTTGTAAATATTTGGTTCACTTCAAAAATTATAGATTTATTGACTTATAATTCTGAAATATCAACCCTTATATTAAATATTGGACTGGCTCTAATTATAAATTTAACTCTGTTTTTCTTAAGCAACTACATAGGAGATATACAATTTGTGCATAGAACACTAATGTATAATAATGAATTGCAAAACATTGCTGAAAAGTTATATAGAATCGAATATTCAAAGCTAGAAGATAGTGATTTCAAAGAATTAGTTCATAAACATTCAGAATCTCAAGAGAGAGTCTATTCCTCTTTTACAACATTTGCACATATGATTCGAGATTTTGTTTTCGGAATGGTTACAATTATTCTGTCAGTTATACTAATTTTGCCTTTACTTAAAATCGGCTTTACTTCTTCAGGTAATACTTTTTTTGAAAAGCCAATCTTTCTATTTAGTGTAATTATTGCTGTAATTATTATGGCAATAATGATTTTATTGATAGCTCTAAAAATGAACAAAAATCAATTTGAATCAGAAAACAAATATGCTGTTCTAAACAAAATATTTTATTATTTTCTAAATATGTTTTCTGATTACAAGACGGGAAAAGAAATACGATTATACAAAGAACAAACAATAATTAATGATACTGCTACTAGTAAAATGATTAATGATGGTGAAACTATACTGAGAAAAGCATCATTAAAATCTGCACGTTCCAGTTCTGTTGTAGCAATTTTAGCATCAATAGTCGGATTTGGTGTGTATTTATTTATAGGCATAAAAGGACTTTTAGGATTATTTAGTGTTGGTTCACTAGTATTATACTGTGGTTCCTTTATGCAAATCGTTAAAGGTGTTATGAAAATGACATGGACATTCGGTCAAACCGAAAAAATAATCCCTCTTGTTAATTATTATTTTGAAATATTAAACACTCCAGATGATATGAAATATGGAACAAAAGAGTTAGATTTTTCAGACCATTTTAATATTGAATTTAAAAATGTATCGTTTAAGTATCCAGAAAGCAGCACATATTCATTAAAAAATATAAATATAAAAATAAATAGTGGTAAGCACTATGCAATTGTAGGTAAAAACGGTAGCGGAAAAACTACATTTATAAAGTTATTATGTCGTTTATATGATGTCTCTGAAGGAGAAATACTTATTAATAATATAAGCATTAAAGAATACACAAAAGATAGCCTGAACAAACTATATTCTGTTGTATTTCAGGACTATAAAATTTTCTCGCTTACTGCAGCACAAAACATTGCAGCAAATGATGATTGTGATAAAACTAAATTATATGATTCTCTTGAAAAAGCAGATATTAAAGAGCGTATTTTGAAAATGGAGAATCAAGAAAACACCTATCTTTACAAAGATTTAGAAGAAAACGGAGTAGAGATTTCAGGTGGTGAAGCCCAAAAACTTGCACTTGCAAGAGCATTATATAAAGATGCACCGATAGTAATTTTAGATGAACCCACAGCTTCAATGGATCCTATTGCCGAAAGTTCAATGTACTCAAGATTTAATTCATTTGTAGAAAATAAAACTGCTATCTACATATCTCACAGATTATCAAGCTGCGTTTTCTGTGACAAGATTGCTGTTTTTGATAAAGCAGAACTTATAGAAGTAGGAACACATAACGATTTATTAAAATTAAATGGCAAGTATGCAGAATTGTGGAAGGCTCAAGCGGAATACTATTTAAATTAACCGGAGGTAAAATAATGCCACACACAAAGATATTACCCCTTAACACAGATCCCTTTATAAAAACTTATCCTTATAACGCATTCTATCTTGGTATTTTAGAGGCTAATGGCTTTGATATTAATGACATAATAATAAACGAATTTTTTAATCTTCATTGTTATTACTATAAAAAGGACTGGCATATTGATTTTTGCGGAAGTGGTTTTGTTGAAAAAAACAGATTTATTACTAAATATGATATTAAATTAGAAACTGTCAGTATTAATCAAATAAAAAACAAAATAAATAATAATTTTTATTTGATGTTGAATTTGAATGAAAGGTACTTAGGTATTTCTGAAATTCAGTGGGATTGGGACCGTTGTCATGATTGGCTAATTTATGGATACAACGATTTAACTAATGATTTTTATTGTTGTGGATATATAGTAAAAAAAGGTATAGGTGAATATTATGCAACAATTAAAGTAAAATATGAGAATCTCATTAATTCTATAAAAACGGTACCCAAATCGTTTACACGATTTAGGTCTCGTAAATTACAAAATCATTCTCTAAAAATCAATTATGCATATAAAGAAAAATGTCTATCAAAAAAAGAATTAATAAAAAAATTAAAGCATTTCTATAAACCACACAAAATCCAAATACATCATGTCCCCTATATTTTAAATAACATTGATGGTATTGATTTTTTTATTAAGATGTTTAAAAAAAAGCATTTTAATATTGTTTCAACAGAAAATAATATTAAAATATATTTACAAGATATTAGAAATCTATATGAACATAAAAAAGTGGTTAAACTAATCTTAGAACGATTAGAATGTTACAAAGACATAATAGAGGAACAAGACCATCTCATAGAAACTGCATATAAAAACCTAATAACTTGCGCTAAATATAATATAAAACCTCAAAATAACGCACTTCAAAAAATAGACTATAACATCATAAGAGTCGAAAACCAACAAAAAAATATTTTAAAAAAAATCATAATTGGTTTGAGTTAAATTGTTATAAATATGTAGACTATATACTTATGTAACAAAACATTTTGAAAAAATAAAGCAGAAAAATACTCACAACAAAAATCGGTTTAGTTGCTCGAACTATCTTAATTCGGGAAACTAAACCGATTCGTCTTTTTTGAATAAATAGTCAACATAATTGAACAAGTTAATCCAAATATAATTATTTATGTTAATTTTAAAATCAACTGTAATATTTCTAATTGGATTATTATTTGAATTTTGTAGTCAATTTACACAAATCATAGCATAATAAAATACATTTGCATATTGTTATATATAATCATTGAAATACGATTATACATACATCATTATATTTTTACCAATATTATATATATAATTTAATTCAGATTTGTGCTTCGACATTAAATCATCTAAGGAATCTGTTTCACATAATGAAATCCTAATAATTGGTTCTATATCAAGATGTCCTAGATAGTGTTCAATATAATCTAATATCAAAGAATTTTCTTTTTCTGTTTTTCCCGCTCTAATTGCTATTGCTATACCTTTAGCCCCTGTTTTAGAAAATAGAATTCTCTTCTCATTAGTATTTCCGTATGGCGTATTTCTATCAAAAAATGTCTTTAATTGTCCTGGAACATCACCCCAATAAGAAGGACTAGCAATCACTACAAAATCAGAAGTTAAAATATCTTCCACAATATTTTTCACATCATCATTTTGAATACATATACCATTTTCATAGCATTTTTTGCAGCCCAAACAATAATTAATATTTAATTTTGATATATGATATTTTTTCACTTCAATATCATGATTTTCATGCACACCTTTAATAAAAGAATCAACTATAAAATTCGTACTTCCATTAATTCTAGCGCTACCTACAAGGCAAGTTATTTTCACTACTTGCACCTCCTAAAAGTCAAAAGAGTTAATACTTTATTGTAATAATTATACACTACTTATAGATGTATTTCAATTATATTCAAAATAAAAATAATAAGGAGAATTTTATGACATTGCCTATTTATATTTCCGGACCACATGGTTCAGGAAAAACAACACTAATTAATAAAATCAAAAACGAAGAAATTTTTATAGAAAATGATTTTGATATAAATTTTTTAAAGCAATTTCCAAGTATGGCAATTATGAACGCATATGAATGTTGCTTATTAAGATTATACCATAGAATTTATACTGCAATTTATGCGTCTCAAAAGGTAGAAAAAGCAAATTCTTTCGCAAAATGCAAATCAAGTGAATTTTTATTAGTCAGTCGAAGTATTTATGATTCATTGGTATATTCTCAAACCGAGTATAGTCTAGGACAGATGTCGAAAGATGAATACAACACCTTAAACACTATAGCTATGAACGCTTTACAATACATTAACCCATATGTAATTATACTAAATCCTTCTATTGATACAATTCTGGCCCGTTTAGAAAAAAGAAAAAGATTTAACGAACGAGTTGAAAGAGAAAAACTTTGTGCTCGTGAAGACACTTACGAATATGTAAAAAAAGTGCATGAGGCGTTTTTAAAGTATAAAGACAATGATAATGTTTTATATTTGACAGATAATGATGATGATTCTATTCAACAGATTGTAAAATGGATTGAAAAACTAATTTAAAAAACAAGATGGAGAGTAAACAAAATGAACAAATTGCAAAATAACGAGAATACTGCAAATTATATAGTTTTAGATGTAGATAGAACAATAATAAATGGAACTTCATGGTACAGAGCATGTTCGTATCCTAATTTACTTATTAATGAAGATAATATAAATACATTTTTGTCTGCAAATGAAAAATTTTATAATAATGGAAATGAAAATGATAGGTCACTGTTTCGAAGCATTACATTTAACCTTATAGAAAAAAACATATCTAATAAATTTATTAACATTATAGAAAAAGAATCTAAATTTCAAAATGTATTTACTATCGGTGAACCCATCTCTGTAAAACAATTATATTCCGTTGGATATTATACTGCAAAACACTTAGTTGATATAAATCCTCATTTTATTAAATCTATGGAATTGCTGCTAAAACTTACAGGAATGGGAACGCAAATACTATTCTTAAGTTCTGGTTATGAACCTTTTATGCAAGGAGTAATCGAATACATAATTGAAAATTTAAGTTTTACAAATAATTATCAAATTATTTGTACACCGATAGAATTACAAAAACACGCATTACAAGAAAGTAATCTTTTAATTAATCAACATGTTAAAACAAAAATTATAAAAAAATTAATTGAAAACGGAAACAAAATTCTGTTCTTGGCAGATGATTCTAATGAAGATATGAATCTATACAAAACAGTTAAAGAAAACAACGGATTTGCATTCAAAGTTGAATACGATAAAAATAACATATCGAATTGGAGCGATTTATATAATATTCTTTCAAGCAACAATTTAAAAGAATATTTAATAAGCAAATGCCCTTATATGTCAATAAAAGAAGTTAATATTTCTAATCCCTTTATTGATTGGTTATCGAATCGAATTAATGAAATTGGAATCGTGAATTGTAGCATTGAAGAATATAACAAAATATTAAGTGTTTTAACTTATGATAAAGATTCTTTAAAGAAATTCAAATTAATAATGCAGGATTTCACTTACAAAAAAAATGAAAAAGTTTATTTTAGAGGATTAATGTATTATTATTGGTTACCTCCTTATATCGTGAAATCTCTTGATTCGATGTATATTAGATGGAAAAAATTAATAGACACGTCTAAAAATGCGTTAATTCAATTATTGCGATTAAGCGAAAACAATTCAAGAATAACAAAGACACTTGAATGGGAAATAATAACATATGTTATTTTGGAGCATATATTTGAAGGGATACTATTTGGATTAAATTTTATAGAAAAAGGTGCAATAAACAGTCAGACTAACAATAGCTCACAATTTAACTTATTAAACAACATTATTCAAAATATCAGTGATTTGATAGTGGTTATTTTATCCGGGAAAACATTTAATTCGAAGAAAATGTTTCACTGCATAAATACTCTTAACAAATTAAATATTAAAGAGTTTACTTCAATAAACCACTTACATCAATTTATGAGAGAACTAGATAATAACTATATAATCTTTTGTTCCGCATTAAGTATAGGTAAAACTATAGTAAACAAAAGAATAAACTTTGATTACATTATTAATTTGCCTTATGGAGGTATGGCAATAGGTTATATATTTAAATCCATTTTAAAAGAGTTATATCATGTAAACAATTTACCTAAAATAATCAATTGTCATTATAGTAGCAAAACACATAGTGCGAAAAGCACTAAATATAAAGAGTTTTGGGAATGTATACCAAATCATTACAATCATGAAAAAGAAATGATAAAAAATGGCGGTTATACGATTTTGATTTATGATAATAATGTTACAACATTTGAAACATTAAATAACTGCAAAACAAGTATTGAAGCAGCAAAAAATCAAGCCTATTGTGCAACTGTAAGTGTTAATTATGATAATATTTGTAAATGTTTTTCTCTTTTGGGTCAAGGCGAACCTTTAAATGAAAGTTTTTATAATACATTGGATTTTCCCCCAGTTGAAGAATATATCACATCATATAACACGTGGAATACATCTAAAAAAGCCAAAATTTTAGAAGAAATTTTCTTTCAAAATATTCAAAAGGAAATGAGTGTAAAATTCAACAATAAATTGAACAAGAATGACTTCGAGTTTAAATTATGCAGAGTACACAACTTGTATGATCTGCAAATTGCAGCAAACGCCGGTGTAACGATGATCGGAATACATGCAGTGTATAATAACAAAGAAAACTATGCTAATAATGAAAGCAAATTCAAACCTATTCGTTTAAATACATTCAGTTCTTATCCCGTATCCGATTATGAAATTGATAGTATTAGAAATATGGTGCAACAACTTCCGTGTTTCATAAAACCAGTTGTCGTTTTTGAAAAGCCAATAACTAAAAACGATATTTTAAAATGTTTTGGATTGTACGGAATAAACCCAAAACAAGCAGGAATTCAACTTCAATATTCGATAAAAGGTGATGACTTAATAGAATTTGAAGATTGTTTTTCATTCATAATTGTAACATTAGGTATCCAACAACAAGATTTTAAAAAGGACTTCGATGATCTTTATAAAAAATTAAATCCTAATAGGGATTATATCCTTCTAGACTTATCTAAACATCAACCTGGCTTGGCTGATAATAACAATATTATTAAGAGTTGTGAATTGAAATATTTTTTGCTAAACATTATTGGAAAACAGATTGAAAACTCTAATATTCCATTATTAGTAGCAGATGATACCGAACCAAACATCATTCTGAATTATATCGATATACTAAAAAAATATAATCTTAATATTATTGGGATTGATACACAAAATTCTGTGGAATTAAATCAAAATGAACAGCGCTATCAGATTATTCAATCTATTGATTCTAAGTATCAAGTAAGAATAAAAAAATCAATTCAAAAACTAAATAAATGGAAAAATACTTTTAATCTTAATAAGAATGAGGTGGAATTTTGTCAAACTTTAATGAATTAAAACCAATAAAAGTAAAACCTATAACAAAAGATATTTTTGAAATCAAAAAGTATGAAAAAAATGTCTTCCATGTTTTTAATGATGAAAATGCATATGTTGTTATTAAGCGGATTAATAAACAAGAAAACCAAACTATAAATTGCAAATTTATAGAATTATTTAATCTTGATGAAATCAATATAAATGATGCTGAATTTCAAAACAATATCGGAACCTCAGAGGACTTCATTATTGATATGAATGGAATTGATAACTTTATATTTGCAGAATCCTTGGTGTTTTATGATTCAACAATAAGGGAAATCGTATTAAAGTTAGGTCTATTATGTGAAGACAGTACATATATCAGAGTTGGTGTTTCAGGGGCACAAAAAAACAATAAACATCCTGGTGGTGAAGTATTTGAGTATCAAATACTATCTGGTACCTTTGCAGAAGGTATATCAAAAAGCACTAGCGGGTATTTAACAGAGCCACATTTCAACTTTAGTAAAAGCATACCTTTAACTAGTGACTTACATAATTTATTGGAAGAACGAATAGTTTATTCTCATACAGCCTGGTTAAAGAAACTAAACAAACCCTGTGGTAATTCTTATCATTTTAGTTTTCCATTTAAGAATAATAATGCAAATCTATTGGACGCTTTGTACGAAATCATGGAAATTTTAGAGCATTATGCATATTCAATTCAAATTTGCATTGACACTTCAAAATTCGCAGGCAATGTTCACATTATAGGCAGGGTATTAAAACACATGCCTTCTAAACCTTTGGCTACTATTAAAGATGCTGAAAATATTGCTATAGAAAAAGAATTTTTCTTACCAAAAAATTCCAAATTATATGTTGTCGGTACAAAATATAAAAGATATGAACCTGAATGGGAATCTTTTACTAATGGTCATATATACGAAAAAAGAGGTCATTATCATGGGACTATTGTTAATACCAAAAACGCTGATAACATACATCAAACATTTCATGTAAGAGAAATTGTTTTATCGAACAATTCGTTCGCTGAAGTAATTTTGACACCAATCAATAATGTATACAGGATTTATCCTGTATATAAAAACAATGGACAACTTGTATGTAAATCCACTAAAAAAACTATAAACGATTTAATTAGAGAAATTAAACAGTACGATAAAGGTTAGAGGTTATTATATGAAAAAATATGATGATTTGAAAATAATTGAAAACTTTTATATGAAAGGTTATAACAAACGGTACTTAGAAAACACATATGCAAAACTAAACAAAGAGAACAAGGCTTTTTATGATTTTGCATATCAAAATAGTATAATCAAAAGAAAAACTTTTCAGATTGCCAACGAAACACTGCTTTTAGATTTTATAGACAAAGTTACACCTCATTCATTGTACGAGCTTATGTTAATTGATTCTTCAATAAACTTTAAAAGTACTATTTTTAATTATAATGAATTAATACAAAAAAAGTTTTTTAATGAACTAAATATAATTATAGAAAAGATTTTCTATATTAGGGCAATAGAAAATTTTAATTATGCTACAAAAAACAGTATAAGTGTAACATATAATTATGATCCTTACACATATGATAGAGAAAGTATTATGTCGGAAAAAAGATTTCACTTTCATATAATTTTACACACAAACGAAGAAATAAAAAAAGTTAATGATAATATTACATTATACAAGAATATAGATCAAAACATCATGAAAATAAGACTTGTTGATCCAACTATTATTTTATCAACTCAAATCATAACTGATATTCTAAAGTATTATAAACTAGATGAAAACTTAATTGAATTTAGTATTGAAGATGAGATCAACTTTTTTTTGCCTTTAGGAGTAAAATTGGTTTTCGATAAAAAAAATCATTATCCATTTAAATTAATGAATAAAATTCATCACATTATTATTGAAAAGTATTATGAAATCTACAATATTATTTTCAACGACAAACCAGCTATATGGAAAAGATCTAAAAAGAAAAGCATGCAATACATAAGTGAACAAATTAATAAGCTGGAATATTTAGAAATTAAAACAAAAAAAATGTTAATTGAATATACTAGCAATATTCCAGAATATAAAGAAAATGACTATGAAAACTTTAAAAAAGACAGAAAAAAAGCAATACAAGAATTATATTTAGCAGGACCTGCATACTCATGTACATATTTTCTAAATAAAACAATTGATGGCAAACAATATAATATATTAAATATATATTTTAAAATATTCACCGATCTTGGTGGTGCTGGTATGACCTCATTTGGAAATGCTAGTGCTATTAGAATAAAACGAAACTTTGGAGAATTTACAGATAGAGAAATCTTTTTAAGAAAAAGTTTTCAAAATTATTTAGTAGGAGATGATGTTAATGAGAGTATTTGGAACGCTTGATAATACTTTTGAAAAAGTTTTAATAAAACATCCATTAGAACATCCAAGTTATTTAAGTGTTAATAACAATTTTATTATTATTACAGATACGGGGACAAAACAAATTGTAATATTTAATATATCGTTAAATAAGATAGAAAAAGTACTAGATTTTAATGCAGACACTATTAATCCTTCCTGCGCTATTATATATAATGGCGATATACATTGCATCGATAAAAAAAGTAAAGCTATAATTAATATTAATAAGAACACTATACTGTTCAAAACAAGTTATGTTGAGTTATGGGCACTAAACAATACTACAGATAACACTTTGCTTTTCGTAGCACCTAAAGATGGAACCATTATCGAAATTAACCACTTAGGCAATATTATTTTTAAGTACACTAATAGAGAAAGGCTAATAGAACCTAGAGCTGTAATAAAAGTCAGCAAAAATACATTTTTAATTCTGGATTCTAGCCAACACTGCGTGTATTTTTTAAAAAACAATCATCTTGAATTATTATTTGGAGAAGAAGGTGTTCCCGGTAATGATACCAAACATTTAAAAAAACCTTGGGGATTTGACTTATCAAATGATATATTATATATTTGTGATAGTAGAAATTCTCGATTGATTAAATTTAATTTAATTGAACAAAAAACTGAAACAATAGATCTATTAAAAACAATTAATAAAAACGGAGTTGAATTTGTCAATTATGGTTTAGTTAGGCCAATGTCAATTAAATTTTATAACAATAAACTATATGTTGTTGACTCAATTAATCAAAATTTAATCCAGATAACACAGCACAATACAGAATATTTGATTGGGTATAAAAATAATACATTTTCTATTTTTAAAGAACCTCGTTCCATTGATATTTCAAATGATTTAATCTTAATAGTTGATAGTGCAAATAACAGATTAATCGAGTATAAAATAAAGAACAACAGAATTATAAATATTTTTAAAAGTGAATTTTTTTCTTGGCTGCGTTGTGCAAAATATATTAACAACAATTATATTTTTATTATTCAAGCAAGTGTAAATTCAGACTACAACAAATTTTTCTTGTTAGATAAGGAAAAAATGCTTTTATACCCAATAATGAACGAACTTAGTAATTTGGTGTCTGATCCACATAGCATTGACTGGGATGAAGACGATAATATAATCATAGCCGATGCAGAAAAAAATTGTATTATCATTTACAATATAGTAAATAAAACTCATTATTATATAGGAACTAATTATTTATCAAATCCACACTTTGCTATATCATTCAATAAAAGCATCTACATATGCGATACGGACAATGATAGATTAGTAGTTTATAAAAAAACTGAAAACAGATACATATTTGATAAAGCATTATCCAATATTAGTTTATTAAAACCAAGATGTTTATCTATTGAAAATAAGAACATTATCATTGCGGATTCAGGAAACTCAAGAATCGTTGCACATAATAATAAAGTCATAAAAGAATATGCTGAATTTAAACGTCCACAATGGATCATTCGAAAAAACAAAAGAATATATATTTCGGATTTTTCAAATAATTGTATTATTGAAATAGAGGAAAAGGATTTAACAAATGAAAAAAATAACATTTATTGATTTAGATGGTACACTTTTAAACGACGATTCCAAATTATCAATCTTTTCAAAAATCATTTTAAAAGAATATCGTAAAAAAAGTTATTTGTTTGCTGTAACTGCCAGGTCTAAAAACTTAACAGGAATCAAAAATGATATAGAAAACATATTTGACGGATTTGTCTTTCACAATGGTGCAGAAATATACTATAATGATAGATTAATCTATAAAAACCACTTGTCCAAAAACGAGCTGAAAGAAATATGGGAAATATTAAGCTTTGTTAATTGTAAAATTTCTATTATTACGGATGATATATATTTTGCAAATTATGATGCATCTGAATATTGGAATGATATTTATAATTTACAAATTATAAAAGACATAACAGAAATAAATAACACCGTTCCTAAAGTAAATATTCTTATTGAAAATGATAATCAAATTGAATATATAAAAAATAAATTTGATAAGTCAAATAAATATAGAATCGAATTCACTGATAACCAAAAATTCTGTATTATTGAAAAATCAAATTCGAGTAAAGGAAATTCTGTTATAAAGATAAAAAAACACTTAAATAATAATTTTTCAGAAACAATAGGAATTGGAAACGATGATAATGATATCACAATGCTTAAAGAATGTGATACAAAGTTATGTGTTGGTAATTCCAGCAAAAATCTTATTGATATAGCAGATAAAGTTTTAGAAACCAATAACAATGATGGAGTTGCAAAATTTCTAAATAATTATTTGGACCATATCAAAGTTGAAAATTTAATAGTGGGTCATCACAAATAAATTACGATAATATTTATATTGAACACACATTTATTATCAACAGAATACCCTCATTCGACAGGATGGGGGTATTCTGTATTTTTTATCACACACATGCTAAAAAGCATAACGAAAGCAGAAAACAAAAGGTTATAGTTTCTTAGATATATATTATAAATCGTATTAACTTTCTGACATTTTTGCATTTTTTATCAACATTTTAAAACTATTTTTTATTTAGTTAAAACAAGGAATTATAATAATACAAAAATGACAAGGAGTATGTTGCATGCTTGAAAAAGAGTTTAAATGTATTTTGGATAAGAAGTTATTCTTGTCTATAAAAAGCAAAATCTTAGATTTAAAAATGGTCGAACAAATTAACTACTATTATGATACTAAAGATTTATCATTACACAAAAAAGGAATCACCATACGAATAAGAGAAATTGAAAATAGTTTTAAATTACAATACAAATCCAATGCCATCATTAGAAATAATATTTTCACACGAGAAGAAAAAGAAATAACAATAAATAATGTTCCATATCAAATTAATCCGTTTTTATTTGGGATTAACAATATTGATAACACCTTATCTTGTTTAGGTAATATGAAAACAATAAGATATACCACAATAGAAAATGGGGTGCGAATTTGTATCGATGAAAACCATTATCTTGGAATTATAGATTATGAGTTAGAATTAGAATGCAATGATGAACAGTTAATCAAAAACTGGTTACATAAATATCTTGATATTTATGATAATAAACGCCATATTGGTTCAAAATATCAACGTTGGATAAATCAGTTTAAAAATTGCACTACATACGATTTGTACACTAGATTCGAAAAGATTGCAAATAAAAATCCAGATAAGGCAATAATTGATAAAAATGGACTTGAAATTAAATATGATGAATTACTGGAAGAGACTATTACTTTTTCAAATTATCTAATGTACCAATATGCAGATAAATTAAGTCTTAATGAACCCATCGGAATTTTTATGGATAAATCATATAAACAAATCGTTACAATGTTGGCTGCACTTCGAATTGGAATTCCATTTTTACCAATAGATACAAATTATCCTATCGAACGCATAAAATATTTGATAACTAATTCCAATACTAAAATAATTATTTGCGACATCAATTTTAAAATTGACGATTTAAAACTAACTTCTATATTGTATAACGATGTAATAAATAGCAGCAATAATAGACCAAGAATAATTCCAAAAAACAACATAAATAATATCGCTTATATAATTTATACATCCGGCTCAACCGGAAGTCCAAAAGGAGTCGTAATAAGGCAAGAAGCAATTCTCAACACACTATTGTGGAGAATAAAATACTATAATTTGAATAGTCATGACACTGCACTACAAATGTTATCAATTTCTTTTGATAGTTCAATAGAAGATATATTTTGCTCGCTTTTGAGTGGTGGATGTTTAGTTTTGATTGATCAAAAAAAGAAATTAAATATTAAATATCTAGTTGCACTTATTAAGCAATATAATGTTACATATTTTCTCACAGTACCATCCTATTACAAATATTTATTAGACAAACTGGATAATAACAATTCTTTGACTAAAGTTATATTAGCTGGAGAAGTGTTTTACAAAGATTTAGTTGAAGAACATTTTTTTGTTCTAAAAGGAACAAAGCTTTATAATGAATATGGTCCAACAGAAAACAGTGTATGTACAACAGTAAGTGAAATAGTTAACTCAGAAGAAATCACAATTGGAAAACCCATTGATAATGTATTAATCAAAATATTAAATAAAGATTCTCAAGGAATAGGAGAATTGGCAATAACTGGACCAGGATTATTTGATGGATATTTAAACGATATAAATCTTACTAAAGAAAAAACACTATACTCCGAAGGCTTAAGATGGTATCTTACAGGTGATTTAGTAAAATATGACAAAAATAAAAACCTAATCTATATAGGTAGAGAGGACTGCCAATTGAAAATTAATGGAAAAAAATTCAATTTGACAGAAATAGACAAGATATTAATGGATTTATCCGAAATCAATTTTTCAAAAAGCATTCATCAAAGATTTAATAATATTAATACAATAATAACATTTATCAAATTCACTACTAATAAAAAAATTGTTAAGAGTGAAATAATAAATTATTTAAAACAATATTTACCCAACGATGAATTACCACATAAAATTTGTTTCATTAATAAAATTCCGCTTTTAAATAATGGAAAGGTGGATATTAACGAATTAAAAAAACAGTTTAAAGAAGGTGAAAAAAATGAATGAAAATATTGACTTAAGTTTAAAAAATCTTTTTAGTGAAGTATCAAATAGAGAGATTACAAGCAATACAAAAGATATTCGAGAGTTTGGAATGGATTCACTTCAATTCATAACATTTGCAGTAAAAATTGAAGAAAAATTTGAAATAGAATTTGAATTCGATGATATTGAAAATATTGTTCCATTTTCAATAAACAACATTAAAAATTATATTTTAAAGAAAAGAGGATAAAAATGGTAAGAGAAACTGAAAAAAAACTAATTTGTTTATTATCAAGACAACATTTGAACGATAATGAAAAAAAACAAATTTCCGTTTTATTAAAACAAAATATTTTATGGAATTACATATTTGATGTAACACTAAAAAATAAATGTCATTTATTAGTATTCAATAACTTAAAGGATTTTGAAATACAATCTGAAGAGTATTTAAAGTACAATAAAATCATTGAATGCATGAGTTTTTATAATTCAGCTAATTTAAAATCAAAATATGAAGAATTAAATCTATTTTTAGAAAAGCTACCTAAAGAAGTTAAAGTTGTTCCAGTTAAAGGGGCCCACTTAATTAAAAATATGTATAATAGCTTTTATATTAGAGCAACAAATGATTTTGACTTTCTTTTCAAGAAAAAAGATTTATCTATTATAAAAAGCACATTAAATGACTTAGGATATTATCAAGGCGAATATGATTCAAAAACTGACACAATAATACCTTTTAATGCAAAAAAGAGAATATTATATAATACTAAAATGTACAACTTATTACCCTATATAAAGATAGTTAATAATGCTGCTTTGAAAACAAATTTATTTGACTTTTCACATTCCCTTGATTTTGATTTAAAAAATAATATTGTTGAAGAAATGATAGAAGCAGCATCTTTTAACGACGGAGTATGGGAATTAAAACCAGCACACTTTTTTATTCACATGTGCTGTCATCATTATAGGGAGGGCAGTCATGCTTCGTGGATTTTGATTGGTAAGGATTTAAACATCATAAAATTTTGTGATGTTAGAGAATATGTTGTTAATTGCATGAAACACGATGATATATTAGAAGCTATAGATTTTGCAAAAAAACACAATTTGCAAAAAGCTGTATACTTTACAATATATTTCGTGAAAGAAATTTACGATGCTGGATTTGAAGACGAAATATTAAATTCACTTGATATTTCAGACGAATCATTCTTATATGAATATGGCGAAAATGAATATGATGAAGTGAAAACAAGAAAAAAAGATTTTTGGACAAGTCTATTTGATCATAATAATAAAGATGAAATTCAAGAACTTCCAAAGTACACATCTATACTATAAAAAAAACAGCCACACGGAGTCCCCCCCATAAAATTTTGTGTAAAAGTAAATAAGAAAAAATCCTTTCAAGCGATCATTAGAATATAAAACAAAAAGCAAGAAAGGATTTTTTTAATGACCAAAACACCGGCAGAAATGATGAGAGAATTTGTAAAAAGTCAGAATTTCACAACCACGGATGAAGTTATGGTGGCAATGAAGGAAATGTTCAGAGATGTTCTTTAGGAGGTAATGGAATGAGAACAGCAAATTCAGGCTTAATATGTTGAACAACTCAAAACAAGAGGAATAAAAGATGCATTCCTGTTCTGTGTAGATTGCTTAACAGACATCAGGCAGGCTTGAAGCAGCTTTTCCGAAAGCACAAATATAGCATTGTATTATTCATCAGATATGTTCAAGCACAAAATTCGTCAGCTACAAACACATCGAGGAACTTATGTCAGATTTGAAGAATACCCTCCTGCAATACTTCGGCACAATTACTATATGATATTGGCAATTCTAATTTGAATGCGATAGCAATTTATGTCATTCAGTCTCACTTTTGAATGGTTTCCTTTTGGTTCTTTCTTGCAGTTGACAGCCCGCATTTGATGTATACCAGAAGTTTTTTTTCTGTTTAATCGTGTAACTTAATTGAGCCCCGCGTCCGACGCGTTGCTTTAGCATACAAAAAAGATCTATGTTCAAATTGAACATAGATCTTTTTTGTTACAAGACTATTATGCATATTCTCTTAACGAATATGAATTTACTATTTAATATTTTGAAACAATTTGATATAATATTGTCAAATTATAAATATTTATGGTGAAATATGAGAATATTAGTTTGTGATGATGAGCAAAGATATTGCCAAATAGTAAAAGAATATATTTTATCAAATTTTGATGAAAACTCCGAGGGCGTAATTGAGACTTTTAATTCTGCCAAGGAGTTAGTTTCATTCTGTCTAAAAAATGAACCGGATATCTTGTTCCTTGATATAGAGCTCGGTGATATGAATGGAATTGAACTAGCTAAATATTTACGCAGCGAATTCCCTTCCCTAATAATAGTATATATAACTAATCACCCTGACTATGTGTTTTCCTGTTTTGAAACAGAACCTTTAAACTTTTTGAGAAAACCAATAGACAAAACCGAATTCAACAAAACATTTCAAAGGATCATCAAGAAATACACTGAAATACATAAATGTATCCCTATCAAATGGCAAAATGATTCAGCTAATCTTGAAATAAAAGATATCTGTTATATTGAAGGATACAAAAGGCATTTGGTGTTCCATTTATATAATGGTGAGAGTTATGAAGTAGTAGGAAAACTTGATGAAATGTACGATCGTCTTAAAGTGCACGGATTTGTAAAATCACATCAGGGTTTTGTTGTTAATATGCTGCATATCAAAGATTTTGGTGAAAGTGAAATACGGATGAAAAATGGTGTAGCTGTATTAATGAGCGTGCGAAAAAGGCTAAAAACAAAAGAAGCATATTCTGATTATATAAACAGGAGATTTTAATGGTAATTAAATATATATCTTTAATTTTAAGTGCATTACTTGAAGTATATTCTGTAAATATGTTTATCAGCTCTTTTTCAGATAAAAGAACGGTAAAACGAAATCAAATCACTTGCATTTATACATTTATATCAATTTATCAGATTATAATATCTTTTTTATTTCAAGGACCAATTTTATTACTAGGTTCCATAATAATGGCTTTTTTAATAAGTCAAATTTTCAAATCAAAACAATATATTAAACTGATTTTATCCATCACCTATATAATTATAGGTGTTGCCGGTGAAATGCTTATAAGTGGAATATTGATGATTACAAGCTCAATAAATTTTGAAAATCTTAATTCGGATCCTCAAATCTATTCATTAGGTATTCTGCTATCAAAATTTATCACTTTTTTAATAATACTTATTGTTAAAATTACTAAAAAGAAATTTAATGTAAATAATTTAGGTGTTAAATACTTATTAATCCTAAGTATATTACCGATTACTACTATTATTCTATTGTTTTTGATGTATCAAATAATGTGGATAATAAACAACACAGAATTAAAAGTGTCATTTGTTATTTCATGCATACTATTAATTATTTCAAATGTAGTAACATTTGAAATAATTAGAAATCAAAGTAGATTAGCTAATTCTGAATATGAACTAAAGCTTTTAAAAGAAAATGTTAGTGAACAAACCAAACATTACTTAAACTTACAGTTGTCTCATGAAGAAATAAGACAGATTCGTCATAATATGAAAAGTGTTTGCATTGGTACCATTGCAGAACTAAAAGCTGGCAAAATAGAAAACGCCATTGAACAATTACAAAGTAATATTGATGTTATAGAGCAATCAAGTAAAATTATTGACACAGGTCACCCTTCTATTGATTCTATTATTGAAAATAAATTAAACAGATGTGCCGAATTAAATATACATACAAATTTATCATATCAGTATAAAGAAACAATCAATATCAACGAAATTGAAATAGCCGTTATTATCGGTAATATACTTGATAACGCATAGAGGCATCTCAAAAAGTAGATTGTTTTGAAAAAGAGATATGGGGTTCTATAATAGTTGATAAGCAAAATATTATAATTAATATAAAAAATACCGCTGTTAGTTCCAACAATTTAAAGACATCTAAAACTGATAAAAAATCTCATGGTTATGGATTAAAAAGCATATCTCATATTGCAAAAAAGTATAATGGATGTGCCAAATTTTCTTTTAGTGATAACATTTTTAAATCATATGTAATATTAGAAAATTAACACTTTTGCATTTTTAATCAACGAAATCACATAAAACTATAGGTTATATAAATTTAAGCACTATTGTATAGATAGTGCTTTTTTATTTTGGAGAAATTAACTGATGATTAAAGATTTTGCAGAAAAAATAACGACAACATTTATTAACAAAAAAATAATCAAATCAGAAGATAGAGAAATATATAATTATTGTTTTGAAACAACAATTGTAACATTAATAAGTTATATTTCTTTATTTGTATTATCAATAATATTCAATGAATTTATCTGCTCCACAATTTTTCTGATAACATTTGCAATCCTCAGAAAAATCTGTGGTGGATACCATGCTGACAATTACATAAAATGTACTATTATGTCTTTAGCTAGTTATTTGTTTATGATTCTAATAATTAAAAAATTCAGTATAATTTTTAGTAATATTATTCTTATATCGATTATTGGATTAATTATTATTTTCTTATTATCACCTATGCAAGATAAAAATAAACCATTTACAGAAAAACAAAATAAAAGATTTAAAATAATAAGTAAGAGCCTTGCAGCTATTTTGATAATTTTATTTATGACTTTAAGACTTTGTAATTCACAAAACTTCTTCATAAATAAATATTGTTTTTCATTTTGTTATGGAATTGATTTAGTTGCATTTTCATTACTTATCAGCAAAATAGAAAGGAGTATTAAAAATGCAAAAAATTAAAAATTTCATAATGAAATTTGGAAGTTCTTTTGCTGCATTAGCATTAATAATCGGTATATCTACTTCAAATTCAGCATGTCTAATGGTTTTTCATCAGCCTGAAGAACCTACTGCAATGAACAAATTCAAATTCTAAAAAATACGGAGAGGACCACGGTTCTCTCCGTATTCTATATAACCCAACCTATTCACATACTGAACGGTAATATATAAACAATACTAAATAAACAAATATTAAAATCCGGTTTATTCTACCCATTTACAATATCATTTATTGAAATTTTGAATTTTTCTGATATCTTGATAAGCTCATCAATTTCTATAAATCTTTTGTTAGAAAGTACAGAATCTAAGCTTTGTTTTTCGGTATCAATAGCTATTGCAAAATCGTATAAGCTCATACCATTATTTTTAATCTGAACAGTTATGAATTTAATTATATTATTCTGAATACTAGTTTTAACTTTTCTAATTGAACGATAAGTAACTTTTGTGTTATTGTTATGAAATAAATTTAGTCGTAGGCGATCTAATATTTCTTCTTTGTCTTTTTCAATAATATTCTGCTTTGTTAATTCTGTTAATAAATCCTGATTGTTATAATGATTATCAAGGAATAATTTTATATCAATATCATAAATTATAGATAATAAAATTAATATATCGCATGGTATTTCAACAGCAGTTTTCTCAAATGAAATATATTTGTATGATGATATGTTTAAAAAAGCTGATATTTCTTTTTCAGTTAATCCTAATGTTTCACGAAGAAACTTCAATTTTTGATTCATAACTAAACCTCATTACTTGATTATATATTAACAAAATAATGACTATCTGTCAATAATTGACAAATAGGCAATTAAATTAACTTTGTAAATTGTCTATACTATATGTATTGGAAAGAGGTGCTGATTATGGAAACAGATTATTACAGACAAGTCATTAAAGAATATCGTAAAGAGCAAAAACTCTCTCAAGAAAAACTTGCTGAATTACTAGACTGTGACACAACATATATAAGCCATATTGAAACTGGAAAAAGAGATCCCAGCATCGACTTCTTTATAAGATTTTCAAACTTATCAGGAATATCTCTTGATTATATGTTTTGTTGCGAAACACAAATTGGCGCTCAAATTAAACTTAATGAAGTCTCTGAAAGGGCAATGAAATTATCACCTAAAGACAGACAATTTACTTTTAAAATGCTCGATCATTTCTTAGACCGTTTTGAACATGATATCAAAAAATAAAACCGATAATTAAAATTGATAATATATTGTAAGAGAAAAACGCAATAATGTATTAAATCTAACATTATTATATAAGATAATATAATTATTTTAAAAACTCGTAAACATAAAATGCAATAATGTTTATATTTTTTTGCTTTTAACAACACTTCTGTATTTTAACTTAACGCTTTTGCATTTTTACTTTTCGTTTTAGAACAGCAAATCTATGCTTATTTTTATGTATAGATTTGCTGTTTTTATTTTATCTCATAATTTAAATAGAATTTGTAGAAAGAGTGTATTCGTACACTTTTTTTTCATTACTGGCAGCAGTCAATTGCAAAATATCCATAGACTTCGATTTTTAACAACATTTTAAAAATCGGAGGAAATATGAAAAAGATATTAGAAATATATGATATCAGTGATGAATATCAAAACTATCAGGGTAACCCATATATTGTTGTTTTAAACTCATTGTTTGAAGCTGATAAAGATACTATATCAAAAATACTCAATTATCCAAGTACAATTCTAAATAGCAACGAATGGAATGAGTACAAAAACACAGTAACAGATTTTAATAATAACGATGCCAAACATCGAATGAGAAAGGAACAACCAATTGAATATTCATCATCTGACAAATTCAAAAAAATAAAATCAGATGAAATTGATTTTGATAACAATTCAAATGTTACAAAAGCAATTAATATGCTCTCTCCTCAACCCAAAAGTAGATTTATAAAATACTACTTAGAAGAAAAAACATATAAAGAAATTGCTTTAGAGGAAGGCAAACATATATCTACAATTCAAGAATCCATAAAGGGTGCAAAGAAAAAATTTTTAAAATATTTAAATATTTTTGAAAATACCCCCGAAAAATAGACCCCCGTATTTTCTATTTTATGAAAGGACTTTTTTCTTTTCATAAAAATTGAATACCAATATCATAAATACTTTGGTTTGTATGAGGGGTATGAAATCGTCTCAGCAGAAAGTATTACTGCGCCAGGATCTGTTATGGGGAGCGAGAAACAGTAATACTTTTCTTATTTGGTGGTGCAAAGAAGATTGCAATGAAAGTACAAACTTATAATGATACTTCTGCTATGGCAGCAGGCTGCTTGATGGGGGCTGGTGAAATTCCAATGAGGATACCGAATCCGTTTATGATATTCCTTTAAATCGGGACAGGAATAAATGATTTAAAACAGTTTTGCATTTTTTATAAGCAAAATTGAATTACTGTTATTTTATTACATTATATATATTATCCTATTAATTACGGAGGCGATGTATATGTTCACAGGACAAAAACACAAAGAAAGATTTTTGAATGAGATTGGAAGACTGAAACAATCAAATTCGTATTTTAATAAGAAATTCTTATCTGCCTTATATACAATAACGAGTGATGACTTTTTATGGGAAACTTCAAAAAATTCCATAAAATATAATTCCATAGATTTTAATCAAATAAATATAAAAGGTATTAGTGTTAATTCTCATCAATTATGGCAATTCGCTAAAAGTATAGCTTTAGGTAACGAAGTGCTACTTGAAGATATAATTGATAAAGAATTATATAGTGATAAGAATTTTAAAATAATTATTGATGCAATAAAAACAGCAAGAAAAGGATTAAATTTAAATTAAACAAAGTGATAAAGGCAACTGATTCAAGTCAGTTGCCTTTTGCTTTTAGGAGGTGTTTTACAATAAACGAATTTTTAAGGCTTGAAAAAGAAGCAAAGATTTACAAAGAACGATATCCAAAGGGAACAAGAATTGAACTTTTGTCAATGAATGATTCTCAGGCTGTTCCACCCGGTACAAGGGGAACAGTAGATTATGTTGATGATCTTGGCTCAATTCATATGAACTGGGATAATGGCAGAACGCTTGCAATTTGTCCTCAGGAAGATAATTTCAGAAAACTGACTGAACAGGAGCTTGAAGATGAAAACAATGCTATCTGCGTTGAAGAAACATCAGATGAACTACTGGAATCAGCAGGACCAACAATGAGTATGTGAGGTGAAACGGAAGAAAAAATAATCAAGGGCAGTAATGCCCTATGTCAATTAAGTATTTAGATATGTTTTCAGGTATCGGAGGATTCCGTTCAGGACTTGAAGCTGTCGGAGGATTTGAATGCATCGGTTATTGTGAAATCGACCAATATGCAAGACGAGCGTATGAGGCGATGTACAATACGGAAGGAGAGATGTATTTTGAAGATGCAACCAAAATCAATCCCGATGACCTGCCCGATATCGACCTTATATGCGGCGGTTTTCCCTGTCAGGCATTTTCAATCGCAGGAAGAAGAAATGGATTTAATGATACAAGAGGAACGCTGTTTTTCGAGATTGCAAGAATTGCTGCCGTTAAAAGACCCGCTCTTTTGTTCCTTGAAAATGTTCCCGGACTGCTTAACCATGACAAAGGCAGGACATTTCAAACAATCCTCAGTGCGCTGGATGAAATCGGGTATGATGTGTCATGGACAGTGCTTAACAGCGCAAACTTTGGAGTTCCCCAAGCCCGAAAGAGAGTGTATATTACAGGATTTCTTAGAGGTAAATGTGCCGGCGAAGTATTCACTTTCCCCGATACAAATCCAAAGACTATTGTCAGACGAGTGCCCGGAAGTGAAGGTCGCAGAGTTTACACAAGTGACGGAGTCGGAATTACCCTTACCACATCAGGTGGAGGAGGAAGTACAGGACTCTATCTGATACCTCTGCCTGTTAAATCAAATACAAAAGACGGCTATCAGTTTGCATTCCCGAATGACAGTATTGATATATCGTATCTGACAATGAATACAAGACGTGGCAGAGTCGGTGCAGAAACTGCACATACGCTGACAACGAACAGTACACAGGCCTTTTATTTCATTGATATGAATCCGAATGCAAAGATTACCGAGCTTGCAAGATGTATTACTGCAAGGCATAATTCTGGGATCTGTCATCGACACGGAGAACATTCTGCTGTTATGGTTATTCTCAAAAAATTTACAGCAGATGAGCTGCTGACTCTCGGTGATACATTCAATAACTACTGGACCATTGAAAATCCGAATAAAGATACTGTTACGGCAATGATAATTGTTGATGGAAACGGCAATTTCTTTGTCGGATATATCAGACGATTAACACCGAGAGAATGTTTTAGACTGCAGGGCTTTACGGACACACAATTTGATAAGGTTAAGGCAATCGGTATGTCCGATGCACGATTATATAAAATGGCGGGAAACGCAGTAAGCGTTCCTGTCATTTCTGCTTTAGGTGAGCAGTTAAAACGAATCTATTATGGGGGTGTTAGTTAATGGCGAAACTGACAGAGGAACAGTTAAGAAATTGGCTTAAATCCGATGAATATATGATAAGTAATAACGGCACTTGGGGTAAGGAACAGTTATTTAAAATTCCATTAAATGATGATTTTACCTTTATATATTACAAGCGAACATCTCAGGAAGATTCATTCGGTTTGAATAAGGATTTAAAGAATGTCGGTTTGTATTATAAGCAGGACGGCTGTATATACAATTCCGATTATTATATAAAATCAATGTGTGAAGAAACGCCGATATTCAAAATCAAGACGCAAAAATCAGATTTTGCCGAGCGGCTAACTGAGTTTGTTAAAGGAAAGGTTGAAGCCATTATTGATAACAATGTTAATAATCTTTCAACAAGAGAAATCTCTGACGAATGGAAATTAAAAAGCGTTGCCTATTTTATTGAGCACACTGCAAAGGACCAGGCGAGAGAGTTGTTCTTATCCGAAACAGAAGTGGCGGATATAGAATATGAATGCCATCATAGTATTGATAATATGACCGACATTGAATATATCAGATTTATTACTGACAAGGATGCACTTGCTGCTGAAAAAGCAGACGAATATGTCAAAGATAAACAGGAAGATATCCTTGTTCAGTTTTATCAAAATACGGCATTGAGAAAAGAACTGCAGAAAATCTATGATGATCCCGAACATGAACTCTACAAAATTAAGGCAATTATGAATGCAGTTGAGAGAACGTGTGCAAAGACTGTTAATATTACAGTCAATAAGGACAACAAAGAATTCACTTTCAAATATGATGCCGACAGACTTCGACTTGATCCAAAGGGGCATTATTGGAATTGGGGAATGAAATCTTCTGATGAGAGAACTTTTGAAAACATATTTGGAGGATTTGCACATTTTTATGCGAATGACATTACTAAAATCACCTATTGCAGAAATGTAATTTATGATTCAAGTGCATTTGATATGACAGAAACAGAAGATACCGCAATGGCACAAACAATGTAAAGGAGATGAACAATAATGGCTAATGAAAAGGTAATGCTGATTGAACTTTCAGCAGAAAATACCGATGATTCAACAAAGGAATATGTTGCAGATATCAGACTGCCTGCAAGCGTTCATGAAATTGATGATGCGATTGAGAGATGCAGGGGATATTTAGTCAAAACAAATATTATGCCGTTTGGTATTTCGGAATGCGAAAGAGTTCCATTGTTAAGTGAGCTGCGATTTGACAGCCCGAATCTGTATGAGCTGAATTTTCTTGCAAAGCAAATCAGTGAGTTTGATACTGCTCAGCTTGCCGCGTATAACGCACTTCTCCCTCTTGTTGTAGGAGATAACTATGAGAATGACCTCATAAGCATAAAAGATGTCATCAATCTCACCTACTCTGTTGATGATTATTCGGTTGCAAGTAATATCTTTAATGACACCGAACTTGGTGAAATGATTGTGGATAACAATATGGTTGAGGGTATTGAAAATCTGTCTGATGAAATCATTGAACTGCTTGACTACGAAAAAGTCGGAGAGGCTCATCGTATGGCAGAAAACGGTGTGTATGTAAACGGCTGTTATGTATCAAGGGAAGGCTTTAAGCTGAAAGAAGTATTTAACGGTGAAACCATTCCTGTTCACGAATTTGATAAATATATGTTCAGATTTCGTCTATCACGCTATGATGGAATCCCAATGTGGATTAATGCTCCGTTAGATGAGAATTCCGAACAAATTCTTAAAAATGCAAATGCTGATGAATTTAACTTGATTGATTTTGTTTCGGCAATACCACAGATAGAAAAATATTCTGATGAGATGCACCCGAAAATTACAATGGCTGAAATCAACAGAATAGATAAGCTGTGTCAGAATTTTATGTCTCTTGATGAAATCCAATCAATCAAATTCAAGGCAGCGTTATGCTTTGAGGATGTTCAGACACTTGATGATGTCAACAGAATCAATCTTATTATGAAAAATGCTGACTCGTATAATCTCAAATACTTCAATGTTTATTCATCTGATTTTGCCAAAGATTATCTCGAACAACATCTTGATGAGTCATTTCCGAAAGAGTATTTGGAGTTAATCAATACGCAGGCACTCGGTGACAGGCTGTTGAGTGAATACTGCGGAAAATATACGCCTTACGGCATTTTGCTCAAGAGCAGTAATGAACAGATACTCAGTAATGAAAGAAAGCATGAATTTATGCTTACTGATTTTTTATCTAAACATGTTCTGTTCACCGAGGACAGACTGACACCTGAAGAAATACCCGAAGGTCTGCATAAATACGAATTCAGAGCAGGTGCAGAATACACCTATGCAACTCTTGAAGAAAAGGTCGGTGTTGATTTTTCAGGAACAATATTGTCAAAAGTTCCGTTTGATTTAGGCGAGGATGAGTATATTGACCTTGAAAAAGAGATTGACGGGATTCCTGACTTCTTGGATGTTGAAATGAGTATTGATGAATTTATTAATTCGGATTTCGATCCCGAAGAAAATGAGGATTTTGAAGAAGATGAATATCAGATTGGAGGTATGGGTTTATGCCAATAGAAAATATATCTACAGAAGATTTGCGAAAGATGAGTGATAAGGAAGGTCTTATCCTGCAAGGCTGTGGTGGTGACTTACAGGAATGGATAGACGGTGTCAATGAAATGTTGACAGAGGATGGAATCCTCCTGAACGGTACTAAATTTGAAAAGGCTTATGCCTTTCAGAATGGTAATCTTACAAATCTGCTCTACCCTTTTGAAGATGTTGAACTTGACATAGGCAAGCTCGCAATGTGGAGAATCGCATCATATCCACAGTTTTGCGGTTCATGGTTATCTGATTATGTGCCTAATTATCTTGGTGGCTTTGTTGCAGAAAAACAAAAGCCCGATTGCGAGTTAATCGGACAGGATGGTAACATATTTAATCTCATGGGCATTGCATCAAGAACACTTCGGCAAAACGGAATGGCAGATGAAGCCACAGAAATGTGCAATCGTATCAGGGAATCAGATAGTTATAATTCCGCACTTTGTATTATCGGTGAATATGTAAATATTACAGAACCGGATGAAGATATGAGTGATGATGAAAATTTTATACAATCTATGTAAAACACAAATTTTGAGGTAACACAATGAAATTTATAATTGGAATAATTATCGGCATTTTAGTGGGTACAGTCTTAGGTGTAATGACTCTGGCATTATTCATCGGAGGCTCACAAAAAGAAATGCCAAAAATAAATAACACAAAAAACTAATACGAGGTGATGTTATTTTTAAGAAGCTGTTGTTATGAACAGCTTTATGTCATGGGTAGGTGGTAAAAAAGCACTCAGGGATATCATCGTTAATTCTTTCCCTCTTTGCTACGAAAGATATATTGAAGTATTCGGTGGCGGTGGATGGGTGCTTTTCAGAAAACCACCTATGAATGATTTTGAAGTCTATAACGATATGAATTCTCATCTTGTTAATTTATATCAATGCGTGAGAGAACATCCAAAAGAATTGAAAAACGAATTGGAATTTGTTCTTAATTCACGCGAGGACTTTAATAAAACGCTCGAAATATTCAAGCATCCTGACGATGTTGAAAATATTAAACGAGCAGCGTTGTTTTATCAATTAATCAAATTCAGTTATGCATCCGGTTTGGATTCATACGGCTGCCGACCGCACTCATTATGGTCTGACTTCCCTATTATCTATCAGGCATCAGCGAGGCTCCAGCGCGTTATTATTGAAAATAAGGATTTTGAAAAACTTATTAAACAATATGACAGAGCTGCGAGTTTTTTCTATTGCGATCCTCCATACTATGCTACAGAAAAATATTATTCTAATGTTGGTTTTGGAACACAGGATCATGAAAGATTGTCCGAAGTATTGCTTAATATAAAAGGAAAGTTTTTGCTCTCGTATAACGATTGCGAAGAAATACGAAATTTATATAACAAAAACGGTATATACATTCGTGAGGTTGAAAGGCTGAACAATATTAAGCAGCGTTATGATGGTGGATGCAAATATGCTGAATTACTGATTTCAAATTATGATACATACGAGCGAGAAAAAGCACAAAAACAATTGTGCTTTTTTGATGACTATTTCAGTTAAAGGAGGATCAAATTGCGATTTAACATATATCAGATAGATATGAATCTTGATAAAACAAATCAAAAGTTTAAATCTTATAATGATTCACACATCAATCCCGAAACATATCAAAAAGTATTCGGTGGATGTATAAATGAACTTTATACATTAGAAGATGTATACACAAGATTTAATACCGACATACCAAGAAGTCACTATGGACACAGTTTATCAGTATCCGACATTGTTGAAGTTATTGATAGTGATGTTACAAAAAGAGGCTTTTATTTTTGTGATTCAATAGGCTTCAAAAAAGTTTCTGATTTTGACAGTTCATTATGTCAAAAAGATAATGATACATATCATATTGTTGCAGTAGAGCCGAATAAACCACCATATGAAACAGAAATCAAAAAAGATTTGAAATCTTTGCAGATGATGGTGGATGGTTTTATTGAAAATATGTACAATCAGGACGGAACAATATTTGTTATCAATGAAGAAGGAAAAATCAATGGTATGCAAGGCAATCGCAGATTGGAAAACGATATTATTGCAGGTCCTTTCTTCATAATCAGAGATGATGGTGAGGATTATTCCTCATTAACTGATGAAGATATCAATAAGTATATGGAACAATTTAAAAATCCTGATACTGATATTAGTCAGGAAGAAATTGATAATCTTGCTGGATACAACGTTATCGGGTTTGACAATACCGATGAATTCTATAATTTTCTTGAAGGGATGAATCTGTCATGACAAGTTTTATTTTTGAGTCCGGAAACCTTGTTAAACATAATGGTTTATCATTTCACACAGAAGCATCTACGGCAGTATATACTATGTGTCGGCTCATAATTGATTCAGTATATTTTCAAGATAAAAATGAACTGCTTTGTAATATGACAGATGAACTCTTCAAATTGTTTCAGACTGATTGTGATTACAATATAGACATAAATGATTTTGAACTTGACTTGATAAACAACGATATCAAAGTAACTTTTGATTCTGTAATTGACGCTCTTGAAAGGCGCAGCGGAATTGCAAATTATTTGTATCAATATAACGATTATGATATTGACGAAGAATCTATGAAAAAAGTAAAAATATTTAAAAAAATAGAAGAAATGAAGGAAGAATTCAATGAATTGGATTACACTTTCTCTTCATTCAACGGAGGTATACAGCTTATGAATATTAAATCAAAAATCAATACAGTAATTGATGATGAAAGAAGATTAAAAGCATATGCAACTGTAACTCTTGATAATCAATTTGTTATCAAGGGTGTTAAAGTTATCGAAACAAAAAATAACGGACTTTTGGTTGCTATGCCGCAAATTAAAAACTCGCAGGGCAAATATCAGGATATCTGTTATCCGAATAATTCTGAGTTCAGAAATGCTATCAGTGAATCTGTTATCGGTGAATATATGGCTGAACTTGAAATCAGAAACGAACAGAATCAGTCAGACGAAATTGAAGAATCGTCTGACAGTTTTGAACAAATTATGTAAAAATAATAATTAAGTTATATTATATATTTAACTAAAAACAAAATAAGGTAGTGATAAATATGACTGATTATGTTCCTTTTTACCGATATTCACTTAACAATGCAAGACATTGCTGTGAAGTTGATAAATGGCGTGAAAGCCATAAAGCCAATATAGATTGTGCAACAGCCATCAAAAATGCAATTGGTGATAATTTCAAGGATAATCATTTTAACTCGGATTGTGTGAGTGCAGTTATTAAAGAGTTCGGCTTTGACCGTGTAAATTTCATTTTACGATATAATTTGAAAACGGCACAGCATGATGCAAGATATTCAGCAGAAAACAAAGAATGGGGCAAAAGTTTATGTGCTCCTGAAAGTAATATGAGAAAGGATTATTTGATAAACGAACATCCTGTATTACTTAATGCTTTTGTTGACAGAACAAGAAGTGAGTGGACCAAACTCAATCTCTTTGACAGTTCCCACTGTGATGATAAGACAGGTGTTAATCTTGAGGGGAAAATACTCGTTATAAGTCCGACAAGGATGAATGACAAGTATAAAACACCTGAGGATCAGCTCTTTATGGCAACAGGAGGTTTCGGCTGTTCACCTTCAAAAAGCGGCAGAGCAGTATACGGATATTTTCTCAAAGACGATGAACATTGCCGTTGGAACAGGGATGCATTTATCGGCATATTGAAAGACGAGTTTGTTCCCGACTGGGTAAAAGAAAAATATACCATTTCAAATAATACTGTAAATAGTCACAGTGGAGCTGATGAAAACTCTAATGATACTCTAACCGAAAATGAAGATATTGCACCATCAATGTAAAAATCTTCTGGACTTTTCAGGTTATTTGAATATACTGTGTATTTGAAAGGAGTCGATTAATATGACTAAAACAAAATCAATAATTATTTTATGTTTTGCAATTCTAATTGTAATATTTTCAGGGTGCAGTATTCAGGAAAACGATTCAAAATCTGAATTGCCCACAAGCACAACCATTGCATCAACAGATGAAAGCACAACTGAAACTGTTGAAACAACAGAAAAAGAAACAATAACTGCATCTGAAACTACAACGCAGAAAAGCGAAAGTTCAGATACAACAACTACAAGACCAACTGAACAAAAATCAGCAGGTCAGACTACAACAAGAAAAGTAACTACTACGCAGAAATCAACCACTCCGCAAAGGCAGACCACAACGAAGAAAGTTACCACTACTCAAAAACCTACTACAACCAAAAAGGTTACTACAACAGCGAAAACCACTACAACATCAGCACCATATTGGTGTGACGAAGGTGGTACACATCATTCCTGTGATGGTGGTCAAATAGGTTGGGTGAACAGTTATGCCGAGGCAAGTGAAAAAGCATATGATTATCTTGGAAGTCATAATGAAACAGGTAATTTCAGGGTGAAGCAATGTCATGGATGTGGTAAATTTACTGCAGTAATTACTTTAGATTAATTTTATAAAATTCTTTAAGAGTCGGATTTACTTCCGACTCTTTTTTATTCAACAACGAAAGGAAAATGATATGAAAACGAAAATTAAAAAGTATTCAAAATCTTTGTTAGCAATGCTTATGTCATTGCTTATTATTTTATCTGCTTTTCCGATAACTTCTTTTGCATCAACATATATAACAGATATGAACAGTGATGCTCAGTTTGGTGTTATCAGTGGTTCTCTTGATAAATACGGACACGAACTTCATTATGCAAAGTATGATGGAAAAACATATATTGTATTTTGCGTACAGTATGGTAAAACATCACCTACAGGACTTTCGTACAAATATGGTTCTGATTTTAAAACTTATGTTAATAATAAGGGAAATACCTATGATACTATAGCCGACTATATTGCATTCGGATATACATTGCAGTATGGTGACGGTTTACCGAACACCAAGGAAGAATGGATTGCTGCGTGCTGCACACAGCAGTATGTCTGGGAAAAACTCGGTGTAAATCCAACTCGTTCATCATGGGATAGCACATATATGAGTGATGCGTTGTTTACGGCTTGGAAAAAAGATACCGAAAATTTAATGGATTTGTACTACAACAAAAAGCCATCATTTAACAAGGATACAAAAAATGTTAATCTCGGCAGTTCAACAACTCTTACAGATTCAAATAAGGTAATGGAGTATTATCCAACCTTTTCGAAAACCATCGACAAGGTAACATTCTCTCATACAAAAGGCGAGAATAAATTAACTATTTCCGTTGCTGATAATTGCACAACACATTCTGTTTCTTTTAATTCGGCATCACAAAAAGTTTATCAGGGATTGCCGACAGGACAGAACTTTGATGTTGATACAATGAATTATGTATATTTCGATTTCGATAGTGGAAGTATTCAAAATCTTATGTTCTCAAATTATGTTGATCCTCAAAATTTCAGAATTGATGTCAATATTGAATTTGGTAATCTGAAAATCAAAAAAACATCAGAGGATGAAATTATCAAAAACATTCCCTTTACTGTTAAAGGCAACGGCAAGACTTACGACCTTACAACAGATGATAAGGGTAATGCAGAATTAAAGAATATTCCTGTCGGCACTTATCAGGTTTACGAGGGTGACATTCTCCGTTATGTAAAACAGGCTGTTAAGACTGTTACTGTAACAGATGGTAACACTGCTACTGTATCTTTCAAGAATGACCTCAAGAAAGGTGATATTAAGATACGGAAAGATTCAGAAGATAAAATTGTAAAAAACTTCACTTTCATCGTAAACGGCAGTGACGGCAGCACATATAACGCAACAACAAATGCAGATGGTATTGCAACAATCACCGATGTACCCGTGTATGATAAAAACAATAATAAGATTGTGTATACTGTGCAGGAAACCAATATTCCTGTCCGTTATGTTACTCCCGATAATCAAACTGTTACCCTTGAGGCTGATAAAACATCAACAGTTACCTTCAACAATACCCTCAAGAAATTCAGAGTTAAGGTTGTTAAGTCTGATATTGAAAAAGGTACAGCACAGGGCGATGCAAAACTCAGCGGTGCAGTTTATGGAATCTACAAAGGTAATCAGCTTATTGACACTTATACAACAGATAATAACGCATCATTCATAACCAAGTATTATGTATGTGATACCGATTGGACAATCAAAGAAATATCTTCAAGTGAAGGTTATCTTGTAAATTCAAAGGCTGAAAGTGTTGGAGCTGATCCAAAGTTATATAAGGTTGAATACAACACAACTGCAAACAATGTGGTTGAAACACCAATCAAGGGCAGAATTTCACTGATTAAGCATTCAGATGACGGCAGCTCAAAAATTGAAACACCTGAAAAGAATGCAGAATTTCAGATATATCTTAAATCATCAGGCAGCTACGCAAAGGCTGATCCTGACGAAAGAGATATTATTGTAACCGATGAATACGGCTACGGAATTACAAAACTTCTCCCATACGGCACATACACTGTGCATCAGACCAAAGGAACTGAAGGCACTGAATATATTGCTGATTTTGATGTATTCATCAGCGAAAATGAAAAGGAATATAAGTACCTTATCAATGATCCGTATTTTTATTCTTATGTAAAAATCGTTAAACCTGATGCAGAAACAGGCAAACAGATTGCTTATGCAGGTGCAGGATTTCAGATTTATGCACCGAATGGTGAAAAAGTAACTATGACCTACACCTATCCAACACCTACAACTATTGACACATTCTATACCAACAGTGAAGGCTATCTCGTTACACCTGAAAAGTTACAGTACGGCAAAGGTTACAAGCTCGTTGAGGTACAAGCACCATACGGCTATGTGCTTGATTCAACACCTATCAACTTTGATGTAACACAGGAACACAGCACAAAAGAAAATGCCTTAACAATTGTTAAGGTTGAAAGACCGAACCTCGCTCAAAAAGGTGTAATTGAAATCACCAAAGAGGGTGAGATTTTCTCATCTGTAGGTGTACTCGGTGGTGGATATATTGATGAGAACGGAAACGATGTTGAATTCCCTATAACCTACAATCCTATTTATGAAACAAAGAACCTTGCAAATGCAGTATTCCAAATCTATGCTGCCGAGGATATAACTACCCTTGACGGTACAACAAGATATTATCAGGGTGAACTTGTCGATGAGATTACAACAGGAAAAGACGGTATTGCAAAATCAAAGGAACTTTATCTCGGCAAATATACTGTGATTGAAAAGACTGCACCTCACACATTCTACAATTCAAACGGACAGTACGATGTTGAACTCACCTACGCAGGACAGAATGTATCTGTAACATCAACTGCATTATCTGTTTTCAATGAAAGACAGAAAGTGGCTGTTTCACTCACCAAGATTATGGAACAGAATGAAACCTTTAATCTCGGTATGAACAATGAAATTCTTTCAGTGCAGTTTGGTATTTATGCTAACGAAGATATTAAGGCAGCAGACGGCTTTGTTATTCCAAAGGATGCTTTAATAACTTACGGCAACTGTGATGAAAACGGCAATTTCTCATTCAATTGTGATTTGCCAATTGGTTTTAAATGGTATGCAAAAGAAATGGCAACCGATGAGAACTATATTCTTTCCAACATCAAATACGAATTTGACACCAATTATCAAGGTCAGAATATTGAAACAATCAACATTGATTTGAACAATGGTGAGCCAATTGAAAACAATCTGATTTGCGGTACTATTAAAGGCTTAAAGACTGACCGTGAAACCGAAAAGACAATCGAGGGTACGCTGTTCGGCTTATTTAATTCCGATGAAACAGAATTTACAGAAGCTAACGCAATCCTCACTGCCTTAACAGATAAAGACGGCATATTCGTATTTGAAAATGTGCCATTCGGTAATTGGATTGTTAAAGAACTGCAGCCAGCCGAAAACTATCTGCCGAGTAATGATATTCACCATATCACTGTATCCGAAAATGAGCAGTTAATCGAAATCAAGGTTGTTAATGACCATATTCCTGAACTGAAAACAACTGCAACTGTAGACGGTGAAAAGGAAATCTGTGCAACAGAAATATTCACATTAACCGATATTGTTGAATACAAACACCTTATTCCAAACAAAGAATATGTTCTTAAAGGCGTTCTTATGGACAAGAATACAGGCAAGGAACTCATCATCAATGGCGAAACTGTAACTGCCGAAACTGTATTTATTCCGACAGAGCCAAACGGAACGGCAACCGTTGAATTTACTTTTGACAGTAAATATATCAAGACTGCTACAGATATTGTTGTATTTGAATCATTATACAAAGACGGCAAAGAACTTGCAGTACACGCAGACATTGATGATGAAGGTCAGACTGTTACAGTCAAAGTACCTGAAATTAAAACTACTGCAAAAGTAAACGGCAAAAAGGAAATTGTTGCAAAGGGCGAAATTACTATTGATGATACAGTGAAATATACAAATCTTACACCCGGCAAGGAATATAAAATTGTCGGCACGCTTATGGATAAGTCCACAGGAAAACCATTCGAAATTGACGGCAAATCTGTTACAAGCGAAGTTGTATTTACACCCGAAAAGAGCAGTGGCAAGGTTACTGTTTCATTTACCTTTGATTCAAATGCAATTAAGGAAACAACTGAACTTGTTGTTTTTGAAACGCTCTACAGGGATAATGTTGAAATAGCTGTCCATGCAGATTTGGAAGATGAAGGTCAAACAGTCAAAATCAATATGCCTGTTCCTGAAAAGCCTTCTACTCCGAAAACAGGAGATGACAGAAACTATGGCTTTTGGATTGGACTCGGCTTTATTGCAATCGGTGGTGCTGTATCTGCCGTAATCCTCAAAATCAAGGCAAAGAAAGACGAGGATATTGAATGAAAAAAGTCTACATTTGCTCCCCTCTTGCCGGAAATGTAGTTGATAATTTAAAAAATGCAATACGATTTGGTGAATTTGCATTAACAGATAAAAATACAGCACCAATAGTACCTCATTTTTACACTTTAATGTTAAATGATGATAATCCTTCTCAGCGTGAATTAGGTATAAAAGCAGGAATGAGTCTGATATGGCTTGTTGATGAATTATGGGTATTTGGTGATGAAAGGACTTCAGGAATGATTGCAGAAATCGAAAGAGCCGAACATCTCAACATCCCTATTAAATATTTCACTGGTGAAAAAGTTAATAAAATTCTAAAAGAATTCGGAGGTAATATAGATTGACAAAAAACTTAACTAAATTCAGCAAAAAGCAGTGGCTTATATTCGCCGCTGCTCTTGTTTTAATTATTGCATTTTCAGCAACAACCGTTTATGCTGCCGGAGATGTGGCAAGTGCTATCGAAGGCACTTGGAACACAGCAAAATCACAAATTAAAACTGTTGTAAACAATGTTGTGTTCCCTGTTGTTGATATGGTGCTTGCTGTTCTTTTCTTTGTAAAGGTTGGCACAAGTTACTTTGAATATAAGAAGCATGGACAGTTTGAATTCACGGCTCCGGCAATCCTTTTTGCGTGCCTTATTTTTACCCTTACAGCACCACTATATATCTGGGGTATTGTAGGAATGTAACGATGTTGAATAATAAATCAACATAATGGTAAATGATTATTGAGATTCAATTCATATATATTAAAATATGACTAAAAGATAAGGAGAATTTTTATGGACAACTTTTTAGATATTCTTTACGAAATGCAGAATCAATCTATTGCATCTGACAAAATCAATACCGATTCCAAAACTGCCGAACTGCTTGATCAAAAAGATAAACTTGAAAGCAGTTTCGCCAATATTCTCCTTAAAGGTCAAGAAATACCTTTTGATAACTTTATGGATTCCCTTGACAAGTGTAATGATGATTTAAAAAGAATAGCATTTAAAAGAGGCTTTACATTAGCATTTACACTTATCAAAGATGCCATGAAATATTCCCAAAATAAGAGTGATAATCCAATAATCAAATTTATTGAAGGTATGCAGTAGATTGTTTTATATATCTGGATGGTTAGGAAACTAACCATCCTTTTTATTTGGAAGAAGGTGATTGAAATTTTTGATTGGTTAAGCGATATTGTGTCAGGATTGGGTGATGCAATAGGTAACGCCTTTGATGGTATTTCAGATAAACTAATTGACGGAATCTTAAACAGAATTATTCAATGGATATTTACGGTTATTTATGATGGTATAGCAGAATTCTTTACTATGATAAGCGGACTCGGTGTTGAAATTTTTGAACTTGATTGGGTAAATGCAGTAGTAAAGTTATTCTCCTTATTCGGCTGGACCTTGTTTGTAGTCGGACTTGTTGTATCTGCCTTCGATTTGGCTATTGAATATCAGAACGGAAGAGCAAGTATTCACGGTACTGCAATAAACTGGATTAAAGGTTTTATGGCAGCATCGTTATTTACAATTACACCGATTGAACTGTATAAATTCTGTGTTACTTTGCAGAATACATTATCAAAAGATTTAACAAGGATATTTGCATCACAGCAAGGAACTACACTGGGTGAAGTTGCTTTGAAAACCTTGCAATTAGCATTTTTCAAAGATGGTGAAGTAATTCAGGCAAGTTTATTTTCGCTCGTTTCGCTTATTGCACTTGGATATTGTGTTGTGCGAATATTTTTTGATAACATCAAACGAGGCGGAATACTGCTTATTCAGATTGCAGTCGGCAGCTTATATATGTTCTCCATTCCGAGAGGATATGGTGACGGATTTACGCAGTGGATGAAACAAGTCATTGCGCTTTGCTTAACTGCATTCTTACAGACAACATTGCTGTTCTTAGGATTATTAACTTGGACAGACAATATGTTACTTGCAATTGGAATTATGATGGCGGCATCGGAAGTGCCAAGAATTGCAGAACGATTTGGTCTTGATACAAGCGTTAAGTTTAATATGATGAGTGCAGTCCACATGACTTCTACTGCCGTAAACCTTGCAAAGAATATTGCGAAGTAGGAGGTCTTATGGCAAATTTTACAAAAGACGAAATTGTTATCGGTGATATAGAAGTTAATGATGACTGTACAGGAGTATCCTCATATATTGAAACACATTTTGATGTCGACAAAAAATTCGGCACAAATATAAATGATGATTGTGATTCATGGGTAAACTTTTATGCCGAATACTTCCCCGAAAGCAAAGAACTCAAATGTGAATACTTTGTAGATACTCCATATGATAATAAATGTTATTCATATATTCCGAATCAAACAGAAAAAGAACTCATAGTTTCTCTTATGGAAGAATACTGCCAAAAAGAAGAAAATATGAGTATCAGTAAATTTATTGAATCCATTAATCAGGAACTGGAAATGACTATGTAAAGATTATGTTGACAATTTGGAATGTAAATTATATAATATAAATGAACAAGGAGCTATCCAATAGACGGTTAGCCCCAAAAATCAAAAGACAAAAATAGTCGCTTGTTTTGTTAGGACAGGGCGGCTATTTTTGTTTTGATAATAAATATAAAACAAATAATACTATAGTTATGTAGATAATACATTCTTGCATAGTATCGCCCTCCTTTGAATAAATCTCAAGAGGGCAATCACCCTCTTGGAATACAAAAGGGCTTCACCGCCTATATGTCTATGATAGCTCCATGCCGGATTAGAGTGCTATGCACAATTCCTGCAAATATTATACTCTATATACAACCACATTTCAACAAATATTTTGACTTTATACTCATCATCGGATGAGTATTTTTTTATATCTAAAATCAAGGAGAACGAATGAACAAACAATATATCTATCCGCAGAATATGAGAGCATCCGCTACCTTATGGCTTTGGAGTTTGAAAGACTTTGCCATAATTGTAGTTGGTGCTCTTTTTTCTGCTATGGTGCTTGCCACCACAAGAATATTAATACCGGCGGTGCTGACTGCTGCTTTTGCATTTTTGAGTATCCGTAGTGATGAAACTACAATACTTGATTTCATTAAATATGCAGTCAGGTATTTTATATCAACTCAGCAAATATATTATTGGAAATTGAGAGGTGATAAAATTGATTAAGTTATTCAAACGAAAAAAAGACAAAAACAGTGTTCAGGAATTTATCGGAATTGAAACATTTACAAAGCGAGGACTTAAAACAAAGTATGGTGAGCTTGTGTATTTCCTCATAAGTCCTACGAATATTTCCGTTTTGTCAAATGAGAATATCCAAACAAAGATATGGCACTTAATGCAAGTTCTCTCTGCACAGCCGAATATTGAAATTACTTGCATTGACTCCTGTGAGAGATTCGATGATAACAAAACATTTATGATTGACAGACTGAATAATGAATACAACCCAAGCGTTAAAGAATGTTTGTCAAAAGACATTGATTATCTTGATAATATTCAGATTGAAATGTCAACGGCAAGGCAGTTTATGTTTTCTGTCCGTTTCAGAAAAGAAAAGGATGAACAGATATTCAATCAGGTGAACAAGGTTGAAAAGGCTATTGCCGAGCAGGGTTTTGAGGTCAGGAGAATGAAGAAAGAAGATATTAAACGATTTCTCGCCATATATTTCGGAGCATCTATGCAGGGCGAGTTAATCCCGGATGTAGACGGAGGTGACTGCATTGAAGAAGAACTCAAAAAGGCGGTGGCTTAATTTTATGATTACAATTTGCTTGATTATATTTGCCATCGTACTCTGCTACTGCATATATAACTTTAATGTTGATACGCAGGATCAGAAACAGTTTGACGATATGGCACAGACTGTTGTACTTGATGAAGATAACGAAACCGATAATGGTGTTGAAACTCTTATTGCAGAAAATTCCGACTGTATCGGCTGGTTAATAATCAGTGGAACAAAGATTGATTATCCTGTTATGCAGACAAAGGATAATCCTCAATATTATCTTCGCCGTAATTTTAATAAACAGTATTCATATTTAGGCACACCATTTATGGATGCAAAATGTGATATGAACTACGATAACAACCTTATTATCTACGGACACAATATGAAAGACGGCAAAATGTTCGCTGACCTCTTGAAATACAGAGATAAAGAATACTGTGAATCACACAGTATCATCAACTTTATTACACCAAACGGCGTTCAGGAATATGAGGTTATTGCCGTATGTAAGGTGAAAAGTGATGACGAGTGGTACGGCTATACTTGTCAGAAAGATACAGAATCATTCAACAATTTAATATCCCATATCAAAGATAAATCCCTATACCAAACTGACAAATCAGTTGAGTATGGGGATTGTTTTATTACACTTTCTACTTGTGAATACTCACAGAATAACGGAAGATTTATTTTAATTGCAAAAAGGAGTGATGCAAATGTTTAAGAAGAAAAAACAAATTGAACTGACAGAAGAACAAAAGGAAGAAATCCGCATTAAAGATTTCTTTGACCGTATTCTGCCGAGTACAATAAAATTTTCAACCGACCATTATATTATCGGTGACAGTTACAGATGTGTATGGGCAATCAAAGAGTATCCGCCCACCACAGAGGAACTTGCTTTGTTCTCACAGCTTGCAGACAGAAACAACTTAACTGTTCGCTTGTATTCAAGGCTTGTTGATGCACTTGAACAGCGAAAGATTATACAGAATGCAACAAGGAGAAACAAGCTCAGCACAGGCAGTAATGATGCAATGGAAAACATCACTGCTGAAGGAAATTTACAGGATGTAGTTACCCTTATTGCAGAATTAAGAAAGAATAAAGAGCCGCTGCTCCATTGTGCTGTTTATCTTGAACTTAAAGCAGAATCAATGCAGAAGTTAAGAGAACTGCAATCGGATATTCTTATGGAACTTACACGTTCAAAGATGTCGGTGGACAGATTGACATTAAGGCAGAAAGAAGGCTTCCTTTCTGTTCTGCCGTGTGGTGCGAATATGTTTAAAGAACAGTTTGAGCGAGTGCTCCCTGCAAGCTCCGTTGCAAATCTCTATCCTTTCAATTATTCAGGTAAAACTGATCCAAAAGGCTTTTTTATCGGGCGAGATAAATATGGCACGAATATCCTTGTTGATTTTGACAGACGAGCCGATGACAAGACAAATGCGAACTGCCTTATACTCGGCAACTCAGGACAGGGCAAGTCATTTCTGATGAAGTTAATCCTTACAAATCTGCGTGAATCAGGAAAGAGAATAATCAGTTTGGATCCTGAAGCCGAATATGAAGAATTAACAAATGCTCTCGGTGGCTGTTATATTGACTTTATGAGCGGTGAATATATCATCAATCCGTTAGAACCTAAAAGTTTCGGAGAGGCAGATAAAGAATATGACCAGACCACTCCCGAAGCATTCAGAAAAGTTACAAGGCTTTCACAGCACATTGCTTATCTCAAGGACTTCTTCCGAGCATACAAAGAATTCAACGATGAGCAGCTTGATACCCTTGAAATTATCCTCACAAAGTTATACAAAAACTTCGGTATTACAGATTATACGGATTATGACAAACTGAACAAAACAGACTATCCGATTATGTCAGATCTTTATGAACTGCTTGAAAAGGAATACAAAGGCTATCAGCATAATCAGAAAAATATTTACAGAGAAAAGACATTACAGGAATTATGCCTTGGTTTGCATTCAATGTGTATCGGAACAGAATCAAAGTATTTCAACGGACACACGAATATCGTTGATGATAAATTTCTTTGCTTTGGTGTTAAGGGACTTATGGACACAAACCGCCGACTCAAGGATGCAATGTTGTTTAATGTGCTGTCCTACATGACAAATGAACTGCTCGGCAAGGGCAACACAGTTGCAGCTATTGATGAGTTATATCTCTTCCTTACAAATATGACTGCGATAGAATATATACGAAATGCATCAAAGCGTGTTCGTAAAAAAGAAAGCTCGGTTATTCTTGCAAGTCAGAATATTGAGGATTTTATGCTTGACGGCATCAGAGAATATACAAAACCATTATTCTCTATTCCCACACATCAGTTTTTATTCAATGCAGGAAACATTGAGCCAAAGGTATATATGGACACAATGCAGCTTGAGCAGTCTGAATTTGAACTGATTAAATATCCCGAACGAGGCACTTGCCTTTACAGATGCGGCAATGAACGCTATCTGCTTCAAGTCATTGCTCCTGAATTCAAACAGAAAATGTTTGGTAAGGCTGGTGGCAGATAATGTTAAGTGCAGCAAGAAAAATTTCAGATTTAAAAATGAATGCTTATGCAAAGTTGCATATTCCTACAAAGGATGAGGTTATGGATGAAATTATTGCTATCGGAAAAGTTATTGCAGACAGTTTGGAAGGCGCAAAACCATGGGATGATATCTATGCTGTGTTTATTGAGAATAATAATCGCGACTTAGAGTTTTATGGATTTTTAGGTGACGGAGCAGGAACGATTGACTGTGAAGGAAATCTTGTTCATATAGGTGATGTTGTTGCATTAACTTGTAAAGGATGGTGTGAATTTACACAGTGTGCCATAAGAATCCTTCCCAAACAGAAAACAATATATAACCATAACGGCAGAGTTGTGAAATCGTACAAGGAATTTCTGGCAGCATACAAGAAAGACCCTAAAGGTGTATTCAGTGTAGTATCCTGTTTTGATGCGTATGTGGAATCAATAAGTCAGTCAGACTCAGATAAAGGAAATGAGGGCGTTATATGAGAAAAAAGGAATACACATTATCAGACGGCAAAAGAATATTCGCAGCTGATACGGCAATTGATGTATCCGATATGAACTTCTTTGATAACCTTGAATATGACTCGTGGGATTTGTTTTTGAACTATTGTGCTGCACTCGGCATAGAGGTTGATGACAGAGAAGAACCCGACTGGTATACTGCCAAGAATATTCAGGATAAAGTATTGGATCTCATTATGGAATCAGGCATAAAACTGAATTTTAATAATGACATTGAAGAAAACAATACTGAAATGGGGATGACTTTATGAGTGCAGAAGTAGCTACTGCAAAAGCAGTTGTTGCAGTTGCATCGGATAAGCGAGGGCGAATAGCCATTGCAACAATTCTTTGTTCAATAATTATGTTGTTTTTTCTGCCTTTGATTGTGTATATGGGTGTAATGAGTACCCTCGAAGAAACAGAGATTGACACAGCACAGGCACAGCAGATAATTGTGCAGAATATGTCAGCAGAAGAAAAGGCAAAACTGCAACATCTTGAAGATGTTATGGTGGGAATCAGTAAAGAATTTCAGAAAAGAAAACTGAATAATTACACTATCAAAAAGGCACAGGCGTTATACGCTTGTGCCCTTTATGATATTGAGAAAACCGATTCTGATTTCATTACAAAATATGCAGACTGCTTCGAGTTATCTGTAACAGACAATGATTTGAGAAGTGCCATTCTTTCTGCTTTTGGTGTGCAGATAAATGCCGATGAGTTCAACAACCTTATGAGTGTTATCAAGAATACGGTTATTGACATTGATTTGACTGACACAGATAAAAACAATCTTGATTTAGTCAAATGGGCTGAATTTGCCTATGAAAACAAATGGGGATATGTTTGGGGCTCGCACGGACAAGTGCTGACTGAAAAAGAGCTGAACAGGCTGAAAGGTGTGTTTGGTACTCATGTAACAGACAAAGAAGAATATATTCGTTCCCATTGGCTCGGCAGACGAACATCAGACTGTGTAGGACTGATTAAGGGCTACGGCTGGTACAATGAAGAATCAGGCACAATCAAATACGGAACAAACGGAATGAAGGATGTTACAGCTGACGGAATGTATGCTGCTGCTACAGAAAAAGGAACAATCAATACAATGCCAAATATTCCCGGTCTTGCAGTATGGCACGAAGGTCATATAGGTGTATATGTCGGCGGTGGATATGTAATCCACGCTGCCAATACCTATGACGGTGTAATCAAAACACCGATAACTGCAAGTGGCTGGACACACTGGCTGAAAGTTCCGTATATTAACTATATTGAAGAACAGGAGGCTGAAAATGAGTAATATTGATGATTTTATATCCCGTGAAAGATATGAAGAATTGCTTGAAAAAGCACTTGAAAGAATAAGCGGAGAATATATAGAAAGAGATGAACTCTTAAAAGTATTTCGTGATGAAATAGGAATGACTGATGAAGAGATTGATTATTTCGGATACGATTTTTCAGATTTGGAACAGGATAACAGATTTTCTGTTTTTTGTATGAAAGATTATGAGGATTCTGTTTTCTCTACAACAGCAATTCCAAATGATTTGTATTGTGCAGCAAGCACATATCATTACTATATCAAGGACAATGTCGGCAGAAATTCTCTTGACAGTCTTGCCGGGTGCTTTTCAGATTAGCAGTTTATTGACGAACAGGTCTTTTCTGTTCTTTGCTCAGCAATGTCAAAGACAAGCAGAATTGCATCAATTATCGAATTTGATTTTGACAGTAATCAGTTAAGATACTGCGATGGTGCAAACAGTATATGGCAGACTTATGATTTACAGGATGTATCAGAGGCTGTTGCTAAATCTAATGCAGATAATACATTAAATTATTCTGCAAGGAAAAATATATTTCTTGAAAATCTTGAAAGAAAAGAAATCTTTAATGATCCTGATGAGGAAATATTAAATGAATATGGAATTGAAAGATACGGAGATGTTAATGAAGCCTTTGACAAATACTATGGCGAGGATGAAACGAGAGAGGATATAATTGCTTTATTATCCGAAGAAATGAAAGAGAAAATCTTAAATAGCTGTTTTAATTTAAGGTGCATTAACGAAATTTATTATTGCGGCTATAATTTCGGTCCATTTTTTGAAGCCCTTAACAATGCCGAAACTGAACCAACTGAATCAGAAAGTGAAAGTCCCTCAATGAGTATGTAATCATTGAAGGACTTCATTTCTTTTTAGGTCTTTTGGTATTCATAATACTGCCGAGCGTTATTTTTGAATCACCATATTTATTTCGTATTGCATCAATAGCAGAATCTATTTTCTGCTTTTTCTCATTAGTGCTGTTATCCGTACCGAACAGAGATAATTGCTCACTGCCGTCTTTGGTTAAATCGGTAAGGTTTACACCGATAAGTCTAAGTGGAGTTTTACCGTTCCAAACCTCAAGCAACAATTCCTTAGCAGTGGTATATATGACACTGGTGATGTCGGTAGGATTATCAAACTGCCTTTGATGAGATTTGTCTTTATGGTGATTGTCACGGATGTTGACACAAACACAATGTGCTTTTGCATTATCAGCACGCATTCGGGAAGCTGCTGCATCAGTCAAAGATAGTAGTAATTGATTCGCTGTTTTGATATCAGTAATATCTTCCTCAACAGTAATGGAATGGCTGTAGCTTTTAACTTCTCTTGGAGAATCGTCAACAGGATCATCGTCAATGCCGTTAGCGTGATTATATAACTGTTCACTTGCCTTATTGCCGACAAGTGATTTTAATGTGGCTATATCCGTATGGGCAAGCTCACCGATTGTTTTAATTCCGATATTGTTTAGTTTTTCTGCTGTGGCTTTGCCTAAAAACAGTAAATCTCTTATCGGCAGTACCCACATTTTTTGTTCTATTTCATAATCAAAAAGCGTATGAACCTTGTCAGGCTTTTCAAAGTCACTTGCCATTTTTGCAAGCAACTTATTAGAACCTACACCGACATTGACGGTGAAACCGAGTTCGTGTTTTATTTTGTCCTTGATTTCATAAGCAGTTGCAATTATATCGGGATAGATATTCTCCATACCGCTCATATCAAGGAAACATTCATCAATGGAGAATTCCTGAACAACAGGAGTATACTCACGGCATATACCCTTAAAGGCTTTTGAGAATTTATAGTAAAGTTTAAAATCAGGTGGTGCGATAACCAAGTCACTACATTTGCGAAGTGCCATTGAAATCGGCTCGCCTGTGTTTATTTTATATTTCTTTGCAGGGATAGATTTTGCAAGCACAACACTTGTGCGTTTATTCGGATCACCGCTTATGACTGACGGCACAAGACGGATATCATTTTTACCCTCATTCACCATTTGCGTTGCAGTCCAAGACAGAAAGGCACTGTTGACATCAATATGAAATACAATTCGTTTTGACATAGCGCACCTCCAAATCTTGATAAATTATTTTATCATAAAGTGGAGGTTAAATCAATTAAGGAAAATTCAAGTAATTATATACAAGGCTGTCACACCGACAGCCTTGTTTTTATGGAGATGATTAAATGGAAAATAATACAGAACAATATGATATTTTAAAAAAATATCCGACACTTAAAAATTTTGCAGAAAGAATGGCAGAGGTAGTAAATGATATACTCTCAAAAGCAGTTGCAGAGTCGAGTGAAGATAACAGAGAATACGAGGTTAATATTGATGAATACAATATACCCGGTGAACCGATTGTTGAGTCTGCATTGCTTCTCGACATGCTGATGGACAGCGGAATGATTGAAGATAACATTTTGCACAGTGACTCTATTGAAATTATATTGACAAAGCAAGCTGTAAACACCCAATACCGAGAATGCTATGATGCAAATTGGTCAACAGAATTAGAAATCATCTGTGCAAAGCACGCACTATGGATATATGGTGTAACAGGCGGCGAGCAAGCAGATTTTTCAAATTGTAGACTTGAAAATGTGAATTTGTCAAACTGTAATTTATGCGGTGCTGATTTCAATGGTGCGACTCTTATCAACTGCAAGTTTGACGATGCCTCAATGTGCGATGCAAATTTCAAGGATGCGAAATTTCATAGATGCAGTATAAGATATTCCACCGCTGAAGATGCGGACTTCAAAAATTCAGATTTTTATAACTGTGATTTAAGAGGTGCTTGGTTCACACACAGTAATTTTACAAAATCAAGAATGGCTGACTGCAATTTTCATGAAACAAGTTTTATGAATTGCTGTCTTGAGTCATGGATCATTACAGACTGCAATCTTAAAATCGCAGATATGACCAATGTAAGTTACAGTGAATCAGATTGGCTGAGAGAAGAACATGAGGAAATGGCAATGGGAGGTATGTAAATGAAAAAAGTATCAGTGACTGTTCAGTACGATGAGGAAAAGCTCTCTACAATTAAAATCTGTATGGAGAAGAAAGGACTGAACATCAACGATGAAATCATTAAATTTATTGACAGTCTTTATACAAAGCAAGTCCCTGCTCAAGTCAGGGACTTTTTTGATATGAAGGCTGAATCTGAAAGAAAGGCATCGATTAAACAAAATATGCAACCGAAACAACAAGGTGATAAAAAATGAGTGATAAAGAAAATCAGGCAGCCTTGCTTGAAAAAGGCTGGATGTGGATAGATTACGATGACGGCTCAGGTCATCTTGAAAGTCCAAGCGGCGAAGAATATGTGATTTATGATTTCTGCACACAGGAATATAAATACCCAAATCAAAAGTGGAGCTTTATGTATGAGTATCCTGACAGAACATCTTTTTATCAGTTCAAAACAATTATTGAAAACGAAGTATTGAAAAAAGGACTTGCATCATACAGTGATGATGTCAAGGCTATTGCCGATCTTGAAAACAAACTGCATATTGTTGAATCTGACAGTATCCTGAAAGACGGTCAATTCAGAAATTGGGAATGGTATGGCAAGCTCAGTGAAATCAAAAATACTTTATCCGATTATCTGCTTGCCGAAGGTGAACCGAATGTGTTCGATTTAAGCATAGCAGACAGACTCTGTGATTTATACGGAGTATTGGCAACATCAATTATGCTTACTGATAATCAGAAAGAGCTTGTCATTATCGGTGTTGAATGCGAACAGGATTGGAGTAATATTGTCCCGCCGAACCTCAAACTGCTTTATGATGAAATCATAAATGTGCAAACGGAATCAGAAGAACCGACAATACAAATGTGAGGTGTGAATATGCAATATAAAGATTTCACAATCATAACCTTTTTATCAAATGCAGTTAAAAAATTTGATGCCGAATCAAATCATATTGAAAAACACAATGGCTTTAACTGTTCTGTTTATTCAAAATATGATACAGCCTGCCATACTCCGATTGATTGTTTTGATATTGCTATCGGTATTGATATAAAGGGTATAGATTATTACGAATTAGAATCATTCATCAAAAATCATATTGATAATAATCTTGATGAATTAAAGGAACTTGAAAGCAGTTACTTTTGCACTGATACATTATCGTAGTTATAATATACACTTTTGCATAAATAATTAAAAATACAAAAATTAATGATTGAATAATGGAGGTTTTACTATGAATGGAAATAAATGATATGAATTACTTAATTGAAAAAATCATCAATCACTGTTATAACTCAGATGAAGATACATACTGGATCCCATTTGAAAAAATATTTGAATACAGCGAGTTTGACGATGATATTGTAAATCGTATAAAAAACGAATTAAACGCGCACAAAGATATTAGAATTTGTGAAGTCTGGGATTATTGTTTTTTAATACGGGTAAATAAATATTTCACGGAGGAAGAAATTGACAGGTAATTTTTATCAGATGCCTAATAATATATTTTCTTTCAATCTAAACAAATATGAAATTTCGGTATATTCATATCTTGTTTGCTGTGCAGGAAAGAAAAAAGAATGCTGGCCCAGTCTTGCAACAATTTCAAGAGTGCTTGGAATTTCAAAGAGCTCTGCTGTAAAAGCTATAGATAAATTAGTTCAGTTAAGACTTGTAGATCGTATACAGGTTATGAAAGAAAATAAAAACGGTATGATGACTATGAAAAATAACCATTATCTAATTCTCCCATTCGATGACGCATGGGAGTTTTTCATTAATAATGGTGTTCGTCACTAAACTATACCGGTCACATAGCGAACGGTAATATATAAACAAGATAAATAAAACAAATTTAAAATCCCCTGTCTGCCGATTTAAGCAAACTTAAATCGAGGTTGGACAAGGGATACCATTTAAAAATAAAAATCGATTGTAGAGGAAAATCGAGCCAAAAATACGGCACTTCTTCTCCAAAATGAAAGGGGTTGACAAATTGAAAAATGATACTGTTTTTTTCAGAACTGAAAAAGGAAAAATAGCATATAACAAATACTGTCTGCGATGTGTTAATAGCTGCAAACAAAGTTTTAGAGTAGAACTGATTTCATGTCCAAGATACAAAAGATATGAAAAAATCAGGAAAAAGGAATAGAACTATTCAGGTTCTAATTCTGTGCAGGAATAAGGAACTGCGCCGTAAAACGCAGTTCCGACTCACATCGTCGAGCAATGCTCGCCGATTTTCAAAAAGTACAATATACGCTGTTAAAAATCTCAGTCAGCGTATAAAAGCAAAAATATACAATAACGGCAACAATAAAAATGTATGCCGAAAAGGTGTGGTGAATATGGAAATTAAAGACGCTCCTTTTTCTGAAAAAAGCCGATATTCCTTGTGGCTGTCTGATGAAAATATAAAAAAGGCTGATAGGGTTTATCCCCTTGATCACTGTAAAAGCCGTTCAGAATTTATAGACAGGGCAATACGATTCTACTGTGGATATGTTGAAAGCAGCATAGCGGAAGATTATATCGCAGATGTATTTGTGCAAACCTTGTTCCCAAAACTTGATAATATGAAAAAGGATTTAATAAAATCCGTATACAATATGGCTTTGCAGTTATCCATGCTGATACACTTTGAAGCGGCATCCTGTGATTACAGTGACGAAGAATTAAGGCAATTAAGAAACAAGTGCATTGTTGATATTAAACGAGCTCAAGGCGTAATAGATTTTGAAAAAGCAATTCATTATCAGCGAGGTGACGAATGAGTCAGCTGATTGTTAAGTGGAGATATATGAGTCCTGACTCAAAAGCCAATACCAAAAACTTAATAAAATATATTGCTAAAAGAGATGGTGTTGAATTCACTGATGAATGTTGGAGAGGTAAAAAGGTTACTAAATATCAGGAAGAACTAATTAAACAGTTAATAAATGATTTCCCCTCTGCAATTAATTCAGAAGAATACAAAATATATTTTGAAAAAGGGACAAGAGGTGCTGCCTCTGATTTGATTACTCAAACTCTTGATTACAATTTAGATATGGTTGCAAAAAGAGAAAATTATGTTGATTACATAGCACAGAGACCTGGAGTTGAAACATACGGAAAGCACGGATTATTTTCAGATGTAAATGTTCCTGTTGATAATCTTGATAAGATTGCAAACCGAGTTGCAAATCAAAAAGATAATGTTCATACATATATTATTTCTCTTTCAAAAGAAGATGCCATACGGCTTGGATATGATAACGCTGAAAAGTGGATGAGTTTAGTCAGAGAAAACAAAATGAATTTTGCAAAAGCACTTGGAATACCCTACTCCGATTTAGAATGGTACGGTGCTTTCCATAATGAATCCTATCATCCACATGTGCATCTCGTAATGTTTTCAAAGAGTCAAAAATCATTTATAACAAAAGACCGACTTGAACATTTAAAGATGAATTTATCAAGACAAATCTTTGCTGATGACCGAATTGAAATATATAAAGAGCAAAACAAGCTCAGGTCTCAGATGAGTGAAACGGTGAAAGATAAAATTGATTTGCTCATTTCTTCAATCAACAATGGAAACTTTCAAAATGATAATATTGAAAAAGCATTGATTGAATTATCAGAACTGCTTGCAGATTACAAAGGCAAAACCGTATATGGTTATCTTCCGCAGCCTATGAAACGAAAAATAAATTTCATTATTGATGAGCTTGAAAAAGATGAAAACATTTCTGAATTATATAATCTATGGTGCAAATACAATGATAAGATAATAGAAATGTATCAGCAAACAAAAGCTGAACACATTCCATTATCACAAAACAAAACCTTTAAGCCATTGAAAAATATAATCATCAGAGAGGCACTCAATATTTGCTATGATGAAATAGCATTTGATGATATTGAAGATGAGGATGATGAACCGATTGATGATGAATACACTGGCAAAACATTTTACGAAAGTCATCCCAGACTATATGAATATCAAATGGCAAAAAGATGTTTTAATTCAAACAGTGAAAGTTTTGATATACCGCTTGGACTGAAATATCTTAACGAATCCGTAGGGCTCAACTACGAATTTGCACTTTACAAACTCGGCAAATTCTATATGGATGGTGAATATGTAAAAAAGGATTTGCATAAGGCAGAAGAATTATTATTAAAAGCAAGTGATATGGATAACTACTATGCACAATACAGATTAGCAAGGTTATATCTTGATAACAACAGTGATTTATTTGATTCGGATAAAGGATTAGATTATCTATTCAAATCCGCATCAAACGGATACAAATATGCTTTATATCAGCTTGGCAAAATATATTACAATGGTAAATATGTTGAAAAAGATATCAACAAAGCTATTCAGTATTTAATATCTGCTGCTGAAAAGGATTGTGAATGTGCTGAAAAACTGCTTGAGTACATAACAAATTCTGAATATAAAAACAGCAGGAACATACAGAGTTACTCTGCTGTTCTTGCTGTGTTAAATGATTTATCTAAATTGTTCAAAAAAGGATTTGATAAGAAATACAAACTTTCTCCTCATACTGATAGAAAAACTCTTCAAAAAATCAATGAGAAAAAACAGGCTATAGGATTGAAATTTTAAATTGTAAATGCATATGAAATACTTATTATTCCACATATTATTTCAATAAAAATTGTCGATTTACAATAATAGTTACCATCGTTTCTTTTTGTAAAGAAATTACTAATATCTTTAACTCTTATTTTTTTATTATAATCAAATATTGCACTTAAAAGATAAGCAGTAAAAATCCCAAAATAAATATATTCTTTTGATAAAAGAAAAAATATCATTATAACTAAAAGTGATGAATTAATAATCGAATTAAAATCATGTTCCGAATTGATTTGAGAAATATCGACTTTAAAAGATTTAGCATATTTAACAGATAAATCCATTATTTTTCTATAAATGCAAATAGAAAAATAAAACCACAGAACATTTATAACACCACTCTCAAATAAACTTAAATAAAAAATGTTTTTACAGTCAATGCTATGTTTTATGTATTCTAAAAATAATTGAGTATATATAATCCACATCATTGATACAAATACACTTGCCATTATAAAAAGATATTTGACTGGCTTAAATTTTTTAGAAAGGAATTCTAAAAAATCTTTTAATGGTGAAATTAATGAAACGATATAGCCTAATAGAACACCTATAAACGGTGCAATTAAAATTACAATAAAATCTATCATATTTTTATCCCTCTCAATAAAATAATTAATATGATTATAACAAAAATATAATAATTATCAATTATAAAAAATCAGGAGATGATAACATACAAACAAATTTAATACCATTAATTATTGCTGCGACAGTGATGGGATTGATTTTTCTTCTCATCACTGTTTTTTCATACATATACAGTTTGAATAGTATAAAAAGCAAAACAGTCGGTGACGGACAGTATGGCACTGCACACTTTGCTACAAAATCTGAAATAAAGAAGACATATAAAATGATTCCATACGATGTGGAACTCTGGAGAAAAGGACAAAACCTACCCGAAATTCAGGGAACGCTTGTCGGTCAGAAAACGATAGGTAAAAAAACATACGCTTTGATAGATGACGGCGATGTTCACAGTCTTATGATTGGTGCTGCCGGAGTCGGCAAGACAGCATATTTTTTGTATCCCAATCTGGAATATGCCTGTGCAGCAGGTATGAGTTATATAACATCCGATACCAAGGGAGACCTCTTTCGTCATTACGGAATGATTGCAAAAGAATACTATGGATACAATGTATCAGTTATAGATTTGAGAAATCCGACTAAATCTGACGGGTTTAATCTTCTGCATCTTGTAAACAAGTATATGGATTTATGGAAAGAAAACCCCGATAACTTATCCTACAAGGCGAAAGCAGAAAAGTATTCAAAGATAACATCAAAAACAATAATTTCAAGCGGCGGCGATAACGCTTCATACGGACAAAATGCATATTTCTATGATGCAGCCGAAGGATTACTGACATCTGCAATCTTGTTGGTTTCTGAATTCTGCAAAAAAGAAGAACGGCACATAATAACAGTTTTTAAGGTGCTTCAGGAACTTATGAGTAAAGATGAAAAAACGAAAGAAAGCGGTTTTAAAAAGATACTTGAACTGCTTCCGAATGAACACAAAGCAAAATGGTTTGCAGGATCTGCACTCAGTACATCAGATCAATCAATGGCATCTGTCGTATCAACAGCATTATCAAGGCTGAATGCTTTTCTCGATAGTGAAATGGAGCAGGTTCTTTGTTTTGATACTTCAATAGATGCAGAGAAATTCTGCAATGAAAAATCTGCTATTTTCCTTGTAATGCCTGAAGAAGATTCAAGTAAATATTTTATGATTTCCTTAATTGTTCAACAGTTATACAGAGAAATACTTTCAATTGCAGATGAGAATAAAGGTAAACTGAAAAACAGAGTAATGATGTATCTTGATGAGATGGGCACAATACCTAAAATTGAATCAGCAGAAATGATGTTTTCTGCCTCCCGTTCAAGGCGAATATCCATTATTGCCATCATACAGTCCTTTGCTCAGCTCAATCAAAATTATGGTGAACATGGTGCAGAAATCATTGTAGATAACTGCCAGCTTACAATATTCGGTGGATTTGCTCCGAACTCAAAATCAGCTGAAATATTATCAAAGGCAATGGGAAGCAGAACGGTAATGTCAGGTTCTGTCAGTAAAAGCAAAAACGATCCATCGCAATCATTGCAAATGATTGAAAGACCTTTAATGACGCCTGATGAACTTAAATCTATGCCAAAAGGACAATTCATTGTTATGAAAACAGGAACAAATCCTATGATATCAAAACTTAAATTGTTTTTTAAATGGGGCATAAAATTTGGTGAAGAGGTTTATGAGATTGAGGACAGAGGCAACAGAACTGTCAGATACTCTGACAAAGATGCACTTACAAAAGAAATTCTGAAAAAGTATCCTATCAGCAAAAAATCATATGATGAAACATTTCCAAATGGCAGTCCTCAGCCACATAATAATTCAGGCAGAAAAAGGCATCCTCCAAGAAACAGTGAATAACAAATACGCACTTTTACTCCACAAAATAACATTTAAATATTTAAGATTATATATTGACTGTTAGAATGTCTAAAAAGGAGCTGATGTTATGAAAAGAATCAAAGAAATTTTTGAAAGCATAGTTGATATATTTGAAGGATTCATTCTCATATTTATTCTTGTATTTGGATATCCTTTCTACAAAAAATCATTAAAAGAAATGTGGAAATTAATTATTGAGCATATAAATAAAAAAGATAAATATTAACAATCATTAAAAAACCCCTATGCACAGATAAGTGTATAGGAGTTTTACTATTATATGGAGAGGTTTATGAAAAACAAAATAGAAATAAAATCAATAGCAAGTCACATTACATCACAGGAAGGCCAATATCTTTTCAGTGCGAGTGAAATATCGAAATTACTTGGTGTATGCAAAGATACAACAAGAGAGATTTGCAAAAATCTTGAACCAGCAGAATTCGGAAGAATAAAGAAATATTTTATCATTGATGTACTTGAGTTTATGTATAAAAAGAAGTAAAAAAATAGTCTCTAATTTTGTTGGTATTGGTGATAGATAAATAAATCTCTTTGTGGTAGTGTTGATGTTACCAAAGAACAAATAAGGAGGCAAAATTATGTATGAACTGTACAATAAAAACGGCAATTTTATTTGCTATCGTATGACCAAAAGAATCAAGAATGATATTGGCGAGTATGATGTTTTAACTGCTCGCTCTAAGAAATCAGAAAAAGAATGCAGAAAGATTATGGATGACAAAATCCGTGACTACTACATTCAAAAGGAAGAACACAAACACAAAGGTGTATTCCCCGATATGCTGTTCAAAGACTTCGCTGATAATTGGTACGAGCTGAATGTAAAGAATGCTGATTGCAGCCACGTAAACAAAGACAATTACAAGAACTATGTTTATACACATATTATTCCCTACTTTGCTAACTACAAGTTATGCGAAATACACGAGGATGATTGTCAAAGATTTTTAAATCAGTATGTTGGTAAAAGTAAAGCAATGGTATCCAAATTGAGAATGACATTGCGTAGGATAATGCGCAAGGCAAAAAAACAAAAACTGATACCCGATAATCCTGCTGAAGATATTATCTTGCCAAAGGTAACACAAGGACAACGCCGACCGATAACTGATACAGAACGAGCAATGATACTCAAAACGGCAGAAACTCACTATGCCGGATGTATGGTTTTAACAATGCTATACTGTGGACTCAGACCGATTGAAATTCGCAGAATGGAATGGAATTGGATAGACTTTGAAAACAGTGTACTGACCATAGGAAAATCAAAAACGCAAGCTGGTACAGGCAGAAAGATACCTATTCCACCACAACTAAAATCTGAACTGATAAAACACAGATTCAAAAGACAGAACGAACAATATGTATTCGTCAGAGTAAAAAACAATGAACTACCAATGGATGAAAATGCGTTTTACCATGCTTGGCATAACTTCAAAAGAGAAATGGATATTGCAAACGGTGCTACGGTATATCGAAATCAAATCATAGAATCAACACTATCGGAAGATTTAGAACCTTACCTACTCCGACACACATTCTGCACGGACTGCCAAGCTGCAGGAGTACCAATCAATGTTGCTAAAGAACTCATGGGGCACAGTGACATATCAGTAACAGCAAAAATCTACACTCACATGATAGATGAGGTGTTTGAACAAAACAGAAAACGATTACAGGAATATGCCCAGCACAAACAAAAGCAAACCGTAACGGCATAAGCAATAGAACACAATCAAATAGTGCTCACTCCTGTGTTCTATTTTATTAAAAAACTTTGAAACTATAATTAAATTTAGTAAATCTAAATGTTTAAATAATAAATAAATTATATATAGAATATATTTATTATTTATTGTATAATTGTATCAGCATATTATTAACAAATGAGATGATTACAATGAAAAATAAACGCCCAATCGTGATAACTTTTGCTGGTATTGATGGTACCGGAAAGACAACACAAATTGAAAAATTAAAAAAACATTTTGAAAACAAAAGTAAAACTGTTAAAATTTTAAAAGCAAAATATAAACCATTTCACAAATATGAATGCAGTGTTTTAACCACAGATATTTTAAGAATTGTAATGGCATTAGAATATGTTGATTATTATAATTATCATTTCTCCAATCTACAAGAATATGATTATATTTTATGCGATAGATCAAAAGAATGTTTATTAGCATATGGTATAACTTATGGTGCAAATAATATAGATGATTTATTTAAAATATTATCCTTGACTCCCGATCCCGACTATTTACTATACTTTAAATGTGATGCTGACATATCATTAGCAAGACTAAATAAAGCAAAAACTTTATTAGAAGATGATGAAAATTATGATTTATTAAACACTACGTTGTATAACTATGAAAAAGTATTTAAAAAATTTAATACTAGTCATTATACTATTGATGCCAATCAAACACAAAATAAAATTTTTAAAATCATATTAGATATAATCAGTTCATAAGAAGGAGAATAATATGAATGTATTTTCAAATCCGAAGTATTATATAGATACTCTGTTAAACAATGTAAAAATACCCGAAGAGAAAAAAATCCAATTATGTGGAAAATCGTTTATATGTGTATTTTTTACCAAAAGATGTCGAGCTGGATGTTCATTTTGTTTTTTCAAATCAAACAATAATAAATTAAATGATATACAAGAATCATATGAAATGAGTAAATACGGTTTTGAAAAATTTTTAAAATTTGTTTCTGATTCAAATAATGGATATCTACTAATTTCTGGTGGAGGTGAACCTTTTGAAAAACCTCAGTTTGTTATCGAAACTATAAAACGGGCTAAAACTAATCAAATAGTTATTGTTACAAATGGAATATGGGCAAAGGACTATGAGGCAGCAAAAACTACAATTAATAAATTATACAACGCCTTAAAATCAAGAAAGGAACTCATACCTGTAACAATAAGATTAAGTATTGATGACTGTCATTATAAACAATTAGGCCCAGATGTTTCCAAGAACATAATAGATGTATTTGAAAGATATTATAGCAATGAAAAATACTTCATATTAAAAATACACACTATTATTTCTGATAATGCAATAAATAAAATTGCCGAAGAAAACGATTATAGAATAGGCGATAAAATCGAATTAAATAAATCAGATAATAATAAATTATTTAAACTTATACCTAAAAAATATAAATTATGGATTAACAATAATTATGCAATTGACGTAGGAGCAGCAAAATTATTTTATCCAACAATAAGACCAAATTTAAACGATAAACACTTCAATAAAAAAGCAATAAATGTATTTGATACCGATATAACAGTTAGTGAATCATCAAATCCGTCACGTGTCACAAATATAGACTCAGAAGACGGTTTTGACTTTTGGATAAATTACAATGGAAATGTTACAACATGGCAAAATGAACAAAAAGAAAGTATATATAATATTTATGTGGATAATTATTATGATGTTATTAATAATACATATAACAATATTTTAAGTTATTCATATTTAGATAAAGGACACTATTATAGAGAGGGCATCATTAACGAAGTAAATAATAGAGCTGTGATAAGGTCCAAATTGTCAAATATGAGAGATTGCGCAACAGCTTTGTTATTAGAAGAATCCAAAACTAATTTATACTATGCGATAAGAGTAATAAAAGATTATTTGAGCGAAAATGTATTGTCCAATGATAACTTAAAATTAATTCCGAAAGAATTATGCAACGTTATAAACATGGATAACGAAAATTTAATTCTACAATATAAAAATTCGGATTATTGCATTATTGATCAATATATTGAAGAAAATGAATTCGATGAACTCGAATGGAGAGACTTATTCTATTTAATAAGATTAAATCATTTTGAAGTGTCAGAAAAAAAGATAAAACTAGGAATAGATTATTTTAACAGTAAAACACATAATGATTATAAAACTATTGATGAAATAGAGATAAAAAACATTTCATTAATAGATGACAGATTAATAGAGAAACTTACTAGAATGAAAGCAGAAGCAAAAAGGATTTGTAAAAATGAATTATAATGATTTATTTATAAATGCATTATATAAAAATAATTTAGATTTATTAAAAAGTATACCTAAAGGCGATTTGCATGCACACTCAACTAGAAGTGGTAGTCAAAAATATTTTAATAATAAATATAATGTAAAAATAAAATCAAAAGATTATTTTGAATCAATTGACGAAATGAACTCTTGGTACAACAAAGAAATTAAGGCATTATTTTCAAATAAAATGCAGAGTTTTAGTGAAAGAATTATATCAGCTTTTATTGCCGCAAAGGAGGATAGTGTAAAAAAATTATGTTTAAGTTTTGGATTAGGAAATATAAAACTGTTCAATGGTAATATTAATAGTTATATTAATAAAATTGAGGAGATAAGAAAACAATATTATAATGATTACATATTCATACCAGAATTATGTTTGGTTAGAGGTCAAATTTCACAAACCCAAAACGAATTAATTACTAACCTTATAAAAAGCAATTACTTTAAAAGTATCGATTTAGTTGGTGATGAAAAATATGGTGTAAACGAATTTGTTGATATATATAATTTAGCAGAACAACATGGTATGATTAAACGTTGTCATGTTGGAGAATTTTGTGATTATACATATATTGATGATGCTATAAATAAATTAAGAATCAATGAAATTCAACATGGTTTATCAATAACTCAGTCAAATGACCTAATAAATAAAATCAGAAATAAAAATATTAGAATAAATTTATGTCCTGAAAGTAATTTGCGATTAAAAAGAATTAACTTATTAGAAAATTACATTTTAAGATGTTTGATAGATAACAACATAAATGTCACCATTAATACTGACGATAGGCTAATATTTAATAAGAGTATAAGCGCTGAATTTTTGGACTTATATAATACAGGGCAATATACAGCAGAAGAGCTTAATGATATAAGAAATAACAGTTTAATTTAAGCAAAAACAAACAGTAACGGCATAACAATCAAGACAGAGGGTGCAAGCAATCAAAAGTTGCCTGCACCCTCTATTTTCATTTACAAAAAAGGCCTGAGAAATATTCTCAAGCCTATGGCAGCGGCACTAGGATTCGAACCTAGAATGGGCGAGTCAGAGTCGCAAGTGTTACCGTTACACTATACCGCTATATTAAATTTTATTCTTAAAGGAAGTCTCACAAAAGTCTCTCACTTTTTCGCCGTTAATCAACCTTTTTCGCTCTTCAAAATCACTCACATTTTAGGTCTCTAAAAGTCTCACAAAAAATCTCATAGATAAATTCAAACCTAAACAAAATCAAAAACAACAGAAGATTAAGGGATATTTTATGCAATTTAAGGCAATTTCAAGACAAAAAAAGAGCAGAAAACCTGTTTTGTTCAGCGGTTTCTGCTCGTTGGCAGAGGTATAAGGATTCGAACCTTAAATGACGGAGTCAGAGTCCGGAGTGTTACCGTTACACTATACCTCTATATTAACTTTAAGGGCTTTCCCTTATTGCTGAATAATATTATCATATATTTTTAGATATGTCAAGATTTTTAAGAACTTTTATATAAAATATTTTTATCAACATTATATATAGGGCAGAGAAAGCGATTTCCCCTGCCCTATAAAATTTTACTGAATGAGCAAATCTACATTCTTTACAATTAAATCGAAGAATTTATCAACAATCTTTTTATCCTCTGAATTGCCGCGGCAGCACATAGAAATTGTAAGCTCTTTTCGAACTGATGTTACTGACAGCAATGCATACGGCTTATATTTCACTGCACCGCTCATAAAGCCATCTGTTGGCTCATTCCCTGCAAGTGCCAGCTTATCAACTTCTAAAATACCGATGTTGCTCATTGCAAGAAGAGGATTTGCATATCCTATCTTTATAACCTCTTCAGAAGCAGCAAGCGGAAGAATCTTATAGCCGAACGACAATAAAGGAAGTCCATGAAGTCCTATAAATCTATCCTCTTTAAACTGATTGGAAGAATAAACAACATAACTGAGTGTATCAAAAATAGTAGCTCCTCTTTCAGGAACACGGCACTGCATCCATGCAGTATGATTTGTAACACCTTGATCACTGTTATCTTTTATATGACGTCTTAAATCAACAGCACATGAAATAGATACGCTGTCATAAACATCAAATCCGGCAAGCTCATAAAGCGAATAAAAATACGCTGTCAGGAGCATATCGTTAATAGTTGCACCATGTTTTTTGCCTGCTGCACGTATTGCATCAAACTTTTCTGCAGGAATTTTTCTTTTTGCAATAAATGATTTATCTTCTATACTATCCGGAGTAAAAGGAAAGCCATGATCATCCTTAGAATTAACATTCTTATAAAGATTTTTTGCCATACGCTTTTCACCGGAGGTAAAGCCTTCATAAACCGATTCATAAGAACGTGTACCTGTACGAAGATCAACAGGACTGATATTGCCTTCAACAAAATCGCTGTAATTTTTGCAAAGTGCTTTCATGAAATACTTAAGATCTCCGCCATCCATACACATATGATTTTCGACAACACAAAGCACGCTTTCACCATTGCATCTGAACACAGCAACCTTCATCTGTATATCTGCTTCAGGAGGAATATACTGAACCAAGAAATCATTAATTTCCTGCTCAAGACTTTCTTCTTCAACGTCCTTGACTGTCAGAACATCGCTTATCTTGTAATCCTTGACTGTCCAGTACGGAGAAATTCTGTTATCTGTAAAAGATGAGTGAAGCACAGGAGCTTTTTCAAAAAAACACACAAGCACTGTTTTCAGTGCTTCAATATCAATTTCATAATCATAATGAAGCTCTACATGCACCATTCGGTCATTGAAATCACGAAACAGATAGTGCATCTTATCCCAAAGCTCTGCATTTAGCTTTCTTTCCATGTATCAATTACCTCCTGCTTATAGTGTTTGTTTCTGCCGATTGAAGCAGCAATGATAATAAAATCAAGAACAAGTGACATGATAATCAGCAGCCAGCCTGTATTCCATGCCAGAATTCCTGCTGCAGACAAAATAATGTAAAGCATTGTAGCTACAACAGGCATATATCCCAGAACATTGATAATGGCGAGCTTCTGTTTAGTATACAAGGCAAAGACAGCATCTGCAACAAACATCAGCGCAATACCTGAAATTACGATAAGCCAGCTGTGACTCAGATTGAACATTACAAGGCAGAATAGGAAAACAGCAACGGTAATAACCATAACCTCTATAGCCATAAGTATTCGGGCAAATATGAAAAATATTTTCTTCAGAGTGGTTATCTTCTTGATTGCAAGAGTTAATAAATATGCAACCCAAATAAGAATACCATCTACTATGATAAGCCATGTCTGTCCCCATTTTTGAGTCAAGAAACTTATGCCAAGATAAAATACCAGCAAACATAAAATATATATTACCGATCCGGCAATATTCAATATAGTTTTTCTTTTATCTCTGATTTTGGTTTTTTCTTCTGCCTCATACTTTGCAAATTCTTTCATCAAATCAGGGTGCTCACTGATAATGAGATCACTTATAACCTTTTGGTTGGATATTCCGCGTGTCATTACCTCAGCGTATCTGCCGTTCATTTCTTCAAGGGTTTTACGCTTGAACTTAAACAGCAAATCATTGCCTGGCTTACTCGGAAGCTGACCGTCAATATACTTAATAAATTGCTCCATAATTTCTCCTTTAATTATTCACATAATTTATAGCTATATTTTATCACATATTGGTTATTATCTCAATATTTTTTGTGTATACTTTATATATTTTTTATAAAAAATAACACCCGTCTTTCAACGGGTGTTGGATAACTATATTTTAAATAATTCCGCACAGGAAATTACGTTATACCTTCCGAGAGGATTACCTGCTAAATCATTATTGATTACCATAAGAGGCTCTCTGAAATTAAATGCTCTTTTGCCTGCAGTTACAGTAATATCACCACTATTCATTGTTAATCCTGTATTGCCTTCAAGCTGAATACCATCACCAATCTGACTTACAACAATCAGCTTTGTGTCAACATCACCTGCATCAGAATCAATAAGTTCAAACTCCATATTCTTGCATCGAATAGCATCATCAGTTGAATTTATTGTTACATTGGCATTGGCACCGATAGAAATATTATAAAATACATTATCATAAATCAGATTTCCATTTACATCTGTAACAGGATTTCCTATAGCATCAAACATAGGAACCTGCTCTCTGGTATCAATACCTCTATTAGAAGAATTAACATTGAGAGTAAGATTCTTTATTTCCATCTTTGCAGTACATGTAATTGCCGACGATGATGCATTTGCATTCAGCACACCATGACCTTTAAATGTAAGCCTTGTTTCACTGTCAATAGCATTACCCGATGTATTGGCAGTAAGAGTATTTACTGAGCCATCCTTAGCAGAAAGTGAAACATCTACACTAGGTTTCAAACCTGTTGTTTCATCCTTAGGAGCTTTATTGTTAATTTTGATACAGTCAGCTGCGGTAGTATTTATATTAACACCGCAGAGCTTAACATCTGTATTAACAGAGGCATTAACTGTTACGGTAATATCAGTATCGCCCATCAGGTCGAAATCATTTACCATTGATGTACCTGACAGAACAATTCTGTTAAGCAAAGCATCATAAACTGCAACACCCTCGTAATTGATTGAGTCGGGATCACCGAGATTTAATGTTATAGCGTTTGTCGGTACAAGCTCATTGCACATTCCGCAAACATAACAGAAAATACCATCAGAATTAAATGCATAAATCATTGTTTTTGAATGACTGGCAGGAAGAATTACAACATTTTCTTCATAACCGCAGACTGAACATTTCTGACAAGTCTTGCCTTCTGTGGTGCAGCTTGGTTCAAGTGCATAGTCTTCCATATTATGACCTAGCTTATCAATAGTCATACCCGCTTTAATCAAGGTTTCGCAGTCAGAACAATATACATCACCTGTATAGCCGTCAGTATCACATGTTGCAGGAATATCATTGACTGTTACAACACTGCTTTGCGGATGATCACAATCTATCTTTTCTAAAACAGTCTCATAACTGTAATTGCATATTGCACAGGTATGAACACCTATGCCCTCATTAAGCTTGGTAGGAACAATCTTTACAGAATAAATATAATTACACTTTGTTACTAATTCATTGCCGCAGATTTCACAACTTTGCATATGAGTTTCATTGCCTATATATTCAGCATGCGTATAAGTATGAGGAACAGGGGCTATTATCTCTGTATCTTTTACAGCATTGCAAACACTGCAATAAATTGACCGACGTCCCTCCTTTGTACAGCTTGGTTCAACATCAACTGTAAATTCCCTATTCCAGCTGTGTGTACCATCACTGCTGAGCTTTTGTACTACTCTTGTCACCTGCTTTTTACAAAGCTTACAGGTTTTCGTTTCTGTACCATTTTTATCACATGTTGCTTTTTCTGTTACAACATAGGCTGAATACTGATGCTCATAAAAAATAGGATCTGCAGGAATTACTGCCGTTGTCTTAGCTCCGCAGGTTTTGCAGACTGCTGTCTTTGAGCCTGACTGCGCACATGTTGCAGATTTTGTAACATAATATGCACCATATGTATGCTTAACAGCAGTTTTACTTTTTACTGCAGTAAAAGCACCGTAAATATTTTTTCCATTAACTTTTCTGTATGCTCTGACTTTATAATAACCTGACTTACCTAATCCGATCTTATGGTTATAGCTTACAGCCTTTACAGAAGCAACTGCTTTGTAAGTACCATTTTTTGATGCAGAATAATAAATCTGATAACCTGTCGCACCGCTTACTGCCTTATATTTTACTGTATTAACACCACACGCAGAGCTTGAAACAGAATATCCTAACGGAACTGCCGGAACAGTCTTTACACTCTTGACAGCGGATGTCTTTTTTTTCTTACCGTTTACTGCAGTTACTTTATAATAATAGGTTTTTCCGCAGGTAAGCTTTTTATCTGTATAGCTGACAGTTGAATTTTTCTTAATTGTCTTAACAGCCTTATAACCACTTGATTTTTTTGTAGAGCGGTAAACAACATATTTTTTTGCAGAGCTGACTTTTTTCCAGCTTATTTTTGCAGTTGAATATGAACTGCTTTTTACTGTAACGCTTGGAGCTTTAAGACTTGCAGCATATGCAACAATACCTGTATCTTCAGCAATAAACGCATCAACAGCAAAAAATGATGTAAATGCCATTACAGCACACAAAATCATAATTAATTTATTATTTTTCATCCCTGTTCTCTCCTAATAAATTAACAAAAGTATATTAATCATCAGTATTTTATCACATTGTCTAAAAGTTTTCAATAACACAAATTATAATTTATATTTACTTTATTAATTTATGTTTTCCTTTTCTTCTTTTATCTTTGACATTATTCTGAGTGTTTCTGCCATTGTTTCAAGGTTTGATTCGCCTGTATCAAGCCTTATTGCAATATACGGTCTCTTGCCTGCTGACAGAGTAACCCTGCCTTTCATAAAGGCATTCAAAACTGCCACAGTTCTGATATCAGGATCAGGCAAATAAAAAAGCAATGATCCGTTTCGCTGAACAACATCTGTAATACCCAGTAAAAGAGCCGTATTACGCATCAAGGCAATCTCAACCAAACCGCATACAGCAGTCGGAGGCTTTCCGAAACGGTCAGTAAGCTCATCATAAACATCATTTGCGTCCTCATCATTTTTAATATTAGCAATACGCTTATACATAGCAAGACGCTGAGATGTGGAAATAATATAGTTTTCAGGGATATGAGCATCCAAAGAAATATCTATCAGGCACTCTTTCTCCTTTTCAACCTCTTCTTCCGTAACCTCGCCTTTTTCCAAAGCTACTGCCTCTTCTAAAATTTTGAGATACATATCATAGCCGACAGCCTCAAGATGTCCATGCTGTTTATTTCCAAGCAAAGAGCCTGCACCTCGGATTTCCAAATCCCTCATAGCAATCTTAAAGCCTGAGCCGAATTCGGTATATTCTCTGATTGCCTCCAGTCTGCGTGTTGCAACATCGGTAAGCTCTTTTCCTCGTGTAAAGGTAAAATATGCATATGCTCTTCTTGAAGATCTTCCTACTCTTCCTCGAATCTGATGCAGCTGAGCAAGACCGAGTCTGTCGGCATTTTCAATTATAAGAGTATTGCAGTTGGGAACATCGACGCCTGTCTCTATAATTGTAGTGCATACAAGAACATCTATATCACCGTCAAGAAGCTGTTTCCACACCTTTGACAGCTGTTCCTCTGTCATTTTTCCATGGGCAATTCCGACATTTGCATCCGGAAGAGATTTTTTTAGCTGCAATGCCTTATGCTCAATAGTTTCAACACTGTTATGCAGATAATAACACTGACCGCCTCTGTTTATTTCTCTTTCCATTGCCTCAACAACAATATCATTGTCATATTCAACAACATATGTCTGCACCGGATGTCTCTCACCGGGGGCCTCTTCAATAAGGCTCATATCTCTTATTCCGCTCATTGCCATATTAAGAGTTCTCGGAATAGGTGTTGCAGACAAGGTAAGAACATCAACACGCGGAAACTTCTCTTTAATTTTTTCTTTTTGAGCAACACCGAAGCGCTGTTCTTCATCAATAATAAGCAGTCCTAAATCCTTAAACTGAATACTTTTTCCAAGCAGTTTATGAGTACCGATAAGAAGATCCACATTACCGTCTTTTACCTTCTGTATAACCTCTTTCTGCTTTGACGGACTTACAAAACGTGAAAGCATTTCAACATTCACCGGAAACGGCTCTAATCTTTTAAGAGCAGTCTGAAAATGCTGCATTGCCAGCACTGTTGTCGGCACAAGAATAGCACACTGCTTTCCGTCACCTATACATTTGAACACTGCACGCAGAGCAACCTCGGTTTTACCGAAACCAACATCACCGCAAAGCAGTCTGTCCATAGGTGATGATTTTTCCATATCTCGTTTTATTTCGTCACTGCATCTTAGCTGATCATCGGTTTCATCATATTCAAAACGAAGCTCAAAGTCACGCTGTAAATCGGTATCCTGTGAAAAAGCAAAGCCCTTTGTGCTCATACGCTTTGCATAAAGTGCAATAAGCTCCTTTGCCATATCCTTTACAGATTCACGAACTCTGGCTTTTGTCTTTTTCCAGTCACCAGAACCAAGCCGATTGACCTTAACTCTTGTTTCCTCTTTAGGTCCGATATATTTTGAAACCAAATCCAGCTGAGTTACGGGAACATAAAGAGTATCTCCCTTTGCATAGCTGATTTTTATATAGTCTTTCTTTACCTTATCAAGCTCAAGAGCATGAATGCCCTCAAAAATGCCTATGCCGTGAATATTATGAACAATATAATCACCTACTGAAAGCTCATCAAGTGAATGTATGGAATTTTTTGACTTTGCTTTTTTAGGTTTTTTAGAGCTTTGAGAGGTTTTTGAATGTGTCATAACTGCCAGCTTAATCTGAGTAAACTGAAAGCCTGACGGCAAAGTTCCGCAGAGAATATTTATTGCCTTTTGCTGAAGCTGTTTCGGTCGTTTTTCAAAAAAAACAGCGTCATAGCCCATATCGTTAATATCTTCACAAAGAGCCCTTGCACCTCTTGATGTACCTGCCATAATGCATATGGTATATCCACCCTTGACAAGACCAAAAAGCTCTTCCTTAAGCTGACTTAAAGTTCCTGACCATGCATTAAGGCTCTGAACTGTAAAATTAGCCAAATGCTTTACAGGTGTGTCAAAGCTGCCTCTTGGAAGAGAATCCATATAGACAGCTGAATATTTGCTGTAAACATCTGTAAGCTCTGTAAAATCAAGACTGAATTTATCAAGTCCTTTGCACAAAGTGCCGTCCTCAACAAACCACTTTAAGTCCTCTAAATTAAGCCTTTCCTGCTTCTGACATTTTTCTTTGACTCTGGCACTTTCAACAATAAAAAGCCTGCCCTCAAAATAATCAAAAATACCTGATGATTTATAACAAAGAGGCAAATACTTATCAAGGCAGTTAATATAAGCATCCTGACGCAGACGTTCTGAATCGGAATAAAGCTTTTCACGAGCCTTTATTGCCTTGCCCTTAAGACTTTTTGCCAGACTGTCAATACTGTCAGCAAGCTTATTTTTGTCATCAACCAAGACTTCGGCGGCGGGTGTTATGCTGACTTTTTCAAGATTTTTTGTACGTCTTTGAGTATACAAATCGAATGAACTGATAGTGTCAACATTATCTCCCCACAGCTCAATTCTTACAGGTTCATCAAGATATGCAGGAAAAATGTCTATAATCCCGCCGCGAACTGCAAACTGGCTTGTTCCGTCAACCTGATCAAACCTCGAATATCCCGAAGCAATCAATTTATTCTCAAGGTCACTAATATCTATTTCATCATTTACGGCAATATTAAAGCTGTATTCCTTCAGCTTATTCGGCGGCATAGTATACTGGCATGCAGCATTTACTGACATTACCACAGCACTGTAATCACCTTTTATAATACGTGAAAGCACACCGAGACGGATATGCTCAAACTCTCTGCTGACACCCGACACCTCAACAAAGGTGAATTCCCTTGAAGGATAAAGAAGAACATTATCCTGAAGCTCTGCAAGGCACTCATGCACCTTTACTGCTGTTGCCTCGTCAGGTGTAACTACAAAAGCTTTTTCACCCTTTTCACACAGTGAGTGTATTAAAAAGCACTTTGTTATATCAGAAAGCCCGATAGCCCCAATCGGTGCAGACAGGGTGTCTATACTTTGACTGAGGCTCAAAAATTCTTTACTTTTATTAAATTCATTTGAAAAACAGGACATAACCCTATCTACGCCCCTTTACGAATTATATAAATTCATCGCCTTATCAATTTCATCATTTACCATAAGACGAACCGCATTTGTTGTATTTTCAAGTGCAGATTTCAAATTGCCTTCCATATCCTTAGGAAATCTGCCAAGCACCCATGCTGCCAGATCATACTCAGGATTAGGCTTTTTGCCGACACCTATTTTAACTCTCGGAAAATTTTCACAACCAAGATGCGCTATTATGCTTTTTATGCCGTTATGACCGCCGGCAGAGCCTTTTCTGCGAATTCTTGTATGACCGACATCAAGCGAAATATCATCATATAAAACAATGATATTCTCTGCCGGAACTTTATAAAACTTTGCAGCTTCTCCCACAGCTTCACCGCTGTTGTTCATCATAGTCTGAGGCTTCATCAAAAGACAACGTCTGCCATTTATAACAGCGTCACCGATCAAAGCATGATGCTTAAGCTTTTTTATATTAATATTTTCTTCAATAGCAAGTAAATCCATTGCAAGAAATCCTGCATTATGCCTTGTCATTTCATACTTAGCACCCGGATTTCCAAGGCCTACAATAATATAATCGTATGCACCGTTATTTTTCTTAAAACTAAACATTTTCTTCTTTTTCGTTTTCCTTAACAATAATTTTAATATCCTGTGCTCTTCTGCCGTCAACAGTAAGCACAAGCGCAATCAGCTCATCAGTTTCAAAAGTATCATCAACTTCGGGAATTTTATCAGTATTCTGCATTACCCAGCCGTTGACAGTGGAAATTTCTTTTTCTTCCTTGAAAATATGAAAATAATCATAAAAATCATCGATTGAGGTGCTGCCCTGAACAATATATTCATTATCACCTATTTGTTCAATATCATATTCAACCTCATCATGCTCATCCCAAATTTCACCAACAAGCTCTTCTAATATATCCTCAAGAGTAACAATGCCCTCTGTTCCGCCAAATTCGTCAATGACAACAGCCAGATGTGTTTTATTCTTCTGGAATATTTTAAGAAGCTTTGAAATTTTAGTATCGGGCGATACAACGGGAACAGGCTTCAGCACTGTGCGGATAGACTTAAGATTTCGTTTTCTTGCAGACTGAAAATCTCTTTCATGAATAATGCCGACAATATTATCAATATCACCGATATAAACAGGCAGTCTGCTGAAATTTGTAGTATTGAACACACGTTCAATTTCATTAAGCGGAGCATATTTATCAACTGCTTCAACATCAATTCGCGGAACCAGTATATCACTTACATCAATATCATCAAATTCAATTGAGGAATGTATAAGCTCACTTTCATTTTCATCAATTTCTCCGCCTGTATGTGCCTCGTCAACATAGGTTTTCAGCTCTTCTTCAGTTACAATATCCATACCGCCTGTTTTAAAAATCTTATTCATCAAAAGCTTCCAGCCTTTGAAGAAAAGGTTGAGAGGTGTAAAAACTATAATAAAAAAGCGAATTATCGGAGCAATTATAATTACCATTTTTTCTGCCTTTTCTTTGGCAATAGTCTTAGGTGTTACTTCACCGAAAATCAAAACAACAACAGTCATAACAATAGTAGATACTGTTGCACCAAGATCGCTGTTATCGCCGAGTATTCCAGTAAAAAACAGCGTAGCAATAGAGGTACAGGCAATATTTACAATATTATTACCTATGAGAACAGTTGACAGAACCATATCATAATTTTCACTCAGCACAAGTGCTCTGTCAATTGCTTTATTTGATTTTCCATCCTTTTTCATAGCCTTAAGCTTTACTCTGTTGAGCGAAGAAAAAGCTGTTTCTGCCCCTGAAAAAAAGCTGCTGAAAAGCACTAGTATTATCATTACAATCAGTAATGGTGTATTCATTGTAATTTCTCCTAAAAATATTTATTTATAATGTCATAAAAGCGTGCAGAATTATCATGCACGCTTTTTATATTTTTATTTTAGCCAAACAAAATCGAATAAAACAGGACTTATCTAAGTATTACTCTGTTTTCACAAATTCTGAAAACTCTCTTTCCTCATCAGGTTTTTCATAATTGTACATGTTTTCATCCTTAACATGCTTTGCAATATATTCATCACGATTAAAGAGTTCATCTGCCTTAACCTTCCAGGCTTTAGCAGCATTGATAGTTTTATCAAACAAATCATTTGCACTTTCAGGATGCTGCATTTCTGTTGAATAAGCACCTGTGTCCTTAACCATTTTACTGATAGCACCCGGATTATCAAGCACCGGACAAGGACGAAGCATGTTATTTGAGAAAGGCTGATTTCTCTTATAAGCCATAAATATAGGACTCTTAAGAGCATCAAGCACAGAACACTTTTTAATATTCACATTTGAATAATGAACAAAAGCACAAGGCTCGCAATCACCATTTGCATTAATGTGGAAATAATGACGTCCGCCGGCAATACAGCCCTGTACATACTCACCGTCATTCCAGAAATCAAGAGCAAATATAGGCTTTGTCTTTCTCCATTCATGCATTTTTTTATACATTGTTGCTCTCTGATCAGGGGTAGCCATAAGCTCTGTTACAGCACCGTTTCCCGTAGGCATATATGTAAAGAACCATGCAAATTTTACGCCTTTGTCAATAAGCCAGTCAATATACTCATCTGATGAAAGAACATCTGTATTCTTGCTGGTATAGCATAATGATGCACCAAAAGGAATACCTCTGTTCTTAAGTCTTTTCATTGCTGCAGTACATTTGCTGAAAGTACCCTCTCCGCGACGAAAATCATTCTCTGCCTCATAACCCTCAATGGAAAATGCAGGGAAGAAATTACCTACCTCACCGATTTCATCTGCAAAGCTGTCATCAATAAGAGTACCATTTGTAAAGCTCATAAAGATACAATCAGGATTTTCTCTGCACAGACGCATAAGATCGGCTCTGCGCATTGTAGGCTCACCACCTGTATATAGATACATATATGTACCAAGCTCTTTACCCTGACTGATAATTCTTGCCAAATCATCATATGAAAGCGAGCTTTCATGACCATACTCAGCAGCCCAGCAGCCTGTGCATTTCAGATTACATGCGGCAGTCGGATCCATAAGAATAGCCCAAGGTACATTACAGCCGTGTTTTTCAATATTTTCCATTCTGATAGAATAACTGTTGATAGCAACATTCATCATAGGCGGAATCATTTTAGTAAGAAAACCTTCGTCTGTGTCGCAAATAAGACTTTTCGCAAATCTCATCCAGTTGTTATCAGAATCATCAAGCACCTTATGCAGACCGGCATAAGTAGATCTGTTTACCTTCTTAACATCAGCTTTTTCAAGCAGGCTGAGAATTCTTGGTGCATTTCTGTTGAAATCCTTTCTTGCGTATTTTACTGCCTCTTTGACTGCAAAGGTCATAGCAGATTCTTTTATAGATTTCATAAAAAATCCTCACTTTTTCACCAAAACTTATTTTTGCTAAGTATTTTGTTATAATTCTGCAAAATCAAATATATCCCTTTTAAATAAAAATGTCAAGATAAATTTATTTTACAGGATTTTAAAGCGTAGTTAATAATAGAACTAAAATCTGATTTGGAACTTAAGTCTGTAAATTCTGTCTGTTTTATTTTTATACATATCATTACAGTGTGCACCCCAGCTGTCATATCCGCCGACACCCTGCTGTCTCGCAATCAGTCTTACAACAGTTTTATCGACCTCAGGCAAATCCTTCTTATGCCATGCATTCTCTACCTCCTTCGGAAGATAATGACATGCATTAAATTCCATCTGAGGCTCTGCAACAACTGAAAATACTTTTTTATCACCAACAAGAGTTGCATAGCGGACTCCTGTTCTGTTTCCGCATTCCTGAGGTTTAAGATAATCAGTCCACATATCTGTAACAGTAGTATTATAAAGTCCTATAAAGCTTGCATTACAGCGGTCAATATAATTTTCCTCAGGACCTCTTCCGAGATAAGTAACATTTTCAAAATCTGCAGGAAGCTCAAATAAAACAGAAACTTCAGGAATTTCCGGCAGCGTATCGTCAGGCGAAAACTGCAAATCAACTTCCATTCCCTTTGAGGTTATTGTATATACAATCTGAGCCTTACACTCAGGCTGAGTGCATATTGTTGCGCCGCTTGTTATTATAACCTTTTTACCGTTTTCAAGAATTTTATAATTCTGGATTGACCATTTGGTATTATTGAATATTCCGGGAGTATCACCAGCATCACGCCAGCATCCGAGCCTTGAACCTGCTCTTGTACCTCTGTCATTATCAGTCAGTGCACGCCAGAAGTTAAGACGCATAGGCGCTTTAAGCAGCTCTTCACCGCCAACCTTAATTGAATAAAGCTGATTTCTTTCTCTTCGTTCAAACCTTATGCTGATATCGTCCGATATAACACGGATAGAGCCGTAGGTATCATCTACAATCAAAGGTGACTCGGTTTCTAATTCATCATATGTATTTTCAAATTCATTAATTACAAATTGTTCTTCTGCAACAACATGGCCTGCATTACACCATGATTTATCATCTGTTACACGGAAAGAAAGATTAAGATAATATTCTGTATTATTAATCTGGCTAAGCTCAAGATCAATAACCTTTTTAGACATAGGTTCTATATCGACAACAAGACTTCCGTCGCAGATAATGCCTTTATCTGATGATAAATTCCAGTAAAGCTCATATTCATTAAGGTTTGTGAACATAAACTTATTTCGTATTTCTATAACACCTTTTTTGGCATCAACAGCATTAAATGTAACATTCTGATAAAGCTTTTTTATTTCAGCAAGCTTAGGAGTAGGTTTTCTGTCACCGAAGAGAAGTCCGTTTCCGCAGAAGTGACCATCGTGCGGGTTTTCACCGAAGTCACCGCCATATGCAAGATATTCTACACCGTTTTCATCAGTGGTAAGAATACTCTGATCCACCCAGTCCCATACAAATCCGCCCTGCAGACACGGATATTTATCCCAGAGCTTTGTATATTCATCTGTAGAACCGCAGGAATTACCCATAGCGTGTGTATATTCACACAAAATAAAAGGTCTGCTGTCGCGCTGTGTAAGTGCATATTCCTCGCATTCCCAAGGCTTGTAGTACATTTTTGACTGAACATCTGAAAGCTCTTTTTCATCAGGAGAATTATGGCACTCAAAATGAACAAAACGTGTACTGTCAACAGATTTCAGATATTTATACATTTTCTTTGGTGTTTCACCGCCAAGTGATTCATTACCCATAGACCAGCAGACAACACTTGTTATATTCTTATCTCTGTTATATGTTGCCTTGATTCTCTCCATGCATGCCTTTTCCCATTCAGGACGTGAAGCAGGAAGCTGAGGACAACCGATAATCTGCGACCAGCCTGTGCCATGAGTTTCCATATTATTTTCATCAATAACATAGAGACCGTACTCATCACAAAGTTCCAGAAATCTCGGACAATTAGGATAATGAGATGTGCGAACTGCATTCATATTAGCCTTTTTCATCATCTCAATATCATAGCGCATAACATCATCAGTAATATATCTGCCTGTATTGAAGTCAAACTCATGACGGTTAGTACCTTTAAAAACAACTCTCTGTCCGTTTATGCGTATAATTCCGTCTTTAATTTCAACCTTTCTAAAGCCGATTTTCTGACTTATATATTCGATAGGCACACCGTTATCTTTAAGTGTAAGCACTATAGTATACAGATAAGGATCTTCGGCAGACCATACATTTACTCCGGGAACATAAACCTTAAGAGATGTGTTATGATCTTCATCAGCATACTGACAGTCAAGTGCAACCTGTATTCCATCTGCATCAAACAAACTCATATCAATGCTGAGGGTTTCATATGTACCGTTTGTTTTAACAGTAACCTCTGCCAGACCGTCCTTTAATGTTATATCAGGCTCAGCAACAATTTTGAAATCTCTTATATATTCACGCTCAGTTGTGTAAATATAAACATCACGGAAAATTCCGCCTAAACGCCACATATCCTGACACTCAAGCCATGAACCTGTGCACCAGCGGTAAACCTCTACTCCGATAACATTTGAACCCTCACAAAGATATTTTGTAATGTCAAACTCACTGCGGTGAAATGTTGATTCGCTGTAGCCGACTCTCTCGCCGTTTACATACAAATAGAATGCTGACTCAACACCCTCAAAGCAGAGAACAACTCTTTTTGAAAGAAGGGCACGATTTACATTTATTTTTTTCAGATAACATCCTACAGGGTTATGCTTTGTAGGTGCATTAGGCGGGCAGATATCCTCACTGCCTTCCCATGGATAACGTACATTACAGTACTGGCTCTGGTCGTAGCCCTGCATCTGCCATGAACAAGGAACAATTACCGTATCCCAGTTGTGTGAATCATAATGAGGCTGTGCAAAATCAGTGGGCTTATACGCATAATTCTTATAAAGCTTAAACTTCCATTTTCCGTTTAACAGCTTACAGCGTGATGATGCATATCTGTCTGCCTTTTTTGCCTCTTCAAAAGTTTCATAAGGCATATAAGTGGCATGCTGAGGAAGCTGATTTACAGCAACAATCTCAGGATTTGACTGCCATTCTGTATATCCGTCAATAAAATTTCTTTCCATATATAATATCTCCATACACAATTTTTATCGTCTGTGATATTTGCCCTCCTGATAGCCCTCCTGCTTAATACATACGCCGACACTGCGAAGCAGAATAACCAAATCAAGTTTTAAGGACCAGTTATCACAATAAAGCTTGTCATACTTCATTTTTTTCACAAGAGAAATACTGTCTCTTCCCTTAATCTGAGCCATTCCCGTAAGTCCCGGTCTGAATCGATACACACCATATTCAAGTCTCATTCGATGTGCTCTCATTTCTGATGAAATCAGCGGTCTCGGGCCTACAAAGCTCATATCGCCTTTAAGAATATTCCAAAGCTGAGGAAGCTCATCAAGGCTGGTTTTTCTAAGGAAATTACCCACCTTTGTTATATACTGGTCAGGATTTTCCAATTCAGCAGTAGCAACATTAGGTGTATCATTTCTCATTGTCTGAAACTTATAAATCTTAAACGGCTTTCCCCGTCTGCCCCGTCGCTCATGACTGAAAAACACACTTGTATTTGGTGTCAGCAAATTTGCGATACATATTATTAAAAACAGAGGAGAAAGCACAATAAGTGCTAAAAAGGACATAACAATATCAAACAATCGTTTAATTTTTGTAGGTCCTAAATATTTTTTTAACTTCTTTTTCATCTACGCAACCCTATTATTTAAAATCACAACTATTTAATAGATTTAAAATATATTCTATAAATATAAACAATGCATAAACTTATGCTGGAATTATATCACAAGTTATAACACAAGTAAATCAAATATGCAATTTTTTTATAATAATTTTAATTAGTGTTGCCAATTTCTTAATATTTATATATAATAATAAATATCTAATTATTTTATAGAAAGCGGTATTATTATGAAAAAAATTATATTAACACTTTTATGTGCACTTTTAGTTATCAGTTGCTTTTCAGGATGTTCAAAAACCAGCAACGAGCTTACAGAAGAAAATGTTAAAGCAACTGTAGATATTGTAACAACAGCACTGCAGAATTTCGACACAGAGGATTTAGACACATATGTCGAATCATCAACGCTCCAAATCATTGCGGGCTATGCCGAAAAGCATCAGCAGTTTACCGATTTGGGCAAGGCGTTGTTTGAAAATCTTACCGTTGAGACAGGAACAATTGATCTGGAAAACAATACTGTTACTCTTTACGTAAAAAACAAAGATCTGTATGATGTGGCATCTGATTTTGCAAATGGGTTAAAAAGCAGTTATTCCTCATTTCAGCTGCTTTCAAAGCTCAGTGACGAGGAATTTTTAGATACAAATCTTTCACAGCTTTGTCAGAATATTGATAATGCAGAAATGCAGACAAGCTCATATGAAATTCTTTTGACAATCAAACAGGAGAAAAAAAATCTGGTGCTCAGTTTTAACAGCAATGCTGAAAACGCAGTATCAGGCGGTGCATTAGATGCTATTACAGCTATTTATAAGTAATAGCTCAATGATAATATACAAGGAAAACAACTATGAAAAATAATATTAAATATATGCTTTCCAATTGGCTGAAGTGGGACAGAAAGAGTCTGCTGTTCTTTTGGATTCGAGTTCCGGCGCTTGTGCTTCAGCCCATCATTACAGCGTACATACCAAAGGCAATCATTGATTGTATAAACCAGGGCGTTACAACCGAACGTCTTGTGCTTGTTATTGCCCTGCTTAGTTTACTCCTTACTTTTACTATATGGATGGATCCATTTATGAGCGAACTTATTCGTGGTGGCGCAAGAATTGTTCGTATGAGATATGCTGTTATGGCTTTTCAAAAAAATCTGAAAACAGATTATGTAAATATCGAAAATCTCGAAAAAAGAGAAATCCAGAAAAGAGCAGAGGATTTCTATGGCGGAAGATGGTCCGGCGGTGCAAGCTTTATAGATACCTGTAATCAGTTTTGTGTTTGTGTTATTGGTGTTATAACATCATCATTTCTTATTTACAAAATAAATGTTTTGATGATTCTTCTTATCATTGCAACATGTGTATGCCAGTTCTTCCTGCTGAAATTGCTTAATAGAAAAATAAGAGAAAATCTTGACAGCAGGTCAAAATTCAGAACAAGATTTGATTATTTTTATAAAATGAGCAAAAATACAACAGCAGCCAAGGACATAAGACTTTATGGCTTTCAGGATTATTTTATCAAAGCCCTTGCAGATTCTCTGTTTGCTATTGAAAAAATTATTTCAAAATACACACATCAGGCGGCCGCCTTTGATGCTGTAACGGCTTTGCTTAATTTAATTCGTGAAGCAGTTGCGTATGCATATCTGATTTATCTTGTAACAAAAGGAATACTGACAGTATCTGAATTTGTATTCTATTTCGGAATAATAACAGGCTTTTCAAATTGGATTGTTAATCTTGTTTATTCTTATTCCCAGATTGAACGTTGCTGTAACGAATGTGCTGCATACAGAAAATATATTGAAACAAAAGATTCATCACAAAACGGTGAGGATTTTAAGGATGAAAAAGTTGACTCAATAGTATTCAATAATGTTTCATTCAGATACCCGTCAGCCGAAAACGACACACTGAAAAACATAAATCTTGAATTTAAAAATGGCGAAAATATTGCAATTGTAGGCGAAAACGGAGCAGGCAAAACCACGCTGATTAAGCTTTTATGCGGATTATATAATTCTACAGGCGGTGAAATTTTAGTTAATTCAAAGAATACCGCTTTATATTCAAAAGACAGCTATTTTGATTTGTTTTCAGCTATTTTCCAGGATTATTATTTCCTGCCCATGACTATTGCACAGAATATTACTGCCGATATAAATTACGATAAAGAAAAATTGTATTCAGCTTTTGAAAAAGCAGGAATTTCAGATAAAATAAACACTCTTGAAAACAAAGAAAACTCTCTTATGGATAAAGAGGTTTATAAAGACGCAGTTGATTTTTCGGGTGGCGAAAAACAAAAGCTCCTTCTTGCAAAGGCTATTTATAAAAATGCACCTGTGCTTATTCTTGACGAGCCTACTGCGGCTCTTGATCCTATTGCGGAAAATGAACTTTATCTAAAATACAGCGAGCTTACAAAGGACAAGCTTTCGTTCTTTATTTCACACCGTCTTTCTTCAACCCGATTCTGTGACAGAATAATTTTTATATCTGACGGACAGATTGCAGAACAAGGTACACACGAAGAGCTTATGGCTTTGAAGGGTGCTTATTATAAAATGTACCAAATTCAAAGCTACTATTACAAGGAACACGGGGTGAGTATAAATGAGTAATTTTAAAATGATTTTTAAGATGTATAAAGAAATTCATCTCCTTGAAAAGCATGTTATTCCCGTAATGCTGCTCAAATCTCTTGTTAATGCATGCAGGCCATTTGTCAATATTTATTTTACTGCAAAATTTGTAACTATGCTTCCAAACGGCTCATCGTTCAAGGATTTGATAGTTTATATATGCCTTGCTCTTTTGCTGAATTTTGTGTTCCATTTTCTAAGTGAGTTTTTAAACAGTTATGATAACGGGCTCAGCTCTAATCTCTTGGACAGAGAAAGTCAAAAGATGGCAACAAGGCTATACAAAGCTGAGTACGAGAAGCTTGAGAACAGCGAATTTCGTGATATAATTCATAAACACGAGGAAGCGGGTGCAAGCCGCTGGGCAAGATTTTCGTATTTCATATGGACTACTTCTGTATTTATCAGTGGAATGATAACCTTGATTGTTGCAATAGTTATGATAATCCCTTTGCTTAAAATAGGTTTTAAAACAACAGGTGATACATTTTTTGAAAAGCCAGCCTTTTTGATAACACTTATAGCTGTAATTGTAGCAATGGCTGTTGTTATGCTTCTTATTGCAATAAAAATGAATAAATCCTATCTTGCGGCAAACGAAAAATATGCAACTCTTGACCGACTGTTTTACTCATTTATTGATATTTTCAGAGATTACAAAACAGGAAAAGAAATAAGGCTTTACAAAGAGCAGGATTTAATAAACAGTATCGCAACTGAAAAAATATTGACTGACGGCGAAAAAACGCTTAAACAAATATCAATGCGAACAGCTAAAACAAGCTCAATTGTTGCAATACTCGGTGCAGTTGTCAGCTTCGGAGTTTATCTTTTTATCGGCGTAAAGGGCTTATATGGTTTGTTTGATATAGGTAATCTTGTGCTTTACTGCGGCGCATTTATGCAAATTATCAATGGTGTAATGCAGATTGCAAATACACTCGGCAAGCTTGTCGAAATTTTGCCGCTTGCTAAGGTATATTTCAATATTATTGAATCAAAGGACGATAAAACATATGGTGACAAAGAACTTAACGATGATAAATTCACCATAGAGTTTAAAAATGTTTATTTCAAATATCCGGGCAGCAAAAATTATTCTCTTGAAAATATAAATCTTAAAATCAACAATGGTGAGCACCTTGCCGTAGTCGGAAGAAATGGCAGCGGTAAAACAACATTTATAAAGCTTATGTGCCGTTTGTATGATGTAACTACCGGTGAAATTTTAATAAACGGAGTAAACATCAAAGACTATACAAAGAACAGCATCACAAGTCTTTATTCAGTTGTGTTTCAGGATTTTCAAATGTTTTCAATTCCGCTGTGTCAGAATGTTGCAGCGGTTAAAGATTATGATAAAGAAAGATTATATAACTGTCTTGAACAGTCTGACATACTTGAACGGGTAAAGGATTTGCCTGATAGAGAAAAAACTTATTTATATAAAGATGTTGAGAAAACAGGAGTGGAAATATCCGGAGGAGAGGCTCAAAAGCTTGCTCTTGCACGTGCACTTTATAAGGACAGCCCTGTTGTTATTCTTGACGAGCCTACTGCAGCTCTTGATCCTTTGGCTGAAAACGAAATATACAGCAGATTTAATTCCTTTACAAAAAATAAAACTGCAATTTATATTTCCCACAGGCTGTCAAGCTGTGTATTTTGCGATAAAATTGCTGTGTTTGACAAAGCTAATCTTGTTGAATACGGTACACACAAAACGCTCCTTGATAACAACGGAAAATACAGTGAGCTTTGGAACGCTCAGGCTGTGTATTACAACTAAATTTTATTTTTAATAAAATAGTTACTTGTGTTTACTGCAGACGACAAACAATAATTATATATAAAAAATATAGTGACATCAGCATTTATTTATGCTACAATGTTATTTGAATTAATTTTAGAGGTGTAAATTATGGCGAATAAATTATTAACAGCTATTTTTGGAGATTATTCAAAAAAAGAGGTTAGAAAAGTAAGTAAAATTGCCGACAAGGTACTTGCACTTGAAGAAAAGTATCAGGCAATGGATGATAAAGAACTGACTGCTCAAACTCCTTTACTTAAAGAAAGACTGGCAAATGGTGAAACTCTTGATGATATTTTACCCGATGCTTTTGCTGTATGCCGTGAGGCTGCATGGCGCGTGCTTGGCATGAAGCACTTCAGAGTTCAGGTTATCGGTGGTATTGTACTTCATCAAGGCAGAATTGCAGAAATGAAAACAGGTGAAGGTAAAACTCTTGTTGCTACTCTTCCTGCATATCTTAATGCTCTTTCAGGTGACGGTGTACATATCGTTACAGTAAATGATTATCTTGCAAAGCGTGACTCTGAATGGATGGGCAAGCTTTACAGATTCTTAGGTCTCAAGGTTGGTCTTATTATTCATTCAAAGCAGGATCAGGAGCGTAAAGAAGCATATAATGCCGACATCACATACGGAACAAACAACGAAATGGGCTTCGACTATCTTCGTGACAACATGGTTCAGTACAAAGAAAACAAGGTACAGAGAGGTCATAATTTTGCTATCGTCGATGAGGTTGACTCAATTCTTATTGATGAGGCTCGTACTCCTCTTATCATCAGCGGTAAGGGTGAAAAATCCACCAGTCTGTACGAGGATGCAAACCGTTTTGCAAGAACACTTAAAATGGTTAAGGTTGCAAAAATGGATGAAAAACAGGATACTGATGAAACCTATGACGGCGATTATGTTGTTGACGAAAAAGCAAAAACTGCAACACTTACTCAGGACGGTGTAAAAAAAGCCGAGCAGACATTTGGTGTTGAAAACCTTATGGATATTGAAAACACTACTCTTCTTCACCACATCAATCAGGCTATTAAAGCAAATGGTGTTATGAAGAGAGATATAGACTATGTTGTTGCAGACGGACAGGTAAAAATCGTTGACGAATTTACAGGTCGTATCATGGAAGGCAGACGCTATAACGAAGGCTTGCACCAGGCAATTGAAGCAAAAGAAGGCGTAAAAATTGAAAACGAAAGCAAAACTCTTGCAACAATTACCTTCCAGAACTATTTTAGACTTTACAAAAAGCTTTCAGGTATGACTGGTACTGCATCTACAGAAGCACCTGAATTTTCAGAAATTTACAAGCTGGATGTTGTTGAAATTCCTACAAACAAACCGCTTGCAAGAATTGATCATCCTGACGTTATTTTCCAGACAGAAGCAGGCAAGTTTCACAATGTTATTGATCAGATAAAAATATGCCACGAAAAGAAACAGCCTGTTCTTGTTGGTACAATCAGCATTGAAAAGAGTGAGCTTTTATCAAAATATTTGAAGAAAGCTAAAATTCCGCACAATGTACTCAACGCCAAAAACCATGAAAAAGAGGCTGAAATCATTGCTCAGGCAGGTAAACTGGGTGCAGTAACAATTGCTACAAACATGGCAGGACGTGGTACTGATATTATGCTTGGCGGTAACGCAGAATATCTTGCAAAAGCCGAAATGAAGAGAATGCAGTTTACTGATGAGCTTATTGCAGAGGCAACAGGCTTTGCAGACACAGATAATGAAGAAATTATCAATGCAAGAAAAACTTTTAAAGAGCTTGAAGAAAAATATAAGGAATCAATTCAGTCTGAGGCCGATGAAGTGCGTGAGGCAGGCGGTTTATTTATCCTTGGCACAGAACGCCATGACTCCCGCCGTATTGACAACCAGCTTCGCGGTCGTGCCGGCAGACAGGGTGATCCCGGTGAAAGCCAGTTCTACATCTCATGCGAGGATGATTTAATGCGTCTCTTCGGCGGTGAAAGAATGCAGATGATGATGAGCAAATTCAGCGACGATGAAAACATGCCTATCCCAAGCAAGATGATTTCAAAAACTGTTGAGTCATCACAGAAGAAGGTTGAGGGCAACCACTTTGGTATTCGTAAAAATGTGCTTCAGTATGACGATGTTATGAACAGACAAAGAACTCTTATCTATCAGCAGAGGGATCAGGTTCTTGACGGAATTGATTTGACAGAAAAAATCCTTTCTATGCTTGACACTAACATTGAAGAAAATGTAAAGAATTATCTTGCAGGTGACAAAAAAGAGGATTGGAATGTTGCCGGTCTCAAAGAAAAATACAAGGGCTGGCTTGTTACTGAGGATGATTTCAATGATCTCGACACAATCTCTGTTGATGAAACCATTGAACTTCTTACAGACAGAGGTCACAAGGTGCTCGATGAAAAGCGTACTATCCTCGGTGACGAAATGTTCCAGGATTTTGAAAGAATGGTACTCCTCCGCAACGTTGATATGCTGTGGATGGACCACATTGATGCAATGGATGATTTGAAACAGGGTATTCACCTCCGTTCATATGCACAGCAGGATCCGGTTGTTGCATTCCGTATGGAATCTTATGACATGTTTGATGAAATGACAGCAACAATCCGTGAAAACACTGTAAAAACTCTTCTTATGTATATGCCAAGAAGAGCAGAGGATGTTGAAAGAAAAGCTGTTGTTAAAGTTACTGCAACTTCAGCAGGCGGCGACGATACTGTTAAGGCTGAGCCTGTACGCAAAGGCAAGAAAGTAGGCCCTAATGATCCATGTCCTTGCGGCAGCGGCAAAAAATACAAGAAATGCTGCGGTGCACCCGGTGCTCAAAAATAACATAGTTAAAGGCAAGTGATTACCACTTGCCTTATTTTATATAGTATATTATTATATACATATTATATATAATGTTTCTTGCGGAGGAAATTATGCCGAAAAAAATCACAAAAATAGTAATTACAGGCGGACCGTGCAGCGGCAAATCCACTGCACTGCCGAAAATAAAAAAAGAATTTGAGTCAATAGGCTATTCTGTTGTATTTGTTCATGAACTTGCTGCAGAGCTGATTAATTCAGGGTTATCACCTGTGACATACAAGAGCAGATTTAATTTTCAGGCAAATCTATTTAAGATGCAAATTGAAAAAGAAAAGATATTTCAAAAGGCTTCAGAGGCTCTTCCAAACGAAAAAATACTTATAATATGCGACAGAGGTGTTCTTGACGGCAAAGCCTATCTGACGGAAGAAGAATTCAGCACTGTTATAAACGAGGTGAATTCAAACGAAATCGAGCTTCGTGACAGCTATGATGCTGTGTTCCATCTTGTAACATCTGCAAATGGCACAGAAGAATTCTACACCACTGAAAACAATAAAACACGAACGGAAAATATAAAACAGGCAATTGAAATTGATAACAAATTAATAAGTGCATGGACCGGGCATCCTCATTTTAGAATAATTGATAATTCAACTGATTTTAACGGTAAAATAAAAAGGCTGAATGCAGAAATTGCATCCTTTTTAGGTGAGCCTGAGCCACTGGAAATAGAACGAAAATATCTTATAGAATACCCTGATATCAATATGCTGGAGAAAAATCCATACTGTCAAAAGGTGGACATCAGCCAGTCATACATCAAAACTAAGGACGGAAATAAATTCCGCATCCGCCGACGTGGATTGAATGGTAATTATATATACTTTAAAACCTGCAAAAAGCGTATAAGCGCAACAACCAGAATTGAAATCGAGGAAAGGCTTACAAAAGAAGAATACGACAGCATTTTAGAAAATCCCGATAATTCAAAAAACACTATTGAAAAATCTCGTTACTGTCTTTGTTATAATACATTTTATTTTGAAATTGATGTGTACCCTTTCTGGAGTGACAAGGCAGTTATGGAAATTGAACTGCTAAATGAAAATCAGGAAGTTATCTTTCCAGACTTTATAAAAATCATCAAAGAAGTTACCGAAGACAAACGGTATTCAAATCATTCGCTTTCAATCAGCCATAATATATAAAAAGAGCTTCAGCGTTAGCTGAAGCTCTTTTTATATTCAAATTATAAATGGAAAATGATATCGTCACTCTTTTTGTTGAAGAACCAGATACCTATCAAGAGTGTTATAACCGAAACAACTGTTGCATAAATCAAGAGCTGATAACTCATTATCTGTCCATATAAAATACAATGTCTGAACAGCTCAATCATTGAATAAAGAGGATTTATTTTTATAACAACTCTAATCCATGGTGTAGTTATTGTCTTTAAATGATAAATAATCGGCACCATATAGAAAAGAAGCTGTGCAACAACATCCCAGATATATTCAACATCTCTGAAATATACACTTACGACTGACAGTATTAATCCGACACCTGTACTGAAAATCAAAAGCAGAAGCATCGGCACCCAGCACAAAAGTGCATACGGCGTTATCTGAAGTGCATCACCATTAGAAATTCCTGTTGCCTTAAAGAATATCCAAACGCACACAAGACAGATCATAGATATTGCAAAGTTCACAAAATTACTTAGTATCGAAGAAAGCGGATACATATATTTTGGAACGTACACCTTTTTTATAATGGCTTGATTTCGCCTGAACGATGTCATAGCCTGCTTTGTAGATGTAGTGAAGAAGCTGAATAAAAGTCTTCCTGTAAACAAATATACAGGATAGCAGATAAACAGCTTATTGTCCTTGCCGAACAGATTTCCGAAAACAACAGACAATACTATCATATTTAACAATGGCTGTAAAAAGCTCCATAGGATACCCAGCCATGAATTTCTATATTTAAGCTTAATATTTTTCTTTGTCAGCTCGCCAAGAAGATTTTTATACTTCTTAAACATTGCGACATCGTGATTAAGCTCCTTTTTTACGCTTGTGCTCATATCACACCTCTAATACTATATCATAGCCTGTACATTATAGCACACTTAATTCCATTTTTCAACAAATATAAATTTCTTTACAATTTTGCCGAAAGTAAAAATACTGATGTACATTATTTAAACATCTGCTGAATTTCAAGGGCTGTTTTTCTGGCAGACATATTACCATCTACTACAAAATCAGAGGCAGCAAGATATTTTGATTTTCTTTCATCATAAAGAGCCTTCGCCTTAGTCTTGTCCTGAAAAAGAGGACGTGTTTTTGAATTACCTATTCTGCTGCAGATAACATCAAAATCAGCATCAAGAAAAACAATTTTTCCTCCTGTTTTAAGCACATCAACATTTCTTTGAAAGGTCAATGCACCTCCTCCTGTTGACACCACGCAATTTTTCATGTCTGCAATTTTTTTACAGCATTCAAATTCAAGCTCACGAAAATAATCCTCTCCATGTGCAGCAAAAATTGCTTTAATAGCAATTCCCTGCTCTTTTTCAATGAGTTCGTCTGTATCAACAAATTTTCTGCCCATAATTTTGGCAAGCTCCATACCTATTGTAGTTTTTCCGCTGCCCATAAAGCCGCAAAGAATAATATTGTTCATTATTTTTCCATTTCTCTTTCTGTAATTTCTAAAACAGTCTTAACCTGATGTGCAGTAAACTTTACACCCAGCCAGATTTCCTGAGCTACAGCTGCCTGCCATACCAGCATAGACAAGCCGTTTGAACATTTTATATTGCTCTTTTTTGCAATTTTTACGAGCTGAGTTTCTGTTGGATTATACACTATATCAAATACCGCCTTGCATGCCTGCACCTTTTCTTCCGGCAAAACACATGCATCAACATTAGGATACATTCCAACAGGAGTGCCGTTTATAAGAAGATCATACTCACCCTCAACCTCATCAAGTGTAATTAACCCGCAATCTTGATTAAGTTTATCTTTAATTTCGCTCTGAAGCTTTTTACCGGCATCAACATCTGCACTCCTGACTGCAATAGTTAAATCTGCACCTGCCAGCACTGACTCAAATGCTGCCATTCTGGAAGCTCCTCCGCATCCGCACAAAAGCACATTACCCTCAAGCTTAATATCAGCCATTTCCATAGCTCTTAAAAGTCCGTAACAGTCAGTATTATGACCTATAAGCATACCGTCTTTTTTCTCAACAGTATTAACTGCACCAAAAAGCTCAGCCCTGCCAGACAATTTATCAAGATAAGGAATAATATTAAGCTTATGAGGAATTGTAACATTGTAGCCTGCAAAGTCATCAAGCTCATTTATACCCTCCTGAAAGATTTCCGGATTAATTTCCTTAAGCATGTACGAAGCATCTATGTTATTTATTTTAAATAGCTCCCTATGTATTACAGGTGACATTGAATGACCTAAAGGATAACCTATAAGACCAAAATTTTTCATAATTTTTACCTCTTGTGTAAATTTTTGTTGACATTTGAATATGAATTATATAATATGATAATAACATAACTAATCAATATTAACAACTACTTTTTTGAGGTGAAATTATTATGGTATTTGATAAAATAAAAGCAATTCTTGCTGAGCAGCTTGATGTTGATGAAAATTCAATCACTCCTGACAGCCTTATTGTTGAGGATCTTGGTGCAGACAGCCTTGATGCCATTGATATTGTTATGTCTGTTGAAGATGAATTCGGCATCGAAGTCCCAGACGAGATTGTTGAAAAAATGAGCAGTGTAAATGACATCTTAGTTTTTGTAGAAAATAATATATAATTTAATGTACAAATGCTAAAAACTGTATATTATTACCTATTGCATTGTTGACAATAAAATATAAATAAAGTAAAATAAAAGCAGGCATATTGTCTGCTTTTATTATTTTTTTAGATTTTACATATCATCTTTAACAGTAATCAAGGCAAATCAATGAGGGGGAATAATTATGTCTGAAAAATACATTATGGCTCTTGATCAGGGCACAACCTCTTCCCGTGCAATTATCTTTGACAAAAAAGGTAATATTGTTGCCAAGGCTCAAAATGAGTTTACACAGCATTATCCTGAACATGGCTGGGTTGAGCATGATCCTATGGAAATTTTATTTTCACAGGTAAGTGCAATCCTTTCCTGCTTAAGACTTGAAAAGGTTAATCCTAAAGATATTGCAGGAATTGGTATAACTAACCAAAGAGAGACCACAATAGTATGGGACAAGGAAACAGGTAAGCCTATTTACAACGCAATCGTATGGCAGTGCAGAAGAACTGCTCAAACCTGCGAAGAATTAAAGGCTCAGGGGTTAAGCGAATATGTAAAGGAAACCACCGGACTTTTGATAGATGCCTATTTCAGTGCAACGAAAATTAAATGGATACTTGATAATGTTGAAGGTGCAAGAGAAAAGGCAGAAAAAGGAGAGCTGCTTTTCGGAACTGTAGACACATGGCTGATATGGAATCTTACCAACGGAAAAGTTCATGTTACAGATTACTCAAATGCCTGCAGAACAATGCTGTTTGACATCGATAAGCTTTGCTGGGATCCATACCTTTGTGAAAAGCTTGGTATTCCGATGTCAATGCTGCCTGAAGTTAAGCCGTCAAGCTGTATTTACGGAAAGGTTGCAAAAATCACAGGAATTGAGGATATAGAAAATGTAGCAATTGCAGGTGCAATAGGCGATCAGCCGGGTGCACTGTTCGGACAGGGCTGTTTTGAAGTGGGCCAGGCAAAGAACACTTACGGAACAGGCTGTTTCCTGCTTATGAACACAGGAGAAAAGCGTGTAAATTCACGCTCAAATCTTCTTTCAGGTATTGCATGGGGCATAGGCGATAAAATCACTTATTCACTTGAAGGCTCTGCTTTTAATGCAGGATCTGTTATCAAATGGCTTCGTGATGAGCTTGAACTTATTCATTCCGCACCTGAATGTGATGAGCTGGCTGAACAGGTTGAAGATTCAAACGGCTTATATTTTGTTCCTGCATTTACAGGGCTTGGTGCTCCGTATTGGGATATGTATGCCAGAGGAATTATGGTAGGTCTTACAAGAGGTGTAAACAGAAATCACGTTTGCCGTGCTGTTCTTGAAAGCATTACATACCAGATGACTGATTTGCTGGAGGCTATGATGAGTGACTCTGACATCGTGCTTAAAGATTTAAGAGTTGACGGAGGAGCATCTGTATCAGATATCATGATGCAGATTCAGGCTGACATGACGGGCGTTAAGGTAAACAGACCGAAAAATGTTGAAACAACAGCTCTCGGTGCTGCATACTGTGCAGGTCTTGCAACAGGTGTTTGGGAAAGCATGGAGGAAATTGAAGCCAACCGTGAAGTTGATAAAATATTTATTCCGTCTATGGAGGTTTCACTTAGAAACAAAAAATATTCTGACTGGAAACGTGCCGTTGAACGTTCACGCAACTGGGAAAGATAATATAAAAGGAGATTTTTATTATGGGTAAAGTAGTATGTCCTTGGGCATTAATCACAGATTTTGTAACTGACGCTTTTGTCGGCTATGGAATTCCAAGAGAGGACGCAGAAATCTGCACAGATATTTTGCTCGAATCAGACAAGCGTGGTATTGAAAGCCATGGCTGCAACAGATTCAAGCCTATTTATCTTGACAGAATAAGAGACGGTATTCAGAATCCTGTCACTAATTTTGAAATAATTAAAGAAACCGAAACTACCGCTGTTGTAGACGGTCATGACGGAATGGGACAGGTTATCGGCTACAAAGCAATGCAGATGGCTATTGACAAGGCTAAAAAGTACGGTATGGGTATGGTTGCAGTTCGTAATTCATGCCACTACGGTATTGCAGGCTACTATGCAACTCAGGCTACCGAGCAGGGTTGTATAGGATTAACAGGTACCAACGCAAGACCTTCAGTTGCTCCAACCTTTGGTGTTGAGGGAATGTTTGGTACAAATCCGCTTACAGTCGGTATTCCTTCTGATGACAAATTTGACTTTGTTATTGACTGTGCAACATCTATTACACAGAATGGTAAAATTGAGTATTATGAAAGAATCGGAGAGAATGTTCATCCCGGTACAATAATCGGCACAGACGGCGAATCTATAGACGGTGACGCAGGCGTTGCCCTCAAAAAAATTCGTCAGGGTACAGCGGCACTCACAACTCTCGGCGGTATCGGAGAAGCGCTCGGCGGCTACAAGGGTTACGGCTATGCAATGGTTATCGAACTGCTTTCAGCAATTCTTCAGGACGGCTGGTACGGAAAAGCATTAAACGGCAAGGATGAAGACGGTAATCTCAGACCATATCATCTCGGTCACTTCTTTATTGCTATCGACACAAACCATTTCCTCGGTGAAGAGCTTGTAAGACAGAAAGCCGGCGAAATTATCCGCAGTGTCCGCAATTCTAAAAAAGCACCTGACGCAGACAGAATTTACACAGCAGGTGAAAAAGAATATGATATCTGGCAAAGCAGAAAAGACAGCGGTGTGCCTATCAACGAATCAGTTCAAAAAGAAATTCTTGAAGTTCGTGATGAGCTTGGTCTTGATTATACTTTCCCATGGGAAGATAACTACAAGCCATATGCTGACAGAGAAGTAAAATCACACATCGAAAGATATTAATAACATCAAAAGGGCAGGACAGCCTGTCCTTTTGTCTTTGAAAATTTTTATATAATATAAGGAGATATAACTATGGATTATCGTAAAGAATCATTAAAGCTTCACGGCGAATGGAAGGGTAAGCTTGAAGTTACTGCAAGGGCTAAGGTTGGCGATAAAGATGCTCTTTCACTTGCATATACACCCGGTGTTGCCGAACCATGTGTTGCTATTCAGGCAGATTATAACAAGAGCTGGGAGCTTACAAGACGCTGGAATATGGTTGCTGTAATTACTGACGGTACTGCTGTACTCGGTCTTGGTGATATTGGTCCGGAAGCAGGCATGCCTGTTATGGAGGGTAAATGTGTACTCTTCAAGGAGTTCGGTGACGTTGATGCATTTCCTCTTTGTGTTCGCACAAAGAATGTTGATGAAATTGTTGAAACAATATACAACATCAGCGGATCATTCGGCGGAATTAACCTTGAAGATATTGCTGCTCCTCGCTGCTTTGAAATTGAGGAAAAGCTTAAGGCAAAATGCGACATTCCTATTTTCCATGACGATCAGCACGGCACTGCAGTAGTTGTTTCAGCTGCACTTATTAACGCAACAAAGCTTACAGGCAAGGCACTTGCTGACTGCAAAGCTGTTATCAATGGCTCGGGAGCTGCAGGAATTGCCATTGCAAAATTACTTATGACTCTCGGTTTAAAAGACGTTATACTTTGTGACAGAACCGGTGCAATCTATGAGGGAAGAGAAAATCTCAACTCATCAAAAGAAGCTATTGCAAAGGTTACAAACAGAGAAATGACAAAGGGCTCACTCGTTGATGCTGTTAAGGATACAGATATTTTTATCGGTGTATCTGCTCCCGGTGTACTTACACAGGAAATGATTAAAACTATGAATGCAGATCCAATTGTTTTGGCAATGGCTAATCCAACACCCGAAATTATGCCTGATGAAGCAAAGGCTGCAGGTGCAAAAATTGTTGGTACAGGCCGTTCTGATTTTCCAAACCAGATTAACAACGTCGTTGCCTTTCCGGGTATCTTCCGTGGTGCTCTTGATGTCAGAGCAAGTGATATTACAGAAAATATGAAAATAGCTGCTGCATATGCTATTGCATCACTTGTTGATGATGATAAACTTACACCTGATTATATTCTTCCATACGCATTTGACGAAAGAATTAAAGACACTGTTGCAAAAGCAGTAGCTGATGCCGCTGTTAAAGATGGTGTAGCAAGAATCTAACATTCTAAGCAAACAAATAAAACAATCATAACCACCCGTAAAACGGGTGGTTTGCACAAGGGCTAAAAGCCACTGATACTAACCCGCGTCTCAAGGCGCGGGCTTTCTCTTTGTTCAAGCCTTATTGTATTTGCCGCTTTGGCTACCCCTAAAGGTGTTTAATTTGCAAATGGATCTGTATATTCTTTTACACTCAATTTATCCAATGCTATATCTGCTTTCTCTTGGTCCTGGATATATTTTTTGATTGTTGATTCATTCAATCCTACTGTGGATACATAATATCTTTCTGCCCAAAAGTGCCGATTACCAAACTTGTACTTTAAATTTGCGTGTTTATCAAACATCATCAATGCACTTTTACCTTTCAAGTATCCCATAAAACTTGACACACTTGTTTTTGGTGGTATACTTACTAGTAGATGTACATGATCTGGCATCATATGTCCCTCTATGATTTCCACTCCCTTGTACTTGCATAATGTTCTTATGATTTCCTGCAAATCTTTTCGGTACTGATTATATATCACTTTTCTCCTATACTTCGGCACTATCACTATGTGATACTTACACATCCACTTTGTGTGTGATAAGCTATTATATTTATTTGCCATAAAATCTCCTTTCTTCTACAATAAGACCTGAACATCTTATTATACCTGATTGGAGATTTTTTGTTTAACTTTCGATGCGCACCCGCATAGCGGGTGGTTCTTTGTTTGGCTCTTACGAGCCAAACTGCCTAAAGGCATTAATTAAAAGGAGCTGTAAAACAGCTCCTTTTTTCATATAAATTATTGTTTAGCATCCTGTGCCGCAGTGTGCATTGTGCGTGCGGCACACGTTTAGAGGGGGTTATCAGGTGGAATTAGCGTAGGCTATCCCCCTGATTCGTTTTCTTGGTATCGTTCTTTTGCGACTCAAAAGAATGATACGACCGTGCGTCAGCACAAATATATTTATATAAATAACAATAATACAATAAGCGATGCTTATGCAGATAAACAACTATTTATCTGCTTACATAACCACTGTTACTACTGACATTGCAGGAATTTCAATTTCTGTCTCCCCTGCTTCGCCTTCAGCGGTCTGCTGTAAATCAAGCTTATCACTGGTTGTATAAACGGAATACGCATTTTCCGTTTTTAATGAAGTTTTCGCATCATCATTTGTAGTATTAACATATACAACAACTCTTGAGTCATCCTGATTTACAAATGCACAGCTTGCAACACCGTCAATACCTGAACTGCAGGCAATTCTTGTTGCGCCCTCATTTATGAATTTCGAGAAATTACCAAGACACCAGTATCTTTTTGAGGTCTGAATATCCTTATGATTATCAGGATTAAGATAAATCAATCCATCAGTGTAAACACCATATGAGCATGCTGTCCACCAATTCCATTCCTTTGAATTAAGTATAGTAAGATCATCAACAATAACCTTTGCCATTGCAACACCATACTCAATTGTCATTCCGTTAGTGCCATTCTTTTCCTTTGAAATAAGATCAAACACACCTGTATTTTCATCATTTGTCATCTGACAATATTCAGAGGATGTTATATTGTATGACGGATATTTTTCTGCGAGATAATTTGCAGCTTCCTGCTTTGTTTCAGCTGAAGACCAATAAGAATGCATGCTTATACTTGTTTCAGGCTGACTGAAATAATTTCTGATAGCCTTGTTTTTAAACACATATTTTGGTCCTTTTCCCAAAATACAATCAAGATACGCACCTGTGGTGCTACCCTTTCCCTCAGCCGCACCTGAATCAAAAGCAGATATTTTTACACCTTTTTTGTCAAGCTCAGATTCATCAAATTTATTTATCATAACATTCAGCAAATCTCTTGCCTCTGTCTTGGAGTAATGACAACCCTCCTGATTAACTGAATATGTACCGTCATCATTATACCATGCTGCCCAGCTATACTGTGGCTCGTTGATCGGTGAAACATCAGTTACTCTGTAACCGTCATTCACAAAATACTCTGCTGATTTATAGATGTAATCTGCAAACGCTTCATAATTTGAAGAATCAAGATTAGTAACCCACGGATCATCTTCTTTTATAGGCGCACCATAGCCTGCACCATTTTTTGTTAATAAAACAGGTGCAGAATTAGAAAACAGCGTTACTCTCAAATCATCACCAGCTGATTTTTTAGCCAGTGAAAGACAATTTTGTGCCGCAGAATCAGCAGTAAAATCATAAGAGCCATCAGCATTCAGAAAACATTCTGTACCTCTGTTTTCTGTAAGTATATGCTCGTCTCCCTTTGAGCCGGCTCCAAGATTATAACGATAGATATTTAAACCGATACCATTATCCTTGCTGTAAAGCATGTTGATAATTTCCTCACTGTTTTCCCATTTGCCGATATCCTGACTCCACCAGCATGCTGATGCACCAAAACCATTAATAGCCTGATACGTGACAGTTTCATCAATTTCAGTTTTATTAGTATTAATATTACTGTCTACCCTTTCGCTGACAGCTGAAGCTATAGGCTTGCTGTTATCAAATCCAACAACACCTATAAATATGTAAGCAATGACAGCAAGTACAGCAACTAAAACTGCTGTCAACACACCAAAAAGCACCTTTGTTTTTTTCTTAGCCATAATCCACCTCTTAAAAACACAAGGATTCCCCGAAAAACAATATATTTCTTTGGGAATCCTCATTTTGTATTATTTTAATTATACACCTGAGTATGCATTAAAACCGCCGTCAACAGCAATATTAACACCTGTGATAAAGCCCGAATAAGCCTCATCACAAAGGAAAAGAAGAGTTCCAGCAAGCTCTTCAGGCTCACCGAATCTGTCCATTGGTGTAGCGGCAAGAATTTTACCTGTTCTCTCAGTCGGAGTACCGTCTTCATTCCAAAGAAGAGAAGCATTCTGTTTTGTAGAGAAAAATCCCGGGGCAATGGCATTAACTCTGATACCCAGCGGTGCAAAGTGAACGGCCATCCATTCCGTAAAATTCTTTACAGCAGCCTTGGCAGCACTATATGCAGGAATACGTGTAAGCGGACGGTAAGCATTCATTGATGTTACCATAATAATAGTACCATTTTCCTTTTCAGCCATATCCTTTGCAAAGACCTGTGTAGGTATAAGAGTTCCAAGGAAATTAAGATTAAATACAAAACTTATGCCATTAGGATCAAGATCAAAAAAGGTTTTAATATTTTCATCCTTCTGCACAAGGTCAACCTTTTCAAGAGTATCCTTTGTAGTTGTTCCCTTTGGATTATTACCACCGGCACCATTTAAAAGAATATCGCATGTGCCGAGCTTTTCATTGATAATCTTTCTTGCATTCTCCATAGACTCAAGCTCAAGAACATTACATCCTACAGCAATAGCCTCACCGCCTGCATTATTGATTTCATCAGCACACTGCTGTGCAGCAGCTTCGTTCAAATCAAGAACAGCAATTCTGCATCCTTGTTCTGCCAACGTTTTTGCAAATGATGCACAAAGAACTCCGCCGCCGCCTGTTACAACTGCAACCTTGCCTTTTAAATTATCGTGTTTAAACATAATTTATTTTTCCTTTCTGCTTTTTTCAACGGCTTCCCAAAGTCCGTTAAGATAGCTGACGCCCAGTGCCCTGTCAAACAAGCCATAGCCGGGACGAGCAACCTCTCCCCAAATCATTCTGCCATGGTCAGGACGGATATATCCGTTAAATCCAACCTCCTGAAGAGCTTTTACTATCTCATACATATCAAGAGAGCCTGCCGCACTTTCATGAGCAGTTTCATTAAACCACTGATTGTTTATTGATACGTTTCTAAGATGAGCAAAATAAATTCTGTCACCTGCCGCCTTAATAATTTCAACCATATCATTATCAGGACTTGCACCAAGAGAGCCTGTGCAAAGTGTAATGCCGTTATACTTGCTTGGAACAATATTAAGAAGCTTTTCAATTGCTTCTTTACCTGTGATTATTCTCGGCAGACCGAAAATAGACCATGGCGGATCATCGGGATGAATAGCCATTTTGACATCGCATTCCTCACAAACAGGCATAATAGCCTCAAGAAAATACTTGAGATTTGCCCACAAATCATCTGCTGTAATACCCTTGTATTTTTCAAACAGCTCCTTGATTTCACCCATTCTTTCGGTTTCCCAACCGGGCATAGCATAGCCGTTTGAATTATCATCGATTTCTTTAAACATATCTTCAGGTGACTTGCCCTCAACCTGCTTGCCATCGTAACAAAGACATGTAGAGCCGTCGGGAAGCGGCATATAAAGGTCTGTTCTTGTCCAATCGAATACAGGCATAAAATTATAGCAGATTACTTTAACTCCTACCTTTGAAAGATTGCGGATAGATTTTTTATAATTTTCAATCAACTGTTCACGGCTCGGCAGACCAAGCTTAATATCCTCGTGAACATTAACGCTTTCGATACATTCCATAGTCAGACCGGCAGCAGTAATTTCATCGTACATTTTCTGCACATCCTCCATCTCCCATGCCTCTCCTGCAGGAAGATAATGAAGAGCGGGTACAACACCGACTACACCGGGAATTTGTTTGATTTGCTCAAGAGAAACAGTATCCTTCTCTTTACCAAACCAACGGAAAGTCATTTGCATAGCGTTACCTCCTTGTGTTTAATATTCATTATATTTTACCATATCACAAAAAGGCTTTCAAGACATAATATTATTTTCTTCTTACAATATAGGCACATGAAAGAGTGCATTTATCATTATCCATTTTGAACTTTTCTGTTTTATTGATTATTTCAAAATCTTCAAGCTCTTTTTCTACCAAAATATTCAATTTCTTTTTTGCAAGATCCTTAAGCTGTTTATCGTTAAGCCTTCTTTCTTTAGTTTCAACATAGCTTTCCTCTATGCGTTCTATATTTATAGGAATAGACACGCCCTTTATTTCAAGAAAATCAACACTGCTTGACGAAATATCACCTTTTTTATAATTAATGTACAAAGGTATTTCTATGCCAAAGAAATTCAGCCTTTTATAAACTTTTTTACTTTTTACGGCAATATCAAGCTGATTTCTGTAAGCCACAGTTTCCAGCTCTTTTCTAAGTACTTTATTTCCCTGAAGAAGATCTTCGTCGGCATCATCAGGTGCAGGAGTTTTTTCGTTAATTTCAACCATTGCAACAGCACCGTCACGATTAATATGAACCCATGAAATCTCATCAAACTCACCCATCATTGCTAAAGCCAAATGATCTCGACTGACACTGCTCCACATAGTTCCCGCCTTGAAATTATTTTGTTCCAGAAATGAGCAAATTGAAGTATCGCTGACAGTGCTGTTGCCTTCTACCTCCACTTTCCACACAAAAGAATTCAGCAATGAAACAATAAGTACAAAGGCAAACGCACCTACCATTAACCCCATTCGATTTTTCAGCGGATAAGCAACAAATGGCAGACCGTGTTTTTTATATATTTTTACAACACCGCCGTGACCGTGTGCAATATGATGAAGCTTTTTATAGACCGAAGCTCTGCAGCTTGCTTTAAAGCCAATTTCAGTTTTGCATATATCACGAATTTCTATGCCCTTGTCAAAACATTCTGTTAAAAAATCCTCACAAAAGCCCCCGATAAAATTAAAATCAACATATCCGAATATAAATCTGAAAAAATATATCACTCTGAAAACTCCATAGATAAAATATTGCCCTCTACCACTGCGCCATCGCGGGTAAAAGAATTTATTTTTAATTCATCACCATAAAATGTTATTATCTGACTGCCAAGGCTGACAGTAATCTTTGTACCTGAATATTCTATAATACTTTGAAGTCCGTCAACTGTACATTCGTTACCTGCAATTTCTATTCTAGGCATACCGAATAGCAATTCTTTTGAATTATTTGATAATTTGTCCTTTATACTCTTTTTTTTCAATTTAATCACCTGTAAATAATATGCATTAAAAACATTGCATATCATAACAGAAAGAAAAAAACTGCTTAAGGAGTCCCCTAAGCAGTTTCAATAAATTATTTATTTTAAAAATTATACAATACCCTGAGCAAGCATAGCATCTGCAACCTTCATGAAACCTGCAATATTTGCGCCTACAACGAAGTTATCAACAGCATCATACTGCTCACAAGCTTCTTTCATATGATAATAAATATTAATCATTATGCCCTTAAGCTTTGTATCAACCTCATCAAATGTCCAGCTTGAACGAATTGAGTTCTGGCCCATTTCAAGAGCAGATGTAGCAACACCGCCTGCATTTGAAGCCTTGCCCGGAATGAACAGAATTTTATTGTCAAGGAATATCTGAGTAGCTTCAGCATCAGTAGGCATATTTGCACCTTCGCAAACTGCAAAACAGCCGATTTCAACAAGTCTTTCAGCTTCAGCCTTGTTGATTTCATTCTGAGTAGCACAAGGAAGAGCAACATCACATGAAACATGATCCCATACAGAGCCTTCACCGTATGTAGCTTCAGGATGATACTTAACATATTCGCTGATTCTCTTACGATCAACCTCTTTAATCTTCTTAACAGTTTCAACATCAATACCATTTTCATCAATGATATAGCCTGTTGAATCTGAGCATGATATTACATGTGCACCAAGCTGAGTTGCCTTTTCCATAGCATAAATAGCAACGTTACCTGAACCTGAAACAGCAATTCTTGCATCTGCAATGTTCTTGCCGTGATCCTTAAGAAGCTCTTCTGTAATATAAACAAGACCATAGCCTGTAGCCTCTGTTCTTGCAAGTGATCCGCCAAAGCTTAAGCCCTTACCTGTAAGACAGCCTTCAGAACGGTTTGTGAGCTTTTTATACTGACCATAGAGATAACCAACCTCTCTTGCGCCTGTACCAATATCACCGGCAGGTACGTCTTCGTCTGCACCGATATACTTGTAAAGCTCATTCATGAATGCCTGACAAAAACGCATAATTTCCATATCACTCTTGCCCTTAGGATCAAAGTCAGAGCCACCCTTAGCACCGCCGATTGGAAGACCTGTAAGACTGTTCTTAAAAATCTGCTCAAAGCCAAGGAACTTGATAATACTGAGGTTTACACTTGGATGAAGTCTGAGACCGCCCTTGAAAGGACCAATAGCTGAGTTAAACTGAACACGGTAACCACGGTTTACATGAACCTTACCATTATCATCAACCCAAGGAATACGGAACATGATCTGTCTTTCAGGCTCAACGAGTCTTTCAAGAAGACCAACCTCTGCGTACTTAGGATCTGTATCAACGATTGGTGCAAGAGCCTCAAGTACCTCTGTTGCAGCCTGGATAAACTCAGGCTGGTTTGGATTCTTAGTTTTTAAATCTGCTAAAACCTTTTCTGAATAAGTCATTGTTTAATCCCTCTCTTAAAATAGTTTGTAATATAACAAATGATATGGTTAATAAATATAACCTATATCAAAAGCATCTGAACGATACTATGGCAAATTATATCACCATAAAAAATTTTTGTCAACTTTTATAGTATATTTATGCGTATATACAGAATAAATATGCATAAATGTGCATATTAAATAATTTTACTAATTTTTTCTATATTTTATTGTTAAATTATTCGTATAGTAAAAGCGATTATGTGCAAAATATTACAGAAAGATTTATTAAAAGTTTCAAAAAAAGGAGAATCATTTATTATGAAAGCAACAGGAATTGTAAGACGAATTGACGATTTGGGACGAATTGTTATTCCCAAAGAAATCAGACGCTCATTCAGGATTAAAGAGGGTGATCCCCTTGAAATATTTACAGATGCAGAGGGAGAAGTAATATTTAAAAAGTATTCACCTATTGGCGAGCTTTCCAACTTTGCCAATCAGTATGCAGAGGTACTGCACAAAAACGGAGGTCTGCCGGTTGCAATTATGGATAATGACCATGTAATTGCGGCATCAGGTATAAGCAAAAGAGAAATTCTTGAAAGAAGAGTAACAAAGAGCCTTGAAGAGCTTATGGAAAACAGAGCTATTCACATTGCCACAGATTTAGTCCCCAGTATGAACGCCATAGAAGGTTTTAACAGAAAAGCAAATGTTGTATATCCTATTATATACGGAGGCGATGTAAGCGGTGCAGTAGCTCTTATTGAAGAAGAGAATAACCAGCTTCCGACTGAAACAGATATTAAGCTTGTTCAGGTAGCAGCGGCTTTCCTTGGTAAGCAAATGGAATAAAATTTAGCTATTATTCATATAATACCAGTCAGTTTTTGAAGGCTTTTTTCATTTTATTGTTAATTTTGCATAAAAATATTCGTAATCAGCTGTGCAATATGACACCGTGTTAGAAAGTGAAGAAAAAGTATTGATTTTTAAAAGGCAATGACTATAATGTTGACTAAAGAGAGGACATAATACTAAAGCTCAAAGAGGTCAGATTATGAAGCACATTAAGTCAGAAGCTTACGGCTATGTCAAGGATATGTTTTCAAAGCACAATATGGTAAAGCGTATCGTTCTCTCCTTTATCAGCATTATCATCATGGGTTTTGGAATAGCTTTATTTTCTACATCAGGCTTTGGTGTTGATCCTTTCACATCAATGAATATGAATGTTGCAAGCACACTGGGCATCGGTTTCGGAACATATCAGATGATTGTTAATGCAGTTATTCTTGTTTTTGTTATCGTAGTAGCTCACAGAGGGTTAGTCGGATTAGGCACAGTTTTCAATATGGTTGGCTGTGGCTATTCCTGCGAGTTTTTCCAGAGTTTAATAGAACCTGCCGTACAAAACCATTTTACTTTGGAAGTCAGAATCCCCCTTCTTATCGCAGGAATCATAACCCTGTGCTTTGCTTGTTCATTATTCTTCACAGCAAATATTGGTGTAGGTCCATATGATGCACTGGGTTTTATGCTGTCAAACGGAATAAAATTAAGCTACAAATGGGTTAGAGTTATTACCGATATCACAGTAATCCTTATAGGTCTTATTGTTAGCGGCGGACTAAGCGCTGCACTAAACGGTAACTTTTCACAAATTAAGAATATCGGCATAGGTACAATAATAACCGCTTTTTGTATGGGACCGCTTGTTAATTTATTCAATCAGCATGTTTCAGCAAAAATCTTTAATGTTCATTATGAAAAAATCAGCAAGGATGTTGCATTCTTTATGATAAAGGGTGCTATGGTAAAACATCGTGTGCCAGCCCATACACCTAGCAGAAAAGTAAGTGTAAATTCAAATCCATACAGTTTGCTGTAACATCAACAAGGCTGCAGAACTAAAAATTCTCAACCTTTTTACATATACTTATAACTTTGTTTTTCACATAAATTTTACCCCTTAGAAAAGAGACTCTGTAATAATACAGAGTCTCTTTTCATATGTTTTGTATATAATTTTTATTTCACAACTACTGTTGTTACGCTTTGTGCAGGAATTGCAATTTTGCTTCCATCACTATTGCTTTGACAGAGTTCAAGATCTCTGTAAGCATCTGTTACATAGCTCTCACAACTTGAGTAACCATCAATAGCTGTGTACTGTGGTGTAGTGCCTTTATTAATATAAACAATCGCAATACTTCCGTCAGGATTTTTAAAAGCACACTGTTCAACCGTCGACGGCATATTGCCTGCAGAAACGCCAACTCTCACTGCGCCCTCTTCAATAAATTTTGAGAAATTTCCCATACACCATAAGCGTTTTGAAGTAAGAATATTGCTATGATTATTATAATCAATATACACAAGTCCATCCGGATAAATTCCTGATGCACAGGCAGTCCACCAATCCCATTCAACTGCATTAAGTATGGTAAGATCCTGATATATTATATCTGCAAGAGCAATACCGTAAGGAATTGTCATTCCATTTGTTGAACCGGCTTGCTCAATCAAATTCAAAACTCCTGTATTTCCGTCGTTTGTCATCTGGCAGTATTCTGTACAGCGAACCTTCTTTACAGACGAATAAGCGCTGTTACTCAAATCATTCGCAACCTGCTGTCTGTCTGATGTGCTTGCCCAATAAGAATGAGTATCAAAGCTGTCAACATATTCACGAATATTAGCATTACTGTTTTTATAGCTGTTAGCGTTACTGAACATATACGGCAAAAACATTTTATAGTTATTTTTATTGCTATGATTTAATTGGGCACATTCCCAAACAGACAAATCAACCTTACCATTAAGGCTGCTGTTTTTCAATGCAGGAATCATATAGTCGTTATAGAATGTTCTCGCATCCCCGGCTGTGAAGTGACAGCCCTCCTGACCGGCATAACCATTATTATCAGCTGCCCAGTCCCACTCAGGCTCGTTAATAGGAGATACATTGGTAACATTATATCCCATATCGGTAAAATGCTCAGCGCAATTTACAACATAGGTTGCAAAAGCCTGGAAACTACTTTCATCAAGATTTGATGATGCCCCGTTACTGCAATAGGCTTTTCCGTTTTTGGTAAGTGATACAGGAGCGGAATTAGAAAACAATGTCAGCTTAAGATTGCTGTTGGCTTTTTGAGCTGAGGCAAGTGCTTTCTGTGCGTTCATATCAGCATTCCAGTCATATGTTGAAGCATCTTCTATATTGCTGTTTCCGTTTAAGAAATCTTCACCTCTTCTGTTCATTGTGGTAATCATGCCATCGTTTTCTGAGCCTGCTGCAAGATTATATCGGTAGATATTTAAACCAATACCCTTTTGCTTGCCGTAAAGCAGTTCCATGATATCATCGATATTTTCCCAGCCGCCTGCGTCCTGACTCCACCAGCATGCAGATGCTCCGAATCCTTCAATAGTCTGATAAACAGCAGCTTCGTCAATAACTGTTTTTGTGTTTGAAACATCAATATTATTCATAGCCTTTGATATTTCAATGAAATCCTTTGCATTTACATAACCATCCGTATATATATCTGCAACTGAAGAATAGTTTGACTGATGATAAGGCGGATTATCATTTTCATGACTTATAGCGTTTACATATGATGTGTACACAGATATAGGATCTAAATTAAACTCTGTCTCGCTGCACAAAGCACATTCATATACCATAACTGCACCATCTGTGCGTAAATATTTATAATTATGCTTAAGAGGTGCAGTATAGTCTGCATCATATTTTGAATCACAGTCTGTGCAGGAATAGGTGTTATGCCCCTGCTCATTACAGGTCGCAGGAATATTGGTTACCATATAATTGTGAACAAGGCATTCATAATTCCAGTTATACCCCTTTGCTCTTCCGTTATTTACAAATTCTAATACTCCGCTTCCCGAAACTCCTAAAATTCTAGCCCCTCCGGTCTGTCCAAAAGCATCATTTCCCAAAGCAATTTTTTTTGAAGGAATTGTAACATAATTTATATTAGTATTGTTAAAAGCATTTGCACCTATACTTACAGTGTTCTCAGGAATATTCAACCAAAAAGTAGTTCCTGTGCAATTATAAAAAGCATTATCTTCAATTGTGAGAGTACCGTTATTTGTATTATTGAATATAATAGTATCTAAACTTTCACAACTTTCAAAAGCCCTGCTGCTTATTTTATAAGTGTTATCAACACTTTCAAAGCTGATATTTTTTATAAGATAATGATAAACTGACCATGGCGTTGAGCTCATATCACCGCTGCCTGAAAAGCTCAGTCTTCTGTTGTCAGTATTAAAATAATATGTTAATTTTTGTGATGAATATGTGTTATCCGAACAAACACCTGTTACATCATTATATGAAAATCCATTTGCGGATGTCCAGCTTTCCATATTGTTTACACTTACAAAGGTACAGCTTGACGGAACATTATATAACGCATCTGCTCCGATACTGTTTATACTTCCGCTCGTCCACACAACTCCGTGCAGCTTACCGCAGTTATAAAACGCCTTAGTGTCTATTTCAGTATGATCACGTCCTATATACACCTCTTCAAGTGATGTACAACCGCTGAATGTTCCGTCGGGAAGCTTACCTGAATAATTATTTGTTGTGTTGCCCTTTGGCATAACAGCCCACTTAAGTGAACTGCAATCTAGAAAAAGTTCTTTATAATACCAAGTGCAGTTATCAGGAAGTGTAATATTCGTCAGAGCAGTACATCCTCTGAAACAGCAGTCTCCTATAGTATCAACAGAATCCGGAATAGATACAGATGTAATAGCAGTACATCCATAGAACAGATAGCTTCCAAGTCCCTTTACACCATTCTCAACAACAACGCTTTTTATACTGTTTCTATACATCGCATACCATGGTGCTCTATTTAAAGTCTTGTTTTCATAATTTTTGCTGTATCCTGAACCCGTTAAAGTAAGCACCTTTGTACTTGTATCATATGAGTAACTCAAATCACCCGTATTTCCTGTAGCTGCAAAAGAAACTATTTCAGCCATACTTAACATAGTAAATAATGTAATTATGCTAAGAAATAAAGAAATAAATTTTTTCATTTTACCACCCCTCCGTATGCAATATGAATCTAACATATACATTATAATTATACATTAATTAATCGTATCAATCAATAAATTATTTACTTTTTACAGAAACATCTCCGTTTTTTTACAATTGTAAACCTTTTAAGCTGTAAAAGTTGACAATTCTTAGCTTCAGTGACATAATTGATAAAAACAAAACGGAGGATTAGATTGTGAAAAATAAGCAGCAAAACAAAAATAAAAAATTTTCTGTTACTGATTCAGCATATATAGGAGTATCAGCTGCATTGCTGGCAATATGTTCATGGATTACAATACCGCTTCCATCCGTACCGATTACTTTGCAGACAATGGGAATTTGTCTTGTGGCAGGAATCCTTGGCATGAAGAGAGGAACTCTTGCTACGTTGGTATTCATTGCTTTGGGGGCTATAGGAGTACCTGTTTTTTCAGAATTCACCGGTGGAATTAATATTATCCTAGGTCAGACAGGCGGATATATCTTAGGATTTATTTTTACCTCTCTTATAGTTGGTTTTGTATCAGATAAATTTAAAGGCAAGCTCATTCCATTATTTATTTCAATGATTGTCGGTATTGCCGTATGCTATGCTTTCGGAACGGTATGGTTTGCTGTAGTTTATGCAAAAACAAACGAACCTGCTTCTATCCTGACAATTCTCGGATGGTGCGTATTTCCTTTCATCATACCGGATATTGTAAAAATTGCCATTGCAGGAATTTTGACAAATAGATTAAGGACATTAAAATGATAAAAATACGATATCATCACCTGATGTGTATCCCTCGTTTTAAAGGAAAAGGATACAGCGAAGAGTTTTGTAAAAATATGCAGATAGTGAAAAATGAAATAAATTGCAACAGCTATCAGCTTGTTGAAGAATGTGATGAAATCTGTTCTCACTGTCCAAACAATATAAACGGTACATGCAAGGATAATGACAAGGTTTCACTATATGACTTAAAGGTCAAAACAGCTCTTGAAAAGAGCATTGAACCGTTACCTGAAAACATCTGCACCGATTGCCAATGGTACAGTATTTGTAAAAATTTTATCAACTGACATAAAAGTATTGTATTTAAAATTTATATATAGTATAATACGCCAAATAAATTTTTTTGGAGGATACCATGCATCTTCTTAATATTGACAAAGATAATTACATAGGTCAGGCAGATCCTTTTATACTTGAATCAAAAGGCAGATATTACATTTATACAACAGGTCATGACGGAGTATACGCTTACCATTCAGATAAATTATTTGACGGATGGGAATTTGCAGGCAGAGTTATGACGATGGCTGATCACAAGGCCTTCTGGGCACCAAGTGTTATTGAGCTTGACGGCAAATATTATATGTACAACTCAATTGAAATCTACAACGACACTCCTGACAAGGGAGGTCACAGAGGAGCTATGTTTGTATCGGAATCAGAAAATCCTCTTGGTCCGTTTACAAACACCACACAGCTTCTTCATCCATTCTCCATAGATTCGCATGTTGTTAAAAATGAAAGCGGACTATATATTTTCTATTCAACAAACCGTTTTGACGGAGACAGAATAGGAACATATATTGTTGTAGACAAAATGACAGATCCTTATCACGTTGAGGGTAATCCCTCTACAGTTGTTGTGCCTACACTTGATGAGGATATCTACAGAAGAGACAGATATAAAAAAGGTCAGCACTGGCATACAATTGAGGGAGCATTCTATTTTAAAGAAGGTGACTGGCAGTATGTCATGTATTCAGGCAACTGCTTTGAACAGCCTACCTACTATATTGGCTATGCCAGAGCTAAGACCAATGAAACTAACTTGAGAAAAATTAAATTTGAAAAATATCCTGATGACAACACATATTTCCCTGTACTTTCCGCAAATGATTTTGAAGAAGGCACAGGTCACCATTCAATGATAAAAAAAGATGGTCAGTGGTATGCAGTGTATCACGCAAGAGACTATGATGACGGGCTTAACGCCAATGCATTTGATGCACGCAATGCAAGAATCTGCAAACTTAATGTTAAGGACGGAATCATTACCGCCGAGAGATATAAGGATAAAATATAAGCTTTGTATGCGACTGCACATAGTGCGTAAAATAAGCAATAAAAAGTGGCTGCAGTCAAAATTTTGTACGTAAGCATTAATAGGTTCCGGTACAACAACCGACAAACTCCCGATAGGCAAAAGCCTATCGGGAGTTTTAGCGCAGAGCAAGGGCAAATCATTCCAATTTAAACCACAATTTGTATATCTAATCATTGCCGATGTTCATTTTTCATCGGGAAGCTGGTCTACTCCGTTAATTGCCTCTTTCAGCCCCAGATCTTCCTTAATCATTGATGTTGATACACCAGGAGTTCTGTCGAGAAATACTAGCTCGCAGTGCTCCTTGAGATAATCAAATTTATCACTGCCTGCCCAGTCACCGCCCATAACAACGGTATTTATATGATATTCTTTAACATCGTTCAGTTTTTGCTCCCAGCTGTTTTCCGGAATAACAAGATCAACATATCTTATAGCCTCAAGCATTTTTTTTCTTGTTTCGTAGGTGTGATATGCTTTTTTGCCCTTGCCTGCATTGAATTCATCTGTAGAAAGGGCCACAACCAGATAATCTCCCATTGCCTTCGCTCTTTGCAAGAGTCTGATATGACCGTAATGGAGTAAATCGAAAGTTCCATAGGTTAAAATTCTTTTCATAATTTCAAACTGCCTTTCTGTTAATGAAAATCATTAACATGTTAAAATAGATTATTAATATTGTCAAGATTTATTGTTAGACAAGTCTTTTATAACTTCACCGGCAATAATAAGACCTGCAACAGATGGAACAAAAGCGTTGCTGGCAGGTATCTGACGTCTGCCCTGTTGTTTTTCATCACTTTCTTCGATGATTTTGTGCGACTCTTCTTTAGAATAAACGACTTTCAACCCTTTTATGCTGCGCTTTTTCAGCTCTCTTCTCATAACCTTTGCTAATGGGCATACAGATGTTTTATAAATATCGCTTACCTCAAAAGCAGACGCATCCAGCTTGTTTCCTGCACCCATTGAGCTGATTATAGGAACACCTGCCCTGTCAGCCTGAACGGCAAGCTCTATTTTACCGCTGACTGTATCAATAGCATCAACAATATAATCATATTTGCTTAAATCAAATTCCAAAGAATTGTCAGGAGCGTAAAAAGCATTTATAGCATTAACCTTTATATTTGGATTAATGTCGAGTATTCGTTCCTTTGCGACATCAACCTTAAATCTGCCTATGGTGCTGTGAAGGGCAATAATCTGGCGGTTTATATTTGTAAGGCTGATGGTGTCGTTATCAATAACATCTATACTGCCGATTCCGCTTCTTGCCAGTGCCTCAACGGCATAACCGCCGACTCCGCCGACTCCGAATACTGCTACTGAGGAACTCTGCAGGCGGTTTATGGCATCTGCTCCAAGCATCATACGAATTCTTGTAAACTGATCCGTCATAGTGCACCTGCTAAATACAATATTTATCAGCACCAAGCTGATTGCTGTTATCAATAATATCCTGTAAGGTAATATTATCAAGATAATCTGTAATGACCTTGTAAAGACCTGTCCACATAGGTAAAGTCATGCAGGATTCACTTTTACTGCAGTAATTTATTTCGTCATCAAGGCATGCAACAGGTGCAAGACTTCCTTCTGTAATACGCAAAACATCACCGACGGTGTATTTATCAGGCTCCTTTGCAAGCATATATCCGCCCTGAAAGCCTCTTGTAGTTCTGAGTATTCCGGATTTATTTAAAAGGGGAACAATCTGTTCAAGATATTTTTTTGAAATCCCCTGTCTTTCCGCTATGTCTTTAAGTGCAACATAGCCATCCTTTTGATTTTCTGCAAGATCAAGCATTAGCCTGAGTGCATATCTGCCTTTTGTTGATATTTTCATAATTAAACAGTCCTTCTGATAATCTGTTAATCTAATGCCTAGTATATCATAGGCTTTATAAGTTTTCAAGATGTTGTTAATAATTTCAGTTTACCTGTAACACTTTTTATAACTACACATAGGATAGTGTAGAAAACAGAAAAGGAGGTTGTGTTATGGGTTGCGGATGCAATGGATTCGGTGGTGGCTGTAACGGTTCATCATGGATTATCATTCTTATTATCATCCTTCTCCTTTGCGGAGGCTGCGGCGGCAGCTGTGGCTGTGGTAATAATGACTGTGGCTGTGGATGCTGATTATTACAGCGTAATAACTGCATAGACAGAGAGTGACAAATTTAATTTTTCAGTCTTTGCCAAAAAAAGAAGCACATGGCTTTGTCCGTGTGCTTCTGTCTTTATTTAACTCTTAATCCTATTAATCTGTTTACTGTTCAGCAGCGTGCTATTAAATCAATAAACATTGCTTTTATCATGTTATCACCCTAATAAACCATAAGGATTTCCCAATATGCAACAGGAAATCCTTATAATAATTATTATTTTTTTCTGCTTTCTGCCTTAAGACGCAGTGATTTGTCAAGAATTGTTTTGCGGAGTCGAATAGACTTAGGCGTTACTTCAAGAAGCTCATCATCAGCAAGAAATTCCATACTCTGCTCAAGAGAAAGAGTTGTCGGAGGAACAAGCTTAAGTGCTTCGTCAGATCCGCTGGCACGGGTATTGGTAACATGCTTTTTCTTGCAGACATTGCATACAATATCCTCATCCTTAGCACATTCGCCGACAATCATACCCTCATAAACCTCAACACCGGGACCTAAAAAGAGCTTGCCCCTGTCCTGAGTATTCCAGAGTCCGTAGCCTGTAGTTGTGCCTGTTTCATGAACTACAATTGAACCTCGGCTTCTTGTGGCAATATCACCCTTAAACTCTTCATAGCCTACAAAGAGCTGATTCATAATACCGTTGCCGTTGGTATCGGTAAGGAATTCACTGCGGTAGCCAATAAGTCCGCGTGAAGGAATTTTTATTTCAAGGTGTGTCATACCTGTTGAACGGGTATCCATATTTTCTATTTCACCCTTACGTGAGCAAAGCTTTTCCATAACAGCACCGACATATTCTTCAGGCACTTCAATAATAGCAAGCTCAACAGGCTCAAGCTTCTGTCCGTTTTCACCCTTTTTAAGAATAACCTGTGGACGTGAAACCTGAAACTCATAATTTTCTCTTCTCATAGTTTCAATAAGAATCGAAAGGTGAAGCTCTCCCCTGCCCGACACCTTAAAGGTATCCATAGAATCCGTTTCTTCAACTCTCATAGAAACATTGGTTTCAACTTCTTTAAACAATCTGTCACGCAGATTGCGTGAGGTCACATATTTTCCCTCTCTGCCTGCAAATGGTGAGTCGTTAACAATAAAATTCATTGAAATTGTAGGCTCATCAATCTTTACAAACGGAAGCGGTTCAATATTATCCGGATCACAGGCTGTTTCGCCTATATTAAGATCAGCTATGCCGGAAACACAAATTAAATCGCCGAATTTTGCTTCAGCAGAATCAACACGTTTTAAGCCTTCAAACTGATAAATTTTTGAAAATCTTACATTCTCCTGAGAGCCATCCTGACGGCAAAGAACATATGGTGTGTTCACCTTTACAGTGCCGCGTTCAACTCTGCCGACACCTATTCTGCCAACATAATCATCATATTCAAGAGAACTGAACAGTATCTGCGCAGGCCCGTCGATATCTCCCTCCGGTGAAGGAATATGCTCCAAAATCGCATCAAGAAGAGGTCTCATATCACCTTCGCGAACAGATGGATCAAGGCTTGAATAGCCATCTCTTGCAGAGGCATAAACTACAGGAAATTCAATTTGATCATCGTCAGCACCAAGCTCAATAAACAAATCAAGAACCTCGTCAACAACCTCTTCAGGTCTTGCACCCTCACGGTCAACCTTATTTACAACAACAAGAGGTTTTTTATGTAAACCGAGTGCTTTTTTCAGCACAAAACGTGTCTGGGGCATACAGCCTTCAAATGCGTCTACAAGGAGTAAAACACCATCAACCATTGTAAGAATACGCTCAACCTCACCGCCAAAATCAGCATGACCGGGAGTATCAACAATATTTATTTTTGTATCCTTATAATGAATTGCTGTATTTTTTGATAGAATGGTAATTCCTCTTTCTTTTTCAAGGTCATTAGAGTCCATTACCCTTTCCTGTACTGCCTCGTTGTCACGAAAAATACCGCTTTGATGAAGCATCTCATCAACCAATGTGGTTTTGCCATGGTCAACGTGGGCTATAATTGCTATATTTTTTATATCTTTTCTAATACTCAATCTTTTCACCTGATTCTATATAGATTAGTTATTTTTTTATTTTAAAGCCGTCACGCAAAGCAACAGTTCTGTTGAACACCGGCATATCGTCGGTTGAATCCTGATCCTTGCAGAAATATCCATTTCTCATAAACTGATATTTCTTTCCAACCTCACAGCCTGCCACAGCCTTTTCAATGAATCCGTTCTTTTCAACAAGTGAATCAGGATTAAGATTATCCTCAAAAGAGCTTACACCCTCCTCATCACTTGGATTTTCAACATTAAACAGTCTGTCATAAAGTCTGATTTTTGCAGGAATGTTATCAGCTGCAGATACCCAGTGAATTGTGCCCTTAACCTTTCTTCCGTCAGGAGCATCACCGCCGAGAGTTTCAGGATCATAGGTACAGTGAACACAGCAAACCTCGCCGTTTTCATCAAGATCATATCCTGTGCAGGTTACAAAATAAGCTTTGTAAAGTCTTACTTCATTGCCAACGAAAAGTCTACGGTATTTTTTGATAGGATCAATCATAAAGTCTTCTTTTTCTATCCAGAGCTCTTTTGAGAACGGCATAACTCTTGAGCCGTACTCAGCATGATCAGGATGATATTCGCATTCAATATCTTCAATTTTGTCATCAGGATAATTGTCAATAACCAGCTTCAGCGGATTTATTACTGCCATAGCCCTTGGTGAATTTGCACCAAGATTATCGCGAACACAAGCCTCCAGCAAGGCAAAATCAATTACGCTGTAAGCCTTTGAAACACCGATTCTTTCACAGAAGTCACGAATAGCTTCAGCAGGATAACCTCTTCTTCTCATACCGCTGATAGTAGCCATACGAGGATCATTCCAGCCATCAACAATCTTGTCCTGCACAAGTTTCAGACACTTGCGCTTAGAGGTGAGTGTATAGTTCAGATTCATTCTTGCAAATTCAATCTGTCTTGGTTTTTCCCAATCAATAAGCTCATTAACAAACCAGTCATAAAGAGGTCTGTGATTTTCAAATTCCAATGAACAGAGTGAATGAGTAACTCTTTCATAAGCATCACTTAAAGGATGTGCAAAATCATACATAGGATACACGCACCATTTATCACCGGTTCTGTGATGATGAGCATACATAATTCTGTAAATAATAGGATCACGCATATTAAGATTAGGTGATGCCATATCAATCTTAGCACGAAGCACCATACTGCCCTCTTCAAATTCGCCATTTGTCATACGTTCAAAGAGGTCAAGATTTTCTTCAACACTTCTGTCTCTGTAAGGTGAATTCTTACCCGGCTCTGTAAGAGTTCCTCTGTATTCCCTCATCTGCTCAGGACTTAACTCACATACAAACGCCTTACCTTTTTTAATAAGCTTTATAGCACATTCATAGATAAAATCAAAGTAATCACTTGCGTAATATACATTGTCATAATCAAATCCAAGCCACTTGATATCCTCTTCAATAGCTTCAACATACTCTGTATCCTCTTTGGTAGGATTGGTATCATCAAGCCTTAAATTACATATACCATTATATTTGTTTTTAACGCCAAAATTAATGCATATTGCCTTAGCATGACCAATATGCAGATAACCGTTAGGTTCAGGAGGAAAACGAGTCTGGATTGAGCTGTACTTACCTTCAGCCAAATCTTCATCAATAAAATCATGGATGAAGTTCGAATTTGTTTCTTTAATTTCCTCTTTTTTTATCTCTTCTGCCATTATTTCTCCTCCTTATAGAAACTGATTGCGCTTTCTATTCTCATGTTAACTCTGTCACTGCCTAAAAGAGCAGTAATGGAATGCAGGTCAGGTGTGTTTGTTCTGCCTGTTAATGCAACACGTATGATAGTTGAAACGTCACCTACATGACCTTTAAATGCATCAGGATTCTGCTTGAATTCCTTAACATTAGGTGTACAGCCTACAGGATCACAGATTGATTTGATTTTATCAAACCAAGTATCTTTATCATCATTAACATCAACAATATCCTTGTATTTTTCCAGCACCTCAACAGCAAGTTCAGCTGTTGCATTTCCGCTGAGCTCATAGCATGGAACAAAGCTTTCATCATACATGTAGCTGATATAATCAGGAATGTCACTCCATTTTGCAATATCCTTACGAGGTTTTTTATTGCCTCTGTCAATATTAAGGACAGCAGTGGCATAAGCCTTGTCCTGCTCATAGAGCTTAGCAAGCTTTTCATTAAATTCCTCAGCCCACTCATATGATTGGCTGAAAACCTCTTCGGCAGTCATTTGGCTGATTACATTTTTTGACACATCAGTAAGCTTGACTATATCAAACAACGCACCTGAAACACTCATTTTCTTTGGATTAAACGGGAATTTGTCAATTGTCGCATCTTTATTTGCTCTTCTCCAATCCTCAAAATTAGAGTTTGCAATAGTCATTATATATTCATTTACACTGTCCCTCGGATAACCCTGCTCAGCATAAAATGTAACTGCTGCCTCGGGATCTTTGCGCTTTGAAAGTTTTCTCTTGCCACCGTTTTCCTCTTTCATAATCGGTGCAACATGGCAATATTTAACAGGCTTAAAGCCAAGCACCTTAAACAGCTGAAGATGAAGAGGAACAGAAGCAATCCATTCATCACCTCTGAACACATGAGTAGTTCTCATCAAATGATCATCAATAGCATGAGCAAAGTGATATGTCGGAATTCCGTCTGTTTTTAAAAGCACAACATCAATTACATTTTCGGGCATTTCAATCTTGCCCTTTATTAAATCGTCAAACCAACATTTTTTGGTGTTATCGCCCGGTGATTTCAAACGAAGAGTCCACGGCTTACCTTCTTTTATATTTTCTTCAATTTTATCAAATGAAAGATTACGGCATTTTGCATATTTGCCATAATATCCTTTTATATCCTCATTTTCCTGCTGATTTCTTATATCTTCAATCTCTTCAGACGAGCAAAAGCAAGGGTAAGCAAGTCCCTGCTCTACAAGATATTTGCCATAGCACTGATAAATATCCTTTCTTTTGCTCTGATAATAAGGACCGTAAGCGCCAAGCTCTTCATTCTCGCCTACAACACCTTCATCCGCCTCAACACCATAAACACTAAGACTTTTGAGCATAGAGCCTATAGCACCGTCAACCTTACGCTTTTGGTCTGTATCCTCAACTCTGACATAAAACACTCCGCCTGTTGCCTTTGCTGTTGTATATGCCGAAACACAAGTAAATAAATTGCCGAAATGCAGAAATCCTGTAGGGCTTGGTGCAAAACGTGTTACTCTTGCACCATCCTTAAGATTTCTTGGAGGAAAAAGATTTTCATAATATTCCGGCTTTTTGTTTATATTCGGAAATAATAATTCTGCAAGTTTGCTGTATTCTGTCATATTTTCACCTACGCATATAAAATTACATTCTATTATCTCACATAACCCTTAATTAATCAATATTTATTTGTTGAAAATATAAGAGCAATATGATAAATTATTTTGTAGAAATAGCAAAAAAGAAAGGTGGTACATATGCAATTACCTAAAGATCCTGTCATGCTTATGAGCGTTATCAATATGAAGCTGAGAGATTATTATGACAATCTGGATATCCTTTGCGAAGAAGAAAACATAGATAAGACGAGCCTGTGCAGTGAGCTTGCCGAAGCAGGTTTTAAGTACAACGAAAAGCAAAACAAATTCTGGTGATTTTTTCAAATGCTATTGACAATATGGAAAATAGTGGTATAATCTAAATTGTAATCATTACAATTTACAAACGATTGCAAAGGAGTGGTGGTTTGCAGACAGAAGAAATTACAAGGCTTTTTCGCGACAAGGGGCTGAAAGCAACTCCTCAGCGAATTGCTGTATACAGATTTCTTTATGAGAACCGCATTCACCCTGATGTTGAAACTGTGTATCAGCAAATGATTAAAGGCAATCCGTCCTTTTCAAAAACAACAGTTTATAATTGTCTTAAGGACTTATCTGCCTGCGGCCTGCTGATACCTGTAAAAATTGATGCCGACAAAATCCGATATGATGCCGATACAAGCTTTCACGGTCATTTCAGATGTGAAAGCTGCGGAAAAATATATGATTTTAAATGTGATTTTAATGTTGACAGTCTTGAGGATTTTGAAATACGGCAAAGGGATGTTTATTACAGCGGCATATGCAGCTGTTGTAAAAATAAAATCTAGTATATTAAGGAGTACAAAGAAATGAGTAAAAAGTATTATTGCCCCGTATGCGGTTATGAAAGTGACGAGCCAATTGATGTTTGCCCTATCTGCAAAGCAAAAATGGCTGTTAAAGAGGAAGGCGAAACAGTTTGGGCTGCTGAGCATCAGGTAGGCATCATTGATGGTGTTGCTGAGGAAATCGTTCAGGGACTTCGTGACAATTTCAACGGTGAATGTTCAGAGGTAGGTATGTATCTTGCAATGGCAAGAGTAGCTTACAGAGAAGGCTATCCTGAAATTGGTCTTTACTGGGAAAAGGCTGCTTACGAAGAGGCTGAGCACGCTGCAAAGTTTGCTGAAATGCTTGGTGAAGTTGTTACAGATTCAACAAAGAAAAATCTTGAAATGAGAGTAGCTGCTGAGAACGGTGCAACTGCAGGTAAGACAGAGCTTGCTAAAATGGCAAAAGAAGCAGGTCTTGACGCTATTCACGACACTGTACATGAAATGGCAAGAGATGAGGCACGTCACGGCAAGGCATTTGAAGGTCTTCTCAAGAGATATTTTGCTGACTAATAATTAATCAGGTAAAAAGTCAAAACACGATTCAGATTTACTGAATCGTGTTTTTTATTCCCTTATATAAATATCATCTTGTTTTATATTCGTTTCCCATACCTACATAAGCCGAGCCATTAGTATCATAGCAAACCGATAGTATGGAGGTGTAAATATTTCCATGCTTATCCTCATAATCCCATTCAGTCATAACATCATCAGGAATATCACTGCGGTATATAATACTGTCATCCGTGTCAAAATACAGAATATTTCTAAGCATTGTCATGCTTTTAAGAGTATCAGCATTGCTTACGCCCTGCCGGACACCCAAACCCAAAATAACAATTGCAGTAACCGCAAAGCTGATATTTTTTATTTTGCCTTTTTCCATTTTGAAAAGTCTTGAAAAAAGCAGAGATGCAAAAGGAATTAAAGCACAGATAACAGTATAAATAATTCCAAGTTCCATATTCGGCGTATTATCGGTAAAAACAAGTTGAGTAACACCAAGTGCCATAGGATTTATCACAACGATATCATAATAAGCATCTGTACAAAATGCAAAGTATGAACCAATTTTCCATCTTTTATCAAATACAATGTATTTTTTATAATATATTCCATAGTCTCAATTGCAATTTTCTGCATAAATTTGCTCGTGCCAATATTCAATCAGTCTTTCTTCGCTCCATGATGCATTTGCAGGACTGGTTGACGGCAGGCATACAGCTTTAATACCTGTCTCTTTTTCAATAAATTTTTTGTAGAGATTTTCAGCCTTTTTGCCGTTTACAAAAATTTTTTCAACCTGAGAATTATTCAGTATTTGATTTATATCATTGGGAACAACATTTTTTATAGTGCTGTCCGCAGAGCCAATAATTTCACAGGAATGTATAACATCCCAAAGGGCAAAATTATTGTCAAGAATCAGTTTCGTTTTATCTTCGATTGTTCTAGGCAATTCACTGTCACACAGGCTTGCCATTACACGCCAAAAGCGATTTTGAGGATGTCCGTAAAAAAAGCCTTCTTCTCTTGATTTAACTGACGGAAAAGAGCCTAAAATCAATATCCTTGAATTCTTGTTATACAATGCTTCAATAGGATGTACTATCATAATTACTCCTTTATTTTATCTCAAACCAAATAGGCAATATGAGCATATTTACATTTTTCTACATCAAACTTTTCGACAAACGGCTTATTATCCTCATATAACCACATTTGAACATATTTTGGAGTTGTTTCACCGTTAGATTAAGTAGATAACACCATAGACCAACAGTATTAAGAAATTCATCATATTTCTCGTTAAATAAATCCATTTCAATCACCTTAATTAAATAATATCATACAGTCGTATAAAAGTCTATAAAGTTAATATATAGCCTTTCATTTTTATAAATAATAGGATATAATAAATAAAAAAGTATATGAAAGGAATAAAACAATGAAAATTGCGGTAACATATGATAAAGGAAGTATTTTTCAGCATTTTGGTCATACTGAAGAATTTAAAATCTATACTGTAAATGATAATAACGAAATAGTATCATTTGAAATAGTAAAGACCAATGGCAGCGGTCACGGAGCTTTGGCAGGATTTCTTGCAGAGAACAATGTTGACATACTCATTTGCGGAGGAATAGGCGAAGGAGCTAAAACAGCACTTGCTGATGCAGGAATAAAGCTGTACGGCGGAGTAAGCGGCATGGCTGACAGTGCAGTAATCGACTTCCTTGCAGGAAAGCTTAATTATAATCCAAACACACACTGCACTCATCACGACGGCGGTGAGCACCACTGCGGCGGACACAATTGCAATTAATGATTGTTTTGCGGAGGTAAAAATGGAAATAACAAAATCGAATTTTGATGAAGAGGTTGTAAAATCAGATATTCCTGTTCTGCTTGATTTTTGGGCAAGCTGGTGCGGTCCGTGCCGTATGCTTTCACCAATTATTGAAGAAATAGCAGAAGAATATGACAAAAAGATAAAAGTGGGAAAAATCAATGTAGACAATGAAGAAGAGCTTGCAGCAAGCTTTGGTATTTCAAGTATCCCCACACTTGTTGTTATGAACAACGGTAAGACTGTAAACAGCTCTGTAGGGGTTATTCCAAAGGAACAGATTGCTGAAATGCTTGAACAAGTCATATAAAAGCAACAGCCAATCCCTCTCAATCTCATTCAGATAAGAGATTAAGAGGGATTTTTTTCGTTTATTTACAATTCTGCTTTTTCAAGTAAGCTACGACATATTAAAAGTTTTGTGTTTACTGATTTTTCTGCTGTATGCCTTCGCTTAAAGATTATGCAATTCAAATTTTCCAAAATGCTTTTATATTACTCAATACTAAAAACGACATTTGATTAATTGCTGATGTTAAACTCATCACCGATGTTATTATACTAAAATTAAATTAAATATAATGATTTAATTCTCTCTTACATAGCAATCGGATTGATTATACTCGGCTGGGGTGTGGTACAGGTCGGCTCATCCTTTCAGTCGCACGATCCTTCACAGCGTTCTCAAGGCTTTCTGACTATCGCAGGTGGTATTGTTATCACTTTTGCAAAAGAAATTCTTGATTTAATCACAGCGTAATCATTAATTTAATGAAAAATAGTGTAATAATAGTGAAATATTAGTGGAACTTTTTATTGTTTTGTGGTACACTATTATCAGAAATTCAGCGAAGGAATATGTTTATGATTAAAGTTACTATTACAAATGAAATTCTCAGAAGAATAACAGCTATTGAAGAAAATCGTTTTACTGTGCGTAGCATTGATATTCCGAAAAGAATTGAAAACACTTTGAGGAAAAATTCAAAAAAGAAAAGCTCTTATGCTTCAAATAAAATTGAAGGTAATCCTTTAACCGAACAGCAGTCAAATGAAGTAATAGACAGCGATGAGCATAAGCATTTTCTAAAACCTGAGCAGGAAATACGAAATTATTATTTGGCACTTAATTTGCTTGAGGAAAAGCTTAAAAACAAAGAGATGTTTTCAAAGGAGCTTATCTTTGAAATTCAAGCGATGGTAGAGAAAGGTGCGTCAAAAGAAAAAATCGGATTGCGTGGCGAAATGCCCCCCGGTATGCTCTTTGCAGTTTATGACTCACAGACAGGAAATCCTGATTATATACCACCTGAATATTCTGATATCCCCGAACTGCTTGATGAACTGGTTGAATATGTTACTACAACAGATGATCACCCTCTGATTATAGCAGCAGTTGTTCATTATCAACTTGTTACTATACACCCATTTGAAGATGGTAACGGAAGAACTGCAAGACTGATGTCAGGATATATTCTTGATTATTATGGTTATGGTTTTGGTGGAATAGGCTCATTAGAAGAATACTTTGCTTATGATCCCGATGATTATTATGCTTCACTCCAAATGGGACTGCCTGCACTTTATTATTCAGGCAGGAATAACCCACCAAAGCCTGAAATATGGATTAACTATTTTCTGCGAATGATTGAACTGTATTCAAGCAAGGTATGTGAATTATCCAAGACTTCTTCACAAGATGAGTTAATGATAAGTCTTTCACATCTCAATGCAAAGGAAAAAGATTTGCTTATTTATCTTCTTAAAAACAACATTTTTGAATTTACACCTATTGAAATAAGCAAGGCTTTTGGAGTTACAAACAAAACTATTATAAATCGCTGTGTTAAACTTGCAAATAACGGATTTCTAATTCCTAATATTGTGAAGGACAGAGTTCGTTCATACTCATTGAGTGAATTTTCACTAAATTACACGAAACAAATAACTATGAAATAGAAGGCAGGAATTTTACCTGCCTTCTATTTTTTGAAAGGAGGAAATTATGTCAGATAATTGGGTAGTACAAAATCTTGAAAATGCCCTCGAAACTTGGAATGAAAAGTTATCGGAAATGTGGGCGCTACTAACCACATCACCTGAAACCTTCAAGGGTGGTGGAATATGGAGTGTAATCGTCAATATCAATGGTGCAGTGCAGGCTATTAAACAGCAGACAGGGTGTTGAAATTGAATATATTGTAAAGAAAAACACAAAAAAAGAAGCAGCTTAAACTGCTTCAAAAACAAAAGAGTGTTCAGTTTCGTACTGAACACTCCAAGTGGTCGGAGTGACCCATCGCAAACTTATATATAAGTTCCCAAAAACCGCTGTATTAGGCGGTTTTTCGCTTTATCTGATAAATGAAAAATAGCTTTGGTGCATTTTTGGTGCAGATTACTTTAAGCAATGAGATTTTCACTGCAATATGCTGAAAACATATTTATTGCTTTGTTCTGCCTTTTTGCAAACACATCACAGTAAGTATTGATTGTAATTGATATATCTGTATGCCCTAACCAAGTCATAATTACCTCTGGCGGTATATCAGCTTCAATACATCTTGTTGCAAAAGTGTGGCGGAGTGTATGCTGTCCGCCTGTTGTCTGCAAGCCTGCACTTTTACACAGTCTGTGGAAATAATCATTTGTCTGCTGTGTTGAAACAGGTCTTTTCATATTCTCATTGTAGAAAAGCAAGTTGTCCTTATTTTCTACATAGTTATCTAAAACCTTTTTCAAAACATTGACAAGATAATCATTGATTGGAACATCTCTGACACCTTTCGGAGTTTTTGTTTTATCACCAACTGTTGCCTTGTAATCAAGTCCTCTTGTGATTGTGTTTCTTACATGAAGCAGTTGATTATCCAAATCAATATCATCTGGAGTTAAGGCACAAATTTCACCCATTCTCAGTCCTGAAAAAAATTCAATTAAAAACATTGAATTATAATCAATATTCTTTGCTCTGTATCGTTTTTTCTTCAGAGCTTCAAGGAAGATGTTTTGCTCCTCACAAGTAAAAGCGTGTACCTTTGTGTCCTGTCTGTCTGATTTAGGCTTTTTGATGAATGGACTGTCCATAAGATTATATGTAAGTATTCGTTTATTGACAGCGAGCTTGTAAACCCTTGTTAAAGCACTGTAAACCTTGCTAATAACACTGTTTGAATACTTACATTTTAAGCTCAACAGAAAATCATTGATTCTTGCTTCCGTTAAATTTGTAATCGGAATATTGCCGATTGCGGATTTCTCTAAAATTTTTATTGTATAAATCCGTCTTGTATATGCAGCTTCTTTTATTTCACCGATTTTATAATCGTAATCTGCACTTTCCTTTAACAAATCAACAGCCGTACAATTTGATGTTTCTGTTATTCTGCCGAGAGCTAACTCTCTTTCAAACTGCTTTTTCTTGTTCCTAACCTCTGTCTTGGAATTACCGCTAAAGCTCTTACGCTTTAATTCTCCGCTCGGAGTTGTATATGAAATCTGCAAGCGCCATTTATTTCTCTTTTCATCAAAATAAAGTGAGCCATTGCCATTTGTAGTATTTCTCATATCAGCCTTTCCAAGACTATGTACTATTCACTTTTGTAGGTTCAATAATTATCTCCAATATGCTTCACTGTCTTTACATCTGCGTTCAGAAAAGAACTTTATAAACGCAGTTTTCAAGACCAGTTTTGATTTCCCAATATCAGTACAGGGGAAGCTCGGATTGTTAAACAAGGTTTCAACAGTATGTTTAGACCACCCTGTTATATTTCGTATATCCTCTTGCGAAAAGAAAAGCACATTATCAGTATTAAGACTTTCAATATTTGTCTTATACTTTTCAATTTCTGCATTCATCTTTTCAAAATCCTGTAATGAAATTGTAAAATCATTTTTCATATTGTCAAATAACATAATTATTATAACTCCTGCAAAAGCAATAGTAAATAGCTTTAGCTGAATATTTATGATACTGTACCAATATATGTACCTTAATACAACGCCTTGTGGTTAGTATCTGAAAACTATTCAGACCTTTGCTTCCTCTCTAAATAATCTTTAACAGAGGTATATTCCGTAACATCTCCCGAAGCATTATAAACGATAACCTTATGTATTCGCCTTAAAAAAGCCTGCCAAGACTCGTTATCACTTTTCTGTACTTCCCAATATTGCTTTTCCAAAGACCAATTAGAAATAATATAAACACGATTGTAACAAGCGTATTTATTTGCATATCTGCTTGGAAGCTCTAAAGGGTAAATATCGCAGTACAATAACATATCTTTAATTTTGATTGATGATCTGAATTCATCAAAGGCAATCACAGGCTGTGCACTGTATGAATCAAAAGGGTGTTGATAATCTGTAACACGATAAACATTTGCGTAACCATTCTTTTCAAGAACACCTCTTGTTTTGCCTGTTCCTGTTGCACCGCTGATATAGATTACCTCTAAATCAAGACGAACAGTTTCTTTAAATCGTTCGGTTAATATGATTGTGCGTACTTTATCTATCTTGTCAATCTGCAAAATATAGTCTTGGTTTTGAGCTAATATTTCAGCATTACTCATATTATCAAGCACCATTTGATAGAGTTCAGACATATCACACCTTTTGCCTTTGCTGTCAGGGGGTTGTGTTCCATATTCCTCAAATGTACCCTCAATTTTCTTTTCCTGCTTTGATTCATCTAATTCCCATTTACCAGATTTTTTTATATAGTTTACATTGTCAGACACACAACCTCTGCACCTTTCAATATGTGCTTCGGGGAAATATCGTTTAAGCATACTGAAACGCACTCTTGAAGCAAATACAACAAAAATATGCGTATGAAATTGTGAGCCTTGTTCATCTGCCATACATAAGTATGTCAGGGTTTTAAATTTGCTGTGAAAAATATCAAGTATCTGCTTATGTGTATACCCCTTTTCAACAGGAGCATTGATAGTAAGCTGATACATAAACGATTGTGAATCTATATTGCTTGTCCTCCTTTGTTCATTTTGTGTATTGATGTGAACAGCTTGAAAGTGCCGTATTTTCAAGCATAGAATGTGTTTGTGCACTGTTGTGGTAATACTAAATCCAACAGTGGCAATGGCTTGTGGCTTCGCCACCGCCATTGCTCTGATGTTCATTACCTATTAAGTGCTTCAATACATATTCTTTGCAATCTGTCATTATCCCGTATCACAGGCACTTTGATAAAATGCAGTTCAGAGCCTTGCAACAGAGCAACACCCTCACCGATTTTAAATTGCCTTTCACCTATACGCTCAATGTATTCTTTGGGTATAAGCATTTCATAAATGCTTTTTATCGGTGCACCGACAATTATAATAATGCCGTAATTCAATCTGCTTCCTGTAGGGAATACAACTGCATCAGGTCTTTGACAAGATACCACTAACCGAACAGCAAGTGAACGACCGAGCATAAGTATTTCAGAAACTTTACGCATAACCTCTTGTGCCTGCTTTTTATCCTCACTGATAAGGGATAACACATTAGCTATATATTCATCCCATACAAGCGTGACAGGAGTTCGTAAGGTATCTTTGCCCGATTGCCTGTTGTGTAATATTTCATACACTGTATTTAAGGCTTCTGTTGTACTGTCATAAGGATAGTAACGCTTGCAATTTCTCAAATATGAAAATGTATCATCTTGCTTAAAATCACTGAAATAGACTTTTGAATTTTCACCGCATTGAATACACAGACGAGCTAAAAGCTGATTTGTTAAATAAGACTTTCCCGATCCGCTCATACCGCATATAAGCGTGTGACTGTTGGTATTAACAGATATATCCGATAATACAGGCTCTTTCATTGCATAGCCATACCATTTGTCATAATCATAGCCGAGCAGTATATCAGAGTTCGTCATCATACAGAACCCCTCTGTCTATCGGCTTGCGACCTTTAGCAGTCTTAATAACAATGATTTTTCCGTTGTTATTACCTTTACCGCCGTACTGTATTTCCTCAATAAAATGAGCATTGAGAGCATCTGCAATAGCATTTTTATGTTCGTTCCACACATCAAGAGAAATATTTGAATAATATTCTCTCGTTATAACATCACTGTTTTTTATTCGCTTCTTGCTGATAAGTATAGGACAACCATTGCGTAATGCCTTACTGCTGAAAGCTACCATAAGTGCATTTTCATCTCGTTTTGCAGTGCATTCGGCTATGTTTTCCAATAATGCGACTATCAACAGAATAGGCATTATGACGATAAATACATTCAAAGCAATATTAAATATAGGCTCAATGATTTGAGGAATGGCAATAACCTCAACAATCTTATTCTTTAATATAACGATTATCGCAATAAAGACACCAACAAACAGCCACAGTAAATTCAGAACAGGTCTATGTATAAATTGCAGAAAACCTAACCTTAACCGCAGAAGCTGTTTTATTTGAGCTTTTCGCCTGATTTGATAATTATTATTTTCCATAAAAACACCACCTTTTTAACAAATCATCAGAGATGATTAACACCTCTGATGACCGATTAGTTAATAATACTTTACTTAATGAGCAACCTTTTGATATAAATATTCAGAGGCAAACTTGTCCAACTTTTCGTCAAGCTCAATAGTATGCTTACACAACAAGACAATCATCATTTTAGCTGAATGTTCAGAATTGATTGCAAAAATTCCCTCATCGTTATATGTCCCGAACTCCTCGCCGTGTATGAATGAGAAATAGTCCTCGTCCTCAATGATAGGCTCAATAGTTTCTTTAATAAACATATCAAGTGGTTTGCATATTTCATCAGGTAATGCTATCTTATAGCCATTAACCAAGTTAAGATTTTTATAGATAAAATCTGCGTTTTCAATATTGTCAAAATCAATGCACTCTTTAAGAAGTTTATGAATTTCGACAACTATTACTGCTTCTAAAAACTTATTATTACTTTTACTCATGATGTGTTCTCCTGTTCCGAGTTAGCAGAGAATTGAAAATCCTCTTGCTAACTCTTAAAATAATATAAATTAAACTTTGCTGATACTTTCAATCTTGCCAGTATTGGTAAATGAAACATTTAACATATCATTCAGATTTACATTCTTAGGAATAACGATATCATCCTTAATAAAGAACTTATCTGTCTTAATTCCAGTTACATTTTCATGAGTATAGCCAAGATATAAATTGCTTCCGCTAATAGCCTGTCCGCTATTATTTACGAAGCTGATTTTTTGAAATCCGAGCAACTGCATAACCATGGTCAGTATATCTCCTTTCAGCCGTTGATGATATCCTCTCAAGCAATATTTGGTTGCGCTTCCATTAACTATACAATATCACAGTATCAACAGGAATTCAAAACATTCTGGTTACGATTATTCTAATACTAACAAGAATTATTTACTACAACTTAATTCTTTACAGTATTGAATTATGATGATATAATAACAATTACTATAATAAGTTAGGAGCAATATCACTATGTTTAATGTAATAGATACCAATTCAATAGGAGCAAGAATAAGGTTACTGCGAGAAAAAAATGGTGTATCTCAAGAAAAACTTGCATTTGAACTGCATCTGACTCAAAATGCTATATCTAAAATTGAAAATGGAAATACAAAAAATCCTAAATTGGAACATTTAGTAGAAATAGCTAAATATTTTAATGTGTCTTGTGATTATTTATGTTGTGGAAAAGATTCAAATTCAATTTTAGAATTATTAGAAAAATACATTGTTTTAGAATACGATAATTTATCAATTACTGAAGCAACTACATATAGTTACCCAAAATTAAGAATAAACAAACCATTTTTTGACTATTTAGTTAAATCAGCCAATGCAAAAAAGAATAATCTTTTGCCTGATAATGTCAAAGATTTTTGGCTAAATCAAGAAAAAGAAAATTTCAATAAAAGTATTAAATCAAATATACCTACAGAATATGAAGAGTTTGTTCCTGTTCCACAAGAACTTATATATCCAGATGATAATAAAAAAGAGTGGAAGCAAGAAGACCTAATAAGAACAATAAATAATAAATGGGATAATAAATATTGATTATAAATAGACCACCATTATGCTTAAAAACAGCGTAATGGTGGTTTTGTTTATGATAATAAGTAAATAGATATTTACATTTAATATACATTTATGCTATAATCGTATTGCCAAATAATTTGTAATTTAATATTTTGTCTAAAGATAGATTTTGTATTTTGTAAAAAAATGCGAACTCTATTGTTTTATTGACTTTCTATTTTTAGACAAAGATATATTACAAATTGTTTGGCGACAGTTGGAGTTGTGCGTTTTTATGCGTTAGCTTCGGCTGACGCTTTTTTTATTTTAATAAAAATTTTAAGGAGAGAGAATATGAAAAAGAAAAATAAAATTATTATCGGAATAGCTGTGATAGTTATAGCTATAATTGTTGTTATTGTAAGCATTACTGTCAACAATCATCAAAAGGCAGTAAAGGAAGCAGAAGCTATAAGCGTAAGTGTTGAAACATCTAAAAATGATTTAATATCAGATTATCAAAAACAATACCAAGCAATTATTTCTGATGAATATAAAACAGAAGCAGAATATAATTCTGCAAAAAATTCTTTATCAACTCTGAAAGATGAAATTGCAAAATCAAATGTTAAAGACAATGAAACTATCATTTCATTAGTCAAAGATATAGATAATATAGTAAAAGATTATGATGATAAAATTAAATCTTTAACAACAACTGAAACTACTACTGCTGAAACTACAACAGAAAAGACTACGGAAAAATCTACGCCTAAAGATACGACTAAGTCTACAAATTCAAGTAATACCACTACAAAATCAAATGGTAACTCAAGTTCTAATACCACAAAGCAAAATACAACTAAATCTACTACAAAATATGTTGAAACTACAACTAAAAAGAAAAATTATAAACCAGCACCTGCTTATGGTACAGTAGTAACATCTCAACCAAACCCAAATGATTATGAAGATTATCTATTCCATTCTTTTGCAGCCTATTATACTTGGGAAGACGGAGAATGGTATTTATCCCATTATAGAGTTTCAGGCGGAATGGATTCTTCTGAAGCGTATAATTATGCTTCACCTTACATTTCTGAACCTAATAGAAATGGAAAATATGAAGGTGAAGAAGTAAAAGTGTTAGTTTGGATTTGGGGATAATAAAAGGGATAACGGTTAGAAATCAATCTAACCGTTTTTCTTATAGTTATGTCTTATGTTTATCCTATCTTACTTAGCACCTCTAATTATACCGAGAATTAAGAACTATCAAATTTTATAAATAAAATTACAACTGCATAAAAACTTTTTGTTTTTAACTCCTTTTGCAAAAACTTTTTATTTGCTTGACAAACCTTAATTATCGGTCTGTCTTTGTTGCACTCGTAAGAGTAGTAATTTTAATTTGAAAAGGAGTTTTCACAATGAAAATCACAAAAGAAATCAGCAACATTTATGAGTTTAAAGCTTGGAGCGGTGCCGTATACACCTATAACACTATTATTGAAAATCATAAACAAGACGATTTTATGCTTATGCTTGAAGAAATATTCCCAAACGGCTGTACTGAAACCGAGCTTAACGATTTCTTATGGTTTGATGATGAATACATATTTTCAGCTCTGGATATAAAACAAAGCTGACAACAAAAAATCAACCCTGTCTTGAAATTTCATGGCAGGGTTATTCTATAAATATATGTTCTATGATTTTAAAAATAAAGAAAGCTATACTTGCCTTGCAAGATAGATGAAATGTATCTTGTGCTTTGCAAGATAGATGACGGCCGGAATATAAAACTACAAATATGACTTAATTGCCTATATAGGTGGTTGTTAATGTATAGTGTAACTAAAATGAATAAGGCATAATTATGGTATCTATTGCTCAGTGCTTCCCAGCAGCAAATTTTTTAATATAAGTTGTTAAACTTTACAAATAGTTGTTGACATTTACCAATATACGGATTATAATACAAATACAGAAGAAAATAAGCTTCAATATTGATATCTAATAACAAAAAGTAGGTGATAAAAATGGTTTAATTATAACAAGTTCACTAAAGGCGGTAATAAAAAATTAATATTAAGGAGGAACAGTAATGGGCCAATTAAAAAAGCGTTTTATTCGCTTATGGGAAAAAATGGTTGTATTCGCTAAATGGTGTGAATCACATGGAATTCCCAAAATGCTTGTTGAAACTGCTCTAAAGCTGCTCTATTGGTGGATAATCCACCGTTAAGAAATACATAAGAGTAGTGGGTTCTTCTGTCGCCTAAAACAGCTAAAATGCATATGCGGCGGAAGAACCGATAAGGCATAGGTCTATTACTTGACATAAAATAAATATAACGGAGGTATAAAAAATGGCAAATTTAATCAAAATCATAATAAAATACGATACAAAGAAATGCTTTCAAAATGAATTATTACATAAAAATAAAACATTTAAATTATTTAATCAAAACATATTATACTTAACTATCTATAAACTATTTTGTTTTCTATTTTTTACAATACTTAAAGACAAGCTATATATTAAAAATAAGCAACGGATAGTTAGTTTTGTTCTAAAATACAGCGTAATAACATATCCTTTACTAAAAAGTTTAACCTTGGCTTAAACCGAATGCAGGCATTTAGAATTTTGTATGGCTGAATATTATACAGATGAGAACAATTCACCTTTGTAGGAGGGGGTAGAGTTTAGCAACAAACAGTATCATTATAAATATTTCTATATGGTATATCAAAATATAAAATTTTAAATACTAAAAACGGATTTTATTTGATTAGATGTTTGGTAGGTTAATGGATATGCTAAACATCTAATCTGTTGAATTATTGGTAGAATAGGTGATAGTCAATATTTTTTAAAATATTTATATAAGTAAAGAATAATAAATGTACAAAACAAGGAGGTTGTATTTTGAACTCACGAAATAACAGTGATAACAATACAGGATTAGGTAATGTTCTGAAATTATTAAGAATTGCAAGAGAAATGACAACAAAAGAACTTGCAACTAAAATGGATGTCTCATCTACATATATTAGTGAAGTTGAAGCAAATAATAAAAAACCTTCATTAGATATGTTGTCAAAATATAGCAAGGCATTAGATGTTAATAAATCCACTATTCTATATTTCGATGAAGAACGAGAAAAAAATGGATATAATTATCAAAAACTATTATTAAGAATTCTTCAGGAAATCATAAAAAAAGATGAATAAAATGTATTAAGAATAGTAGTTTTAAGATTTCTATATGCTTGACTAATAACAGTTATTCAAAGTACTTCAAAGTTATACAAGAATATAGGTAACTATTAAAAATCGTGTAAGCAAATAAAATGTTTACACGATTTTTCTTGTTTAAATTATATAATCTTTTTTTACAATGCTATGTTAAATAACTTGCACAAATAAATCTCATACAATTAAATATTTATAGAATAAAGTGTACAAGAATAAAAAAAGTAACATATATTTTAACTTTGCAGAAAATAAAACTGATAACAAAAATCAACCCTGTCTTGAATATCAAGGCAGGGTAATTTTTTGACCTAAAAAGTAAATAGACATAGTCTTTATTTTGTATTTTTAGTGTTGTTTTTGGTGCATATTTGGTGCACCATTTTTGATTTTGGTGTAATTTTTGGTGCATTTTCAAAATCCCTGAAAGTGATTTATAAATCCTTAAAAAGTCTGAAAACGCCCTGTTTAAGCCATTTTTCAGGATAAATAAAAACAGCTCAAATCCTTTCAGATAAGAGCTGTTATTGGTCGGAGTGACAAGACTTGATAATACTACTATATCCGCCAGAAACCGCATAAATACAATATATTTTAATGGTTTATAATTTTTTAGGGGAGCAATGAGGGGAGCAATTAAAAATGGTAGGTCAATATATCACATCATAAACATAATCTTCGTTATCATCATAATTATCTGATACTGCTTTTTTGTCTGTTTCATGTGACAGGACAGTAGTCTTTTTTATTGTTTC
>JAMPEQ010000008.1 GCA_023665085.1 Bacteroides sp.
ATAAAAGAAAAAAGCAGACACTTTTTTTGTGTCTACTTTTATTTTACTCTTTCACAATAAGCTGTGCATTTTTTATGTGTTTTATACATACTTTTTTATTAGGTGATATGGTGAAGGTATGTAAAGCAAAAATATTTGATTGTGTTTTATTAACCGTTATGCTGGGAACGGCTTTGGTACTTATACTGTTTTCAGCAGAGGCGAAAGAAGGAGCTGTACTGGGGCTTGCACTGGCAGAAAATACTATTATACCCAGCCTTTTGCCTCTGCTGATAATTTTTCTTACAATAATGAAAACAGGTGCAGGCACAGTATTGTCACGCATTTTCGGTGCAGTGACAGTCAAAATTTTCAATCTTCCTGCCGTTGCCTCTTCAACATTGATTTTCGGACTTATCGGCGGGTATCCTACCGGTGCACTAATCACTAATGAACTTTTGAGAAATGATAATATAGATGCCAGACAGGCACGAAGAATTTTGCGTTTTAACTTTTGCGGAGGCTGTGGATTTATTATTACAGCTGTAGGTACAATTACCTACGGAAGCATATCAATAGGCTTGATTCTTTTTGCTTCAAACGTAATCAGTGCAGTTGTAATAGGTATTTTGCTTTCTTTCAAAGAGAAAAGAATAGAAAATGAATACTTTTCTTATGATGAGGCTGTTCCTTTTAGTGAGGCGTTAAGCTCATCAGTTTCATCCGCAGTTTCTTCAGTGCTAAGCATTGCTGCGTATGTTATAGTTTTTTCTGCACTGAAAAGCATTGTTGATATTCCGAATGTTCTTATGCCTGCTGCAGAAATAACAAATGGTGTGTGTACAGAAAAATTTGACTTGCCATTGCTGTCTGCTTATCTTGCTTTTGGAGGATTTTGTATACATTTTCAGCTTCTCGGAATTATTAGTAAAGCCGGAATGAAATATGCAGATTTTCTTTTGTTCAGAGTTATATCTGCACTGTTATCATATGGCGTAACAAAAATAATTCTTTTAGCTTTTCCGATTGATAAAATGGTTTTTGCAAATGGCAGTGTACAAACGGTAAGCTTTTCAAGTGTAAATGTGACATTATCTGTGTTAATGATAATAGGATGCTTTGTTTTGATTTTAGACATAAATTCAAAGCGAAGATTTAAAAATAATATTTGACAAATATGTTTTCTGTGATATAATACATCACGAACATATAATAAAAGGCAGTTCGTAACCATCCTGCCTGATGACTTCAATAGATTTCACAAATCAAAACTAGGAGAAAAGGCAATAGCCGTAATGCACCCTAGTGGTGCATTTTTTATTTATGGAAAGATATAGCGTCATAAAAGAAAAAAATCCGCGTGAGATTGTTCTGCTTCGCGGTCGGGGCTGTGTATATAAAAAATGCAGTTTCTGTGATTATCATACTGACTGCTGTTCAGATGATAAAGAAAATTACCGGCTTAATAAATCTGTTCTTTCGCATATTAACGGCAGATACGGAAATTTAGAGGTTATTAACAGCGGTTCTGTTTTCGAGCTTGATAAAAAAACCTTGGAGCTGATAAAAAGTATTGCATACAGCAAAAAAATTAGTACAATTCATTTTGAAAGTCATTTTATCTTTGACAGTAAAATAGCCGAATTGCGTAAAGAGTTCAAGGAATTTAGCCTGAAGATGAAGCTGGGACTTGAAACCTTTGATAGTGATTTCAGGGAAAATGTTTTGAAAAAAGGAATCAGTGAAGTTAATCCTGAAATTATCAGCAAAAATTTTGATGAGGCAAATTTTCTTTTTGGTATTTCAGGTCAAACAGTTTCTTCAATGAAGAACGACATCATGTTGGGATTAAAGTATTTTGAAAGAATTTGCGTGAATATTATGTGTGACAATTCTACGCAAATTAAGCCTGATAAAAAAGTTACGGCTGATTTTATGCAAAAGATATATCCTGAATATAAGGATAATGACAGGGTTGATATCCTGATTAATAATACTGATTTTGGAGTGGGTGACTGATATGATTAATGAATTACTTTTGATAGGATCTGTTGTGTTTATTTTTTCGGCTGTGCTTCTTGCATATAAGTTTTTCGGCAAAACAGGACTTTACTGTGTGTCGGCAGCAGCAACAATTCTTGCTAATATCGAGGTTGCTATTTTAATTAATGCCTTTGGAATGGAGCAGACACTTGGAAATGTGCTTTTTGCTTCAACCTTTTTAGTAACAGATATTTTGTCTGAATGTGAGGGCAAAAAAGAGGCAAACAAGGCTGTATGGCTTGGCGTTTTTTCTTCACTCTTCTTCCTTTTTCTTTCACAGAGCTGGCTCAAGTATATACCGAGCGAAAATGATTTTATTTCTCCGTCGATAAAAGAAGTTTTTTCAAACACACCCAGAATGATAATCGCATCACTTGTAGTTTATGCAATCAGTCAGCTGTTTGATGTTTGGCTTTATCATAAGTGGTGGGCATTTACTGAAAAGAAATTTGGAAGCAAGCGTAAATATTTATGGCTGAGAAATAATGGCTCAACATTAATCAGCCAGATACTTAATACATTGCTTTTCACAATTTTTGCTTTCTGGGGAACATATGATGTTAAAACAATGATATCTATTTTCCTGTCAAGCTATGTAATCTATATTTTTACCAGTCTGCTGGATACCCCTGCAGTGTATATTGCCAGAAAAATTCATGATAAGCATAAAAATTAAAATAGTATATATTAAATTATTAACCGCCATACCTCAAGACTGAGATATGGCGGTTATGTTATATATTATTGATTTTGTTTTTTTAATACAAATACCAGCCAGCCTTTTTCTTCAAAACGCTCAATCACCTCAAAATCATTCTGAGCAAAGGAATAAAGCACCTCGTCTTCTCTGGTTTCAATAATTCCTCCTGTTATGTACACAGCATCATCAGTCATAAATTTACCTACATCTTCATTAAACTGAATGATGATGTCAGCAACTATATTTGCCACTACAACGCTGTATTTGCCTGAGACCTTGTCAGATAAATTACCCTGAACAGCAGTAAATTTGCTTTCATCAAGATTATTTTCCTGAGCATTAGCCATTGCTGTTTTTACTGCAAGTGAATCGATATCAACACCGAATGCAGATTTCGCTCCAAGTAAAAGAGCTGCGATAGACAAAATACCGCTTCCGCATCCTATATCAAGTACAGTTGAATTATTATCTATATATTTTTCCAGAGTTTCAAGACAAAGCTTTGTGGTAGGGTGGCTGCCTGTTCCGAAAGCAAGGCCGGGTTCTATATGCAGAACTGTTCTGCCTTGTGGATCATATTCATCCTCCCATGTGGGACGGATAAGAAGCTTGTTTCCGATAGGCATAGGGTGAAAATACTGCTTCCAGTTGTTTACCCAGTCCTCTGTGGCGCAGTCAGCTATATTAATAGTGTGTTCAATTTGCTGGCTGTCAAGACGTTCTTTTATGAAAGAAACAGCTTCAAGCGGATTTTCATGAGGATTGACATATACATGAACAATTCCTTTTGTTCTGTCAGCCTGAAGAAGCTTTTCGTCAATAAGATCAATATGTGCAATTTCCATAACCTCTTCTTCAAGGCATGAATAATCTTCAATATATATTCCGTATGGGACTACCATGTTTGCAATACTGCCTGCAGCTTCAATGTCCTTAGTATTTATAGTGATTGATATTTCTGTCCAGCTTTCGTTAACTGTATTTTCCATAATTTACAGCCTCTTTCTGATTTATTCTGATAAATTAACCTTGTGTTCATTATTGGATAAACCGTGGTTATACAGCTTTCTGTTATCCAGTGCCCACTGCCTGTCTGTAAATTCACCGGTATTAATCTTGCTTGTAGCATTATTGATTTCAAATATCTTTGCATCAAGATCATCAAGAGCAGAAAGAATTTCTGCCTCTGCAAACATCGGTCTTACAGGTGATCCGAATTCAGGAACACCGTGGTGTGAAAGTATCATGTGCTCAAGCAGTGTTGCCTTTTCCTGCGAAACGCCAAGTCTTTGAGCTGTTTCTTCAATATACATAGCACCTTTAACAAGATGTCCTATCAGCTCTCCGCCGGCAGAATATCCTTTGCAGAGACCTGTTTTTGATATTTCCATTTCATAAACCTTGGCAGTGTCGTGGAGTATTGCGCCTGACAGCAAAAGCTCTCTGTTTATGTTGGGGTAAACCTGACATACCTTTTCTGCCATTTCAACTATAGATGCAGTGTGAAGCATGAGCCCGCCGACAATGGCATGATGCAGTCTGTAAGCAGCAGGGTATATCTCAAGCGCCTCTCTGTTTTTTGTCATAATATCAGATACAATAGCTTTAAAATCATTATCCTCAAAATTGTTGACCTTTTGAAGAAGATTTGAAAATACAGTTTTTCCGCTGTATTCCGATGTGGGTGCAAATTCCTTTGCATCAATTCCCGATGCCTTCTTTATTTTGCTTATATTCAATTGGGTTTTGCCGTTATAGCTGTCACATGTGTATTCAATTTCAACAACATCATCTATTGCATAAAGTCCGTTGTTTTCAAATCTCCATAATTTTGCAGGATACTCTTTTTTGTCACTGCCGATAATTATCAAATCCAGAAAGCCGTTACCGTTTTTATCTTTCTTTTCTTTTAAGTCTTTAATTAATGCGTAAGACATATCTTTTTCCTTTCAGATTTCATTTTAAACATTATACAATAAATGATAATTTTATTCAATGGCTATTTATATATAGTATCATTTTGACTGTTGTGTTCATATAGTGTTTACTTATTGTTTCTTGACAAAGTCACATCACCTTGTTATTATTATCTATGTATATAAACGATAAAATGGAGTGATATACATTGAAGGATTTTGATAATCTTTGCATGAACTGTTTTGAAGAACTGACAAGCGGAAGTGTGTGCGAAAATTGCAGTTACGATAATGATACTGTGACTGATATGATGTATCTTCAGCCTAAATCTGTTCTTAATGACAAATATCTTGTAGGCGCAGTTATCGAGCATGAAAGTGATGCTGTTGTATATTCAGGATATGATTTACAGTTAAATGCTAAAATAAATATAAGAGAATTTTTGCCTATGGGCATTGCCAATAGATTAGAAGGTAATCTTGATGTGCATGTAAGAGAACGCTACAGAGCATCTTATGAAAAATTTAAGAGCTCATTTATCAATTTATGGACTGCTATTGTGAAAATGCATAATTTGTCTGCAGTAGTTCCTGCCTATGATGTGTTTGAGCTTAATGGTACTGCTTATGCAATTTGTGAAGATATGAATACAATGAGTCTTCGCGAATTTCTTATCAGGACTCCTGAGGGTAATATTACGTGGGAAAGAGCAAGGCTCATGTTTATGCCGGTGCTTACAACTATTGAGGCGCTTCATACAAACGGAATTATTCACGGTGCAATCTGCCCTGATACTCTTGTTTTGTGTCATGATGGTAAAATAAGACTTAAGGGATTTTCTATCAGTGCGGCTAATACACAAGGCAGTGGATTTGCTTTTAATGAACATGAAGGGTATACTGCTCTTGAGCAGTATGAAAATAATAATCACAAGCTGTGTCCTGCAACAGATATATATGCTTTTTCAGCATGTATCTTCAGGGCTTTGGTAGGTCAGAATCCTCCAGATGCAAAGGAGAGAGAGCTTAATGATAAGCTGATGATACCGAATTCAATAGCTGAAAAAATACCTACTCACATTATAAAGGCTCTCGGCGGAGGTCTGCAGGTGTATCCTGAAAAGCGTACACAGACTGTTGAGAAATTCAGGGAGCAGCTTAATGCGGCACCGTCCGTTGTTGCAGCTTCAGCTCCTGTCATTACAGACGAAAATGATCCTGTTAAAGAGGAAGAGCATTATAAAGGTTATCCTGATTATGATGAGCCAAAGAAGAAGCCAAATGCTTCAAAAATTGTAGTCACCATATTGGTGATTTTGATTGTAGCAGCAGTTATTGCAGGTGCATATCTGATTAAGAGCGGTAAGATATTGAATGGCAATAAAGAGACTGAAACATCAACAACCCAGCCTCTTGCCCAATATACTGTTCCTGATTTTGTCAGTGCAGGATATAAGCAGAGTGATGTTCAAAATACAGGTGCATGGAACTCTCAGTTTAAGATTACTTATAATTCAGAATTCTCTGTTGATGCGGAGGAGGGGATTATCTTTAAGCAGAGTGTTGCAGCAGGTGAAACTGTTGATGAAGGCTCTGAAATTATTCTCACTGTAAGCAAGGGTGTTGAAACAGCTGAGGTTGATGATGTAGGTGGATTATCTCTTGATGAAGCAACAAAGATACTGAAGGACAAAGGCTTTAATGTGTCAACTGTTGAAGTATATAATGACGGAGAATATATACCTGATACTGTAAAAAAGGTACATGGTATAGCACCGCAGGCAGGCTCTGTAGTTGCTGTCGGAGAAGAGATAATTCTTCAGGTTTACGGCGAGGTTATGACAACCCAGCCTGCACCTGATGAAAATCCGGGTTATGATAACACAGCTGAATAATTTGTAATAAATATTAAAAAGCTAGTTTGCATGGTGCAGACTAGCTTTAATTTATGTGATGTTTATATTGTTTTATCCCTTTATCATTGAACATGTCACTTTTGAAAGCAGGGGCTTATTGTAATTAGGAAGCTGATACATTACAGCATCAATAAATCCGGCTACAGTGTATGCAATATTTGCTATTTCACAATAGTTTTCTTCTGTTGTAAATCCACTGTTTTCGGCAATACATGCTACAAGATTTTCCTTGAGTACTTTTAATGACGGTCCGCATATGTTGCTGGATTTGAATTTTTTTAGGTATTCAAGTGATTTTTCAATTTCGTTAAGAAGAATATCGATTGTAGGCTTTGGATCAGAGGCAATATCATAATAGCTTATATGTTTAGACAGTTCAATAACACCATCCATTATAATCTGGAAACAAGCTTGAAGACAGTCATCCATGCTTTTGTAATGAAGATAAAATGTGCTTTTGTTTATGTCAGCCTTATTACAAAGCTCCAGCACTGTTATCCTATTTGCTTCTTTTTCTACGATTAATTCCAGAACAGCATTAAATATTGCCGTTCGCGTTCTTTTTATTCTTCTGTCCATAGCCTTCTCCTATCATATAAATTATTATCAATTATACTATTATAGCACAATAATTTACAAATATCAACAAAGTGTCAAATATTCATCAACTATGCTAACAATAATCGTAGAATTTTGTGCATAATAACTTGTTTTAGAAAATTACTGTGAAAGATAAGACATTAAAATCTGTAACTTATAAAAATTTTTATTGTATTATTATTTGTTTTATAGTATAATACTTTAAGTAAAATATGACATTTAATTCAAGGGGGATAATATAATGAGTAATACTTGTAAATGCTTCGGAGCTGACTGGCTTTCAGGCAAAACAGTAATCGTTACCGGCGCATCAGGTGGTATGGGTGCAGGAATTGCTGCTACTCTTATTAAAAAACATGGCTGCCGTGTAGTTGGCGTTGCAAGAAGCGAAACAAAAATGTTAAAGTTTATTGAGGAGCTTGGTCCGGATTATGCTTCTCAGTTTTCTTATAAGCTTTTTGATGTATCTTCTAAAGAAAATTGGGAAAATTTTGCTGCAGAGCTTGCCGAAGAGGGTATTGTTCCTTCTGTTCTTATCAACAATGCAGGTATTCTTCCAAAATTTAAGAGATTTGACAGATATTCATATGATGAAATCGAGAAGGCAATGAATATAAATTTCTATTCATGCGTATATGGTGTTAAAACCTTCCTTCCTGTTCTTCTCCAGCAGCCAGATCCTGCAATCATAAACATTGACTCTTCAGCTGCTCTTATGACACTTGCAGGTACCTCAATGTACAGTGCCTCAAAGGCTGCACTTAAAGGCTTTACAGAGGCTATTCGTGTTGAATTCAAGAATAAAATGTATGTTGGTCTTGTTTGCCCCGGCTTTACTAAGACTGATATTTTCCGTGACCAGAAGAATGACGGTGGTAAGGGACAGAAAATTATGGATATGATTTCTACCGATTGTGATTTGATGGTTAAGATGATTATGTTCGGCATTGAGCACAAGAGACCTATGATGGTTCAGGGCGTTGATGCACATGCTATGTCAATTTTCAACAGAATCCTTCCGGTTAAGGGATCAGAACTCTTCTCAGCTGTTATGAAGGCTGCAGATATTGATCTTTTCAACGATGTATTCAAAGACTAATCATTAAGCTTCAGGGTAAAGTTGTTTAAAGAAACAGCTTTACCCTTTTGCACTTTTCATTAATTTATGTGATTAAGGAGAAATGTTATGGAAGATATTTCAAAGCAAAAGCATATGAAATTTAAAGAAATTGCTGCATATTCACTTGGTTTATTTGGCTTTCAGGCAATAGTAGGTCTTTTAAATTCATATCAGGCAGAATTTGACGGTTCAATTCTTGGCGTAAATGTAAGTGTAGTTGCAATTTTGATTCTTATTGCAAAAATTGTTTCTGCAGTTGCAGATCCGATTGTTGGTAACCTTGTAGACCGTTCAAAAAGCAAGCACGGCAAGTTCAAATCAATGATTATGTATTCAATCATTCCGCTTCTTGTTATGACAGCTGTTGTGTTTATTGATGTTCCTTTTAAATCAAACACAATGCTTACATATGTGTGGATTTTTATTACATACTTAATTTGGAGCATTGCAATGACAATGGGTGATGTTCCGTCACAGGGTATTGCATCTGTTCTTACACCAAATCCTACAGAAAGAACAAATGTTGTTTCAATTTCAAATACATTCAAGCAGGTTGGATTTTCTGCTTGCGTAGTTATAGTTCCTATTGTTTGCCTTATTATTCCGGGTGGTTCTCAGGTTTTTGGATTTGAGGGTGATACAGATACTCCTATGATTGCACCTGAATATTTAGGAACAGCAATTTTAACAGCAGTTCTTGGATGTATACTTTTTGCACTAATTCCGCTTATTAATAAGGAAAGAGTTACAAATACTTCTGCTGAAAAAACAACTGCAAAAGATATGATTAATGCGCTTAAAAACAATAAGCCGTTTATGCTGGTTATTATTTCATATTTCCTTGGCTTTGGACGTCAGATGGCAATGGGTATTCAGGTTCAGGCTGCAACAGTTATTTTAGGCTCACAGAATCTTGTTGCTGTTCTTGGTATTGTTACTGCTGTAGGATCAATGATTTCAATGGCACTCTGCCCACTTCTTATTAAGAAGCTTGATGAAAAGAAGGCTTACATTATTCTGTCAATTTATGGTTTTGCAGCTTCAATTTTCTCTTTTGTAATAGGTCATTTTTGGTTTATTAATCCAACTAATATGGTGCTTACAGTTCTTTTCTATGCATCATTGTTCCTTATCGGTTTGCAGTTCGGTGCTGTAACACTTATGCCTATGATTATGACTGCCGATGCCGTAGATTATTATGAATACGAAACAGGCAAAAGAATGGAAGGTGCCTGCTATTCAATTCTTACCTTAACAATCAAGGTTTGCCTTGCTCTCGGCACAGCAGTTGGTCTTATTTTTGTTCAGCAGTCAGGATATTATGAAGGCCTTACAACAGGTGCATTCAAAACATCAACAAAGGATATTATTTTCTTCGCATACACAGCTCTTCCGGGAATACTTGCACTTCTTTCAATTATTCCTATGTTCAAGTATGATATTGTAGGCGAAAAGAAATCAAAAATTTCTTCTGCACTTGCAGAAAGAAGAAAAAAAGCTGAATAATTTCAATATTTTGCTAATAAAAAATATCAGGACTGAGGTTGACTGCCCCAGTCCTTTTTTGATATAATCAACTTATGCTATGACATTAAGAGGTGAATATTTTGAAAAAAATATTATCATTTATATTATCGGCTGTAATTATAATTACATCTGTTTCAGGTATGACTATTACTGCAAATGCTGATACAGGTTCGTGCGGTGCAAATGTCAGCTATAATTTTAATTCTGACACAGGTGCGCTGGTTATTTCAGGCACAGGAGCAATGACTGATTACAGTACAAATAACCGCCCTGTTTGGTTTGGCAAAGAGGTAAAAACTATAGCTGTGCAAAGTGGTGTAACATCAATAGGAAATCGTGCTTTTCAATCTCTCAGCAGTGTAACAGCTATTTCAATTGCAGATACTGTAAAAAGTATTGGTGAAAGAGCCTTTGAGGGTGCTGCTGCAGGTGCAAGTCCGCTTATTGCAATTAATATTTCTGCAAATGTTGAAAGCATTGGCGATAAAGCGTTCAGAGGAATGACAAAGGTTTCTGCCTTTAACGTGAACGGCAGCAACAAAAATTTTTCATCCGATGACGGCGTTTTGTATAATAAAGATAAAACTGTTCTTATTGCAGCACCGCCAAGAGTGGCTGTTGATACCTTAATTCTGCCGTCAACTTTAACAGAAATAAAAGCTGATGCATTCTACAAATCACAGACTGTTAAAAATATTATTATGCCTGCCTCTGTAAATATTGTCGGGGACGGAATAACCTCCGTATTTTCAAGCAGCAGTGATTTGACAGTGTATTATTCAAATAACAGTGAGTTTGGTTGGAGTGCTTATTTGAAGAATTCAAATATAAACGGCAAGCCTTATCCTGTTATTTCTTTCAAATATTGTAATGGTGAAGTTGTTGATAAGGAATATATGCCTTTTACAAAAGGCAGTGATGTGATTGCTCCAGTTCCGACAAAGCCGTTGATAAATGGCGATAAAACTCATAACGTTTATTCATTTTCTGCTGATTATGCAGATGTAACAGAGAATGCAGAATATAATGAAAGTTTTGTCACTGAGCCCTGCGATTTCAGCAAATATGATATTGTAAAAGAACCTACCGTGCTTGAAAACGGAATAGGGAGATATACCTGTGTGGTTTGCGGATGTACTGATGATGTCGTAATTCCTAAAGAGCCGTGTTACCATAACGGAGAGCGAAAAATTGTAGGTGCAATTAATCCCACCTGTACCGAAAACGGATACAGCGGTGATGAAGTTTGCCTTCTCTGCAATCAATATGTAAACTATGGTGAAGCTGTTGAAGCAACAGGTCATCATCATGAATTAAGCACAGTTGTAAATCCTATTTGTACTGAGCAGGGATACACTGTTTATAAATGTGCGGATTGTGATGACTCATATGAGGCTGATTATGTTGAAGCAACAGGTCATAGCTATGATATTAAAGTAACTAAACCGGCTTCTTGCACATCAACAGGTATTGTGACTTATACATGTACTGCTTGTGAGGAAACTAAAAATGAAGTAATTGCAAAAACATCCCACAAATATAAAACAGCAACCGCTAAAGCAACAGCAAGCAAGAATGGCAGTAGAATAACAAAATGTACAGACTGTAATGCTGTAAAATCAAATACAGTAATACCGAAAATATCAACAATAAATTTAAGTGCAACAACCTACACATATAATGGAAAAGCTCGTACACCTGCCGTAACTGTCAAAGACATCAGTGGAAAAACCTTAAAGAAAAATACTGATTATACAGTGACATATGCCAAAGGCAGAAAGGCTGTAGGAAAATATTCAGTAAAAATCACCTTTAAAGGCAATTATAGCGGAACTGCTTCAAAGACATTTACAATTATACCGAAGTCTACAAGCGTTTCAAAGCTCACAAAAGGCAAAAAGAAATTTACTGTAAAGTGGAAAAAGCTTACTACGCAGACAACAGGCTATCAGATACAGTATTCAACTGATAAGAAATTTAAGAAGAACAATAAAACTATAACAGTAGGCAAAAACAAGACAACATCAAAAACTATTTCTAAACTTAAGGCAAAGAAAAAGTATTATGTTCGTATTCGTACTTACAAAACAATTAAAGTAAACGGCAAGAACACAAAAATTTATTCTTCATGGTCGAAATCCAAAACTGTAACAACAAAGAAATAATATATTGCAGGGTGTGCCATTCTTGGCACACCTTTTTTCGTATGCGAATTGTCATTGGAATGCCGAGGACGGCATTACCTACAAAAACTGAAAGAGCAGTTCATTTGAACTGCTCTTCTTATCTTCTATTATGATATATTTTAACAAATTCTTGGCAAACCTTCTCCGTAGAGGACATTTACCTGCCGTTTTCCGCCAAGCTCAGTTACCAAGGTTACACCGCTTCCGCTGTTTACTCTGCCGATTATCTGAGCATTTTCACCGTATTTGCAGCTTTTCATAATTTCGACAGCTTGCTGTGCCTGCTCCATTGGCATAACTGCCGTCAGCTTACCCTCGTTTCCCATATGCATAATATCAAGTCCAAGAATTTTGGCAAATGATTTAACCTCAGCCGTTACGGGAATTGCAATCTCGTCAAGCTCAATATTTACCTTTGATGCCTTGGCAAGCTCGTTTAAAACCGTACCCAATCCGCCTCTTGTAATATCCCGCATACAGTGTATTTCAATACCTGCTTTAAGCATTTTCTGCACCATTTCACCAAGAGGTGCATTATCACTTTCAATATTATTTTCTATATTCATTCTTGCTGAAAGTATTGCTGCGTGATGATCACCCATTGTTCCGCTGACAACAATTGCATCACCCTGACGAAGATTTGTTGACACAATGTCAGTGCTTTCTTTGACAAAGCCTACGCCTGTAGTGTTTATATAAACTCCACCGTTTCCCTCAATTACCTTGGTGTCACCGCAGATTATTGTAACACCTGCTTCTTCAGCAGTTTGTGCCATTGATGAAGCAATGATTTCAAGGGTTTCAGTATCTGCACCCTCTTCAATAATGAAGGCTGAGGTGATATATTTTGGCACTGCACCACGCATAAGCAAATCATTAACAGTTCCGCATATGGATAATCTGCCGATGTTTCCCCCTTTGAAAATTAATGGAGTAACAACGAATGAATCGGTTGTTACGGCAATTTTTGATGCGCCGCCTACAACGGCACTGTCCTCCATCATATTAAGTATAGGATTTGAAAAATGCTTGGCAAAAACCTTGTCTATAAGTTCGCTGGTGGACTTTCCTCCGCTGCCATGGGCTAATGTGATTTTCATATTCTAACCTCTGTTATTAATAAAGTAATGGAAGCATGCACCTTCATTTGAAACCATACATGCACCCTGCGGATTTTCAGGAGTGCAGGCTTTTCCGAACAGAGAACATTCTCGTGGTGATTTAAAGCCTGTTATAACCTCACCGCAGGAACAATGACTGTTCTTCATATTGTCATTTACAAGCTCTTTACTTCCTGCATCATATTTTTTATATTTTTCTTTCAGTGCCATTCCTGAATTTTTTATATTACCGATTCCTCGCCAGCCTGCGTCACATGGCTCAAAGTATTTTTCTACGAGTTTTTGTGCCTTGATATTTCCGTCATCGCTTACCGCACTTTTGTATAAATTCAAAACCTTGCTTTTGCCTTTTAGCTTGACTAAGGCATAAATAGATGCTAAAAGCTCTTTGCCCTCAAATCCGCTTACAACAAAGGGCAGCTGATATTTTTCTGCAAGAGGCTGAAAAGCGGCTGCTCCTGTTATAACACTGACATGCCCCGGTGCTATGAAGCCATCAACTTTACAGCCCATTCCACATAGTGTGTCAATCGCATTCGGCATTGTTTTCAGCGCCGTAAGAAGTTTTATATTGTTTATATTTTTATCAATTATTTTATCCATCAGAACAGCATAAATAGGGGTAGTAGTTTCAAATCCTACCGCTGCAAAAACAAATGTTGTTTCAGGATTTTTTTCTGCAAGCTCAATTATCTCAAAAGGGGAGTACACCATTTCTATTTGACCGCCCAGAGCCTTAACATTCTGCAGAGATTTTTCCGATCCCGGTACTCTTATCATGTCACCGAAGGTGACAACACAGGTGTTTTCTGACATAGCAAGCTCACACAGCCTGTCAATATAGCTTGCCACTGTAACACAAACAGGACATCCCGGACCGCTTATAAGCCTGATTTTGTCACTGAGAAGAGAGGGAATTCCATTTTCACTTATAGCTGCAGTGTGAGTTCCGCAAACCTCCATAAATGAGAGCGGATCACCATCATAGCTTTTGAGAAATTCTGTAACATCACTGATGCTTATTGAATTTTTCATGTTCTCCTCCATTAAAGCTTGTTAAGCTCGTCAAAAATATCTATCATATTCAGTGCTTCATCTTCAGGAATTTTTTGTATAATTAAGCCTGCATGAACAAGTGCATAATCCCCAACATTAATGTCTATTATGCCTTTGTTAGCATTTACTCTGTTGCCGTTGTAATCAATAATACAGTTGTCACCATTTATTTCAATTACCTTACCCGGTGCTGCAACACACATTTTTATTCCTCCAATACTGCAATATATGCCTGTCCCAGTGCAATAGCTCCGTCACCGCTGGGCACCCTTTCATTAATATACACCGAAAAGCCTTTTTCTTCAAGCATAGTTATAGCTTTTTCTGTCAAAAGTCTGTTGTTAAATACACCGCCGCTGAGAACAATCTGATTTATTTTCTGTTCATCTCTGTATTTTACTGACAAATCAGTTATCAGCTCTGTCAGCATATTATGAAAGCCAAGTGCAAGCTCTTCTGCAGATGTTTTGTTTTTAGCATTTTTTATTTCTGTCAGTATGTCAATAGGATTAAGTGATTTTGTCAGTGCATATGCCTTGCCGGCTTTTTTTGCACAAGCCTCCAGTGCACATGCACATTCTCCCTCATAGCTGTTATAATGCTTTATATCAAGCAGAGCCGATACTGCGTCAAACAGTCTTCCCATACCTGAATATTTAGCAGTGTTAATATTGTTTTTCAAAGCCTTTTCAACCAGCTCATTTCCTCCCAGATAACAGGCAAGTGCAAGATCTGCATTTTTTGAAATCTCATCAGATCCGATGATTTTTACATAATCAAGATGTGAAACTCTTTTAAAATCTTTTCCGTTAAAGGTGAATACTTCGCTTCCCCAGATTGCTCCGTCATCACCATATCCTGTGCCGTCAAAGGCAAATCCGAGTACACTTCCTTCAAGCTTATGCTCTGCAATTACTGATGCCACATGTGCCTTGTGATGCTGAATTATAATATCATTATCACATAGATTTGCTGAATAATATTTTGGATGTGCATCAGCAACAAATTTTTCAGGGCTAAAAGAATGAAGCCTGCAAAATCTGCTGATATTGCTTTTATATGACTGAAGCACATTGACCTCCTCTAAGTCACCAAAATACTGACTGAGAAAAACATATCTGTCTTTGTGGATTCCGAAAACAGCTTTCAAATCTCCACCAAAGCAAAGTGTATCTGCCTTGGATTTTTTGCCAATATCTATTGCAAGCGGTACATATCCTCTTGCACGTCTGATAAACTGTATTCTGCCCGAATTTACATATACAACACTGTCATCAAGAGGTGTCAGAATTTCTCTGTTGTGTGATAAAACGGGAATATTAAACTTTTTTATTTCTTCGTCATCAATTATTACAGGCTCTCCGCTGATATTTGCACTTGTCATAATAAGGGGAGAGATTTTGTCAAGCAGCATAATCTGCACAGGATTGCATGGCAGAAATGCTCCGATATAATCACTTTCACCACAAACGGATTTATGAAAATCTTTCTTTTTTTCAAGCAAAACAATTGGTTTGGCCGCAGACAAGAGAAGTTCCTTTTCCTTGCTGTTAACAAAGCAGAATTCTTCGATTTCTTTTATTGAAGAAAACATTACGGCAAAGGGCTTTGTATCTCTGCCTTTGATTTTTCTGAGTTTTTCAACTGCAGGAATATTATTTACATCGCATGCCAGGTGATAGCCTCCTATATCCTTTACAGCAAGGATTTCACCTGAATTAAGCAAGCATGCCGCCTTATCGATAGGAATGCTTATTTCAGGCCCGCAGGACTTGCAGGCGATTGTTTGTGCATGGCATCTTCGGTCTGTATGTTCAGTATATTCTTTTCTGCAATCGTCACACATATCAAATTGTGACATTGTTATATTTTCTCTGTCATAGGGCAGATTATTAATTATTGTATATCTTGGTCCGCAGTTTATACAGCTTATAAAAGGATGCTTGAATCTGCGGTTATTTTCGTCTTTAAGTTCTTTTTCGCAATCACTGCACGTTGCCAAATCAGGAGTGATAAAAGGAATTTGATTATCTTTTGTAGAATGTACTATAGTAAAATCGTCAAAATCTTTGTCTTTAATAATTTTTTCGTTATAATATTTAATTTCAAACATACCAATAAGGCGCTGGACAAAACTGTCCAGCACCTGTTTTTCTCCGCTGATAATCAGCTCAACACTGCCACCGGAATTTTTAATCTGACCTTTTATGTTAAGTTCTTTTGCAATTCGCAGAGCAGTCGGTCTGAAACCGATACCCTGAACAATGCCATTAAAGGTTAAAGTTTTGGTCATGCAATTCACATAGCCTTTCCGGCTGCAAAAAAGCAATAAAAACACAACGTATCCTTGTTGCAGCCGGACAAGGCGTTATGTAAATTTCAGCCATCTCAAAATTATGCTATTTGAAAATTTTGAGGGCAATATAATCCGGATAAGGTAAAAATTACACTATCCCTCTTTGTGAATAGTAACTATGCCCTTTTCACCATCATCTTCAGCAAATGACAATGCCTTGAATTTGAGACATGCATCTATACACGCACCGCACTGTACGCACTTGTCTCTGTCTATTGTCCATGTCTTTGCTTCTTTTCTGTCTACAGTTATACATTCCTGAGGGCATTTTCTTGCACAAAGGCCGCAAAGAATACATTTTTCAATATCATTGGTAATTTTGCCTGTTGTTAATTTTCCTGACTCCTCTTCAGTTGGTTCAGGAATAGGCTGACTGTATGAATCAACAGTCTTTTCTGTGCTTGGTTCTGTATATCCTGCAGCCATTGTTAAACATTTTTTAGGGCAGGCATTTACACAAGCCTGACACTGAACACAGCCCATACGCTCAATAGTCCATGTTTTTGAAGCTCTGTCTACTTTTATTGCGCCTGACATACATTTGCGCTGGCACATACCGCACATAATACAGTCATCAATATTTATTTCAACATGACCTCTGCTTTTTTCAGGATAAGTTTTAGGAACAGCAGGATATTGAGAGGTAGCAGGCTTTGAAAACAGATTTTTTAATGCTGTAACAGTAAAATCCATAATTGTTGACATAATATACTACCTCCTATCTTTCTGTGCAGCTGATGCATGGATCAATTGTAAGAATCTGAAGCGGAACATCAGCAAGCTCTGATCCCGGTAAAATATGAATAAGTGATTCAATATTTGTAAATGTGGGAGTACGGATTCTGAATCTTTCAAGGAATTTTGTTCCATTAGCCTTGCAGTAGAAGATAGCCTCACCTCGCGGCTGTTCAACTCTTACAAATGCCTCACCGTCAGGATTTCCCTTAATCTGTGTGGCAATAGCACCGTCAGGAATTTTATCAACTAACTGTTTGATGATGCTGATTGACTGGAAGAGCTCTCCGATACGAACAGCACATCTTCCGTAGCCGTCACATTCATCTGATGTTATGATATCAAAATCAATTTTACCATAAGCTTCATAGCCTGTCTTACGTGTATCAACAGCAATGCCGGCAGCTCTTGCCATTGGTCCTACTGCACCAAGGCGGATAGCATCCTCTTTTGTAAGTATACCCACTCCCTTGAGTCTTGACTGAACGGTATAGTCATTTAAGAAGGTTTTTGTAAGCTTTTTTAAATCTTTTTCCATACCGTTGAAAATATCAACAAAGCTCTTGAGCATGGAAGAATCCATATCACGAAGAACACCGCCGATTTTATTTACTGAAAAGATAACTCTGCCGCCTGTAGATGCTTCAAACATATCAAGCACCTTTTCTCTCATTCTCCAGCACTGCATGAATAATGCGTCAAAGCCAAAAGCATCTGCCAAAAGACCAAGCCAAAGAAGATGAGAATGAATACGGCTCATTTCACCCCAGATAGTACGCAGGAAGGTTGCTCTTTCAGGTACTTCTGCATCAAAAATTCTTTCAAGAGTTTCGCAGTATGCCATTCCGTGCTTGAATGAGCATATACCGCAAATTCTTTCTACAACATACTGATAATCATTAAAATCTCTTTTTCCTGCTAATTCTTCAAGACCTCTGTGAACAAAGCCTATTGAAGGAATTGCCTCAACAACCTTTTCATCCTCAAGAACCAAATCAAGATGAATAGGTTCAGGAAGCACAGGATGCTGAGGACCGAAAGGAACTACTGATCTCTCACCCATTATTCTGCTACCTCCTCATCTTTTTTTATAATCTTAACGGAATCTTTAACTTCTTTTTTGAAAGGGGTTTTAACTGCTATTCTATATAATTTGTCCTGATAATCAGGATTGATTGACTTAATTTTGACACCAAACAGCTCTGTCATTTCATTTTCATAAAGCATAGCTGACGGGAAAAAGTCTGAAATTGTATTAATTTCTTCATCAATTGGAATAATTACCTTGTAATTTTCAAAGGTATAGTCAAGTACAACCGAATATATAATTTCATTATAGCCTTCAAAAGCAGTTGCACAAATCTGGCAAAGTCTGTAGCCTGCTCTCTGCTTTTCAAGCATAGTTTTATAAAGAGTCTGAATATCAACTGTTTCAAGAATGTAATTTTCTTTCATTTATTTGCCCTCCTTTAAATTTTTGCTTTTTTCTTTAAGAAGTGCAAGGGATTTTACAACACCGTCGATAATAGCCTCAGGTCTTGCAGCACATCCCGGAACATAAATGTCAACAGGTATAACCTTATCAACACCGCCTAATATATTATAGCATTCTTTAAATACACCGCCGTTGCAGGCACAGATACCAATAGCACATACAACCTTCGGTTCTGTCATCTGCTCGTAAATCTGCTTGACTACATCTTTATTCTGCTCATTTACAGAGCCGGTTATAAGCAGAATGTCAGCATGTTTAGGGTTACCTGTGTTTATTACGCCGAATCTCTCAACATCATAAAGCGGAGTAAGACAAGCAAGAACTTCAATATCACAGCCGTTACAGCTTGATCCATCATAATGCATAATCCACGGTGACTTTGTTACATCTGCCATATTACTGTACCCCCTTTACAAATACTTCAAGAATAAATACATTAAGTGCACCTACAATAAGTGTGGTTACCCATGAATTTTTAAACATTTTCTGCCATTTCATTCTTGCATTTGTATTATCAACAAGAATCAATATAAAATATGTTATTGAGATGCAGATAAGTGCGATAAGTGCTGTCCATACATTTGCATTGATGAAGAATAATCCTACAACGCCCATCAAAAATACATTTTCATACCAGTGAGCAATCTCAACAATAGCGAACATCTCACCTGAAAATTCTGTTGTAATGCCTTTAACCATTTCCTGATGAGCATGGTGGCTTGTAGCAAGATCGAATGGATGCTTTCTGAGTTTGATTGTAAGAATAAATACAAATCCGACAAATATACCCGGAAGCTTGATAATAGGCGGGATATCAGTGCTTGTAATGATTTCTCTTACCTTGAATGTGTTTGTTGCCAGATAAAAGCCTACTGCAGTTAAAAGCACCATAGGCTCGTATGACAGCATCTGCATCATTTCTCTGTTTGCACCCATGTTTGCATAAGGCGAATGAGAGCTGGTTGCAGCCAAAATCAAGAATATATTTGCTGTTGTAAGTGCAAAGAATACAAGAAGAAGGTCAAATCCACCAAAGAAGAGACAGCCTGTAAAGATTACAAATACAAGGAATATTGCAAGATAAAAAATCTGAACATGGTTTATAACAACAGTCTGCTTTTTTAACAGCTTAAATACATCATAGAAGGGCTGAAGCAAAGGAGGACCTTGCCTGCCCTGCATGCGAGCAGTAATCTTTCTGTCAATACCTGAGGTAAGTCCTCCGACAACCGGTGCAAAAATAATGTAGACCATAATGCAAATTATAATTTTAAGTGTTGCGCTCATTATAATGCACCTCCTACTGAAATTACTACAAGAGCAAGTATTATTATAATAGAAATTACTACTGAAGGAGTCCAGAGCTTCTTTTCGCCAAAAATGTTCTCCATATACCAGTTTGCAAGGAAGAAACGCTTTTTCTCACCCATAGAGTCAATGTAATTCATCTGGTCACCTGCGTTTACACCGTTAATATAGCGAGAAGCTTTATCATACTTTGTATGTCTTGCTGTAATCCATGCAGCAGCAGGTACTGCAAATATTGCAACAAGCATAATCATCATAATAATGATATTGTCTATTGTTATAACTGATTCAACGCTGTTGAATACAGATGTGATGTATGGTTCAATAATGTGAGAAGATGTTATTGGGAAAGCGAAGCAAAGAATAATCATAAGAAGTGAGTGAATAAGAATTGATACCCACTGATTTGCAGATGTGGTATTCTTTGCCTTGATATCGTTATTTTTTGATGCAAGTACAGTTGCAATCCACTTTGTCCAGTAGAAAAGTGTCGTTGCACTGCCGAAGCATACGAAAAGAACAAGAACAACAGATCCGCTGTCAATAAATGCCTTGAGAGCTGCCCATTTTGAAATAAGCATGCCAAAAGGAGCAAGAAACATGCCTGCAATACCGATAACAAGAGTCCATGCAAGATAAGGATGACGTCGAACGAGACCGTGCATAGTTTCAATATCTCTTGATCCTGTAGCATTTTCAATAGCACCGACAGTCTGGAACAGCAGTGATTTTGATACTGCATGGAATATAAGCAGGAATATGCCTGCCCAAAGAGTTTCTTTAGCACCTACGCCTGCACATGCTGTGATAAGGCCAAGGTTTGAAATGGTTGAATAAGCAAGCACTTTTTTGCCGTCGCTTACGGTTATTGCAAGCATTGACATAACAAGGAAAGTAAATCCGCCTACAAGGCTTACCATAGTACCTGCATAAGTTTCTGCAAGAACAGGGGAAAGTCTTAAAAGAAGATATACACCTGCTTTTACCATTGTGGCACTGTGAAGAAGAGCTGAGGATGGTGTAGGCGCAACCATAGCTCCGAGCAGCCATTTTGAAAACGGAAGCTGTGCACTTTTTGTAAGTGCTGCAAATGACAGTAAAATTACAGGTACAACTATTATTGCACCGTCAATTGAAACTAGACTCTGCATGTCGGTTACATTAAATTTCATGCCTGCCCAAACAATTCCTGCAGCAAATCCGCAGCCGCCCAGCAAGTTCATCCACAAAGCTCTGAAGCAGTTATTGATTGCCTCTTCTGTTCTTGTATATCCTATAAGCAGGAATGATACAACGCTGGTGATTTCCCAGAAGAAGTACATCCAGATAAGGTTATTTGACAAAACAAGACCGAACATTGCACCAAGGAATACATAAAGCAATGAGAAGAAATATTTTCTTCTATCTTTAAATTCGGTATGATGATTGTGGTAATCTTTCATATATCCGCAAGCATATACTGTAATCAGCGTACCAACAACAGCGATAATAAGCACCATAATAACGGTAAGCTGGTCTACATACATTTTGTGTGATGCGATGTGTGGTTCTGCACCGCTGAATTCATACCAGAACATTAATACTGTCTGTGCTATAGAAAGCAAAGCTGCATAATATTTTTTGTACTTAAAGCTTAAAGCAGTTATAAGCACAACAAGAAATGTTTCAATTGCAACCATGGCGTAATCAGCAATTTCGGTTTCCATAAAAAAGAAAAACTGATTTTGACCGGCTGTAAAGTAGCTGACAGCAAATGCGATTGCTACACCAATGATACCAGCACTGCTGATATAGGTGATAATTTGTCTGACGGTGTTATTTTTTACCAGACTAAGAAGTAATGCACTGATAAATGGTACACCAACCAAAACGAAGATTAAATTCTCCATCCAATCAACCTCCTTCTAAATTAAACAACAGCTGAACAAGAAAAATTCATCTGCCATTTCTAAAACATATTTTATATAATATGTTTTAAATATTTAATATCTGTAATATAATAATACGAACTAACTCAACTGTCAACGAAAAATTTGATGATTTATTCACAAATTGCTGTTAAAATTTTTACCGGTTTTATTAATTTTTTACAAACATTAAATTTGTAATCAAAATTTAATAAATGTTATTGATTTTTAATTTTTATTGTATTATTATTTAATTGTAAAGGGAGATAATACTATGAAGAGAATAAGATTTATTACTATTGCATTGATACTTGCAATAGTAATCAGTGCCTCAAGTGCCATTGCCGTTATTAATGGTAAAAACGTTAAGGCATTAGATTCTGCCGAGATGGTTAAAAATACGAGTACATCAGTCTCTGTCAAGTGGAAAAGTGTAAAAGGTGCAGACGGATATAAAATTTACAGTCTTAATAATGAAACAAATAAATATGATATTGTAAAAAAGCTTATTGATGGTAAGGCAAGCAGTTATGAGTTTGAAAATCTGCCACCCGCAACAGTGACAAAGGTTAAATTGTGCGCATACAAAATTTTCAATAAAAAGGAATATGACGGTGAGGCATGCCAGCCGATAGAAATTTATACTCTTCCTGAAAAGCTTGAACTAAAGGCTTCTTCAGCAGAGGAGGGAATACTTTCTCTTGCGTGGGATTCACAGTCAAATACTGCCGGATATGAGGTTGGCTATTCTAAAGATAAGGAGTTTAAAGACAATACTACTGCAAATATCGACGGCGGAGATGCAAACAGCTTTAAAATAGACAGCCTTACTCCGAAGGATATTATATATTCACATATTCGTTCATATATGATGATTGATGATAAGAAGGTTTATGGTGAATGGAGTGACATACAGCAGACTTCCATAAAAGAAAAGTTTGTTATGCCAAAAAATATTGATCCTAATAAACCTATTGTGGCTCTTTCATTTGATGACGGACCTGCTTTCTATGATGGTTCAAGTAATTCAACTAAAGAGATTTTGGATGTTCTGGAGGAATACGGTGCGAGAGCAACGTTCTTTATGTGTGGCTGCAGAATAAATAATTCAAATAAGGATTTGCTCAAGAGAGAGATATCTCTTGGATGTGAAATAGGAAGTCACACCTATGATCATTCAAATTACGGAAAAAAGGTTACTGTAAATGATATAAAAAAGAACACTGATGTTATAAAGAAGGCCTGCGGTCAGGCACCTTCAATATTTAGATGTCCGGGCGGAATGATGTCTTCTCTTATTCAAAAGGAATGCGAAAAAGAAGGCATGCCGATAGCTTATTGGTCTGTTGATACTGAAGACTGGAAGTCAAAGAATCCGAAGTCAATTTATAAAATTGCGACAAAATATGTCTATGACGGCAGTATAATTCTGATGCATGATATTTATCCTACAACTGCGAAGGCAGTTAAGAAGATTGTGCCTAAGCTGATTGAGGATGGTTATCAGGTTGTTACAGTCAGCGAAATGCTTGCTGTCAAAAATGGCGGTAAGGCCGCAAAGGCAGGTCAGCAATATATTGATTATAAAACAATCAATAATAACACTTGATAAATAAATTTTTATACCTCTGAAGACTGAGCCTTCAGAGGTATTTTTATATGCATATTTTGCCTCTGTTAAGAAAAAATATTTATGGAGGTGAAAACATTGACCACTAAAGAATTATTATATATTGAGGATGCTCTTGGCCATGAGCAGTACTTTCAGACAAAGTGCTGTGAGGTTGAGCAGCATATTCAGGATCAGGAATTAAAATCAGCTATTGAACAAATGAAGAGCAAGCATCAGCAGATTTATCAGAATTTTTATACGTTGCTGGGTTAGCCGAACAAAATAAGGCTTAGCCTTTGTTTAGCGAAAGGAGTATTATATGGATGATAAAAATTTAATGGAGAATATTCTCTTGCTTGAAAAAGGTGTATGTGATTTATATATGCATGGTTCTATAGAATCATCAACAAAGAATGTTCACCAGACTTTTAAAACTGCACTTAATGATTCACTTAATATGCAGGACACAATTTATTCTCAAATGGCACAAAAAGGCTGGTATCCTACCGAACAGGTAGAGCAGTCAAAAATTGAAAATGTAAAGCAGAAATTCAGTATGCAGTAAAAGAGTTATAAAAAAGAAAATCATGCCTTAGCTTTAGCTGAAGCATGATTTTTTGTTTAAAATATAAAATAAAATTTATAATACAGCCTTTAAAAATTGCTGAAGACGTGTGTCTTTAGGTGCTGTAAATATATTTTCAGGGGTATCCTCTTCAACAATAACACCGCCGTCCATAAATATTACTCTGTCAGCAACCTCGCGTGCAAAGCCCATTTCGTGAGTTACAACAACCATTGTCATACCCTGCTCAGCAAGATCCTTCATAACCTGCAGAACCTCTCCAACCATTTCGGGATCAAGCGCTGATGTTGGTTCATCAAAAAGCATTACTTTTGGACTCATTGCAAGAGAACGTACTATTGCAGCTCTCTGCTTCTGACCGCCTGAAAGCTGGCTTGGATAAGCATCTGCTTTATCTTCAAGTCCCACCCTTTTGAGTAAATCAATTGCTTTGCTGTTAGCCTCATCTTTAGTCATTATTTTAAGGTGAGTCGGAGCCAGAGTAATGTTTTCAAGAATAGTTTTGTTGTTAAATAGATTAAAATGCTGGAAAACCATTCCCATATGCTGACGTATTTTGTTTATGTCGCACTTTTTATCTGTAATACATTCGCCGTCAAAATATATGTCTCCGTCTGTTGGGGTTTCAAGCAGATTAAGGCATCGTAAAAATGTACTTTTTCCTGAACCTGAAGGACCGATTACAACAATTTTCTGACCAGGCTTGATTTCATAGTCAATTCCTTTTAATACATGATTATCGCCGAAGCTTTTATGAAGATTACATACCTTTATCACTTTTTCTCAAGCTCCTTTCCATAACCTTAATAAGCAAAGATATTACTACAACTAAAACAATGTAGATAAGAGCCATTACAATATAAGGCACCATAAATTCATAGCTGTTAGATCCGATACGGTTAAATGCAACATAAAGGTCTGTAGCACCTACAAAGCTGACTACTGAGGTTTCTTTGATGAGCGAAATAAACTCATTACCCAAAGTAGGCAGTATGTTCTTTATGGCCTGCGGAATAATGATTTTCATCATTGTTGTGCCATAGCTGAGGCCTACAGAGCGTCCGCCCTCAAGCTGTCCTGAATCAACAGAAAGAATACCTGCTCTCATAATTTCTGATATGTATGCGCCTGAGTTCATTCCGAATACAACTACGGCCACCGCAACAGAATTCATATGAAGTGACATCAGAGGCATAAGCACATAATAGAAAATTAAAAGCTGAACAACAATGGGTGTTCCTCTAAATAGGCTTATATATAAGCCTGCAAGTTTATCGATAAATTTAATAAAGCCGTTATTTTTCGGCACAACTCTTATTGTTGCAATAAGAGTACCGATTATTATTCCTATCAGCAAACCTGAAACAGCTATGATACATGTATTTCTCAATCCTGTTAAAACAGTGTTGTATCCGCCGTGATTTATAAAGAAGTCAAGAAATACTTCTAGCTTTTTTCCAAAATTCATAACTATATCCTTTGTAAAAAAAGCACCCCACTGTTTTGCTTATGCTTAACAGATGAGGTGCGGCTTTTGATAATTAAGCTACTTCGTTGATTGCTGTTGTAATAGCAGCAGCAGGAGCAGCATCAATAATTACATAATCAACACCGCCGTTGATTAAGTCCTGAACAGCAAGAGAACCATTGCTGTAACCGGTGAATTTTGCCTTTAATCCGGCAAAACCAAAGCCGTCCGGATTATCTAAATCACCCTCAACATAAGACTGACCTGTTGTGCCGTTCTGACCGCCGATTTTAATTGTTTCATCAAGTGTGTCGAGAATAGCTTCAACATCTTCTTTTGTTTTGCATTCATCAAACTTAGTGTCTGAAGCCTTAACGATAAGCTGCTGTGAAGCAGAATAGTATGAATCTGTGAAATTAACCTGCTTAGCTCTTGCTTCGTTTACGGTAAGACCTGCAGCAGCAATATCAGCCTTGCCCTGCTGAACTGCTGTAACAACAGAATCAAAGTTCATATCTTTAATAACAAGCTCTTTGCCAAGTGAATCAGCAAGTGCTTTTACTACTTCCATGTCGATTCCGTAGAACTGATCACCCTTTTTGAACTCAAAAGGCTCAAATTCAGCATTTGTTGCAACTACAAGCTGGTCTTTTGATGAATCTTCAGCAGCAGATGTTACGCCAACAGGCTCACCGTCACCGAAAAAGTGATTGCAGATTTCATCAAATGTACCGTCATTCATAATTTTGTTAATGAATTCATTTGTTTTTGTGAGAAGTTCATCATCACTCTTATTTACACCAAGAGCGTATTCTTCGTCTGAAAGGTTAATTTCTACAACCTTTACTTTAGGTCCGCTGTTTGAACATCCTGCAAAGCAAACTGCTACAATTAAAGCAGAGAGAACAACAGCTAAGATTTTCTTTGCCATTTTCATTTTTCTTCCTCCAAAATATAATTTATGTATTAAAATACAAACAGGACAAGGGTATAGATTCCCTTGTCCCTTCAAGTTGAATTTATCACATATAATTTGTAAAGTCAATATAAATTATAATTTTTGTGCATATTTATACATAAAGTTAATACATATTATATGAATAATACAGATAACTCTTTTATTAATCAGCATTTGCAAGCCATTCGTATTCAGGGACATAAATTCTTGTTTTATCCCATGGATCACCCTCAAGGTGTCTGATAAGCCATACATAATACATTTCATATCCGGGAGCAGTAACCTGCTGATGAGCATTACCGCCTCTTATGCAAAGGCATGTGCCGTTTTCGGTTTTATAAGGCGTGTTGCCTTCAAAGCCTGCACCGAAGCCTTCAGGGTGATCAAACTGATAGTAATAAAGCTCCGGCTGTGGATGATGATGAGGCGGATAGCTGGACCATCTGCCAGGCTGATTGAATACCTCTCCCATAACCATATTTGAATAAGGTGCATTATCAAGGTCAAACATTGTTGATACAATTCTGTGACCTGTACCATTCCATTGACCTTTTCCGAACTCCTGATATAAACAGTTGTCAGGATTATAGAATACAGGCTCCCATGTTTTGTCATTATCAGTAATCTGAACAAGAATTTCACTGTCCTCAACAGCGGTTACACTTGCCTTAGTGCCTTTTGAAAAATGAATTGCGTAAGGTGTTTTTTCAAAGGGATTAGCCCTCTTACAGTTTTCATTGATTTTATCATCAACTGTAAAATTAACATTACCCGACAGCAGTAAAACTGCACATTCATCATTTTTAAAATCAGCAATGTATGCGTCTCCCTTTTTAAGCTTATAAACATAAATATTCATAAGCATTTCAGGATTTACTCCGTTTCTTTCGCAAAGTGTTTTTTTGCCGTTTTCATCAAATTCAGGTTTAAATAGCATTTTAATTACCCCTTTATCTTGTGATCTTTTTAATATTTTTTGATTCGCCCATAACAATTATATGTTCGTATGATTTGAATATATAATCAGGTGAATTTATAGGTGTTATACTGTCTCCGTTTTTGTATGCAATAACTGTAACGGCGTGAGCCTTTCTGACATCAATTTTTGCCAAAGATTTGCCTATCCAGCTTCGAGGAGGCTCAATTTCATATATTCCTGTATTTTCACTTAATTTAAAATAATCATAAATAGTGGAATTATCATATGATACAGCCATTGAATATGCTGTGTCCCTTTCAGGATAAACTACTTTGTCCGCACCGTTTTTCAGCAGAAATTTTTCGTGAACAAGCGATGATGCCTTTGCAATAACATAACCAGCACCCAGTTCTTTAAGATAGCTGGTGATAACAAGACTGTCCTGAAAATCTCCTACACACACAAATGTATAGTCGTAGTCATCAACTCCAAGTGCTTCAAGATTTGACTTAACAGTAAAATCACCTATTTCGGCACTGGTTACTTCTGATGAATACTCTTCGATTTTAAATTCACTTTTATCAACGAGCATAACATCGTTGCCCATTGCACAAAGATTTTGAGCAAGATGATAACCGAATTTTCCTGCTCCGATAATTAACATTGATTGCATAATATGTCTCCTTTAGCCTATAAGCAGGCTGCCTTTAGGCTTCTGCGTAGAAGTAGGTTTGTTTTTTAAAAATAATGTGAATGCAAATATAAGTGATGTTATTCTTCCTATATACATCATCAGCACGATTACTATTTTGGGAATTGTCTCTAAATTCGGAGTTATTCCAGTTGTCATGCCAACAGTGCCGAGTGCTGAGGTGCATTCAAACAATATGTCCGAAAAAGAAAGTTCAGGCTGGACAAAGGTAATTATCAATATGCTGATGAATATTTCGGATACATTTATAAAAAATATTGCAGTGGCTTTCTGCAGGTCCTCAGAACTTATTCTTCGACCGAATATTTCTATCTCTTTTTTGTTTCTCAGTGTTGATATCATGCAGATAAATAAAACTGCAAAGGTTGTGGTTTTTATTCCGCCGGCGGTTGATCCTGAAGATCCTCCAATAAGCATAAGAATATTTGTTAAGAGCTTTGATATACCTGTTAAACTGCTGTTGTCTATACTATTAAAGCCTGCTGTTCTGGCGGTTGTGCTGCAAAACAGTGCATTGATTATTTTTTGCCACAGAGGCATATCTGCAAGAGTATTGTTATACTCAAAAAGGAAATAAAGCAATGCCCCTGCGAATAACAGAATTGCAGTTGTTACTATGACAAGCTTTGAGTGAACATTATATCTTTTGAAGTTGAATTTATGCTTAATAATATCCTCCCAAACAATAAATCCTATACCGCCTACAATAATTAAAAGACATATTGTAAGAAGAATTACCGGACGGTCGTTTATTGTGGTAAGGGAAGAGGAGGGAAGAGTTCTTCCCATAACATCAAAGCCTGCGTTACAAAATGCAGAAATTGAAAGAAAAACAGATGTAAATAATCCGTTTTTTAATCCCATTTTTGGAATAAATTGGGAAGACAGAATTATTGCTCCGGTTATTTCAAAAAATGCAGTTCCGCCTATAATTATTTTTACAAGATTTCTCGTATCACCTTTATATATTGTGCCAACGCTTTCCTTTAACAACATCTTTTCATGTACTGAAAAATGCTTTTTTACAAATCTTGAGAATAATGTAATAATAGTTATAAATCCAAGACCGCCTACCTGAATTAAGCACAGTATTACTATCTGTCCGAATAAAGTCCATTTCGAAAAGGTATCAAACAATACTAATCCTGTTACGCATCCTGCGGAGGTTGCTGTAAACAATGCATCTAAAAAGCTTACATTTCCGCCCTTTGAGGATATCGGGAGCATCAGCAGTAATGCACCTGCAAAAATAATTCCCAAAAAGCTCAGTGCCACTGCTCTTGGGTATGAATGATAATAGTTTTTATCCTTTGTTTTATTGGTTTTGCTTATGTTTTTCAAAATTAAATCTCCAAACAGTACTTATATGAAACGCTTCAGTTTTTTGCAGGGTGATAATTCGGAACAACAGCCATAAGCTTTTCTCTGACATTATTTTCATTTATATCTTCAAGGGATTTAAGCATTGACTCAAAATGAGCCTGATCTATTACCATTGGCTGATTAACAAATATTTTTTCATTTGCTGTTTTTTCTCTGGTGTTCATCTCAATGTCCATTGAAAGCTCTTCATAAAGCTTTTCACCTTGGCGAAGTCCCGTAATTTCAATTCCGATTTCTTCTACCGTAAAGCCTGATAGCTTAATAAGGTTTTCTGCAAGATCCATTATCTTTACAGGCTCGCCCATATCGAGCACAAATACCTCTCCGCCGTCTGCAAGCCCTCCTGCCTGACATACAAGCTGAGCCGCTTCGGGAATAGTCATAAAATACCTTGTGATTTCGGGATGAGTTACCTTTACAGGTCCGCCCTGTGCAATCTGTTTTTTAAATATAGGGATTACAGAGCCGTGTGATCCAAGAACATTGCCGAATCTTACGGCTGCATATTTTGTGCTCTGACTTTTTTCATTCATATACTGAACAATGATTTCAGTAATTCTTTTTGTAGCACCCATAACATTTGTAGGATTCACTGCCTTGTCAGTAGAAAGAATTACCATTTTAGGAACTTTGAATCTGTCTGCTGTTACAGCAACATTATATGTTCCGAATACATTGTTTTTTACTGCTTCACATGGTGAATTTTCCATAAGAGGTACATGCTTATGTGCTGCTGCATGGAATACAACATCAGGATGAAATTCTTCAAAAACTTCTTCCAGTCTGTTTATATCACGGACAGATCCTATGCGTACCTGTATATTAATTTTATCTGCATATTTGTCAATAAGGTCATTTGCAAGCTCAAATGCACAGTTTTCGTATATATCAAAAATAACTATAGTATCGGGATTGTATCTTGCACACTGCATACAAATTTCCGATCCTATTGATCCGCCTCCGCCGGTAACCAAAATAGTTTTATTTATAAGATAACTGCAGACCTTTCTGTCCAGTTTAACCTCATCTCTTGATAAAAGGTCAGTGATGTCAACATCTCGAATACGCTTCATTATTGTGTTGTCTTCAATAATTTCATCAAGTGACGGTGTTGTTTTTACAGCTTTTCCTGTCGACATTGCTGTTTTTACAATTTCATTAATTCTTTTTTTTGGAGCTGACGGCATGGTTATAATTATCTCGTCAATGTTATATTTGCGCACAAGTTCAGGAATTTCATCACAGTTACCTGCTATCTTGATTCCTTGAAGTTTTTTCATTCTTTTTGCAGGATTGTCGTCAACTGCCACAATGGGAATACTTTTTTGCCAATGATTATTCTTTAAATCTTCAATGATAGTATTACCCATATATCCCGCACCGACAATCATTATGCGCTTTTGTTTGTTGGTATTGCCTTTGAATAAATGATTTCGTCTGAAACTGTATTTCAGTATTCTATAGCCTATTCTTGGTGCAGTTGTTATGAGAAGTATAAAAACAAAGGCAATTATATAGTCATAATAAACCAGAACACGATAATGAAGGATATGCTGAAAAATACCCTTGTCAATTAAAATTAATATAAGAGAATTGACTACTGATGCTTCTGCGCAATGCATTATTTCCTTAATTCCGGCAAAAGTCCACACACTGCGATATAGCTGAAAAGCGTAGTTTACTGCCAGCAGTACCATAGAGGTTGCAATAAAATGATATGGATTTAGAACCACTATTCTGTAGTCGGAATATTCAGTAATAAGATATGATAATGCAAGATTTGACAATGTGAATAAAATAACATCACAAAGTGCCAACATTATTTTTTTCATATTTGCAAGTATTTCTTTAGTCATTTGCAGTTTTATCCTCTCATCATAAATATAGTAATTTATTTGTTTCCTTTTTTCTTACTTAAATAAGCTTTTATTCTTCGCATAAGAACAGCAAGGGCAGAAATTACAAATGTTGTGCCGATAATTGATGCAGGTACAATGTATATATGCGGATTTTCTTCTAATACATTTACATTGACACCTATTTTTGCCAGTGCTGTTTTTGCTGTTTTCTGAGTTGTTGATGCAGACGTTTCAACTTTTCCCACAACCTTTCGTGTGGTTTCTGCCTCATGAATTTTTGTGACATTTGTCTGTGCTTCGGTAACGGTAAAATCACACTGCTTGTACAGCGTATCATTTGCACATACAACCACTGTTGCAGTTCCTGTGCCTACAGCTTTGATTGATCCGCCTGTGCCTATTTCTATAATGCCTTCTTCATCGCAGAAGTAGCCGACAACAGCAGGTGCACTGCTTGGCTTAACAGAATAATCAAGCTTTACAGTATCACCAATTTGCAGATTGTAAACCGGTGCATTTATATCAAGTGACTCAAGTTCAGTCGATGCTGTAGTTGATTTTGTTACAGTGGTTTTTGCAGTAGTTGCAGTTGTTTCTTTTTGTGTTGTGTTATGAGCAGATGTCGTCTTTTTAATTGTAACAGCTGTTGTTTGTTTTGTGGTGTTTTTTGTAGTTTTTTGTGTTGTTCTTCTTGTTGTTCGCGCGGCAGTGATTTTTTGTGTTGTTTTGGCAGGCTTCTTTTTTGTTGTTTTTTGTGTCTTACCGCCTGAAACAGAAGAAAAATCAGGTTCACCATATCCCATAATTGCACTTATGTTGTTGTATGGTTTTGAGCCCTTTTTCGTGTATTCTCTTGCTTTTACTTTTCCCGAGCAGTTACCCTCAATTGTGTGTACTGTACTTCCGGATACATAATCAACAATACCCACATGCTGTGATGATCCGTTTCCGCTCCAGTCAAAGAATACAAGGTCACCGGATTTTGGTGTATATCCGCTTGATGCCTTGTGATATCTTCCTTTGTTTGAAAACCAGCTTATCATACTGTTGCAGTTACCTCCGCTGGGAATTATATTCCCATACAGCTTTACGTCGTAGCTGCTGCCTGCCTTGTTGTAGCACCAAAGTACAAAGGTTGTGCACCATCCGCCCTGATATCCGTACCATTCTCCATATTTTGAGTAGGAGGATGAGCCTGTATATCCAACCTCATCAGAGGCAATTTCAACAATTTTGCTTCTTAGCTGTTCCTGTGTAGCTGCGTATACAGCAGTTTGAGAACAGGAAAATATCATTAATACTGCCAATAGAATTGATAAAAGCTTTATTAATCTTTTCATCAAAAATTACCTTTCGTTATTACGTGACAAAATTTATTTTATCTATTTAACATACTTATACAAAATAATTATAACTAATTAATAAAAAAAGTCAATTATCTTAATATGTTAAATTGATTATTTAGACTTTGTATACGGCTCTTGTTTGGCAGGTTCGGTGTTACTGTTTATTTCCTAAACTATAAAATATGTATAAAATATACAAATTGTATATTGAAATTATTACAAAAATAGTTTAAACTGTAAATTGTATATATGATATATAATTTGTGAGAGAGGTTAAATTATGAAAAAGCTTGATAAATGTGAGCTGGAACATGTTACACCTGAAGAGGTTGGTGTTGATAGCAAAGCAATAACAGCCTTTATAAATGAAATTAATGAAAAAAAGCTTGGCTTGCAAAGTTTTACTGTAGTTCGTCATGATAAGGTTTGTGCACAGGGATTTTTTAAGCCTTATTCAGCAGATATGCCCCATGTTATGTATTCAATGAGCAAGTCCGTTACATCAACAGCAATCGGATTTGCAATAAGCGAAGGTTTGCTTAATCTGAATGATAGGGTAGCTGACTTTTTCCCGGAATATGTAATGAGTAAGCGTCCGTTTAACCGAATGCTTACTATTCGAATGCTTCTTACTATGCATAGTGATAAGCTGATTACTGTTCTTGAAGAAAAGGGAGGTACTGACTGGGTAAGCAATTTCTTCGGAGCAACATTCCTTTTACCTCCGAATACAAAATTTAATTATATATCCGAAAATACTTTTATGCTTTCTGCAATTCTGACAAAAGTTACAGGAATGAGTATGCTTGATTATCTTTATCCAAGAATGTTTGAACCGCTGGGAATAGAAAAACCCTTCTGGGAAACCGACGGCAAGGGCAACAATGCAGGCGGCTGGGGACTTTATATGAAGAGTGAAGATCTTGCAAAGTTCTTTTTGCCGTATATTCACGGCGGAAAGTGGATTGACGGAACTCAGCTTATTCCTGAATTGTGGGTTAAAGAGGCTACCAGAAAGCAGGTTGATTCTGTTCGTGACGGATTTATAGATAATATGGTTGGTTATGGCTATCAGTTCTGGAGAAATCCTATTGCTAACAGTTACCGTGCAGACGGGCTTTTTGGTCAGCGCTGTTTTATGTTCCCTGAATATGATGCACTGGTTGTGCTTAACTGCGGTGAGGCAGAGGACTATAATATTATGAAAGTATTCTGGAAGTATTTTCCTCAGTGCTTTGGATATGGAACTTTACCTGAAAACAAATCTGCATATAGTGAAATGCTTGATACCATTGATAAATGTCATGTAGAGGACTTGCCTGCAACAAAAAGAAATTCTGCTCTTGAACAACTGGTATCCGGCAGACTTATCAAATGCAAAACCTCTGAATTTGTATCTGTTATTACAATTTCAATTACACAAATGCTTTACAACAAACCCGGTAAAATTAATGAAATTAAGCTGACATTTGATAATGAAAAGCTTGATTTTTACTGGAAAGAAAAAGATTATGAAAATACTATTGAAGTTGGTCTTGACGGGGAATACAGAATATCTGAAATCACTTTGGGCGACTTGCATTATCATACATATGCTAAGGCCTCATGGCAGGAGGACGGCTCATTGAAGCTGTGGATAAGACCTATTGAAACTGCCCATGTAAGAAAGTTTACTTTTATATTCACTGATAACAATAATGTAAAAATTATTAATGAAATGACACCGAGACTACAGGAATTAATGATTTATAATATGACATTTACAGGTCATCCTATAAAGGACGAAATAACTGAAGATGTTCTTAAGAAAATAGTTAAGGATTTAGGTGTTCCGTTTATTGAGCCTGACTTTAATGGTGTGTTTGTTGATGCATTAGAATAAATCTTATAAAATAAGCATAAGTAAAAAGCCTTTAGATTTTTATTCTAAAGGCTCTTTTTCTGTGTCATTTTTATTTAATAATGAGTATGCTAAAAGCTGAATGATTATACAGCTGATGATTGGGTTTAACAGTGGAATTGTTTCTTCATAGCTGATTGTTGTAATATGTTCAATATTGATGTTTGCGGGAAGAATTAGTATATTCGGATTGATATTTTGCAGAACTGCTTTGTTTGAATCAATGCAGGAGGTTAATGCAATGATATTTTTGTCTGTGCAGTTTTCCTTAAGTCTGTCCAGAGGAATTGCATTAACGTGATTTTTTAAAGCTTTTGAAAATACATCTGATGCATATATACTCTGTGCAAAGTCCACATTTGTACCCGTTATTATCAGCTCTTCAGAATTAATTCTTGTGCTGGCTTGTGCAATAATCTTCTTTGCGGATAAAACCGTATCAATTTTCTGATGGATTGACAGCAGTGAATTTACGGCAACACTTTTATATAAATCTGTAACGACCTTGTTTTTGTCTCCGATATATATGGACAGCATTGATAAAATCAAGTATTTCATTATGAAATCTGCCGATGTAAAATCTCCTTTTTCATTAATATTAAGATTAATTGTATTTTCAGTATTTCCATATTGACTGCATATTTGTATGAATTTAGCACCGCTGGTTTTTATCCTTGCAAGAGAAGATTTTACATCATTACTATCATGATTTTTTTCCAGAATGATAACAAGAGTGTTCTTATCAAGTATGGGATTTGAAAAATTAAATTCAAAAACGCTTTCCGCAGCAGTGATTGTGTCGCATAGAACTTCAAAATTATATGCTCCTGATAAAGCTAAAGCGTAATCGTTTGCGTTACCAATAATATAAATTCTCTTTATTTTGCTAAAATTGATTTTAATTTCATCAAAACTAATTTTTCCCATTTTAATATGCTGGTCAATAAGCTTTTTCACCATGTAAGCTTGAGTGAAAATTTCTTTCTCGGTGTAGCTTTTATATCCGTCAAGTCCATATTCTTCTCTAATTTCTTCGTTTTCTTTTTCCCTGCGTATAAAGAATTTTCTTTTTTTCATTTTTACTCCCTGATCATTTTTGCAACAATAACAGACATATCATCTCTGTGCCTGTCGTCACTGCTATTTACTGCTTCATTTAGTATAGCTTTAGCTTTTTCATTGGTTGTCTGATATTCGCTGAAGCTTATAAAATCCTCAAGCCATAATCCGCTTATATCGGTTATACCATCACTCATCATTATTATTTCATCACCGACATTTAATATCGTGGTGCGCTTTGCGAACTCTATTCCTCTCAAAATTCCTGCCGGCATAGAGCTTAGCTCACATTTTGTAAGCTTGTCATTTTTTACTATATAAGAGCGTGGTGCACCTGCCTTGTAAAATTCACATTTTCCGGTAAATAAATCTATGCATGCACAATCAAGAGTGGCAAGACTTTCCTCGGTGCTCTTAACAAGCAGTGCACTGTTGACTACTTTTAAAGAAGAATCAAAACCAAAGCCTGCAGATAATAGCTTTGACAGCAGACCGGCACCCATAGCGCCGTCAAGTGCTGCACGGCTTCCTTTTCCCATGCCGTCACTGATTATAAAAATCATGTGTCCTCTGCCGTCGTTAATTGCCTTTACAGTATCACCGCATAATGTTCCTTCAGCTGTGTATTGTGCAAATCCGAAATCCATTTTGTATAACGGCTTTTCTATCATAGATAACAGCATTTGCCCCGATGAACAGCTGATTTTTCCATGTTGAAAATCTCTTCCGCATATTTTTTCTATTTCATTTTTTATTTTGGGAGAGCTTAGTCCGTTAGTTTTTGCCGGAGTAAGAATTTCTATTCTTTGCCGATTGAATTTGTCTATTATTACTGAAATGTTTTCCGGATATATGTCATATTCGCCAAGCATTCTGCGGATTTTTCCTGCAGATTTGTAGTCGAAAATTTCGGCATCATCAAATTCAAAAGCCAGATCACCCAGCATGTCCGAAATTGAAAAAAATTGATCTGCCGCCACCATTCTGAACTCACATTCCAAAGGCTCACTTTGATTTAATATATTGATTTTTTCTCTTACGGCTCTGACACTTTCACTTACCTGAGCCAAAGCACTTGAAGCAAATCTAAGCCTTACCACAAGGCTTTGTCTTAAACTGCCGTCAGGAGCAATATCTGCACCGCTCTCTAAAAAGTCGCTTATTTTTTCTGTGATTACTTCAGGAATAAGGCAGAGAATTACTGATGCAATTATGCTTTCAATTATACAGCATAGCGAAAAACTGCCGAGATTAGCGGCAACTGCAAAGAATGTTATCGAAACGGTAAAAGCGCAGCCGATACTGAAGCATGAAAGTGATGTGAAAAGTCCTGCCGCAAGTGTTGAAAATGCGTATGCACCTATTAGAAATAAACTGTTTTCTCTGCTTATTCCAAGGGCAAAGCCAAGTCCCAGTGCAATTATAAGGCTCTGCTGAAGTGAACCGTATCTGCTTACTAAAAGTATAGCGAGAATTGCAATTATTCTGGCAGGTGCAACACCCATTATTTCAAAAAAGGACAGTCCTGACAAAAGCAGTGAGCAGGATATCAGCAGACAGCTTAAATCAGTTACAGGCAGAGCCTTGTACTTGAGTCTTTGTATATTGCATCGTGTAGCTTTAAAGAAAAAGAAGCTTCCTCCTGCAGCCAGAATTGCCTCTCCCGCAGTAAGTGCATATGAGGCGATAACTGCATTTGTGCGTAAGTTCATAACAATTCCCGTGGCGAAAACAGCAGAAAAGGACAGTAGCATAGGAAGATAAATTTTGTTGTGGCCGCCGAATATGTTTATTGCAAATGTTCCAAGTGCACATATTAAAACGGCACTGAAATATCGTATTGCCGTCTCATTTTGATTAAAAAGAATATATCCAAGTCCTGCACCGACTGTGGAAAACAAAAAATTTTTTTTGCTTGATACAGTGATTGCAGATACCGCAAAGGGACTGCATCCCCCTATAACCGACGAAAAGCTAAGCACAAAGGAAACAAGCATCCATAATATGTATCTTGCCCATAAAAATAAATTCTTTTTGCCGGTGTTTTTTATTGATATTTTTTCTTTTAAAGCCATTTTTACACATCCTTGAGGTTATTATATTCTTGTATATGTGCAAAATATGTAGGATTTCATTTGTAGAAAAATATAATTTTTACGGTTTATTGCAAAGATTTTGGTAAATTTTTATAAATTGCATCTGATGAGTATATAATAATGTTGATTTTATTAACTTAATTATGTATAATGCTATTGATTATTTAATTTCTCAAAGGAGATTTTTTAATGCTTGAACTGAAGAATATTACGTTTAGCGTTATGGAAAACGGTAAGGAAAAGATTATTATTGATGATCTCAGCTATACAGTGGAGGATAATAAGTTTACTGTTATTACAGGTCCTAACGGAGGAGGCAAATCTACTCTTGCTAAGCTGATTGCAGGTATAGAAAAGCCCACAAGCGGTAAAATTTTATATAATGGTAAGGACATTACAGACCTTGATATTACAGAAAGGGCAAAGCTTGGAATAAGCTATGCTTTTCAGCAGCCTGTCAGATTTAAGGGTATAAAGGTTATTGATTTAATTCGACTTGCAGCAGGTGAAAGACTTTCTGCAGCAGGTGCATGTGAATATCTGTCAGAGGTAGGATTATGTGCAAGGGATTATATCAACCGTGATGTTGACGGCTCTCTTTCAGGCGGTGAGCTTAAGAGAATTGAAATTGCAGGTGTGCTTGCAAGAAAAACACCGCTGTCCGTTTTTGATGAACCGGAAGCAGGCATCGATCTTTGGAGCTTTAAAAATCTTATTAAGATTTTTGAAAATATGCAGGCAAAAAAAGAGAATACAATAATTATCATATCTCACCAGGAAAGAATTTTAAAAATTGCCGATGAAATTCTTGTGCTTTCTAATGGAAAAGTTAAATCCCATGGTTCAAAAGATGATATGATTGATACAGTTCTTGATACTGCAGGCAGCGGATGCCGTCTTTATAACGAATAAAAGAGGAATACTAAATGGATCAGATACAAAAGACATTACTTGAGCAGGTTGCAGATTTGCATGAAGTTCCAAGCGGTGCTTATAATATACGTGCAAATGGTGCAAGTGCCTCAAGAAATACAACTGCAAATATAGATATTGTTACTAAAACAGATAAATCAGGAATTGATATTATTATCAAGCCTGATACAAAAAATGAAAGTGTGCATATTCCTGTAATAATAAGTGAGAGCGGTCTGGAAGAGGTTGTGTACAACGATTTTTATATTGGTGAAAATGCAGATGTAGTTATTGTTGCAGGCTGCGGTATTCACAACAGCGGTGACAAACGCTCAAAGCATGATGGTGTTCACAGCTTTCATATAGGCAAAAACGCAAGAGTAAAATATGTTGAAAAGCACTATGGTTCAGGTGACGGCACAGGTGAAAGGGTAATGAATCCTGAAACTATTGTAGAAATTGATGAAAACAGCTATCTTGAAATGGAAACCGTTCAAATTAAAGGCATAGATTCTACTAATCGTTTAACTAAAGCTACTCTTGGCAAAAATTCCAAGATTGTTATTACTGAAAAGCTTATGACACACGGAAACCAGATTGCCAATACAAGCTTTGAAGTTGATTTAAACGGCGAAGCTTCAAGTGCTAATGTAATTTCACGTTCAGTAGCTAAAGATAGTTCAAAGCAGGTTTTCCTGTCAAAAATTAACGGCAACAATAAATGCACAGGTCATTCAGAGTGTGATGCAATTATTATGGGTAATGCTGTTATCAGTGCTATTCCTGAAATTACGGCAAATAATCTTGATGCTGCTCTTATTCATGAAGCTGCAATCGGAAAAATAGCAGGTGAGCAGATTATTAAGCTTATGACACTCGGACTTACTGCTCAGGAGGCAGAAGAACAGATTGTAAACGGCTTTCTTAAATAATTGATATTGTATGAAAAACTCCCATTTGCATAAATTTGCAAATGGGAGTTTTATTATGTCAACTTATTGAATGCTGTTAAATTTTCTTTTTCGTCAAATATAAGAATTATTATTTCAGAGCAATTGTTTCCGTCAAGTGTAGAATTGTCCTGATAACCTAATGTATATGAGCTTCCTGTATCGTCAATTGTGATATTTAGAGAATAAGGGTTAAAAGAAATCATTTTTTCAATAATTTCTGTTTTATTCATATTTTGTAAATCACCGGTGTTAATATTTCTTAATTCCTCGATTTCATTTTTATCAAGATAGCTGTTGCTGTAAAGAACAATATCGGTAAGTCCATCGGCAAGTCCGAATACGTTTGGATATATAATTGAGTTGCACCTTGGCCTTACATCAATGTGATAATAGCCTATTTTGCTGTAATCATCTTCATAATACTCACTGTCTTCATAAGTAATTTCAAAAACTGCATTATAGTCTGTTACATTGTAAAATCCACCGCTTTCAACTTCTCCCTCAAGATTTTTATAATCATAAGGTGCTTTTAAAGTATATGGTTTAAGCAGAGAGTTTACCTCAGTAGTTTGAGCATTTTGTTCAATAGTAATAGCTGTATTTAAAGCTTTTTTATAATCGGTATATGAGTTTTTTAACACATTAATATAAAATATACTGCATGCAATACAGATTATAATATTAATCACTATCATAATTTTTGTAATTATATATAGTGTATCACGTGTTTTCAAATCATTTTTACTGTTTTTACAGTTTGCAAGCCTGTTGCAGTATATGAAATTAAAAAGCATATTTGCAAATGGAATAATAGCTGCAAAAGCAATTGATGCAGTAGCAAGATTACAGCAGGTGCCCCAAATTTCAGAGCCGAATGTATTAGTTTCAAATATTCCCAAATATTCACCAAGGTCCGCTATGGCAAAATCAAGCTGTGTAAAAGCAGAGGTACACAGTGCCATAAACAAAGATAACACAGAACAAAAACGATTTTTCCATTTTATATTAAGAAATGAGTAGATAAGAATTACTGCTGTTCCAAGGCTTAGCTTAGCAATGATAAATGAAAAATGCTCGTTTGTAATGTCATTATAAGCACTGATTGTTGAGCGAATTATGAAAAGTAATATGATAGTAACTATTGATGAAATCATGCCTCTTGTAAAGTTTATTTCATTGTGAACTTTAGAAAGCATTTCGCCTGTTTCCTCATATTCACCCATACATTCTACAGCTTTTGCTTCTGCAGTGTCCTGCTCATATCCGATTTTTTGATAAAATTCCTGATTAGTTTCAATATGATCGGATAATTCCTGCTGTATGGCGGAAGCTTTTGTACTGCTTATATTTTTTGTTACAGCATCAATATATTTTTTCTTGTCCATTTACCCAAAGTTCAAAACCATATTAACTGATTTTGAGTATTCCTTCCATTCAGATTTTTTGCTCTGCAGTTCCTTCACTCCTTTTTTTGTTATATGATAATATTTTCTGTTTCGGTTTTCATAGAGCTCCCAATAGCTGTCTACAAATCCATTTTCTTCGAGAGAGTGGAGAATAGGGTACATTGAGCCTTCTTTCAGTGAAAATGCACCTTGACTGCGAACATCTATTTCTTTAACAATTTTATATCCATACATATCCTCTTTTTCAAGCACTGATAAAATCAATGTAGCCGTACTGCCTTTTATAAGCTCTTTGCTGAACTTCATGATTTAACACTCCTTTATTAATATATCGTTTATCTATATACATCATAATCCTATGTATTTAATTTGTCAATAGCTATAATTTATACAATTATTAAAATTAGTATAATTTAGTTGATAAATAACAATTGTTGTGTTATATTTTTATCTATGAAATATAAATATGAATTACATTGCCATACGGGATGTGTTTCACGATGTGGCAGAATAGAACCTGAAGAAATTGTAAAATTGTATAAAGAAAAGGGTTATAGCGGTATTGTTGTTACAGATCACTATAGTCCTATGACGTTTACTCCTAATTGGTGTCCGCAGAAACAGATAGATTTTTATTTGTCAGGCTACAGAAGGATGAAAGCCGCAGCAGGCAGTGATTTTACTGTGCTTCTCGGCATAGAGCTAAGGCATTATTTTACTGCAAATGATTATTTGATTTATGGCGTGGATGAGGATTTCCTATATAATTCTGGAAATCTGATGACTGTATGGGAAAAGAAAGTTTTTAAAATAGCTCATGAAAGAGGATATCTTGTTTTTCAGGCTCATCCTTTCAGAGTCGGTATAAGACGCTGTAATCCTGATTTTATTGACGGTGTTGAGATTTATAACGGTAAGACTGATAAAATTTCAAATGATAAAGCACGTGATTGGGCATATGAAAATAATAAGCTGGTCTGCTCAGGCTCTGATTTTCACACTCTGTCAAATCTTGCAAAAGGCGGTATAATAACAGACAGAAAGATTGAGTCTAATGCTGATTTGCTGGAGATTTTAAGAACTCAGAATTTTGAATTGATAGAGAAGTATTAATCAGGAGGAGAAAAATGAATTTTATTAAAAAGAATTGTCCGGGTATATTAATATGTGCTGTGATTGCAGGGTTATCGACTTTTTTAGCTACTTTAAAAATAGGCAGCTTTTCATTTGAAGTTATCGGTGCACCTGTTTTCGCAATACTTATTGGTATGATAATTACTGCAATTAACGGTAAATTTGCTGTTTCTGATAAATTTAAGAGCGGTATAGCTTTTACATCAAAAAAGATTCTGCAGTGGGCTGTAATTATTTTAGGCTTCAGCCTTAATTTAGGAACTATTGTAAAGGTTGGAAATCAAAGCCTGCCCGTAATTATCTGCACAATACTTACGTCACTGATTGTTGCCATGCTGCTTATGAAGGTTATGAAAATAGATAAAAAGGTTGCATGTCTAATAGGTGTTGGTTCATCAATTTGCGGCGGTTCTGCAATTGCGGCAACTGCACCTGTAATTGATGCTGATGACGAAGAGGTGGCACAGTCAATTTCAGTAATATTCATTTTTAATGTTATAGCAGCATTGATTTTTCCGACACTCGGCAGTCATATAGGACTTGGCAGTGAAGGCTTTGCAATATTTGCAGGAACGGCTGTAAATGATACTTCTTCTGTAACAGCTGCCGCTTCCACGGCAGAAAGTATATATGGTGTTGATGGTATACTTTCATATGCGGTAACGGTTAAGCTTACCAGAACACTTGCCATTATTCCTATCACCTTGGTACTGGCATTTATCAGAACAAAGAGAGCAAAAAAATCAGGCGGAGAAGGTAAAAAAGTTTCTTTCAAACAGATTTTTCCATTCTTCATTTTGTATTTTATTGCCGCTGCAGTAATTACAACGGTTATCGGCTTAATTCCGGAAAGCAGTTTTACAGTATTCTACAATGATACATTTGTAGGTATAGCCAAATGGCTTGCAAAGTTTTTCATTGCAATGGCAATGTGTGCAATAGGACTTAATACAAATATTGTAAATCTTGTTAAAAAAGGCGGAAAGCCGATTTTACTCGGTTTTTGCTGCTGGGCAGCAATTACTTTGGTTTCATTGGGTGTTCAGAGTCTCACTCATATTTATGGTACAAATTTATAATAAAATAATAACAGCAGGATTGATTAACAGTGTTACAACACCTCAGTTAATTAGTCCTGCTGTTTATTTTGTCCGTTATGATGTTTATTAGTATAAATATTAATGCTCCGATTAATCCGGCTGCAGTGTTTAAAACCAAATCGGAAATCTGAAAAGTTCCTTTACTGAAAATCAGCTGATTTATTTCTATAAACAGTGAAAGTAAAAAAGTAAAAAGTGTGGATTTTATTATCATATCTGCTTTGCTTTTGAATTTACTGCCAAATGCAAACAGAATTAAGAAAGAATAGGGAATAAAGACAAGAATATTTCCAAAAGCATCCTCGTAGTTTAATCCGGTATAACCTCTTATATACATTTTCCAGCCTCCAAGTACTTTAGAGAGAGGCTCATAAATGCTTTCTCTGCCAAACACTGCACGATAAAGCAAAATATAAAGATATGTAAAAAAATATATTTGAAATCTGAATTCTCTGCTTTGTTTTAAACTTCTGTAAAAAAGTTTAGCAGAGGATTTTATATTTTTTTCTTTAACCAGAATTGATGAAAATGTAATAAAAACAGCTATAATCAGTCCTAACGGAAGGCTGGAATATAGTGTTTTTATCAGGTCCATTATCATGTATTTCATTAGATTATTGCTTCCAAAGCTCTTCGTATTGTTCTTCTGAATTTTCGCCAGAGAGTATTTTTAGGATATTCTTTTATATATTCTTTTACAAAACCATTGTAATCATGGCTTTCAGCTAATGAAATAAGCTTATCTGAAAAATATTCCTGAAGGATTTTTTTGTCAGTAATATCGGAATAAATTTCAAAGCATTCTTTTATTTTATCAGGTGATTTTTTTAATGGAAGCCATGCAATATAGTATTCTACACAGCCTTTTAAATAATTGCCTGCATAAAGTGATTGATACTTTCTGGGCATTAAGTCATTTCCGCCAAAATAATCTGCAATTTTAAAGTAGATATATTTTTGCATATTATGCATCTCAGCATAATATTTTGAAGAAAGACCGCCTCTTATGAAATGATAGTTATATACAATTTTATCTGAAATTAAGGCCTTCCCTTTGATGTGCTTGGCAAACAGAAGGTTAAAAATATGATCTTCACCAAAAGTCATACTTGTATCATATTCAAGATTATTTTCAGCAATTATACTTCTTCTGAATATTTTTGCCCATGGCCACCAGATCACATTGTCAAAATCCTGAAATCTTTCGTTTATATCATCCTTATTGATAAATTCATTAGGATTTTCATGCTTTGGCTTTGATTTAAGTCTGATTTCATTGTGTGAAAAAACAATCATATCAACATCGTCTGACATTAATTCTACCATGGTTTTAAAAGAATCTTTAGTAACACTGTCATCAGCATCTATAAAGGTTACAAATTCACCCGTTGCATGCTTCAGGGCTGTATTTCTTGCAGATGATACTCCGCCGTTTTTTTGGCTTATAACTTTTACACGGCTATCATTTTTTTCATACAAGCTGAGTATTTCAGCAGTATTATCTGTTGATCCGTCATTTACAATAATGACTTCAAAATTTTTATAGCTTTGATTTACTATAGAATTCAAACAGTCTTTAATAAATTTACTTGCATTGTATGCCGGAATAAGTACGCTTAACATTCCTTTAGTGGTTTTCATTATTCTTCATCCTTGAATTGAAATTTTATTAATACTAAAACAGAAAATATGCACTGCATTTATAGCTTTACATGTATCCTTTTTTCTTTTTTTGATTCTTTTTCAGTGACAATTGAGAAAAGTGCAAGTGACATAAATCCTATCATACCGGCGGGATTTGATAAAATAGCCGAGCCGATAGCATAAATCATATACTGCATATAAGCACCATACAAAAAAGCCCTCTTTTGATTGTTCATTGATATATCGTCGAGTGTTAAAAACAGACGTATATATACAAGGATGTAGAGAGCAGCTCCTATCCATCCAAACTGCCCTATTGCCATAGGCCAGAATGTGTCACTCAAAAATGCGGTGTTGTTTGGAGACATACCCTGTATTGTATCAAATCCATATTGATAATAAAGCGGGGAATATATTCTTGCTGCCTGATCAGAAGCAAATGTGCTGAAACCTGATCCCAGTGGAAAATATGTATTAGCAGTTTTAAAAGAATATTGAAAAAACAGTCTTCTTGGAGATTCATCAACAAGTAGATATTCATTAATTTGAAACTGACCTGCGACGATAATCATTACTATACCTGCAATAATTGTTAAAAAGTTTAATTTTTGGTGTTTCTTAAAATAATAGGATAGTGCAACAAAAATTATTGCAAATACAATTGCAGGTGATTTAGTAGATAATACTATACTTATAGTTGCAAAAATATAATATAATTTGCGTTGCTGAGGTTTCATTTTTGTATTACATATCAAAATTCCGAACACAAGAATATAAACTGCAACATATTGGAAACTGAATCTAAAGAAAAATGTGAAAGCCTTGATTCCGTATCTTTCACCATCAGTCATTCCTAAATTTACAACCTGGCTCAATAATGATAGTAAAAAAGCAAAAATTGTGTATAGCTTTGCAAAAGGAAGCAATATATCTATAATTCTTTGTTTTTCATCTTTTGATAAAAAGTATTTTATAAAGAAAAATGAAAATAATAATTTAGTTTCAGCAACAATATCTACACATATTGAGAAAATAGAATTATTTATATTAAATAATATATTAGATAGTATACCTATAACAACAACAGAGAACAGTGTGATAATTGTTATTAAATCTCGTCTTTCAACTTTGCTTCTGAAAGCTATTAGATATACAGCTGAGCATAATCCGAGAATCTCGTCAAGATAACTACCTGTGTTTCTTATCTCCAGAATTATAAGTGTAATAATAAGAGCAATGACAAGAAAACACTTATAATTAAGTTTAAAACTTGTTTTATTCAATTTTAAGTGTTTATTTTTGTTGATGATTTCGTTCATTTTATAAGTCCTTAGTTATTTTTTCTTGTTGATTGCTTTTTTAGGATAAAAGAAGAACAGCAGAGGTCGAAGATTTTTTGCAATCATGTAAACTAAAACAGGCAGCAGGAAGCTTGCAATTATTCCAAATAAAATGTGCATGATTGAATTTGTTATGCCGAGTTTCACCAGTAATGAACGTACTGTTGCTGCCGAAATTGTGTGCATTAAAAAAACAGGCATAAAATATTCGGAAAATTTAAAGCTTATGTTATTTATGTATTTTATATCAGTTACGTGCGAACAAATTAATATTGCAATAATAAATAAAATTCCGATAACTGATTTTATTGTTTCGTTATTCGTGTATTGACGGAAAAAATAAATACTTAATAGTGCAGCTGTTATAAATGAAATTATCATAAAAATCTTTTTTCTTTTTATATTACAATTAATTTCATTAACTGCAAGCCACATACCTATTGCAAACCAAATAAATTTCGATGTCAATGAGAATATGTATGGTAAATGATATCCCAAATCATGTATAGCTATATTGACTATTTTAAGTATGATAGCAGCTATAAGAAGTGTATTTGCCTGCTTTTTTGAGTTTACACATGGTATTAAAAGAAAGAAAAAAAATAGTATGTATAAATACCAATACGGTGAAATAGGATTGATAAATAAAGAATTAAAAAAGTTGCCTGCTTCGGTGTTTACATAGTCTGAAAAAACTGCTTTAAGCAACAGAGTGATTATAGAAAATGTAAAGTAGGGCACACCTAAATTCAGAAGTTTGTCAGATACATTATGCTGCCATGCCTTCAGACTGTGAACTTTATTAGATTTTTGATATAAAAAACCACTGCATACAAAAAACAGAGGGACATGAAATGTATAAACGGCTTGAATTATTATATTATATAATGCATTGTCAGGAAGAATTTTGGCTGATACCATGGACATATAGAAATGACCGAGAACAACTAAAATACACGCTACAAATTTTATATTGTCAACCCATAAATATCTGGTTTTATTTGAGTTGTTTGATATTTCCATTTTTTACCTCTTATATCTGAATATGATATAGTGAATTTTTATTAGTTAAGAAGCAATCAATTGTTTTTTCCTAATGCTCCTTTTATATTGAAAATTATTCTTTCCGGTGTGAGCTTATGTCTGTTTTTCCATAAGCTTTTTGCATAAAAACTTATAGGATGACTTATACCCTTTCTGCTTATAAGACCTCTTGTAAGTCTAAACGGTTTATCACTTACAACATCGGAATAAATAAGATATTCGGTATCAGTGCCGAACTTTGAAATTTTGTAGCTCATTGGTCTGCACCAAAAATGAATATACAAAAATTCTTCTTCAAAAATTTTTCCGCTGTTCAGATAATATCTTGTAAGCCTGCCTTTTTTCCATGTAAATATTTGTCTGTTATTTTTATATTCATCTTCTTCGGGCATTGCGTCAAGATGAAATTTTCTTTCGTATTTCGTAAGATTTGCAAAAATAATTTCCTGATAGTAGGGAATATTGAGATAATTATAAATCGCATCAATTCCGTTTTCATCAAAGGAATATCGATTGCCTTTGAAAAAAGCATCTTTATAGTTAAGTTCTCCGGGTACAATTACTTTATATCGGGCATTTACTTCAGGTGTGTTTTTGAAGATTGTTGAGTGACCGTAAAAGCCTATACGGTCATATTTTTCAAGTATTTCCTTAGTAAAAAATCTGCGGATATCGCCCCACATCAAATCAATATCGCAGTATCCCCAAAAGTCATAACCAATTAAATCTTCGCTGAATATCTCACCGTAAGCAGGTTTAAAGAGCGAAAGATGCCATGGAGTTTTTACTTCAATTTTTTCGTCAAAATTATTTTGCAGTTTTTCAAGCAGCTGCTCGTAACTGCAGTATTTTACAGCAACATTTTCAGGATAATTATATTCAGTTTTGTCATCAGTGTAAATCAGCCAGTTTACAGTAGGATTAGCTTTACAGCTTGTAAGCCACAGCTGAAATGCCTTTCCTGGCAGTTTGCCGAAAAAGGGAATTATATAACATATTGACTTCATATTTTCTCCGTTAATTCATTGCTTTATAAATTTTTATAAAGGTTTCTGCCTTTTCTGTTGTGGATAGTGTTTCACGATATTTAAGGCAGTTTTTTATGTATACGTTGTTTTCAATAATTTTATGCAAATCTTTTTTACTCCATTCGTCATTAACTATACCAAGGTTATTGGCCTTAATATATCCGGCGTTGTATGGAACAGATGTTGTAATGACAGGTGTGCCTACAGAAATGGACTCAACGATAGACACCATATTATTGTCTTTTTCGGTATAAACCAGCATAGCTGAAGCTTTTCTGAGATAATCAATCAGCTTGTCATGATTAAGCTTTCCTGTAAATATAGTGCTTTGCTCAATATTTAGCGTTTTTGACAAGGCTTCAAGATTAGCTTTTTCATCGCCGTCACCCATAATATAAAGCTTTGCAGAGCTATCGTATTCATTAAGATATTCAGAAAATGCACAAAGAATTTTGTCTATGCGTTTTCTTTTTATCAGCTGAGAACTTACGACAAAGTAATTTTTCTTTTTTTCGCATGGTGTAAATTTATGAAGATTTACTCCGTGGTCAATAATTTCGTCACTGATTTTGTGACAGAATTGACCTATGAAATCTCTTGCCTCAATACTTCTGGGCACAATAAGGGAGTTTCTGAAAAATAATCTTGCAACAAATCCGTACCAAATTTTTGATGCAATTCCTTTAAAAATCTTATTATGCTTTGCAAGCTCGTGCCATACAATAAGGTTTTTATTACTGCACATAGTAAGCATTAAAGAGTTGAGAGAAAATACTTCGCTGGTGATTATGAAATCATATCCGCCATGCTTTGCAAGAGATATAACTCCTGGGCAGTATGGTAATGTGTTGACAGGGAAAAGCTTTTTAAGCTTTGTTTTGAGCCATATTATTTTAAAAGGATAATCCTCTTCCTCCGAAGGCTTGTAGTCCTCTGCGGCAGCCAGTGTAACTTCTGCACCAAGCTCAGTAAAGCCAAGACACAGATCATAAATCATAGTGTCCTTGATGGTATTTACTCTTTTTATATTTTTGGTTTCACTTGTGTAAATAATAGGATTAACTACAAGAATTTTCATTTTTAATACCTATTTTATTTGAAATTTTGTTTATATAAGGCGTCACTTTTTCTATAAAAGAATATAGTATTTTATCTAAAAGTAATGCAGGATACTGCAAGACTAATGCCAGCAGATAGCATAATGCAAAAACAGCTATTGACATAGCCAGCATTAAAAATACCAGCCATATGCTTTCCTGATATTTGGTGGTTATTTCAAATCTTGAAATAATGTTGGTAACAGTTCCGCTGATGATATAGATATATAATGTTTTTGAAGACAGAGCATTGATAACTCTGTTTTCGTATGTATTTTCTGTTGCAATATGAAGAATAAGAATACCTGCAGCTAATGTTGTTATTGTGCATTCCCTTGAAAACGGATAAGAGGTTTCTCCTCTGACAAGTGTTGCTGCATAATTTCCTACAAAAGTTACCGCAAAAGTAATCAGAAGAAGTACAGCTGCTTTGTTTTTATTAAGCTGAATTCTGTATTTTGAAAGATATGCGCCAATGAAATATGCACTTATCATTGTAACAAGACCTTTTCCTCTATCGTTCATAATGTCAAAATAAAGAAACGTAGGCATAATATAAAATATTGCCAGCATTGCAATAATCAATTTTTGAAAATCTTTTTTTGACATTGCATTTATGGCTTTATTAAAGAACGGAGCAAGAATCATTACGCAGATGTAGCAGGAAATATACCAGTAATATCTGCTTGAAATAGGTATAATATGTTTGACTATACTCATCAAAGAAATATTTTCATTTGTAAGCTTATTAACAACGATGCCTACTATCATTGCAAAGACCGAACAGCACCATGTCATTGATATCATTTTTGTAAGTCTTTTTGCAGAAGAATTAATCAAAAAGTATCCGCTTATAAGCATAAAAATTATAACGCCTAATCCGGCAGAAAACACTGACTGCGTAAATACAAAAATAACTTGAGGTAATTTTTGAAATTCTTCGCCTGAATTAGTTCCGTAAATATGTGATGCGATAATCATCAGCATAGCGAAAATTCTTACTATTTCAATATTTGAGTTTCGTGCTTTTTTCTTTGCAGTTAAGTCATTTGAATTCTTCATAATAAATTATTTCTCTCTGGTTTGTGCAGCAATATCGGCATCTACAATTTCTTCACCTGTTTTATTTTTCAGCTGTTCTCTTGAAATGTCACTCAAGCCGTCATTTACAACAGCGTTTACATCACATGTTGACAACTTATCAAGCTCTTCCTTTGTAATTTTGCCGTCACGGTAATCACGGCAAATTTTATTTTCGTACATAGAATATTTGCTGTCTTTAAAATAACGCAGGAATTTGTGCTTTATAACCCAAAGTGCAGGTTTGTGGATATATTTGTGCATAGCAGGAGATACGGAGCCAATCATCCAGCACTGACGATCGCAGTGTCTTACCTTTTCTCTTACTCTATCAGCTTGCGAACTGTTCCAGAGAGTCTCCCAATCCTGCTCATTGAGATTACCCATAACCTCTTTTTCCTTTGTTCCGTTGCAAGGCATTACATCACCGTAAGGATCAATGAAAAATGTATCAAATGCCATATCGCATGGAAGCAGTCTTTCCTGCCCGTATATGTAATTAATAAGACCGTGATTGAAGTAAGCTCTGAACCATTTTTTTGGTGAATTTGATTTTAAAAGTTCATTTACAAGGTTTTCAAATTCCTTTGCAACCATAGGTCTGTCTTTGATAATGTTTTTTGCCTCTACGAAGTAGAAGGAGTTATGGAGTGATGCAGTGGCAAATTCCATATTCATTTCATCACTCAGTTTGTAAAGTGATACCAAATCTTTTGCATTTGCATCCTGAACAGTCATTCCGAATCCTACATCAGGATGTTTCATCTCTACCAGCTTTTTGAGAGTTGTGTATCCCTTATTAAATCCATCGTTAAGACCACGGATAGTATTGTTGGTTTCTTCGAGACCTTCGATTGAGATTCTTATGCCAACATTAGGAAATTCTTTGCAAAGCTCAATAATTCTGTCTGTAAAAAATCCGTTGGTAGATATAACAATTCTGTCACTTTTTTTGTAAAGCTCTGCAACGATTTCTCTTAAATCCTCTCTGATAAAAGGCTCTCCTCCTGTGATGTTTGTAAAATACATCGGAGGGAGTTTTTTTATTGTTTCAACTGTTATTTCCTCTTCGGGCTTTGATGGTTTTTTATATCTGTTGCACATATTACAGCGTGCATTGCAGCGATATGTAACAATTACTGTTCCGTTTAATTTTTTTGCCATTTATTTCACCTCATGAGATTAATTCTCATATATTTTAATCAGCTTTGTACAGTAATCACTTACTGCATCAAATTTATAATCCAGACAGGCTTTGCTCATTTCGTCAGCCTTAGCTTTATCTGAAATTATACTGTTGATTGCGTTTTCAAATTCTTTTATATTTCCTGCTTCAAAAAGTATGCCGGTTTTATTGTTATCGATTAGTTCGGGTATACCTCCGATATTTGCGGCAACTACAGGAGTACCATACATAATACTTTCCATGACGGAGAATGGGCAGTTTTCATACCATATGCTTGGATATACAGTGCACTTTGCCTTGCGTATAAGAGTTTCAAGCTCTGTTCCTGTTTTAAAGCCTATATTTTCAAGGTTAGGTGAATGATTAACAGTGTCTTCCATAGGACCTGAGCCCGCACATACAAAATTAATGCTTGAAGCTCCTGCTAATGTTTCAATTCCTTTTTCCTTGGCAAATCTTCCAAAATACAGTATATAATCTTCTTTATCAGTTTCCTTTTTTTCAACCATGTCAACAAAATTGTGTAAGGTTATAGTTTTGTTTTTGAATATAGGGTTGCTGTCCAGCTTTTTTTTCATAAATTCACTGCAGCATATGATTGTATCAATTTGGCTGTATACATTTTTTCTGTTCCAGTATTCAGCCTCTATTGTGCCTATTATCGATTTTAATGCTGAGCCGTGAACACATTTTCCTTTTGTGCAGTTTATAAATTTTCCGCCTATGCATGCCTCGCAAATCTTATCATTGTTATACATCATGTGATTAGGGCAGATAAGCTGATAGTCGTGAGCAGTGTATATTATTTTAACGCTTTTGCCACTCTCTTTTTCCCACTGTCTTATTTCTAAAATAATTGACGGCGTAAGCTGATAGTTAAAATTGTTCAAATGAACAATATCAGGCTGAAATTTATCAAGAACAAGTCTTATTTTTATCCTAGCCTCTTTTGAATAGATTGTTTTTAAGGACATTTTGATTTTTTGCAGAGCACCACTGTTATGAAAATCCATATCCGAAGTGTATGCATCTGCACTGTTTGAAACGCATCTGCCTTCGTGCTCCATTCCAAAATATTCAACCTGATGACCTGTTTTTGCAAGCTGTTCACCAAGCTTAAACATGTATGTTTCTGATCCGCCGTTTTTATACAAAAACTTATTTACCATCAATATTTTCATTTTATCACCATTATTTTTTGTACAGTTCAAGTGTTCTGTCCACAATATCATTCCAGCTGAATTTACTGCATATGTAATTACTTGCTTCTTTTTTATATTTGCTCACAAGGATTTCGTTATCAATCAGCTGTTTCAAAAGACTTTCAAGAGATTTTGCATTTCCTTTTTCAAAATACAATGCATTGTCTTCACAGACTTCAGTGCATTCATGAATGTCTGATGTAACGCAGCAACAGCCGTAGCTCATAGCCTCCAGTAAACTCAGAGGCATACCCTCTAAATCACTTGGCAAGCAGTAGATATAAGCATTTGAGTATAGCTCTTCAAGAATTTCTCCCTGAACAAAATCAGTAAAGATTATATTGCTGTTATCCTTTGCCAGTTCTTTTACCTCATTCATATATTCACTTGTATGGCTTGATCCGCCTGCGATAACAAGCTTTTTGTCTGTATCAAGATTTTTATATGCATTTATGAGATGATGTGCACATTTTTCAGGAACTATTCTTCCTAAAAACAGTATATAGCTGTCTTTACTGATACCGAATTTTTCTTTTATAATATGGTCGTCTCTGACAATCGGTTTTTTTACGCCATTTGGAATATATACAGTGTCTCTGCCATATGTTTCAAGAAAATATTTTTTTACATTTTCAGACAGAACAATCACTTCATCAGCATGCTTTGCTGCCATTTTTTCACCAAATTTTAGAAATGCAGTTGCAAATCCTCCCCATTTGGAGCGCTGCCAGTCAAGTCCGTGAATAGTAACAATAACTTTCTTGCCGAAAATTTTTGGCAGAAAGCACATTGAGCTTGGTCCTTCTGCATGAAAATGCACAATATCATATCTGCCTAAGGAGGCTCTTATGGATGCCAGAATGCTGTAAACAATTGCATTCAGCTTGCTGCTTTCAAAGGTAAACACGGTCTTTAGTTTAATTCCATTATATTCTTTTAAATTCCTGCTGTTTTCAAAATTTTTGCCTGAAACATGGTGTCCTTTTCGGTTATAAGCCACAACATTGTTTCCTCTTTTTACGAGAGCGGAGGACAGCTCGTCAACTACGATTTCTATTCCGCCTTCACGTGAGGGTATTCTTTTGTGACCTATCATTGCAATTTTCATTTATTCTGCACCTTTGCAAGTCAGCACAACACCGACAGTTTTAAACAATATTTTTATATCAAGTCCTAATGACCAGTTGTCAATATAATCACAGTCCATTTTAACAATATCTTCAAAATCTGTTATTTCTGATCTGCCTGATACCTGCCATATTCCTGTAATACCGGGATTAAATGACAGCCTTCTTTTATGATGACTTTCATATTTTTCAAATTCATCAATTGTAGGCGGTCTTGTACCAACAAGACTCATATCACCTTTAGCAACATTCCAGAATTGCGGAAGCTCGTCAATACTGAATTTTCGGATGAATTTTCCTACTTTTGTTATTCTTGGATCATCTTCCATTTTGAACATTAATCCGTTCATTTGATTCTGTTCCATAAGGGCAGCCTTGCGTTCTTCTGCATCAACATACATTGAACGCAGCTTGTATATATTAAATATACGTCCGTTTTTTCCGACTCTCTGCTGTTTGAAAATCAGCGGACCGGGTGATTCCAGCTTAAGCGGAATTGCCACAAGCAGAATAATCGGAAGTGAAATTATTGAACCTAGAATTCCGCCGATAAAGTCCAATATTGTTTTGATAATCAAGTGCTTTTCATTATGTACAGCAGGTGAAAATACAGCCATAGGATATCCGGCTTTTACATTACAGTTTATATTGTCAAATTTGCTTTCATTAACTATTTTTTCAAGAGATGGAATAGTCATATTAACAGTAATACCCATATCCTCGAGCTCTTCAATTATTCCTACTACCGTGTCACTGTATTCGGACGGAAGATTTATATATATTTCATCAATTGAGGCAGTTCTTATCCAGCCTAAAAGATTTTCTTTGTTTGCTACTACAGGAATTCCTTGAACATTATCAATTACATTTTCAGCAGTCTTTACAAAAGTACTGCCGTTTTCTTCGGTATAAGCAGTATTTTTGATATACCCGCTTCCATTAAAGGAGGTATCCAGCAAAGCAACTGCCTTTATATTTTTGGTCCAGTCTGCTTTTAGCTTTTCTACAAATGTTTCAGCATTTTCGGTTATGGTTATAATTCCCGTTTGCGTAGCGTGTCGTGATTTGCTTGCATTGTTTAAAAGAAGCTTTTTAGTTATAAAGCGGAATAAGAGTGAGACAACTAAATGAATTAAAAATACGCCGAAAAATAAATATCTTGATTCGATTATTTCATTTTTTGTCAATATCAAAAGTACACCGAAACACGCGAATGTTAATACACTATTTCTTATGCATGAAACAAATTCCATTTTTTTGCTTCTTTTTGATAAATCAAGCGGAGACGCAAAAAGAAGAAAAATAACTAAAAATGAAACGGCAAGTGAATATGTTCGGTTTGACCATTCCTGCAACGAATAATCAGGAATTTTATGCATAATACATCCGAATATAAAAATCCCCAATAAATTTGAAACAATTAAAGCTATTAAATCAGTTAAAAACGTCGAAAGCCTTTGCGCTTTTTTTCTTTTTCGCATTTTTTATGACACCTACTTGTAGCGGTTGTAACCGCTGTATCCGTAATTGTAGTTATAATTATAGTTGTAATTATATCTGTATTTGCTGTATCTTGAATGATAGCTTCTTCTGTAATAAGAAGAATATCTTTTTCCTGTTGCATTAGCATCATTAAATACAAAGCCTAAAATCTGAGCGTCAATATTCTTTAATGCATTAACTGCAACTTTTACGTCCTGAATATCTGTTGTTTCAGATTTTACTACAAGTATGTAGCCGGTAGCCTTTAAAGCAAATGATGTTGCATCTGTAACAAGATTAATAGGAGGTGTATCAATGAATACACAGTCGTAATGGCTTTTAACAAATTCCAGAAGCTTATCCATTCTGGCAGATGAAAGAAGCTCTGCGGGGTTTGGAGGAATTTTACCTGCTGTAAGTACAGAAAGATTTTCTACATCTGTTTTTGATACCGTAATGCTGTCTGTAAGACCTGCAAGAATTTCGGATAAACCATTTTTAACAGGTATTGAAAACATACGATGAATTGTAGGGTTTCTCATATCTGCATCAATAAGCAGAGTACGCTTTCCCATCTGAGCAAATGAGATAGCGAGATTTATGGAGTTTATTGATTTACCATTGTTTGCAAGTGGACTTGAAACGATAAATATTGGGCATTTCTCTCCCTGCTGAGTGAAAAGGAGATTGGTTCTTATGGAATTGTAAGCTTCTTTTACAACAAATGGAGACTCAGGACAAAGCATTTTTTTCTGATCGTCACGTGAAAAACCGGCAGTTCTTTGCTTTTTGCTTTGTTTTGCTTTAGCTTCAATTTTAGCCATATCAGTTTTCCTCCTTTTCTGTTATTGTTAAATTAATTCCTGCTTTGGCATTATCTACGGCAGGTATTTCTGTATTCGAAGATTTTGATTTTTCAGCAGTAGGTACAAGTCTTGGAATTGAGCCGAGAATAGGAATATCGAATTCTCTTTCCAAATCCTTTTCGTCCTTGATGCTTGTATCAAATAATTCTTTAAGAAAGAAGAACGCAAAGCTGAGAGCAAAGCCTGCAATTAAACCCATAAGAACATTTTTCTTTACATTTGGTGAAGATGGAGATTTAGGCTCTACAGCATTATCAATGATTGATACGCCGCCGACCTTAATTATATTTACAATTTCATCAGGGCATGTATCTGCAATAGCGTTTGCAATATCCGCAGCTGTTTTAGGATTTGTGCTTGTAATGCTTATCTGGAATGCAATTGTGTCTTCAATTTGAGAGCAGCTGAGCATGCCTTTTATTTGACCTGCGGAAATTTTATTGTCAAATCTGTCGGACACTTTTTCTAAAAAAGCATTGCTCTTTACAACCTCAAGATATGTTTTTACTAATTTTTCAGAGGCGTCAATACCTCCTGATGTTATGCTGTTGTCAGAGCCGAGAATATATCCGTTATCACTGTATGCATAAAGTTTTACCGAAGCGGTATATTTCGGTTCGATGAAAAAGTTTGTATAGCAGGCGGCAAGTATTCCGCCGATTATGGCAATAATAACTATAAATATTGCTTTTTTCTTAAGCATTTCAAAGACTTTTCTTAAGTCAATTTCTATTTCTCTATTCTCTTCCATGATTCCCTCCATGTGCTTTTAGAATATAATTGTACAAAAATATTATACCAAACATGCATATTCAAGTCAACGAGTATATTATAAATAATTTATTATATTTTATTATATAATATTATGAGCATTATGTAATATTTTGTTATTAGTAATATTCAAGAAACGATTATAAAAGATTGAATGTATTCAAGTAAAAACTGCCTCTGCTTTAGCAGAGGCAGTTTTTTTACTTATGAGGTTTATATGTTATAATCAATTGCTACAGAGCTTTCACGGACCTTGTGAATGTATTTTTTTACTACGTTGCAGTGATATTCGTCGTTCTGATAGTCTTCTAATGCTTTTTCGTTTTCAACTGTTACCTGCAGGATAACGTCGTAAGAACGTTCGGAATGCAAAAAGTCGATTCCTACTTCGATTGATTTAAGCTGAGGAACTTTGCCCTCCATTGATTTTAATATTTCAGCTGTTTTTTGACAGCTTTCAGGGCTGTTATCTTTTAGCTTGAAACAAACAATGTGTTTTATCATAAAGTTTTTCCTTTCTAAAAAAACGACACCAGAATTCAATTGAAATCTGATGTCGGTAAAATTTATTATTTTGCTATATCGCTTGCTCTTGATTCTCTGATAATGTTTACCTTAATCTGACCGGGGTATTCCATTTCATTTTCAATCTTTTTAGCAATTTCATGTGCTATGTATGGCATTCTGCTATCGTCAATGACATTAGGCTTAACCATAACTCTGACCTCTCTGCCTGCCTGAATAGCATATGCTCTTTCAACTCCGTCAAAGCTTGTTGAAATCTCTTCAAGCTGCTGAAGTCTCTTGATATAGTTTTCAATGTTTTCTCTTCTTGCACCTGGACGTGCTGCTGATACTGCGTCGGCTGCCTGTACAAGACATGCAACAACGGTTTTGCATTCAATTTCACCGTGGTGTGCGGCAATGGCATGCACCACACCTTCATTTTCTTTGAATTTTCTTGCGTATTCAACGCCGAGAGCAATATGCGAGCCTTCCATTTCATGATCGAGTGCTTTACCGATATCGTGAAGAAGACCGGCTCTTCTTGCAAGCCTTTCATCAGCTCCGATTTCTGCAGCCATCAAGCCTGCAATATAGGATACTTCAAGGCTGTGCTTGAGTACACTTTGTCCATAAGAGGTACGATATTTCAGCTTACCGAGAAGCTTAACAAGTTCCGGATGAACCTGTCCGCAGTTAGCTGAAAGTACAGCTTTTTCACCCTCCTGCTTAATGATGGCATTAACCTCTTTTGTGCTCTTTTCAAAGAACTCTTCAATTTTGGTAGGATGGATGCGTCCGTCCTGAATAAGACGTTCAAGAGTAAGTCTTGCAATCTCTCTTCTTACAGGATCAAATGAGCTGATTGTAATGGCTTCAGGTGTGTCATCGATGATTAATTCAACACCTGTAATAGTCTCAATGGAGCGGATATTTCTGCCTTCGCGTCCAATGATTCTGCCCTTCATTTCATCATTCGGAAGGGCAACTACAGAAACGGTTGTTTCTGCTGTGTGGTCTGCTGCACAACGCTGGATAGCAGTTCCGATGATTTCTCTTGCGATAATTTCGCTCTGATCTCGAATCATCTGCTCGTATTCAAGAATACGCTTGCTCTTTTCTGTGTCAAGCTCTTCACCCAAAGAAGCTAAAAGCTGTTCTTTTGCTTCCTCCTGTGTTAATCCTGAAATGCGTTCCAGCATATCAAACTGGCTTTTCTTGATGCCGTCAACTTCGAGTATTTTTTCGTCCAACTGTTTTTGCTTTTCGCTTAAAGCATCAGTTTTACGTTCAATTGATTCAGCTCGCTTATCAAGATGTTCTTCTCTTTGATTAAGACGAGTTTCTTGTCTTTGCACCTCACTTCTTCTTTCGCGGATTTCTTTGTCCGCATCAGAACGAAGCTTGTGTATTTCGTCCTTAGCTTCAACTATGCGAGACTTTTTTGTAGCCTCAGCTTCAGCAAGGGCATTGTTAATTATTTTTGTAGCTTCCTGTGTGGCAGAGCCAATTTCCTTTTCGCTTGTTTTTCTGCGATGTTCACCGCCAAGCACAAAACCTACTACACCAAAAATAACAGCGCACGCAACGCCGACAATTATAGGAACAATTACACTACTCATAGACAGCACCTCCTTCTGTTAAAATTTCTAGTTAATTACCATCAGAAAAGGTACAGTTCAAATGCAATTTATTAAGTCAAAAATTGATTATTTCTATTCACTGGCTATGAATACTAAATATCTATTTTAATAACTACCTTAATAATATACACCTATATGTTGTATATGTCAAGTTGTAATTATTTCACAGTATGCATTAGGCAGAAGAAAACGGCAGTCATTATTTGACTGCCGTTGGATTGGAAATTTTATTTGATTTCACTTTTTACCTTATAAAGCTTGTCAGGATAGTCTGTCATAATACAGTCTGCTCCGATGCTGATAAGATATTTCATATCCTCTTCGTCATTTACTGTCCAGTACTGAACTGCAATGTTATTTTTGTGTGCATAATTAATAACAGTGGTTGTTGCGGTATTCAAGCCCAGATTTTTGAATGGAGGACAATAAGGAATCTGCAAAGCATCGCAAGGCGGTTCATAGCTTTTGCTGTTGGTAAGTGCTGCAAGCCAGAATTTAATTGCTTCAACTATACCTGTGCTTCTTGTCATATCAGGATAGTTTTCGTCAACATATTCACTGATTTCACCATGGAATGTTCCGAAAATTACTCTGTCAAGAATGTTTTTTTTCTGAAGAATTTTATAGAGTATATCTACACCTTTTCTGCCGAGATCGTCGCTGTTCTTGATTTCGATAATATATTTATAGTCACCGACTGACATGAGATAGTCAAGTACATCTTCAACTCTTAAAATCTTTAAATCGTCTGTAACCTGATCACCGCTTAAATCTTTGTAAGGGGATTGACCGTCATCAGTTTCAAATTTGGCACCCATATTAAGCTGACGGAGCTCTTCATAAGTTTTGGTTTCGGGGCGAACATCTTCTTCACCGAACACCTCAACACAATCAGATGTTCTGTCAAGAGTATCATCATGCAGAAGTACAAGGACATCATCCTTGGTGATATGCAGATCAAATTCAAATACATCAATTTTGAAATCAGGATTTTCTGCGCAGTTTTTGAATGCCATCATAGTTTCTTCGGGAGCAATTCCTCCGCCGCTGCGGTGACCTGAAATATCTGTTTCTGTAAGTATGTATGGGTTGGTTGTTTCATAGCTTTGAAGATTTTTCGGATCTGATTTATGGTTGCCTGCTGCAGTAAGCAGTATAGCAATTGCACCGATTATACAAACGATAATAATCAAAGCCTTAAGCCATTTTTTACTTTTCTTTTTTTCTTTAGTTTTAACCGCCATAATGATACCTCTTTTATTATTTGATACTAATATATTATTAGAAATCAACATAAAAGTCAACAAATGATTGCGTATCATTGTACAATTTTATTAAAACACAGTATTGACAATTAGAAAATTATGGGTATAATAAATATTAGCACTCAAGCTTTGAGAGTGCTAATTACGTAAAGCAAGGTGATAAAAATGAGAAAAAAACAGTTTAAGGCAGAGTCAAAAAAACTGCTGGACATGATGATTAACTCAATTTATACACATAAGGAAATATTCCTTCGTGAGCTTATTTCAAATGCCAGCGATGCTATGGATAAGCTTTATTTTAAATCTTTGACTGATGATAGCGTAAAGCTGGCGAAAGATGATTTTAAAATTCAGATTGACGTTGACAAGGATTCACGCACCATTACTTTGACTGATAATGGTATAGGTATGACTGCTGATGAGCTTGAAAGCAATCTTGGCACTATTGCTAAAAGCGGTTCGCTGAATTTTAAACAGGAAAATGCCGATGATGAGAAAGCTGATGATATTTCAGTTATCGGTCAGTTTGGCGTAGGCTTTTATTCTTCCTTTATGGTTGCAGATAAGGTTGAAGTAGTTTCTAAGGCTTTTGGATCAGATACTGCTAATAAGTGGGTGTCTTCAGGTGTTGACGGATATACAATTGAAGAATGCAGTAAGGAAGATGCGGGTACGGTAATCACTCTTTATATTAAAGAAGATAATGAAAACGAAAAATACAGTGACTATCTTGAGGAATATAAAATTTCTGAACTCGTTAAGAAATACAGCGATTATATTCGTTATCCTATTTGTATGGAAATGAGCCATCAAGTGCCTGATCCTGAAAAGGAAGGGGAGTATATCACAGAAATTACTAATGATACACTCAATTCAATGGTCCCGCTCTGGAGAAAGTCAAAAAGTGAGATTGAAGAGAATGAATATAATGAATTCTACAAAAATAAATTTTTTGACTACAATAATCCGCTTTCTGTAATTCATTCAAAGACTGAGGGACAGGCTACCTTTGATGCCCTTATGTTTATACCTGAAAATCCGCCTTATGATTTCTACAGCAAGGAGTATGAAAAGGGATTACAGCTTTATTCAAACGGTGTTTTGATTATGGAAAAGTGTGCTGACCTTCTTCCTGATTATTTCAGCTTTGTAAAGGGACTTGTTGACAGTGCTGATTTGAGCCTGAATATAAGCAGAGAGATGCTTCAGCATGACCATCAGCTTAAAATTATTGCTAAGGCTATTGATAAAAAGCTTAAAAATGAGCTTAAAAAAATGCTGAATAATGACAGAGAAAAGTATGAAAAGTTTTTCAAAGCTTTTGGTGTTCAGCTTAAATTTGGTGTCTATGCAAATTACGGAATGGAAAAGGATGCACTTAAGGATTTGCTTCTGTTTGCTTCATCAAATGATGACGGTCTAACAACTCTTAAAGAATATGTTGGCAGAATGGCAGATTCACAGGATACTATTTATTATGCCTGCGGAGAGAATACACAGAAGATTGCAATGATTCCTCAGATGGATGCCGTTAAGGAAAAAGGCTATGAAGTGCTTTACTTTACTGACGAAGTTGATGAGTTTGCTATTCAGATGCTTATGGAATATGAGGGCAAGCATTTTGCTAATATCTGCAAGGAGGATTTAGATCTTTCTACAGAAGCAGAAAAAGAAGCTATTGACAAGAAAAATGAGGACTCAAAGGAACTTCTTGACAAAATGAAAGATGCTCTTGGCAATAAAGTATCATCTGTAAAGCTTTCAAACAAACTTGGCTCACATCCGGTATCACTCTCAAGCGAAGGCTATGTTTCTCTTGAAATGGAAAAGGTGCTTAATGCTATGCCTGGAGCAAATCAGGGTGTAAAAGCTCAGCTTGTGCTTGAGATTAATTCAAATCATAAGGTTTTTGAAAAGCTTGCATCTGCAGATGATGATGCACTTGCAAAATACACCAAGCTGCTTTATTCGTCAGCAAGACTTATTGCAGGTCTTGATATTGAAAATCCAACAGAATTTTCAGATGTGATTGCAGATTTGATGTAATAAATAAATTTTATAACTTTATAAAACCAACAGCGGACTGTTTCAATCGAGACAGTCCGCTGCTGATTTTTATTTCTTTGTTGTTACTGTTTTAGCTTTTGACCATGAAGAATAGATTTTTGTATTCTTACCGTTTACCTTGACTGTTTTGTAAGTACGAATCCGAACATAATACTTTTTCTTTGCCTTGAGCTTTGAAATTGATTTTGATGTTGTTTTATTTTTGCTTACTGTTACAGTCTTTGCACTTTTGAATTTTGACGATGTGCTGTACTGTATCTGATAGCCTGTTGTCTGTGAAGTAAGCTTTTTCCACTTTACAGTAAACTTCTTTTTGCCGGCTGTCAACTTTGTAATACTTGTTGATTTCGGCTTGATTGTAAAGGTTTTTGTTGCTGTTGCGCTGTAATTGCCTTTAAATTTAATTGTAACGCTGTACTTTCCTACAGCCTTTCTGCCTTTAGCATATGTTACTGTGTAATCGGTATTTTTCTTGAGTACTTTACCTTTGGCATCTTTAACGGTTACAGCAGGTGTGCGGACTTTTCCGTTATAAGTGTAGGTTGTTGTGCTTAGATTTATTGCTGATATTTTAGGTATTGCTGTGGTTGATTTTACTGTGTTACAGCGTGTGCATTTATTTACAATACTTCCTGCTTTGCTTGATGTTGCTTGGGTTATATTGTTTTTATAGCTGTGTCCCAGTGCTTTTTTGATATCTGATTTGTAGCTGTAAGCACAGTTTTGACATTTGTGAAGTGTATATCCGCCAGAAGTGCATGTAGCTTTGACAGTTGTTGTCAAATCAATGTGCTTTGTGTTTGGAGGAACTTCACCTTCGCCCATTTTTTCTGCACAGTTGTCGCATTCAAGATCTCTGACAAAGCCTGCACTGCAGTTTGAGCCTTGCGGAATGGTCCACACAGTTTTGTCGTGGGGGCAAACATAAGTTTCAGATGATATCGGATATTTATTTTGAAAATCCTCGGTTTTATAATCACTTTCAAGGATGTGCATATAATCGTCTAATGTATTTGTGCCACACAGAAAATAGTCATAAACAATTTCATTCGACCAGTAATTGCCGGTATTACTATTTACATCATCTGTCTTTGTGTCATCCCAAGTACAGTCAACATAATAATTTGCACCGTCTATATTTACAAGATTCCATGCATGATTTGCACTTGTAACAACTCGGCATTTAACGTTATTTTCATAACATAGTCTGTAATACAAAGTAGCATAGCTTTGACAAACTGCCACACCTGTAAACAAACCACCATATGCAGTGTACTGGTTGATGTATTCAGTATCATTTACATGATCGTAGTCATATTTTATTTTATTACATACATAGTCATGAATGGCAAGAGCTTTTTTATAATTAGATTTGCCTGTTAAATTAAGCTTTTTGCTGTCGTCTTTGATTTGTTTGGTTACCTTTTGCTCCTGATCATATGTAGTTGGATAAGTTACTGTATAGAGTATTGTATATAAATATTTGTCTTGAACACTCTGCCATCCGACCTGAAAATTTACACTTTGCCAATGCCATTTTAAATAATCGCCATCTTCGGCACTTACAGAAATTTCCTGATCCAAAGCATTGTAAAAAACATTTTCCGCAGCTTTTTTAGATGAAATTGTACCTGATAAAAAGGTTACCTTGATTTTACTTTCTCTTTTCACCATGTGGTCGCGAAGAGTTTGTGATGCCTGAAGAGGAGTGGCATAGTTTGCTGATTTTCTTTCTGCAATGATAGTGTTATCATTGTCCGTTTGTGACTGCTTTTCAAGCTCTTCGGTTTCTTTGATAAGTGTCTGTTTGTCAACTGCGTCTTCATATATCGGATTAATTAAAAACGATGAAAATTCAGTTTCTTTTGCATAGACAGATAAATCGACAGCGCCTGCAATATTTGTTATGAATATTAGTGATAGAAAAATGCTTAGAATTCTTTTCATAATCTGTATCACATACCTTTCGATATTTTTACATAATTATATCATAGAGCATTTGCATTGTAAATGGAATTTTAATGAAAATCTCGTTTTGCAGAAAAACTATACTACAGGAATAACAAGAGAAATTCAGCACCACAAGTCCTGGTATTATTTATTAACAGATTGTAAATTCAAATAGTACAGTGGCACAAGATATTGAATATTTTTGCAAAATGTGGTATAATAAGCACACGATATGGAAAAGAGCTGATCATTCTTTTTCGTGTCGCAGCATTATATAATGTGAATGAATATGGGAGGTGATTACAATAGCTGAAAACACGATGTTTATTGTCTGGGCAGCAGCAATAATCATTTTTGGCGTATTTGAAGCAATTACTGCACAATTGGTTTCGATATGGTTTGTTGCGGGAGCGATAGGCGGTCTTATAGCAGCGATGCTGAATGCACCGATTTATTTGCAGGTTGTTGTATTTATTGTTATAACAATTTTGGCTCTTGCAATCACTAGACCTTTGGTGAAAAAATACATTAAGCCGAAAATGCAGCGGACCAACGCTGACAGAGTCATAAGTCAGATTGGTATAGTTGCTGAAGAAATAGACAATATTAATGGCAAGGGCGAGGTCAGAATTGATGGAAAGGTCTGGTCAGCCCGTTCAGCAGATAACAATGTTATTCCGCTTGAATCCAAAGTACAGGTGCTTGAAATAAGCGGAGTAAAGCTAATTGTAAAAAAGGTTTAAATATTTAGATGTAAATTAGACAGTATAGCTGTCATAAATTAAAGGAGAAAATTATGAATATTGTAGGATTTATCATTTTGGCAATTATTGTTCTTGCCCTTGCTGCACTAATTCTTGCTAATGTAAGAGTTGTTCCGCAGTCAAAGGCATATGTTGTTGAAAGGCTGGGAACTTTTTATTCAACATGGGAGACAGGTCTTCATGTTAAAATTCCTTTTATCGACAGAATAGCAAAAATCGTTTCACTCAAAGAGCAGGTGGTTGATTTCAAGCCTCAGCCTGTTATTACAAAGGATAATGTAACAATGCAGATTGATACAGTAGTTTTCTATCAAATTACTGATCCTAAGCTTTACACCTATGGTGTAGAGAGCCCTATTTCTGCTATTGAAAATCTTTCTGCAACTACTCTTCGTAACATTATCGGTGAGCTTGAGCTTGACTCAACACTTACTTCACGTGATACAATCAATGCAAAAATCAGAGTAATTCTTGATGAAGCAACTGATCCATGGGGAATTAAAGTAAACAGGGTAGAGCTTAAAAACATTATTCCTCCTCGTGAAATTCAGGACGCTATGGAAAAGCAGATGAAGGCAGAGCGTGAAAGAAGAGAGTCCATCCTTCGTGCAGAGGGTGAGAAGCAGTCAAGAATTCTTGTTGCAGAAGGTCATAAGGAATCAAAAATTCTTGAAGCTGAAGCAGAAAAGCAGTCAGCAATTCTTCATGCCGAAGCTGTTAAAGAGGCAAAGGTTCGTGAGGCAGAAGGTGAGGCTGAGGCTATTCTTAAGGTTCAGCAGGCTACTGCAGATGCAATCAAGCTTCTTAACGAAGCAGATGCAAATGATGCTGTTATTAAAATTAAGGCACTTGAAGCCTTTGGCAAGGCCGCTGACGGTCAGGCTACAAAGATTATTATTCCGTCTGAAATTCAGGGACTTGCAGGTCTCGCAGAGGGAATAACCGAGGCAGTAAAAAAATAAAATCAGCTGATTATGAGGCTGTTCTGACTTGTCGGAACAGCCTTTTACAATTTACTGATTTGCATTTAAATTTTCAATAATCTTGACAGCTAATAAATTATAATCTATAATATAGTGATTAAAAAATGCGATAAGGAGTTTTTATTATGGCAAACAAAGTCTTTAAAATGACTAAAGAAGGTAAACAGGCACTCGAAAAAGAACTTGAATTTCTTAAAAACGAAGGCAGAATTGACATTGCAGAAAAACTTAAGGTTGCACGTTCATATGGTGACCTTTCAGAAAATAGTGAATATGATGAAGCAAAATCAGAGCAGGCAAAAATAGAAGCTCGTATCAGGGATCTTGAGTATCAGCTTGAAAATTCCGTTATTGTTGACAGTACTACTACAGGCGATAAGATTGGTATGGGCTCAAAGGTTAAGGTTTTCAGAAAGAATGACAAAAGCGAAATTCTTTATGAAATTGTAAGCTACAGCCAGACCGATCCGGCTAACGGCAAAATTTCTGATGAAAGTCTTGTTGGTCAGGCACTTATGGGTTCAAAGGTTGGTGACACTGTAGAAGTTGAAGCACCTATCGGCAATCTTGAACTTGAAATTATTTCTATAGACTAAAATAAACGAGGTAAAAATATATGGCAGGAAAGTTTGAAATCACCAAGACAGGTGACAGCACTTTCACTTTTGAATTGATAATTGATGACAAGTCAGTGGGCAGAAGTCCTGTATTTGACAAGGAAGATGCGTGTAAGCGTGGTGTGAAGGCTGTTAAGAAAAACAGCAGAATGAAGGTACAGAATACTATTGCAGGTGACGAAGAAAAAACCAATCCTAAGTATCTTATCGAGGCTGACGGAGATAAATTTAAGTATACTTTATTCCTACAGACAGGCGCCGTTGCTCTTGAGGGCAGTGCCGACAGTGCTGACGAAGCTCTTGAGATTATAGAAAAAATCGGAAATAATGCAAATGCTGCACAGATGACTATGGCAGAGGTTGTTCTTACTGAAAATGAGCAGAAGCAAATCAGAATTGACAAGCTTAAGGCTCTTCAGAATTCAGGGAAAGATCCTTTTGAAATTACTCTTGCTGATCAAACTCATCACAGTGATGAAATCAAGGCTGATTTTGAGGCTCTTGAAAATAAAGAGGTTACTATTGCAGGCCGCATTATGACATGGCGTGACATGGGTAAAGCTAACTTTATTGATGTGCAGGACCGCAACGGCAGAATTCAGGCATATGTTCGTATGAATGATGTCGGCGAGAATGTGTTCAAAGAATTTAAAACATGGGATATCGGTGATATTGTTGAGATTACAGGTTTTGTATTTAAAACCAGAACAGGTGAAATTTCTGTTCATGCAAATAAGATAAGACTTATTTCAAAATCTCTTCTTCCTCTTCCTGAAAAATTCCATGGTCTTACTGATACGGATACACGCTACAGAAAACGTTATCTTGATATGATAATGAATCCTGATGTTAAGGACACTTTCATCAAGCGTTCAAAAATCATTTCATCTATCAGAGACTATCTTGATAACCTGGGATTTGTTGAGGTTGAAACACCTATTCTTAATGTAATAGCAGGCGGTGCTGCCGCAAGACCTTTCATTACCCACCACAATACTCTTGATATGGATATGTATCTGCGTATAGCAACTGAGCTTTATCTCAAGCGTCTCATTGTGGGCGGTATGGAAAGAGTATATGAAATCGGCAGAAACTTCAGAAATGAGGGTATGGATGTAAGGCATAATCCCGAATTTACATGTATTGAGCTTTATCAGGCATATACAGATTATCACGGAATGATGGATATTGCAGAAAATATTATCAGAAATGCAGCTAATACTGTATGTGACAGCCTGCATATCACTTTCAATGGTACTGAAATTGACCTTGAAACTCCGTTTGCACGTATGACAATGATTGAGGCTGTAGAAAAATACAGCGGTGTAAACTTTGCGGACTTTATGAGTGATAATGAAAAAGCTATTGCTGTTGCTGACGAAAAGGGTATTGAAATTGAAAACGGCAAGGCTACATGGGGTGATATCCTCAATTCATTCTTTGAAGAGTATGTTGAAGAAAATCTTGTTCAGCCTACATTTATTATGGATTATCCTGTTGAAATTTCGCCTCTCACTAAGAGAAAGCCTGATTGTCCCGTTCTTACAGAGAGATTTGAGCTTTTCATTCTCGGCGGTGAGTATGGCAATGCTTATTCAGAGCTTAATGATCCTATTGACCAGCAGGGCAGATTTGAAGCACAAATGAAGCTCCGTGAAGCAGGAGACGATGAGGCTAATATGATTGACCATGATTTCGTTACTGCTCTTGAATATGGTATGCCTCCAACGGGCGGACTTGGTATCGGCATTGACAGACTTGTTATGCTTCTTACCGACAGCTATTCAATCAGAGATGTTTTATTGTTCCCGACAATGAAGCCTCTTGATAAATAATTTGACTTTGTTTCAATAAATTTTATTTTGATATAAATAAACCGCATTTGATAACCAATAACCTTGTTTTTATAGCACTTTAGCTTTAAAGGCGGGGTTATTTTTATGAACTTTTCATCTTTTTAGGAAATGTAAAGATACAAATTTAATAGACTTTTTTATATATTATTTGGCTTATAAGTGAAGCTAAATAATTCTATATTTTTTTAGTATGTTTATTTTATGTAATAGGTTTCAAATTTTGATTTATATCTTTCAAATTGTTTATAATTGTCATTCCAATAATTATATTTGCAATTCTTTTTTAGATTTTCTATTGAGTATTTATCCTTGATAATTTTACCGATATAAGTTGTTACAGATTTAGCTCCATAGTAATTAAGATGATTGCCGTTGTCACGGTAGCACTGCGACGAATCAATCATTAATTTATCATACAGTATATTGAAGTCCAGAAAATCTATATTATTTTCTTCAGCATATGTAGCTACACTTCTGTATCTTTCATAATTCCATGATGATATTGACGGCATTTCTATAAATAAAATTTGACAGCCATATGTTTTACACAAGCTTATTAATTTATCCATATTATCTTTATTATCGGGTGTGATTTCTTCAGAGTTTTGTGTCACTTTCATGTAATTGGCATATGTAATCTTGCATATTTTGCTGCTGTATCTGTAACCATGTGTATTGATTTGCTTATTATCGCCGCTATAAACTATAGAAATTATACTTTCAATATCCTGCTGAAGAAGAATTGGATTTGTTCTTTGTAAAAAATCCTTATATTTATATGATTTTTCACAAAAATTTTTCTTGTCAGGATTATGGTCAAATAACATGTCAGTTTCAATTATTACGAGATTAGGCTTTTGTGTTTTGAATATTTGCATGACTAAATTGTATGACTCTTCAACTGTCTGGCGTGCACTTGCACAAATGGTGCTTGTATAACCGTATTCATTCCATAAATCAAGAGGTGAGAAGCCGGAATAAAGATTACTGTTTCCGACGCATACTATTTCAATGCTGTTTTCTTTTTCATCAATTACAGCATATGATTTTTTTAAATTGATTTTTATACTGTTTACGCTGTTTGATAAATTCATAATTTCCGTAAAATTAAATGTTGCTAAAGATAAAAGAATAACTGAGATTATCTTGAAAATTAGCTTTGTACTATTTCTTTTTGTATTAGCCATTCTTAACACGTCCTTTTATTTGATGTTGAAATATTACTATATGAAAGAAAAGTTTTACTTTAGCAAAAGTAAAGAAAGCATTAAGATTTAAATATCTATAATAAAAATAATATTTAAGAAAAAGGATATATTAATTATTATTACTCTAATACTTGAAAAAAATCACGTAAAATGGTAAAATATAAATCTGTATAAGGATGTGCATTATGTTCATCTTTTTTACAATTATTTTGAACAATTATTTTAAAGAAGGTATAAGAAATGAGATCAGATTTAATTAAAGAAGGTCCTTCAAGAGCACCTCATCGTTCACTGCTCAGAGCATTGGGCATTGATGAGCTTGAAATGAAAAGACCATTTGTTGCAGTTGTAAACTCTAAGAGTGATTATATCCCGGGCCATATGCATCTTGATAAAATTGCAGAGCAGGTAAAAGCGGGTATACGCAATGCAGGAGGTGTGCCATTTGAATTCAACACGATCGGTGTTTGTGATGGTATTGCAATGAACCATAAAGGTATGAAATATTCACTTTGTTCAAGAGAACTTATTGCAGATTCTATTGAGGTTATGCTTACTGCTCATCCGCTTGATGCAATTGTGTTTATTCCGAACTGTGATAAGATTGTTCCGGGTATGCTTCTTGCTGCGTGCAGACTTAATCTGCCATGTATTTTCATCAGTGGTGGTCCTATGCTTCCGGGTAAGAGCACTGAAACAGAAAACAGAATTGGTCTTTCAGAGCAGTTTGAGTATGTTGGTGCAAATGCTGTAGGCAAAATGAGCCTTGAAAATCTTGAGTCATGTGCATTTACAGCTTGTCCAACCTGTGGCTCATGTTCAGGTATGTACACAGCAAATTCAATGAATTGCCTTACAGAAACAATCGGCATGTCACTATCAGGTTCAGGAACAATTCCGGCTGTCATGAGTGCAAGACTCAGACTTGCTAAGATGGCAGGCGAGAGAGTTATGGACTTACTTAAGGAAGATATCAAGCCAAGTGATATTATAACTAAAGAGGCTATTGAAAATGCTATGCGCACAGATATGGCTATAGGTTGCTCTACCAATACAATTCTTCATTTAACCGCTATTGCTCATGCAGCAGGTCATGACATTGATCTGGCAGAGCTTGATGCCTATGGAAGAAAAACACCTCAGATTTGTAAGCTTAACCCTGCTTCATCTGTATTTATTACAGATTTGAATGATGTAGGCGGTATTCAGGCTGTTATGAAGGAGCTTGCAAGAGGCGGTATGATTAATACAGATGCCCTTACAGTAAGCGGAACAGTTGCAGACAGAATTGCTGCTGCTCCGGAAGCAGACGGTGAGATTATTCATAAGCTTGAAAGCCCGTTTTCTGCAGATGGCGGTATTGCTGTTCTTACAGGTAATCTTGCAGAAGATGGTGCTGTTGTTAAGAAGGGTGCAGTTGCTCCTGAGATGATGCAGCACAAAGGACCTGCAAAATGCTACAACAGCGAAGAAGAAGCTATTGCTGCTATCAACGGCGGAAAGGTTGTTGCAGGTGATGTAGTAGTTATCCGTTATGAAGGACCAAAGGGTGGACCTGGTATGAGAGAAATGCTTTCTCCTACATCAGCTATTATCGGCATGGGACTTGGCTCTTCGGTTGCTTTGCTTACAGACGGACGTTTTTCAGGTGCTACACGAGGTGCTTCTATTGGTCATGTAAGTCCTGAGGCTGCTGTAGGCGGAACGATTGCCTTTATTGAAGATGGAGATGAGATTGAAATCGATATTCCGGCAAGAGTTTTGAAGGTTAATGTGTCTGACGAAGTGCTTGCTGAAAGAAAAGCAAAATGGCAGCCTCCTGTTCAGGAGCTTACAGGTTATCTTAAGAGATATGCTCAGCATGTAACAAGCGGTTCAAAGGGTGCTGTGTTTGAGGACTAGGAGTCTCTTATGAGTGATAAGAAAAGAAAGGGAATAAAAAAAACTGTCGGCACAGTTTATATTTTAAGAATTGTAATATTTGTTGTAATTGCAGTGGCAGTTACCGCATCAGCTATAATTATTGCATTGCCGTATGGTACCGGCATTGTTCATAAGGTGGAAGGGAAATTTCCTATGAAAAGCCGTGATGTAGTCATCAGTGAGACTATAGTATCAGCAGATAATGCAAAGTACGGTGAAAAAATTGCCAGTATTTCAAGTGATGATTTCGGACTGAATTGTGATGTGTATTATGGAAGTAACCGAGCTTCTATGAGATATGGTGCAGGTTGGTCAAAGGAAAGCGGCAATCCCGGCGGCAGCAGGACTTGCTTAATTTCAGGTAATGGCGAAACATATTTTTCACCTCTTCACTCAGCAACAGCAGGCGATATAATAAATGTAAAAACAGCGGATAATAGCTTTAGCTATAAGGTGTTTGATACAAAATATATTGACATAAATAAACAGGCTTATAACGAGAATGATGATGGTATTCTTGTGATCTGCTCAGCAGAATCTTCATTTTCACCGCATTCAAGAGAAAGCTTTTATGTTTTTGCAAAGCTGATAAATGGGGAGGTTGATTGATATGTCAGATAATTCCCATGAATCAAATGTTTCAAAAAACACAAGAGGATTTCTTTCTTTTGTGCTGTTTGTGCTGATAGTAATTCTCAGCCTTACAGCTTGTGCAAATTTAACATTTGCAAATAAAAATAATATTAAAAATCAGTTTTTAAGCTACAATTATGTTTGCGGCGTAAAGGATAATGTCAGCACATATGCTAAGGATATTTGTTTTCAAAACGGAATTAATGCTGATTTTGTTGATGATGTTTTCAATTATGATGATGTAAAAACAGTTGTTTCTTCATATTTTTGTTATTACATTACTGATGACATTGAGTATTCCGAGACCGCACATGAAGCAAATATAGACAAGCTGTGCGAAGCATTCAGGATTGAAATTGAAAGCAATCTAAAGAATCCAAATTTAACATATGATGAAAAAACTGCGGCTGCAATTTCTGCTGATGTAAGCAGTTATTTTAAGGATGCCGTAAAAATTCCTCATATGGATAAAATCAGGACAGCTATGAACGTAGGCACAATTGCACTTTATGTAACAATCGGTGTCAGTGCATTTTTTGTTCTGTCAGTTATGCTTATAACATTTTTTGTGGGTAAAAAACGTTTTCGTTCGCTTAGGGCAATATCAATCAGCTTTATGTCTGCAGGATTTTATGAGATGTGTCTTGCTCTTATAATATATGTAATATTCTCAGTTAAAAAGGTTGATCTGTTTCCGTTGTATTTAGAAAACCAGCTTATGAGTTATATAAATATGACTGTGATGAATATTGCTTGTTGTGCAGGCATATTAATGGTTATTTCATTAATTTTGTCTTCAATTGTATGGAAAATTAGAAAAAACAATTAAAATTCAGAGGGTATTGCTATGGATAAGGATACTGCTATTTCTGTAAAAGACGTCACCATGATCTTTAACCTTAATAAAGAAAAGGTTGACAATTTAAAGGAATATTTTATTAAGCTTGTTACAAGAAAGCTTGAATACAAAAAGTTTTATGCCTTAAAAAACATTAATTTTGAGGTGAAAAAAGGCGAGCATCTTGCTATTATGGGACTTAACGGCGCCGGTAAAAGTACACTGCTTAAAGTAATTGTTGGTGTTTATAAACCTAATATCGGCACAGTAGAGAAGCAGGGTGTTATTGCACCGCTTTTGGAGCTTGGTGCTGGTTTTGATCCTAATTATACAGGTGAAGAGAATATTTATCTTTATGGCGCAATTCTCGGCTATGATAGAGAGTATATTGCATCTAAATTTGATGAAATTGTAGAGTTTTCAGAGCTTGGCAGCTTTATTAAAGTTCCTATAAAAAATTATTCCAGCGGTATGAAAGCAAGACTGGGCTTTTCTATTGCCACAGCGGTTGAGCCTGATGTGCTTATTCTTGATGAGGTTTTGTCTGTTGGTGATGCAGGCTTCAGAAAAAAATGTCTTGCTAAGGTAAAATCTCTTTTCGAGGATGGGGTAACTGTTCTTTTTGTATCACATAGTATTGATCAGGTTAAAGCTATTTGTGATAAGGCAATTCTTTTGGAGCATGGCGAAATAGTTGCACGAGGAACTGTTGAAGAGGTTATTCCTGTTTATGAGGCTAAGACCAAGAAAAAAGCAGCTAAAAAACCTGCCAAAAAAGCTGAGGAAAGGAAACAGGAAAACCAGAAGGAGAATAAATAAATGCCTTTTTTATGTGCTCATTTCAGAGAAAAAATTACTATTGACGGCGAGCAAGTGTACTTTTCGGTAAGTAAAGATGGTTATAAGTGGGAAGAACTTAACAGCGGAAATCCTATTCTTTACTGCGATAAGGGCGAAAAAGGCTGTCGTGATATAGAAATTATAAGACTAAAACACGGTGGTTTCGTGATTCTTGCAACGGATTTATGTATTGTAAACCGTATGGATGAAAATTATAATGTTGACTGGAAAAAGGTTAATAGCTCAGGAAGCAATTGTCTGTCTATCTGGAAAAGTGATGATTTAGTTCATTTTTCCGAGCAGGAGCTTATTGATTTCAGCGGTATGGATTTTGGCTGTCTCTGGGCGCCTGAAGTTTTTTACGATGATATCAATGACGAATATTTAATACACTGGGGCTCAACAGTGAAAACCGATGATTATTCTCATATGTCTATTTACTGCTGTACAACCAGGGATTTTGTCTCATTTTCTAAACCAAAAATGTTTTTTACAAAGGCTAATGAGATTCTGGATAGTCATATTGTAAAAATTGATAATACATATCACTTATTTTACAAGAATTCAAGTGATCCTTCATGCAACATGCATGCAACATCAGACAGTCTTTACGGCGAATATATAAATGACGATGATTTTGAAAAATATATGCTCAGTCTTTATCGTCCGGGATCATTTGAGGCACCTACAACTTTTGAATTACCGGACGGAAAATGGTGTATGATGCTTGATTTCTTTGGTTGTGAAAAAGAAAAAATGGGCTATGTTCCATTTATCTCGGATAATATCGGGAATGCTGATTTTATCAGAGCAGATAAAGCTTTTACTTTTCCTTATGGTTTTAAACATGGAAGAGTAATTAAAATTACAGATGATGAGTATAACAATGTAAAATTGAATTATAACAAATGATAAATGTGTACCGATTTCTAAAATCGGTACATTTTTTTGACTCAAGTTCAACGCAACGACCAAAAAAGTCACGAACATTTTGTTCGTGACTTTTGTCTGGAAATATTTGATTATTATATATTTATTAGATTGAGCTGAGAAGCTTAGGAAGTTTTGCAATTGTTCCTCCGAGTCTCCAGAAAATTTTGCTGAATCCTGCAAAGCTTGACTGGTCATCGTTGAGCATCATAAGCAATCCCTCTGCCTGTGCAGGTGAGAAAGCGCCCATACTCATTGCAATAAAGTTACGAACAGGAATCTGTGTTGCCATTGCAGCAAGCATTTTTCCGTCACCATTAGCATCACTGCCCATTCCTGACATGATTTTTTCAATAAGACCGCAAAGTCTGCCACCCCATTTTGTATGGCGGGCATCATTAAGACAGCAGTAAATATCAATCTTTTTGTTTGTATCAATTTCAGGGCTTGGAAGCTCACCATAAACTGCAGCAAAATCATCTCTTGTGATGTTTGCAACATCATTGTAGTAGTTTGGAGCAGTCTTTCTGTAGTCAGGAATAACTGCATCAACTGTTGATTCAACTGTCATAGTAGCTGTAAGCTTGATATCACGGCTTGATGCACCTACCATAATGTCGAATTCGCCTGTTTCAACCTGCCAGTCACCAAGATCTACATTATAGAAAGCGAATGCTCTCTTTGAAAGTTCAACAGATACTTCTGCCTCTTCGCCTGCTTTAATAAACACTTTCTTGAAGGCTCTGAGCTCTTTTACAGGACGATAGATTGTTGATTCTTTATCAGCAACATATATTTCTGCTACTTCAGCACCGTCAACATTGCCAGTGTTTTTAATTTTGAATGAAACTGTTACAGTGTCTGTATCCTTAATATTATCTGCAGAAAGCTTGATGTCGCTGTACTCAAATGTTGTGTATGAAAGTCCATAACCGAATGGGAATACAACATCAAGATTAGCAGCATCATAATATCTGTAACCGATGTATACAGACTCTTTATGTTCACTTGTAACAGGACCGCCTGGATAATTGTCGTAGGTTGGATTATCACTGAATGAAACAGGATATGTTTCTGATGTCTTACCTGATGGATTAACCTTACCTGTGAGAATATTTGCAACAGCGCCGCCGCTTGCCTGACCGCCAAGTCCTGAGTTAAGCAATCCCTTAACCTCGCTGAGCCATGGCATAAGAACAACTGATCCGCCTGCAAGAACAACTACTGTGTTTGGATTTGCAGCAGCAACAGCTGATACAAGTGCATTATGGTTTTCAGGCATGTTGATAGCTTCTCTATCGTAGCCCTCACCCTCAAACTCTTCTGTAAGACCTACAAATACAACTGCAACATCGCAAGCCTTTGCAGCAGCAACAGCCTCTTTAACAAGCTCTGCTTCCGGTTTTCTTGTTTTCTTTTCTTTCTTTGTAGGAGCTGATTTATAATATCCCTGAGCATATGTCATGTCAACACCAAGCTTTTCAAGCTCATCATAAGCATTTGAAAGCATTGTAGGATTAATAACTGATGAACCTGCACCCTGAAAACGAGGAGCTTTTGCCATTTCACCGATAACAGCAACCTTCTGGCCGTCTTTAAGAGGAAGAACAGCATCATCGTTCTTGAGAAGAACCATTGAGCCCTCTGCAATTTCCTGAGCAATTTTATGATGTGCCTGTGGATCAAATGTGTGTTCCTTTTCAAGTGCAGGCTTTGATTTAACAATAAGATTTACAACATTGTCAACTCTTGCATCAAGAACAGCCTCATCAAGATCACCGTTCTTAACTGCCTCAATAATTCTCTTTGTATTCAGGTCACCGGATGAAGGCATTTCCAAATCTGTACCTGCTTTAAGTCCGGGGATTCTGTCAACAGATGCACCCCAGTCAGTTACGAGCAAGCCGTCAAATCCCCATTCTTTACGGAGAACCTGCTCCTGCAGCCACTCGTTTTGAGAAGCGTAAACACCGTTGATACGGTTGTATGAATTCATTATTGTCCATGGCTGAGATTCTTTTACTGCAATTTCAAATGCAGGGAGGTAGATTTCTCTCATAGTTCTTTCATCGATTACTTCATTAAGAACCATACGAAAAGCTTCCTGTGAGTTGCAGGCAAAATGCTTTAACGAAGTACCAACGCCTTTAGACTGAACACCGTTGATAACAGCGGCAGAGCATTTACCGGCAAGAAGCGGATCTTCACTGAAATACTCAAAGTTACGGCCGCAAACAGGTGAACGCTTGATGTTAGTACCGGGGCCAAGGATTGTTGATACCTTTTCTTTAAGACATTCCTGTCCCATAGCCTCGCCCTCTTTTTGAAGAAGGTCCATGTCCCATGAGCAAGAAGATGTTGCAGCGGGCGGGAAGCAAGTAGTAGGTACTGAGTTGCCGAGACCGATTCCGCCGCTTGTTTTGGCAGCTCCTTCCGGCTCAACGTAATCTTTGCCCTTCTGTTTACGCAAACCGTGAGGGCCGTCTGTAATCATAATTTTAGGAAGTCCCAGCTCAGCTGCTTCCTCTAAGTGCCAATAGTCATAACCTGAAACAAAAGCAGCCTTTTGCTCTAAGGTCATCTTTTTAACGATTTCTGGGTGTTTCATAAAAAACGCTCCTCTCATAAATTTTACATATAACATTATACTATAAAAACTTTAGCATAGCAACTGTTATTTTTGTTTATATTCACAACAAATCAGTTGAAATAAAAAAAGTTGTAATATTGAATTTGATGCTGGACTTTTTGATAAACTTGTGTTGATTATTGCGTTTTTGTATGAAAAACAATAGCATTTTGCAAATTTTATTGTTTTGTAATTTTGTATGTGATATTATGAGGCTGGGTGATAACATATGACGAAACTGAGATTTGAAAGTATTATAAGAGAGCAAATCAATAATTTTGTACTTTCTGACAGAAGAGTTGTTAAAAATAATTTTTCTGCAGATGATAATGAGTTGACATTTGAACTGTGTTTTGAAAACTTTTGCGTTTTCATAAGATATTATAATTATAAGAAGCTTTTGGGATATAATTTTTTAGAGGACTCTTATCCCTCTGATTGCTTGTATACTGAATTTAATTTTCCTTTCAGTAAAATTCCGTATTCTATTTATGATGTACATAACGCTGTTAATGACAGTGAATTTACAGTTTTAAATTTTCATAACATTAACAGTGAAGAGTATGCAGAAGAAGCAGTAAATGATGTGCTTTCATTCGTTTCGAGGCATATAGATAAGCTGAACAACTGCAGTGATGATTTTGCAGAAATTCTTGATGCATCATTTAAACATGATCTTGCATTGGTATCTAAAAAAATAAAGTATGAGGATTTAGAGAATAATCCAAAACTGCAGAAAAAACATCAGGAAAATATGTATTTTTTCAGAAATGAACAAAGCTATTTTGTTAATTTTATTAATTACGGAAAGGTGTCGGCACTGCAGAAATGGCTTGTACAGAAATCTTCAAAAAATCAGCTTTTGACCTTTGAGGAAAGGTATTATGATTACCTCATAGAAAATGATTTTAAAATAGAAAATGACAGACTCAGGCAAAATTTAAAACAATCTCACAGCGAAACAAAAATAATTTATCTGTTTAATATTATTACTACGATTATAACTATTTTTATTGGCTTTGGATTGTCTTTTTGCTGTGAATTGATTTCTAAAGAATTATTTTATAAAGACTATACAATTTACAGCAGTTTTTATTATTGGTCATCTATAATTGCGGTTATTATGGCTGTTGGTTTCAGTTTTGTTATTTCGCCTGCAGTTAAAAGAATTTTTTTCAGGCATAAAAATATAGCCTCCAGCTATGATGATATAATAATAAAAAACAAGAAAATAATTATACCATGTGTTGTTTTGGTTATTTTATGTATGATATGCCAGACAGTGCTTTCGTCAAAATGCCTTGCAATCGGTGAAAATGATATGTATTTTTGCGAATCTGCTGGTAAACCGCGTTATGTTGAGTATAGTGATGCAAAGTTTTATGACATTGATGGATGGTATGATGAATATGACGAATTTCATGATGATAAGCAGATAGTTGTAGTGATTGATGACAAATATGACGAATTTATTGAAAACAGCGAATATAAAATCAGTTATGATGAAATGAAAAAGATTGTTGAAAATAAAGCATCAATATCAGGGAAATATAAGAGTGTTATTGAATTTCAGACAGAATATTGCAAATAAAATATACCCAATAAATATATGCAAAATAACAATTTGGCAAACAATATTTGTTCGGTGCGCCGAGGACGCTGCACCCTACGTTCGTATATATTATGCAATACTTAAACCAAATCTAAACAATAATCTATATTAAAAATAGGAGCTGTTTTTACAGCTCCTTTGTTATATGAATTATTACTCTGCATCTTCGCGTATTGTGGCAATAACGCCGAAATTAAAAATGCAAAACAGAAAGTAGATAATCGCAGAAACGATAATGCATATTTTGTCTGCCGTTATCTCTGCAACAACAGTGTTGAATACTGCTATTAAAAATACTATTGCAGGTGCAATTATAAACATTGACGGACAATTTTTTACTATTTCAACAGGTGAATACGGTATATCTGTTACGAGATAAACTGTTACTACTGATATAAGAAACATAACCAGAACAACAGCCATAAAGTTAATTAATAATATTTGATTTACTGTCAAATCCATTCTTATGGGTATGATTGATGTAACGTCTTTATTCAGTGCAATTTTCAGCTCTGTTATAATTCCGGCAGCAATGTTCATCAGATTTACAATTGCCAGAAAAATCAAAGAAACTTTTTTTGTTGATTTCATTTATCTAAATACCCCTTGATTTCTTTAATAAGTATATCCATTTCTTCATCTGTTCCTATAGATATTCTTACATAATTATCTATTCTCGGCAACGAAAAATAACGGATAAATACTTTTTTAGTTTTTAGATATTCAAACATATCTTTCATAGATGTGTTTTCTTTTGTTGCAAAAATAAAATTGGCAGAAGAGTCAAGCACTTTAAATCCCATTTTTCTCATTTCATTGGTTATTCTTGTGCGTGTAGCAATAACCTTTTGGCAGGTGCTTTCAAAATAATCATTGTCAAGAATACTTGCAGTTCCCATTTCTGCAGCAATAGTATCAACTGTATAAGAATTATATGAATTTTTTACTGCTTCTAAAACAGATATTAATTTTTCACTGCCTATTGCAAAACCAAGTCTAAGTCCTGCCAATGAGCGTGATTTTGAAAAAGTACCTGTTACAAGAAGATTTTCATATTTCTTTGTAAGTTCAACTGATGATATACCGCCGAAATCTACATATGCCTCATCAATGATAACAATGCTGTCCTGATTATATTCCATTATTTTTTCAACAAAATCAAGATCTTCACCAATTGATGTGGGTGCATTTGGATTAGGAATTACTACACCTCCGTTTGCTTCCCTGTAGTCATCCGGATTAATTCTAAATTTGCTGTCTACAGGATAAGTTTTGTATGGTATATTGAACAGTGAACACCAGACAGGATAAAAGCTGTATGTTAAATCAGGGTACACAATTGGCAGATTACTGTTGAAAAGAGCCTGAAAAGCAATGGCAATTACGTCGTCAGAGCCGTTTCCGACAAATATATTTTCTGTTTTTACATTGTAATAATCTGCAAGTGCCTGCTTAAGCTTTGTTGAGTTAGCATTTGGATAAAAGCGAAGATTTTTGCTGTCAATATTTTTTAATGCCTCAATTGCTTTCGGTGACGGTGGATAAGGATTTTCATTTGCATTAAGCTTAACTATATCTTTATCCTTGCTTTGTTCGCCCGGAACATAGGGCTCTATATCTCTTAAGTTTTTTGTCCATAAATTTTTCATGTTCATTACCTCTTCATACATTTTAGCATAGTAAAGCAATAGTTGCAAGGATATATTAAAGAGATTTTTTCAGCACTAAAGTGCTAAGTCGGAATTAGTATTTTAGTTTCTCTCAGCTTATAAATTTTTTGATATGCAGAAAGATTCGTCTGAATTAAAAGGAACTACTGATTGATCAGTAGTTCCTTTAAGCTTTTTTATTTTAAATTTGATTTAAAAATTTCTTCCATTTTATCAAAAGGAATTATATCTGTTTTATCATACAAATCGGTATGAACAGCGTTCGGAATAATCATAAGCTCCTTGTTGTCAGTATAAGGATTATCTTTTATCATATTGTTATATGCATCCTTGCTGAAATAGCAAGAATGAGCTTTTTCACCGTGTATAATAAGAACTGCACTTCGGATTTCATTGCTGTATTTCAAAATCGGCTGATTCATAAATGACATACAGCCCGTGATATTCCAGCCATCGTTTGAATTGAGGGAACGTTTGTGATAACCACGGTTTGTTTTATAATAGTCGTAATAATCCTTTACAAAGAATGGTGCATCTTCAGGTAATGGATCAACGACACCGCCGCCACGGATATATTCACCGCTTTTATATTCCTTTGTTCTTTGATCATTCAGTGCCTTTTTCTTTTTAAAGCGATTCTTTTCGCTGTCCTCCGAATCAAAATAGCCGTTTGCATTCACTCTTGTCATATCATACATTGTTGATGCAACAGTCGCTTTGATTCGCGTATCAAGTGCAGCTGTATTGAGTGCCAAGCCTCCCCAGCCGCAAATACCAATTATACCAATTCTATCAGCATCAACATTTTCCTGAACTGACAAAAAGTCTACTGCAGCCTGAAAATCCTCTGTATTGATATCAGGTGATGCCATATTTCTTGGCTCACCTCCGCTTTCACCTGTAAAAGACGGATCAAATGCAATTGTTAAAAAGCCGCGCTCTGCCATAGTCTGTGCATATAAGCCTGATGACTGTTCCTTTACTGCACCGAAAGGACCGCATACGGCAATTGCAGGCAGTTTGCCTTGTGCATTTTTAGGCTCATATAAATCTGCAGCAAGCGTAATGCCATATCTGTTGTGAAATGTTGTTTTTTTGTGATTTACCTTGTCACTTTTCGGGAACACCTTATCCCATTCGGTTGTTAAGTTAAGCATAAAAATTCCTCCGATTATTTTTCAAATGTAATTGTAATATTGTTATTGACGACAGAGTTGTTGAGCAACAGCACTGTATGCTTTTTCATATATTATTATTCCTCAATATATTTAATAAATTTTGCAGGCACACCGCCGACTATTGTGTTTGATGCAACATCCTTTGACACTACTGCACCTGCCGCTACAATTGCACCATTACCGATTGTGACACCCGGCAAAATTGTTGCATTAGAGCCAATCCAAACATCATTACCTATATGAATTGCTTTTGGTATCATTGATCCTCTGTCCTTCGGTGATTGACTGTGATTAAGAGTTGCAAGAGTTACACAGTGACCAATAAGAACATTATTTCCTATATAAATACCACCCTGATCCTGAAAATGACATGAGGAATTTATAAATACATTTTTTCCTATATGAATATTTTTGCCGCAGTCAGTATAAAACGGCGGAAACAAACCGAAATCATCGGGTGTTTTTCTGCCTGTTAGTTTTGAAAAAAGCTGTCTCAATTCTTCAGGAGTATTATATTTATTATTTATTTCACATGTTATTTTTAGTGCGTTCTGACTTAATTGGTGCATCAGCTGATGTGCAGGTGAATTTGCTTTTATAATTTGTTCTGTTTTGACATGTTCTAAATATTCTTCTAATTCCATAATTGCTCCTTTCATTAATATTTTATAATCATTAGTTTAAAATAGCAAATACTTATATCGAATACTTAGATATGCTTTAAGAGTATATGAATACTATCTGAAAATATAAAAAGCAATCTGCTCATAAGTATTGATATTATATCTAAGCTTGTGAGTTAATTGCTTTTATTTATGTAGATAATATTCTATTGATTTTGTTCTGTTCTTTCTCTTATAGAATCAAGAAACAACCGGGCAGGTTTACTGAACACTTGATACTTTTTCCACGCAAGATACATTTCAATATCAATCTGTGGATTTAATGGTATAAATTTCATATTTGTATTTGAAGTATTAACGAGTTTGTCAAGTGTCAGCGCATAGCCTAAGCCTTCATCAACCATTAATGCGGCATTGTATATAAGATTATATGTTGCTATAATATTGAGCTTTTGAAATCTGCCCTTGAAGAAATCCTTAAGCTCATTTCTTTTATATGACTGCCTTGACACAATTAAGGGCTTGTCATATAAATCCTCAGGAGAGATGTATTCTTTGTCTGAAAGCTCACTGTCATTTTTCATTAAAACGCCCCATTTGTCATATGCAGGAAGCTTTATGTAATCATAGTTTTTAGTATCGATATTACTTAAAACAAGTGCAAAATCAATTATTCCCTTATTTAGATTATAAAGAACATCCAATCCGTCACCGCTTGAAATATGATAATGTATATCAGGGTGTTCTTTTTGTATATCCTTTGCTGTTTTTGCCAAAAAACGAACACCGTCAGTTTCTCCTGCACCGATATAGACATCACCTGATATTTGCTTATCTGATGTTTTAATCTCGTTTTCAGTTTTATGCAAAAGCTCAACTATTTCTTCAGCTCTTTTACGAAGAAAAATTCCGTCATCAGTTAAAATAATTTTTCGGTTTCCTCGAATAAACAGCTGTTTGCCAAGCTCATTCTCCAAATCCATAAGCTGCCTTGAAAGAGTAGGCTGTGTTAAGTGAAGATAGTCTGCTGCACCTGAAATACTCTGCTCTCTTGCAACTGCTAAAAAATATTCCAATACTCGTATATCCATAATATCACCGCTTTCATGGTATCACTTTTTTTATATGCCTGTCAAGCATATTAATATATTTGGTATAAGTATTTGCTATTTAAAATTTTATATATTAAAATAAATTCAGAGGTTGAAGCAACCATAACAACACCGGTATTAAGCATAAAAAATGCACTGAAGGGCAAAATCACTCTTCCTGCAGTTAATGAAATAATCAAAGATAATGATAATGCAAATGCCCAAATAAATATAATCAGCAGAACATCAGATATATAAAATTCGGCAGCAAATAACGTGAGTATTTAATTTGCATAACGATATCGCAGTTTGATGTGTGTACTTGTTTTTTTATTTTATTTACAATATAATTGTAATGCACTGTGAAATTAAAGCTATTATATAGACGGAAAAATCATTAAGCTGAACGGGTAAAATATATGAATAAGGATTTAGAAAAAGCAATTTATATATTGCAAAAAGAGTCATACACTTGCGTTTTGTGCAAGGGGGATATTGTGTATAGCTGTGACAAACGCGGAGTAAAGCCCTTGCTTGACTGGATTGACAGAGGACTTGATTTAAAAGGGTTTTCCGCCGCTGATAAAGTTGTTGGAAATGCTGCCGCATTTTTGTATGTGACTCTCGGCATAAAAGAAATTTATGCTAATGTTGTAAGCAGGTCGGCTGTCGAAACTCTTGAAAAATACGGTATAAAGATACAGTATAATGAGTTGGCAGAGTATATTATAAACCGTGCAGGTACAGGTAAATGCCCTATGGAAGATGCAGTTAAGAATGCAGTTTCACCAAATGAGGCATTAATGGCAATAAGAATAAGGCTAAAGGAATTGAATCAGAGTCGAATCCAATAGCCTAAAATAATGAATATGGATATAGAAATAAAAAGGAGAAATTTATGAAATATTTAACAGCTGAAGAATTTGAAAAGGTAAATAAATTCGGCAAGGGTGATTTTAATGATGCCTTTGCACAGTATTTTGTCGGAGATTCATTTTTAAATCCGCTTACAAAACCTCAGGAATGCGATGTGTTTCTTGCAAATGTAACCTTTGAGCCGGGGTGCAGAAATAACTGGCACATTCACCATGCCTCAAAAGGCGGTGGTCAGATTTTAATTTGTACAGCAGGCGAGGGCTGGTATCAGGAGTATGGTAAGGAGCCTGTAAGTTTAAGTGAAGGAAAGGTTATAGTAATTCCTGCAAATGTTAAGCATTGGCATGGGGCAAAGGCAGACAGCTGGTTTAGCCATATTGCATTTGAAGTGCCCGGAGAAAATACCTCTAACGAATGGTGTGAGCCTGTAAGTGACGAAGAATATAATAGCTTGAAAGGTATAATTCAAATATAAAATAACACAATATGTATTGAAAAATTACGATAATCAGTGAAATTTAAGATGTTTTTATCTGTAATATATTGAGTATAAAAGGAATACAGCAAAATATGAAAACAAATTACAGTAAATTTATCAGCTATTATAATTCGCCTCTTGGAAAAATTACTCTTGCAAGCGACGGTGACAATCTCACAGGTCTGTGGTTTGAGAATCAAAAGTATTTTGGCAGTAATTTAGCTGATGACTGCGAATATAAAAAACTTCCGTTATTTAAACAGACTGAAGAGTGGCTTGATATTTACTTCAGCGGAAAAAATCCTGATTTTTCTTTGCCTATATTATTAAAAACAACTCCTTTCCGTCAGACTGTCTATGAAATACTGTTGACAATTCCTTTTGGAAAAACTATGACTTACGGCGAAATTGCCGGTATAATTGCAAATCAAAAAGGAATTCAAAAAATGTCCGCCCGTGCAGTAGGCAGTGCAGTGGGGCATAATCCGGTGTCAATAATAATACCCTGTCACAGAGTTGTGGGCAAAAACGGAGCTGTCACAGGTTATGCTGGCGGAATTGACAGAAAATATAAGCTTTTGACTTTAGAGAAATCTTCTTGCAAAAATCTCAATTAAGGAAAATATCTTATGAAAAATTCATATCAAAAGACTATATATGCCTGTTTTACCGGATATATAGTTCAGGCAATAATAAATAATTTTGTTCCTCTGCTGTTTCTTGCTTTTCAGGATACATATAGTATTCCCCTTTCAAAAATAACACTTCTCGTTACAATAAATTTTGCTCTGCAGCTTATTGTTGATTTAGTGTCCGTTTCTTTTGTTGATAAAATAGGCTATAGAGCATCAATGATGATAGCACATATTCTTAGTGCAGCAGGGCTTATTCTTTTAGCCTTTTTGCCGGATATTCTTTCAAATCATTTTGCAGGAATTCTTATTGCAGTAATGATATATGCAATTGGCGGAGGTCTTTTAGAGGTGCTTGTAAGTCCTGTTGTTGAGGCTTGTCCGTCAGAGCATAAAGAACAGACTATGAGCCTGCTTCATTCCTTTTATTGCTGGGGGCATGTGGGAGTTGTGCTTATTTCAACAATTTTCTTTAGAATTTTCGGAATAGATAATTGGAAAATTCTTGCTTGTATTTGGGCAATTATTCCGATTTGCAATACCTTTGCATTTGCAAAAGTTCCGATTGCTTCACTTATTGAAGAGGGCGAAAAAGGCTTTTCGGTCAAAGACCTTGTAAAGCAGAAAATCTTTTGGGTGTTTATGCTTATGATGCTTTGCGCAGGTGCGTGTGAGCAGTCGGTAAGTCAGTGGGCATCAACCTTTGCCGAAAAAGGCTTGGGAGTAAGCAAAACAATAGGTGATCTTGCAGGTCCTATGGCATTTGCTGTTCTTATGGGACTTTCAAGAGCATTGTACGGAAAATTCGGGGATAAAATAAATCTTAATCATTTTATGGCAGGCAGCAGTATTTTATGTGTGGCTTCATATCTTTGTATTTCTTTAGTTTCAAATCCCGTTATAAGTTTGATAAGCTGTGCGGTATGCGGCTTGTCTGTCGGCATAATGTGGCCGGGTACTTTCAGCAAGGCGGCTAAGGATTTGACAAGGGGCGGAACAGCAATGTTTGCATTTATGGCACTTGCAGGTGATATGGGCTGTTCGGCAGGACCAACTCTTGTAGGCATGATTTCGGATAAATTCGGTGATGATCTTAAAAAAGGTATTTTGGCTGCGACTGTATTTCCTTTTCTTCTTCTGGCAGGAATTTTTATGAGTAAAAAGGTTAAAAAGAGCATGAATTAAATCTTATTTCTCATTTTCCTTGCTTATATAATTGATATATGATATATATTTAAGTAGAGGTCAGCCAAATGATAGTCGAACAAAATGGGTTTAGGTGCAAAACTTGTTATTTTAGGCTATTAGATTGATTCTCGTTTGACTAACGGCAAAATTTATTATCAAAGGAAATTTATTATGCTTGAAAAGATTAGAGAAATTCCAAAAGAAATTAAAAGCCACTGGAATACCCCTGCAGAGAATAAATATATACCATATAAGGAATTTACCTCATACAGCATCGGCGGAATCGGTGTTAATACTATTAATGCTCTTTTTGGTTATGTTGCTCTGAATGCAAACTGCCTGCTTATAGGCTCAGCCTATGGTATTAAGCCTACTCATCTTGCATGGCTTAATATTATAATGGGTATTATAAATCTAATAAAAACTCCGTTTATCAGTATGCTTATTGATAATACAAATTCAAAATACGGAAAATTCAGGCCGTATCTTCTGTATACCGGTGTGCCGACTGCCGTTTTGCTTTGCCTTATGGCGTTCATACCAAATGATTTAAAATATATTCTAAAGGTTTCAATCATAGGTGTTACATATACATTTTTAATGCTGTTTCAGTCTCTGTTTGCATTGGCATATACAAGTCTTGCACAGGTGCTTACCCCAAACGGTGAAGAACGCACAGGTCTGCTTTCAGTCAGTATGTTTATCTACAGTTTAGGTCCGTCAATAGTTAATATGCTGCTGCCGATATTGGCAGGCTTAACAGGCGGTATGACCGATTTTAAAACATACAGAATTTTTCTGCCGGTATTTTCAATAATAGGTATCGTATTAAGCTTTATTGTTTTTAAAGGAACTGAAGAAAAAATCGTAGTTTCAAAGGATTACGTAGCAAAGGTCAGCTTTTTTGAGGGAATAAAACAGGTCGCTGTAAATAAATATTTTTGGCTTATTAATTCTCATTCAATTTTGAATGGCTTAAAATATGGTATAGGTTCTATTCTTGGCTGGTATTGTATTTATCAGATTAAAAATAATGCAATGCTGGGTATTATGAATACTGTTATTGGCACTGCGGCAGTTCCTTTAATGCTTCTTGCACCTATGCTGGCAAAGAAATTTGGCAAAAGAAATGTTTTGATAGCTACCAATATTCTTCGTGCTGTGTTCTGCGTGGTTATGCTGTTTACAATGGATAATACAGTATTATTTTTTGTTTTCCTGTATCTTGCAACCTTGACGTTAGGCGGTGAAAGTGTTATAACATCCGCGATGACTGCAGAAATTTTTGACTATCAGCAGTGGAAAACCGGAGTGCGCTTAGAGGGATTTATTACCCAGTTCGGCGGAATGCTCACAACTCTTGCGGGTATGTTCACCGGTCTTATTATTCCTTATTTCTATGAGTATTATGGTCTGAAAAACGATTATACTGTGCTTTATGATTCAGCAGTAAGAACACCAATATTTAACATTTTGATTATTACAACAATCATCAGCTGTGTGCTCTGTGTTATTCCGATGTTTTTCTATGATTTAAAGGAAAAGGATCACCAAAAAATTATTGAAGAATTAAAGCAGCGTGCAGATGCACAATAAATTGCATAAAAAATTACAGCCTTTGAGTTTATCCTTTTATGGATTTTCTCAAAGGCTGTTTTTTATTTAAGAAGCAATTATATATTAGATTTTATATTTAATGTTTATTTATGAAATAACTCCTGTGTTACTGCAGGAGATTTTTATTGTACCTGTTTTTGTGCTTGTAACTATTCCTAATGCATAACGCTTTACTGTATAATTACCGGTTGCTGTTCTTCCGCTTTTTGATGCAGTGGCAGATTTTACCTTCCAGTTTGAATCATATACTTTGTATGTTGCACTTGATTTTGTACATGTTGCAGAGCTTCCTGTATAGGAGAATGTGCCTGTTAGAGTTACAATCCATTGCAAATCGTTACTGGAACTGTAATACTTTACTGATTTTGATGATGATTTTGTAGATGTAGTGGCAAGAAGAGCAATGCCGTTGTCTGCTTCTGTCTCTATTGTTGTAACCATATAACTGCCGTCTGAAAAATATTCAATTTCTTTGGTGGTTGTGTTTGTGATATCGTTGGCAAATACTGCTGTAGGGAATGTAAAAAACATTAAAGCAGCAGTTAAAATTGATAATACTTTTTTCATTTTTTCTCTCCAATTTTTTACTTCATATCTATAATTGCCTCTTATATCATATCAGCATCACTTTCTTCAATTATCACTGCAGGTTCGTTAACAAAATATCCATGTGTTTCGTCGTAAGAGTCAAATATTACAAGGCTTACAAATACACCCCAAATAATCAAAATACCTATAATTAACCCAAGAATTATTCTTTTGACATTAAGCTTTTTCTTAATTTCCTTCAAATCTGCATCGGCAAAGAAGGCTTTTGCGATTGTCTCAGGATCTCCGAAATTTTCTTGAAATTTATCGACAGTCGAAATATCGTTTGACTCAACATAATCATATATGCTTTCTTTATATTTCTTCATGAAATCCCGTTTGCTTTTAGAATTGCATATTATTAACGATTTGACTTCTTTCAGATATTTCTTAATTGCTTTGTCCAGCTTCTTGTCCATCATTATCATCACCCTTTTCATTTCTATCTAAAATTTTACTGATTGCTTCTGTGATTTTATCATAGTCATTCAGTATTTCTTTTAAATAGCTTCTCCCTTTATCCTCTAAATGATAATATCTTCTGGTACGCCGTTTTCCCACAATTTCCGTATAGTCACTTATATAACCTGCTTCTACCAATTTATATAGTATAGGGTATAGTGAACCTTCCAGCATTGTATAAACGCCGTTACTTTTTTGTTCAAATGACTGGGTGATTTGATATCCATACAAATCTTCTTTTTGCAGCAAATGCAAAACAAGAAGCTCAGCCGTACCGCGCTTAAAGTTATCTTGATTCTGACTCAAAGTTATCTCACCTTCAGCTAATATACATTAACTATTGCAATGATTTTATCATATAATATATTTTCTGTAAATACTTTTTCTGCAAATATATTGTTGACAAAACATAACTTTGATATTACAATAAAATTGTTATTTTGACAAAAGGAGATAAATTTATGAATGTTATTAAGACTTTAAGTATGGAAATTTCAGCAATCAAGAATGTTTTGAATGAATCCTGTTATGATGAACATATTGGAAATTTTATTGATGAACTGGAAATAGCTATTGTTAAAGAAGATACTGATACAATAAAATATTGTGTTTCACAAATTTTTGAGTGGTTTGATATGAATAAGAAACGTGTTGAAGTACGCTTTAAAGACGAGCATGAGCTTTATGCATATAACAGAATATTAAAAGTACTTAATGATGTTTATTATGAGTTTAATCCTTTGGCTTTTGTGGATATGATAGAAGAACCAAAATATAAAGCTATTGATGAAACGCCTATGATATTTCTCAGTCATAGTTCTAAGGATACCGAATATGGTGATGCAATCAGGGATTTTATCACAGGTTTAGGTGTTAAAAATGATCAGCTGATTTATTCATCTCATCAGCTGCACAAAGTTCCTTTGGGAGAAAATATATTTAATTATTTGAGACAAAGCTTTGAAAAAAACATTTTTGTTATAATTTTGTGGTCTGACAATTATCTTGAAAGCACGGCTTGTATAAAGGAGCTTGGGGCAGCATGGGTAACGCAGAAGGATTATGCAAATATTTATGTCCCTGATTTTGATTTAAAGAGTTCAAAATATCGTGATTGCGATATTGATCCATCTAAGCTTGGTATAGAATTAAAAGATGACGGCATGTGTAAAACGAATATCATTGAATTAAAAAACAAAATTCAGGAGCTGTTTGATTTGAAAGATGATGAAAAAAATTCATCATTTCTGATTGACCGTTTTATGAATAGTATTAAATAAATATTTGTCAAATTAAGAGACAAGGGGGGAGGAGTTTGCCGTTTGATAATGCTATAACCGAATCAAAGGAATTTAAAAAAGTAATAAGTATTAAAAATACATATAAATTAGCCAAAAAATTCAAAATTAAAGGCGAATTCTTTTCACCTTATAAGCGATATAAGATTGCCAGAGAAATAAGTAAGTTTGAAGAATCATTGATTGATATTATATTTAGCGAGGTAGAAAATATAAATATTGATACAGATAATATTATAAGTATATTTGAAAATAACTGTCAGCATATCAATCACAATGGAGATAGTATTGATAAATTGAAATCAATAATCAATTATTTTCTTATTCTTCCGAAAATAAAAAAACTTATAATAGATTACAGACTTAAATTAACTAAAAATAAATCATATGAAGATGTCAAAAAAGAATATGAAACAGATGTAGATCTACTGAAAAAAGTTTTTGATAAAGCAAAAAAAGAATATGATGACAATGATAAAAACTATAGTCAAAAAGAGCAATATGTTAAGACAGCTGAAGAACGAATAGATGCTATTATTGATAGTTGTAGCGGAAATTTGACAGATGACCAGAGAGGAGAGGAAGAAGAATGTGTACATCATTAGCACTTATCAGCGGAAAAGGCGGAAGCGGAAAGACAACATTAGGCTTAGCATTGTCAGAATTACTGGCAGTATGTGATAAAAAAGTTTTGTTAATGGACTGCGATATGAGCACTCATGGAGCTACATATTTTTTTGAACCTTATTTAAAAGAAAAATCTAATATTATTACTACCAAAGAATTATTATTTAGCAGTCAAAACGAGGATATCTTGGTATATAAAAAAGAGCTGGATGTTCAAAAGAATATTTCATTTGTTCCATCTTGTGTTGAATTTCCCAGCAAGTATTACGAAAATCCTAATATTCAGTTAAATCAATATGCATATGAGCAATTAAAGAAAAAGTATGATGTAATAATTTTTGACTGTCAGGCGGGTTTTTCATTTATAGCTGAACGGGTGACCGAGATATCGGATATAAAATTACTTGTTATGGAATCAGATGCCGTATCTACTGCGGCAGTTCGAGTATTAAATACTCAATTAGGCAATAATCTTATTGACAAAACATATCAGGTGTTTAATAAAATTGACGAATCTGAAAAAAAACTCTATACAGAGCTTGTATTCGGAACATTTTATACAAATTTAACTCCTATTTTATTTGACTGGAGCATTAAAAGGGCTTTTGGTACAAACAGTTTGCCGGATGTTGATGAGAATAACGATACATTTACAGACAATATTTATCAGCTTGCAGCAGATTTATTTCCTTTTTATAAAAAAGACTTAGATCAATACTTATTACATTCTAAAATAAAAAAGAAAAAATTATGCGAAATCGCTTATGAGAAAAAGCAACGTGAACGCAAAAAAGTATATATGCGCAAGTTTTATGAAGATATATCAATGGTGATATCTATAATTGCTGTATTTGCATCAATAATAGTATATTTTATTACCGTTGATTTGAATGATATGAATATATTGCTGCTGTCGGCAGTTGCAGTTTTAATTTGTGTTTTGTTTTTATTATATTTCGTGAGAAATATTAATAATAAAAAATTATATGACAGTAAAAGATATGATGATTTAAAAAATGAAATAAAATGTATTACTGATGATATTGAGAAATTAAGAAGCCGATTAAAGAAAATGTAGTATGTTTTATATTTAAAAAGGAGGAATTTTTATGAGAAACAGAAAATATTCAAAAGTTAAAATTGATGAACTGCCCAAAACATATAAAATGAGTTTTTTTACTGAATTAATGCTGATTTTAAGAGGCAGAATAGATGCTCGAAAGTCTGTAATTCGTCTTACAGATGAAAATGACTATAAAAGTTATACATCTCCGTTTATACAAAAGGAAATCAGCTTGTGTCAGGTTGCATTTGACAATGAAAAGATTGATTTGCTTAACAGAATTACAGGAAATCTTGCAAATTGCTATACTTACAGAGCCAGAATTTCTCAGGGCAAGGCTACGTTAGATACTATTGCAGATAATAACAAGTATTATCTGAGCGAAGATAATGATTACAGCATGATATTCAGTGATTCTGAAGAAATTGATGAAATAAACAAACTTCGTGAATATTATGAAAAAATGTCTAATTATTTTGCACAGAATTCAAGATTGAATAATATCAAGCACTCTGAATTTGATCTTGATAAGGATATAAATGTTAATAAGCTTATTTCAAAAAAGGAGTATGATGTGACATATGTACGATGTTCGCAGTTATATCAGCTTTTACTTGCTCGTTTGGCTGCGTATTGGACAGGTGCATTAAGACATGATAAAGAGAAAAAGAAGTTTCCTCCTGTTTTTCCTTATGAAGATATTTTATCTACTTTAAAAGAGCAGCTGAATGAACTTAAATTGTGCAGGGAGGTTGATTAATTTGGGTAAGAAAAAAATAAAATTTAAGAAGATTTCTCTGTCAGGCTTAGGATACACAGAATTATCTCCTATATCCGACAGCTCAATTGAGAATTCTGTTATCAGCAAAAAGAATCAAAGCAAGTCAAATATAGCAGATGCATATTCGGAAATGATGTATCTTGATAGCTGTGTTGATGAAGAAATAGCAAAAATGCTGAGTGAGCTTGAGGCACAGTATAAGAAAAATACTAACGCAATAAGAAATTATTACACACAGCGTGCATCTAACAAGAGAGAACTTGAAATTTTGCTTGATAATCTTGAGATGCAGATTCCTATTGCAGAAGAGGAGTTTAGAATCGCACAGGAGATATACAATGCTAACAATCCTATAAGCATTGACAAGGAGGATAAATATGAAGAAGTCGATTGAATTAAGTGCTAAAGGTTCTGTTACTTTATCAGCAGAAACAAAGCTTTTCAGTTCAATAAGAAATATGAACACATGGTACACAAATAATAAATTTACTGTGCCGGTATTATTTGCTGCAGCAGGAATTGATATAAGCGGCTTTTATCAGGCTGTTTCAAGTATATCGTATGAAAGTGTCTATATAAGAGTTATAATAATCGCAGCTTTTGTAATTGCCTTTGAGCTTGCACCTCTGTATGTAGGCTATGCCTTATGTCTGAAAGCGTATAATCTTGGAAAACGAATAAGAAGACCTGTATTTTATTTTTCACTTGCATCTTTTTTGATAGGTTTGCTGGCTAATACATATTTCAGAATTGCCGTACTCAGAATAGATATGGCAGTGAATGAGAATTTTGAACCCAACAACACGCCATTTACAGTTCTTATGATAGTTCTTCCGCTGATTACAAGCTTAATGAACTTTGCAATTGGCTGTCTGTCGTTTGATCCCCTGTTATTTGATTTAAAAAGACTGGCAAAAAGGCTTGGTGCATTAAAAGCCAATAAAAGAAAATGCGAAGCAGAGCTTGAGAAATATGCAGATGATAATCTTCGTCAGGGTGAAATGCTTCAATCAGAATTTGAAAAGTATGAAAGAGCAAAAATTGAGTTGATAACACTGAAAATAAAGCTTCATAATTATATTAATCTGAATTCTGCAGGCGAAAATGATTCAGGGGGCAAATAAATGAAGAAAATAATCAAGATATTTAGTGTTATCGTGTGCATTTCGCTTATTTTATGCGGATGCACAGATGATAATATTTCTTTTGAGAATGCGACTGTTAAGGCTATAATTTACGGAAATCATCAAAATGCAAATATTGTAAGCAAGGACAGCTTATCTGTAGAAATAAATGATATTTATGAAAATTTCGGAAATATGGCATTTATTGTTTCTGACGGTACACCTGAAATTGAGCATGATGGTGAATCTTTGCTGGGTTCCAGAAGTCTAGATGAGCTGAAGCAAAGCTACAAGGATAGAAGTAATAATCCATCGCTTTGGTCAGGCAAAGGTAAGGATGATTTTGTAAAAAATATTGAGGCAAAGTTGGATTTAATTAAAGCAGACAGTGAAGAGGTTGACTTGCTGGAGGCTATATTTGAAGCGGTATCAGCTATAAATATGCTGAATGTTTATGACAGTGTAACAAAAAAAGAAATAATAATTTATGATCCGGGAATTTCAACAAAGGGCAGTGTTGCCTTTACAGATGAATTTTTTGAATATAGTAATAAAGAAATCGAAGAGTACATTGATGATCTGGAGGGTGATAAGTTGCTTCCTGATTTAGATGATATATCAATCAGGTGGTATGGAATAGGAGAGGTTGCATCACCTCAGGAGGAAATTAACCGAGGCAAAATTGCTTTAATAAAAGATTTTTGGAAAAAGCTTATAGAAGAATGCGGAGGCTCTGTTGAGTTTAAAGATGCTGATTTTATAGACGAGAGTAATTCGGAATATAAAGTTACAGTTGTTCATATTCCTGAGCCTGCACCTGTTTCGGATGAAACTTTTAAAGTGTCTTTTAAAAGCGATTCGGAAGATTATTCCAACAGCAAAAAAGCAGCGAACACAATAAAAAAAGCTGCTAAGGAAATAAAGTCTTCTGATGGTAAATGGTATGTAATAGGCTGCGAGGCAGGAAGGACTAAAGACGGTATTAATGAGCTTGATTCCCACGTTTCTGCAAAAAGGGCAAAAAAAGTTTCACAGGAGCTTCGTGCAATGGGTGTGTCTGATGAACAGATTGTTGCAGTCGCATTAGGTCCTTACAATCCGTGGCATATTGAAGATTATGATGAAGATGAAACATGGAAAGATGATAAGGCAAAGGAAAACAGAAAGGTTGTTATAATACATACTGAAAATAAATCAATTGAGCGGAACATTGAATTTATAGAAAAGGGTATATTAAAATCATAAAACTTGGTTTATGCAAGTAAGAAAAAAGCGGCAGATTGTTTGACAGACAGTCTGCTGCTTTTTGTATGGTATATAATTGACAGTAGTTGCCAATGCATTGTATAATAATTTTAACAGCTTAAACAAAGGAGTAAAATATTATGAAATACAGCATACACAGAAATCTGCATACTGATTTTAGTATTTTTGAAGAAAACAAGCTTGATGCAAGGAGTTACTTTATTCCGTTTTCATCAATTAAAAAGCTTGCAGAAACTGATTATAAGAACGAGAGGTATAAGTCAGACCGTGTAATCATGTTAAGCGGTGAATGGGATTTTGCTTATTATGAAAAATTAAGTCTTGTTCCTGATTCCTTTGATACAGATAATGTAAGTTTTGACAAAATTACTGTGCCGTGCACATGGCAGAGAACAGGTTATGACCAGATTGCGTATATCAATACACGTTACCCATTTCCTAAAAAGCCGCCTCATATTCCGGCTGATGTAGCAACAGGTATTTACAGAAAAACTGTTGATATCAAGCAGTCAGGCAAGCGGCATACTCTTTCATTTTTAGGCGCAGCAGGTGCTCTTGCTGTTTATGTAAATGGTGAATATGTTGGCTACAGCGAGGGCTCACACAATACTGCTGAGTTTGATATAACCAAATTTTTAAATGACGGCAAAAATGAAATAGTTGCTGTTAATTATAAATGGAGTAATGGCTCATATCTTGAATGTCAGGATATGTTCAGAGAAAATGGTATTTTCCGTGATGTATTTATTACTGAATTTGACGGCAGTTATATAAATGATTTTACTCTTCGTTCATCAAAAAACAGTGACGGAACGTATAATCTTAATATTGATGTAGAAGGATGCTTTGAAAAGAATACAAGAATCGAGATTAAATCGTCAGAGGAACAGCCTGTAATCAGTGCTGAACTTTTACCTGAAAAAAGTGTTAGCCTTTCCAATCTTTCTGTTAACGAGTGGACAGCTGAAACTCCTAATCTTTATGAATTGACAATTGTGCTTTATAAAGATGATAAAGAGATTGAGGCAATTCGTACTTATTATGGTTTTAAAAATGTTGAAATTAATGGTGAGGTGTTCCTTTTCAATGGTAAGGCTATCAAGTTCAAGGGTGTAAATCATCATGATACACATATGACAAAGGGATACGCCATGAGTCTTGATGATATGGAGCTTGATATTAAGCTGATGAAGGAATACAACTGCAATTCGGTCAGAACTTCCCATTATCCTCCTGATCCTGCATTTTTGACAATGTGCGATATGTATGGTCTTTATGTTGTTGATGAGGCTGATATTGAAACTCATGGATTTTATGCAGTTCCTCATACAACTTATAATCCCAACAGATTAAGTAATGACATCAGCTGGGCATCACATTATCTTGACAGAGTTAAGAGAATGTATGCAAGAGATAAAAATCATCCAAGCATTACTATGTGGAGTCTTGGTAATGAATCAGGCGGTTACAAGTGTCAGGATGTCTGCTATGAATATTTAAAGAATGCTAACCCTGAAATTCCTGTTCACTATGAAGGGGCAATACGCAGTAAGCGGTGGGCATATGATGTTGTGTCAAGAATGTACGCAACACCAGACCTTATGAGAAAAATTCTCAATGGTACGGCAGGAAATAAATACAAGGGAAAGCCGTTCTTCCAGTGTGAATATGCACATGCTATGGGAAATGGTCCGGGTGGACTTGAAGAATATATGCAGTTATTCTATTCATCAAATCAGTTTATGGGCGGATGTATATGGGAATGGGCAGACCACAGTGTTTATGATGAGACTGCGAAGTATAAGTGGACATATGGTGGTGACCATAATGAGCCTATTCACGATGGTAACTTCTGTGTTGACGGTCTTTTTTATCCTGACAGAAAGTCCTCAAGCGGTGCACTTGAAATGAAGACTTGCTATAGACCAATCAGAGCAAAGCAGATAAAGGGAAATGTTTTTGAACTTTGGAACACAAGAAGTTTTGCAGACAGCTCTGATATAAAAATTGATTTTGAAGTTATGGTTGACGGTGAGAGTAAAGAGGTTGGTGCTATCAGCAGCGTTATTCCTGCCGGTGCTAAGAAAAAGGTGCAGATTAACTCAACTTATTTCAGACAAACTGACAAGGATGTTTTTGTAAACTTTATTTATACTGATAAAAAAAGCGGAAGTGACATTGCCGTTGAGCAGGTTATTGTTTCACAGGCAGATCTTAAAAAAGCAGATAACCAGTCAAAGCCTGCTGAGATAACACAAAATGGTAATACAATTAATGTTTTATTTGACAACGGAAGTGCTGTTTTCAATACAAAAATTGGTTTTATCAGTTATAACAAAAACGGTATTGAATATCTTAATAAATATCCTTATGACGATGCAGCGGGCTTTGTTCCTCATATCTACAGAGGCAGACTTGATAATGATCAGTATATGGTTATTTTCTGGAAAATTATCGGTCTTGACTGTACAAAGACAAAGCTTGTTTCCTGTGAGATTAAGAGTAAGGATAATATTAAATATATAAGCACAGTATATGATTTTGTCACAAGAGGTATATTTGTTCTGGCAAGGGCAAATGTTGATTACTGTTTTGATAAAAACGGCAAAATGACTATAAGTGCATCTCTGAAAAAAATTTGTCCTCTTACAGACCAGCTGCCGCGTTTTGGTGTTCATGCTGAGCTTAAGGCTGAGTTTGAGAATGTAAAATACTATGGCAGAGGACCTGTTGAAAACTATTCTGATTTTAAGGAGCATTCGCCAATAGGTGTTTATAAAACAACCGTTGCAGATATGGCGCACAAGTATATTAAGCCGCAGGATTCAGGCAACAGAGGTGATGTTCGATACAGTATGCTCACGAATAAAAGTGGCACAGGCCTTAAGTTTACTGCTCTTGAAAGATATATTAACTTCAATGCAAATCACTTTACTCTTGAACAGCTGAAGAAGGCTAATCATATTGAAGATCTGCCTGATGTGGATACAATCTATGTTGCTGTTGACGGATTTGTAAGGGGAACAGGATCAGGAAGCTGCGGTCCTATTCCAAGCAAGGAGCATATGATTGAATTTGGTTATTTCAAGCCTCTTAATTTCTCATTTGAAGTTGAAACTGTTGAGAAATAATACAGATATCGAATTTTCAGGAAAGATATATGAAAAAGGTAATTGTAGTATCTAAGACACATTTGGATTTAGGATTTACTGATTTTGCAAAGAATGTGCATTCTGAATATATAAAAACATATATTCCAAATGCTATTTCCCTTGCAAAGCAGATGAATACACCGAATAAAAAGAAATTTGTTTGGACCACAGGTTCTTGGATTATAAAAGAAGCTCTGAAGTATGGTACAAGTGAGCAAAAAGAAAATTTAATACAGGCGCTAAAGCGTGGAGATATTGTTCCCCATGCTTTGCCTTTCACAACTCATACAGAGCTGCTTGATAAGGACACAATGGAATATGGACTGTCTATTGTTGACAGCCTTGATAAGCTTCGCGGCAGAAAAACTGCTGCAGCTAAAATGACAGATGTACCGGGCCATACTAAAGCAATTATACCTATGCTTCAAAGCCACGGAATTAAGCTTTTGCATATTGGTGTAAATGGTGCGTCTGCACTTGCGGATGTTCCGTCATGTTTTCTTTGGAAACATGGTGATTCAGAGGTTGTAGTTATCTATTCCGGTGATTACGGCGGTGCTTTTCAGTGTGATTTAATAGATGAAATACTGTATTTCGACCACACTCTTGATAATCGCGGTACTCCGTCAGCAGATAAAATTGAAGATAAATTAAATGCAATTGCAAGCAAATATCCTGGCTATGAGGTTGCGGCAGGAACTATGGATGATATTGCTGAAATTATCTGGGGAAAGCGTGACAAACTGCCTGTTGTTACTGATGAGCTTGGTGATACATGGATTCACGGCAGTGCAGCAGATCCGTATAAATCAGCTTCTCTCAGAGCTTTGATGAGACTTAAAAGAGAATGGCTTTCAGATGGCTCAATGAACAGAGACAGTCAGGAATATATTGATTTTACAGATGCCCTTTTGTGCATTGCTGAGCATACCTGCGGAATGGATATGAAAAAGTATTTTGCAGATTATGAAAATTATCTTAAAGCTGATTTCAATAAGGCAAGGCAGACTGATAACGTAAAAATTCGTCATTTGTTTCGTGATTTTCCTCAGAATGTATTGACTTATATTGCAAGATTAAAAGGGGAATATAACAAAGGCTCATATTCAACTGCTGAAAAAAGCTGGGATGAGCAAAGAGAGTATATTGATAAGGCTGTCAGTGCACTTACGGCAGACCATAGAGCAGAAGCTGAAAAAGAGCTTTCAAAATTAGTTCCTAAAAAAGCTGTCAAATATAATGAAATCTTTGATATCCATACACCTGTTAATATTGGCTCGTGGCATCTTGAGCTTAATGAATATGGCGGTATCGGTGCTTTAAGTCATAATGGAATCAGCATTATCAAGCAAAATAATCAGCCGATAATTGAATATCGCTCCTTTGGCAAAAAGGATTACGATTTTTGGCTTTCTCATTACTCACGCAATTTAAAGCAAAATGCTGCATGGGCTTTCGGTGATTTTGGCAGACCTCTTTTAAAATATGCTGACGGAAAATATCCCGAAGGTCGTTTTGCATATAAGCTTGTCAGTGCAGGTGTTTTGAATTCTGACAGTGCAGAAACTGAAATTTGTGTTGATTTAGAGTGCGATAAAAAGCTTTGCAGTGAATTAGGTGCACCGAGATCAGTTCAGATTATATATTGCTTGACAGATAGAGGTTTGCGTTTCAATGCTTCGTGGTATGGCAAGGATGCCAACCGTTTGACTGAGGCTCTTTATCTGCATATTTTTCCTGACGGAAATAATATTGAATTTTCAAAGCTCGGAAGTATAATTAATCCGTATGAAGTTGTTTCAATGGCAGGAAGAAAGCTGCATGCAATTGAGTATTTTACTGCCATGTCAAACAATAAAAAATACAGATTTATAAATTATCATTCTCCTGTTGTGTCATTAGGTAAGGGCAAAATTCTTGAGTTTGATAATAATTATGAGGATATTGGCAAAGACGGAATTACATATGTACTTCACGATAATGTATGGGGAACAAATTTTCCGCTTTGGTATGAAGATAATGCAGGCTTTGATTTTGAAATTTCTTTATAGTCACTAATCAATTGAATAAAATAAAAACAACCATACATGCGAATTAATCGTATTGTATGGTTGTTTTTTTATTACTCTTTTATTCCGACTACCTGATACATATTATCATCTGATATTTTTATACTTACTTTCAGATATCTGCTGAATATTTCAGCTAGATTATTTTCACTCATAAGCCTGTTTGATACCTTGTGAGCAGAGCCTGAATGATGCTTGTCCAGTGCTTTTCTGCTCATGCCGTGTGCAACTGTTACAGTTCCGCCTGTTTTTACCATTTCTGACAGCTTTTTTATCAATCTATCAGGATCAGTAAAATGAGGGAATGCATTATACACAACTATGCAGTCAAAAGGTTTATCACATTCCATATTTTCAACGTCACCGCAGATAACCTTAATATTATTTCGGTCGAATTTGTTTTTTGCAATTTCTGCCATTTTGGGAGAAATGTCTATTCCGGTAAGTGAATTTACATTTCTTTTTATATAGTCAGGAAAAAGCACACCTGTTCCGCAGGCAACATCCAGAATATCCTTTCCCTCAGTAACATCTGCATTGTCAAGTATCGTATTGATGATTGCATCATTTCTTACCATTTGCTCATCCCAATGATCTGCACATTTGTCAAAAAAATTAATTATTTCTTCCTTTTCCATATTTTAATCCTTATCTAAAACAAAGTTATTTGTAATACGCATAATGTTGTACATAATGCAAGTGAAATTATTTCTGCTAAGCTTATATGTACAGAATTTCTTTTGCAGTGTGGGGTATCAATTCTGTATCCTCTTGCTTCCATTGCCATAGAAAGCTCATCGGCACGTCTGAATGCTGATACAAAAATAGGCACAACCATGGGTATTACTGCAGCTGCTTTATCTTTTAGCTTTCGGCTCTCGAATTTTGCGCCTCTTGCAGTTTGTGCTTTTTTTATCATATCAGCTTCTTCAAAAAGAGTGGGAACAAATTGTATTGCAACCGTAATGATTAAGGCAATTTGTTCTGTAGGTACTTTGAAAATTTTCAGTGGCAGTATAATGTTTTCAACAGCCTTTGTTATTTCAATAGGCGGAGTGGAGGCATTGAGAATATTGCATAAAATCAAAAGTACAATAACTCTTACCACTACCTTTATACCCTGCATGAATCCTTCGTAAGACGGGGTAAATATCCAAAAGCTTATCCATGCATTTTCTGTTTTATAAAAGCAGAAATTCATAATAAAAATGATTATAAAAAACCATGTCATTCTTTTGACATTACCCAAAGAAGCATTTATTCCTATTTTTGACACTGCTGCTGCCAGTGCTGTAAATGCAATCAGTATAATATATCCGATTAAGGTGTTTGTTGTAACAACTGCCGTAAGAATAATTACAAGCAGGATTATTTTTATAGTTGCATCAAGGCGGTGTATAACAGAATTACCCTGTTGATACATACCATAAGGAAGCTGTTTCATATGCAACCTCCTTTGTATGTTCTGCAGATTTCTTCAATAAGCTGATTGTACTTTATCGTGCTGTCTGAAATCTGTACTCCGTTATTGCGGAGTTTTTCTGCAATATTGCTTACCTGACATGGATTTATACCTGATTTGACAAGCATATCATAATCAGACAGCACATCAGTTGTTTTTCCGTCACGGAGTATTTTTCCGTTATTCATAAGCAGAACTCTTGATGTGTGCTCGGCAATGATATCAGTATTGTGTGAAATCATTATTATTGCAGTGCCCATTTCGTTAAGACGGTCAATTAAATCCATGAATTTAGTTTTACCGAGAGGATCAAGTCCTGCAATTGCCTCATCCAATATCAGATAATTTGGTTTTGATACCAAAACACCTGCAATAGCTGCTCTTCTTTTTTCTCCGCCTGAAAGGCTGAGTGGTGATTTGTCTTTTATTTTATCGTAGTCAAAGCCTACAGCCTCCAGTGATTCTTTTACTCTGCATCGGATTTCTGTTTTGCTTAGCCTTGAGTGCTTTAAAGCAAAAGCAACATCTTTTTCAACAGTTGTTTCAAATAGCTGATATTCAGGAAATTGAAAAACCATTCCTATATTTTTCCGCAAAACACTGCGGTCAAAGCTCTTTTTATTTATATCCTGTCCGTCAAACAGAACAGATCCGCTGTCAGCATTAATAAGTCCGTCAATAATCTGAACTAATGTTGATTTTCCGCATCCTGTTTTGCCAATTATTCCTATATATTCGCCTGTGTCTATTGTTAGACTGATATTGTCAAGTGCCTTTGAAGAATATGGTGTGTTAGGCGAATAAGTGTATGATACTGATTTTAATTCGATTGACATAATTCACCTGCCAGTTCTTCATCATTCAAAGGGCAGTACGGAAGCTTTATGCCTTTTTTCATAAGATCATAATATATTCTTACAGTTATCGGTGCAATTAAACCTGCACTGTTAAGTAAGTCAATATTTGTCAGAATGCTTCTTGTTTCACCCTGTGCGGTTATTTTGCCATTGTTCATAATTATAACTTTATCTGAATATACTGCCTCTTCAATGTAATGTGAAATCATGATTATTGTATGTCCGTTTTTGTGGAGCTTTCTTATAGTTGAAAGTACCTCTTCTCTGCCTTTGGTGTCCAGCATGGAGGTAACCTCGTCTAAAATAATAATGTCAGGTTTGACTGCAAGTACTCCTGCGATTGCAATACGCTGTTTCTGTCCGCCTGAAAGCAGGTGGGGGGAATGTTTTTCATATCCGCTCATTCCAACAGCTTCCAGAGCATCTTCTATTCTGACCTGTATTTCATTTTCTTCAATTCCAAAATTTCTTGGTCCAAAAGCTAAATCTTCTTCAATCAGTGATGATATGAACTGATTGTCAGGATTTTGAAAAACCATACCGCATTTACTGCGTATTGCCCAAACGTTATTTTTATCTTCAGCATTAATTCCTGCTACAGTGAGTTCTCCGTTTTGTAGGGGCAGAAGTGCATTCAGATGCCTTGCAAGTGTTGTTTTTCCGCATCCGTTTCTGCCAAGTATTGTGACAAATTCTCCTTTTTCTATAGTGAATGAAATGCAGTCAAGTGAATGATTTTTGCTTCCTGCAAAAGCATAAGAATGTATTAAATTTTTTGCAGTAATATACTCCATAGCATCACCATTGAATTCAGCAATATAATTTAAGATATTATATAATACATTAATGTGATTTTTTCTGCAAGCTCCCCCGGGGGATATTTGAAAATTTTAAAAGAAATAACCCCCCTGGGAGCTTGTTTTGGTTTAAATGTTGTGATATATTTGCTAACGAAAATTAAGACATTTCACAAATAATATTTATCAGGAGGATTTAATTATGAATAAAATGTCTGTTGTTAAAAAATCAATAATTACAGCTGTATGTATTGCTCTGTGCGTAGTATTGCCGCAGGCTTTCCATGCAATACCAAATGCAGGATCGATTTATTGTCCTATGCACATACCTGTTTTGCTGTGCGGATTAGTATGCGGATGGCAGTATGGTTTGATTTGCGGAATAGCAGGTCCGCTTCTTTCAAATCTTTTTACAGGAATGCCGCCGGCAGCAATATTGCCGTCAATGATGATAGAATGTGCGGTTTATGGATTAATTACAGGTCTTGTGATGAAATTCCTTTTCACTAAAAAGGTTTATGCAGATCTTTATATTAGTCTTATATCTGCTATGCTTTGCGGAAGAGTAATTTCAGGTATAGCAAAAGCGTTGATTTTTGCAAAAGGAGAAATAACTATTGCTGCATGGGCTGCCTCATCTTTTGTAACATCACTTCCGGGTATTATAATACAGCTTGTATTAATCCCTGCAATAGTGTTTGCACTTATGAAGGCAAATCTTGTTCCGGTAAGATATCCAAAGGATGAAGAATAATACAATATGAAAAATGAAGGCATTGATAACGAGGTTTATCAATGCCTTCATTTTTGTGTGGAATTGTTTAAAATGGAATTCTTATAATTTACATATGCATGTAAATTATATTTGAGTTTTTTATTCATCGTCGCTTGACAGCTTCAGCACGGCAAGAAATGCCTCTTGAGGAACTTCTACCTGACCAAACTGACGCATACGTTTTTTACCCTCTTTTTGCTTTTCAAGCAGCTTCTTTTTACGGGTAACGTCACCGCCGTAGCATTTTGCAAGTACATCTTTACGAAGCGCTTTTACGGTTTCACGTGCAATAACCTTTCCGCCGATAGCCACCTGAATAGGTACTTCAAATAAATGTCTTGGTATATGCTTTTTGAGCTGTTCGGCAATCTTTCTTGCTCTTGCATATGCCTTTTCTCTGTGAATAATAAATGAAAGTGCATCAATGATATCGCCGTTAAGCAGTACATCAACCTTACATAAATCTGATTTTCTGTAATCTGAAACCTCATAATCAAAGGACGCATAACCTCTTGTTCTTGATTTCAAAGCATCAAAGAAATCATAAATTATTTCATTTAGAGGTAATTCGTAATGAATATCAACTCTGTCAGGAGTGATGTAATTCATATCCTTAAAAATACCGCGTCTTTCCTGACACATATCCATAACAGTGCCTACAAATTCACTTGGCACATATATGTGTGCATTAGAAAACGGCTCTTCGCAGTAGTCGATATATGCAGGATCAGGATAGTTTGTAGGATTGTCAATTTCAACCATACTTCCGTCAGTGAGATGTATTTTGTACACAACGCTTGGAACTGTTGTGATAAGATCAAGATTATATTCTCTTTCAAGTCTCTCTTCAATTATTTCAAGATGCAGAAGGCCTAAAAAACCGCATCTGAAACCAAATCCCAGTGCACCTGATGTTTCAGGCTCATATGACAATGATGCATCATTGAGCTGAAGCTTTTCAAGTGCATCACGCAGTGCTTCATAATCTGCACCGTCAGATGGATAAACACCGCAGAACACCATAGGATTAACCTTACGATAACCGGGCAGTGCATCTGGTGCAGGATTAGATGCAAGTGTTACAGTGTCACCGACTCTTGCATCATTAACTGTTTTTATAGATGCAGTAATATAGCCAACCTCACCGGCACAAAGATATTCTGTCTTTTCCATAGAGGTTGCTCTCATATAACCTACCTCTACAACGGTAAACTCTGCACCCGTTGCCATCATCCGCATTGTGTCACCGGCTTTGATTTTTCCGTCCATTATACGAACATATACAATGACACCGCGGTAGGAATCATATATAGAGTCAAAAATAAGTGCCTGAAGGGGTTTGCTGTCATCTCCTACCGGGGCAGACACCTCATTGACAATGTATTCTAAAACCTCTTCAACATTTTGTCCTGTCTTTGCACTTACTCGTGGTGCGTCCATACATGGAATTCCTATAACCTCTTCAACTTCTTCTGCCACTCTTTCAGGATCGGCAGCCGGCAGGTCTATTTTATTGATAACAGGCAAAATGTCTAAATCATGATCAAGTGCCAGATATGTGTTTGCAAGAGTCTGAGCCTCAACGCCCTGTGATGCATCAACAATCAGAATTGCACCCTCACACGCTGCTAATGAACGTGATACTTCGTAGTTAAAATCAACATGACCGGGCGTGTCAATAAGATTGAATTCATATATTTCACCATTTTTCGCAGTGTAATCAAGCTTAACTGCATGAGCCTTGATGGTAATTCCTCTTTCTCTCTCAAGCTCCATATCGTCAAGAATCTGAGCCTGCATATCGCGTGTTGCAACAGAACTGGTCAGCTCTAAAAGCCGGTCAGCAAGAGTTGATTTGCCGTGGTCGATATGAGCAATTATTGAAAAATTTCTTATATGGTCTTTATTAACAGCCAAAGGATTATCCTCCGTTATTTTTGTTTTTATATTCTTTTAATATTTTATAATTTTTTATTGTGTCTTTTCTTTTGAAAATAAGTTTATTGAACAGCCTTATTATATAAAAAAAAGGAAGAAGATATATTTTTTTCTCAAGCATCGGATATGATCTTTTCATAAAGTCAGCATCAGGAAACAGTTTTGAAATATAATATCCGATTACACTGCCTTTTCCGTTATTCTTTTTTAAATATTCATCATAATAAACTTTAATTCCCTCATTAGAATTTCCATATATGCCAAATTCAAGAACTTTATTGAGAAAATCAATCTGTTCGCCGGTAAAGTTGTTGTTTTCAAAAATTTCATACGAAAGCTCTCGAATCAGCTTTTCAAAATCAACTAAGTCAAATTCTTTTAGTTTGGAGTTTATATATGATGTATCCATTTTATCATGTTCTTTTTTCAGCATAAGATATGTGTCTGACAAAAATCTTATTCCAAATCCGCCAAGAACATAATGCTTGTACATGTGTGCTATTGAATGAAGATATAAATCTTCAGTACTCATAATATATTTACATGAGTTATCAGAACTGACAACCGCATTTTCCCATACATTAGAGAAATCAAAATAAAAATCATGCTCTTTAAAAAATAATTCTCTGTGAAATTCAAATGTGTAAAATGGCTTTTTTGTAAAATCATCAGAGTTTTCACTGCATGAAATCACACTGTAATTGTGTTCAGCCATTATTTTAAACAGCTGTTCTTTTTTTGAACTGTCATACAGAATGTCAACATCACTCATTTGGCGCATCTTTTGCTGAGGATAATAATTTCGCAATAAGCTGCCTTTTAAAGACATAAATTTTATGCCTTGGCTTTCCAGTTCTTTTTCAAGCACTTCCTGTTCGCTTTTCATTGCAATCATTCTTAAAAGCTCATTCTGATTATAAAGATTGAGATCATCTGCCTGTTTTTTTGGCAGTGATAATTTGTTGATTACAGGTGCGATAATAGAATATACCTGCTGTTTGTGAGCAAGAGAAACAAGCTCCTCCCAATTCAAGTCATCGGGAGCAGTCGGAATATCAGTATTTTTTATAGCTGATTTCAAAAGCCCAACTAAATATTCACTTTCTGCAGTAGAATATTTCATAATATTTTAGTCCTCAATAAGATTTTTTGATTTGAGCATCTCTATAAGCTCGATAACATCCTTTCTCGCAGTTTCCTCATCTATTTCATATTTTTTCAGTATAGAGTTTGTAATACTGTCGATAGTCTGCTCGCTTTTAAGCAGTTCAAATATAAAAGCTGCTGTGGGATTGTTTTTAATAAGTCCGTTAAAACTTTTAGCAGCTTCTCCGGTAGCGATAGCAAAGCTTTCACCGTCGATAGAATTTGTTACAATACCTTTTTTTAATTTCATAATATCATTCCTTTATTTTTTATCTGTTTTTATATAATGTTCCTCTATAAATTGCTTTGTTTTTTTGATAGCAATACTACAGTCTCAACATGCGGGGTGCGGGGGAACATATCTACTGCAACAATTTTTTCTGCAGTATAATTTTTTGCTTCAAGTATTTCTAAATCTCTTGCGAGAGTTGCACTGTCACAGGATACATATATGATTTTATCAGGTGACATTTCTTCTATCGTATCAAACAATGCTTTGTCACATCCCTTGCGTGGAGGATCAATTACGATTATATCAGGCTTTATACCATGCTTTTTAAGGATGTCTGCACCCTTTGGTGCATCAGCACAAATGAATTCTGCATTTTCTATATTATTAATTTCAGCATTCAGCTTTGCATTATCAACTGCCTGAGGTATAATTTCGATACCGACCAGCTTTTTTACTTTGTCGGCCATTGAAATTCCGATAGTTCCGACACCGCAGTATAAATCGAGCAGAGTTTCACTGCCTCTTAAATCTGCAAGCTCTATTGCCTTACTATAAAGCTTTTCACACTGATCATGATTAACCTGATAAAAAGAATTAGGTGAAATTGCAAAAGTTTTACCAAGAAGCTTATCTGTAATATGCTCATCACCATAAATTACAGCTGTATTTTTGCCGAGAATAACATTGGTGTTTTCCTTATTGATATTAATCGCAACAGTTTTCAGATTATCACCAAGCTGTTCTTTTAAAAGCTTTATCAGTCTGTTTTCGTTTGGTATTTTATTTCCGTTGATAACGGCACATGCCATTATATCGCCTGTAACAAAGCCTTTTCTGAAATAAATATGACGCAAAAGACCTTTGCCTGTATTTTCATTGTAAGATGTTACATTGTTTTCCTTAATCCATTTTGAAAATGCCTTAATTCCATTTTCAAATTCCTTTGGCTGCAGCATGCAGTCGGCACATGGAATAATTCGGTGGCTTTTGTATGCATAAAAGCCTGCAGTCAGTTTTCCATCAGCAACAGAAACAGGATATTGAGCCTTATTTCTGTAATGGTCGGTATTGTCAGCTCCTATTATTTCAGAAGCTCTAATATCAAGATGACCTATTCTTTCTAATGCATCATTAACCCTTGAAAGCTTATATTTTAACTCTTCTTCATAGCTGATATGCCTGAAAGAGCAGCCACCGCACTGTTTTGAATAAGGGCAGGAGCTTTCTATTCTTTCGGGAGATGGTGAGAGTATTTCATCGATTATTCCTACGGCATATTTTTTTGAACGCTTTATAATATGCGCAATAATCCTGTCCTTCACAGCAGTACCGCGGACAAATACAGCAAGACCATTATATCGTCCGACACCGCTTCCCTCGCTGGTCAGAGCATTAATATTCAGTTCAATTTTATCATTTTTTGACAGCTCCACCTAAATCACCATTATATATATTAACATATATTGAAAAAAATATAAAGAGTTAATTTTGAACTAAGAATAATTGCTTTTGTGATGAAATTATGATACTATGTTAGCTATGAGTGATATATTTAGAATTAAAGATGTTGAATTTAAAAACAGAATATTTTTAGCTCCTATGGCAGGTATAGCTGACAGAGCTTTCAGAGAACTTTGTGTGAATTACGGTGCGGGATATACTGTTACTGAAATGGTGTCTTCAAAGGGACTTACTATGGGAGACAAAAAAAGTGCACAGCTGTTGACTTTAGGTGAAAATGAAAATCCTGCAGGTGCACAGATATTCGGTGATAATCCTGAAATAATGGCACAGGCGGCAGTAAAATGTCTTGAATACAATCCGGCAATTATCGATATTAATATGGGTTGTCCTGCTCCAAAGGTTGCCATGAATGGCGGAGGGGCAAGCCTTATGAAGAATATTTCGCTGGCAGGAGAAATTGTGAAAGCAGTATCATCAGCAGTTCCATTGCCTGTTACGGTAAAAATACGTAAGGGATGGGATGATGAGAATGTTAATGCCGTAGAGCTTGCCGAGACAGCGGAAAAAAACGGCGCATCAGCAGTAGCAGTTCACGGAAGAACAAGAAATCAGATGTATTCGGGTAAAGTGGATTATGACATAATTGCTCAGGTGAAAAAAGCAGTGTCGATTTCTGTTATCGGCAATGGTGATATTGTGGACGAGCAATCAGCTGCCATTATGTTTGAAAAAACAAATTGCGATGCTGTTATGATCGGCAGGGGAGCGCTCGGAAATCCATGGATTTTCAGACGTATTAATGCTTATCTTGACGAATGCCGTGTTTTGCCCGATGTCAGTGTAAGTGAAAAAATGGTTGTTATGCTCAGACATATTCAGACTATTATTGATTACAAGGGTGAATATACTGCTGTCAGAGAGGCTAGGCATCATGCTGCATATTATACAAAGGGCTTAAGAGGCGGAGCTGCTTTCAGACGTGAAATAGGTCAGCTTGAAACATATGAACAATTGCAGGAGCTTGCATTTAGAATTACAAAGGAAAATGAGTAATGATCTTTAAAAACTGCACATTCTATAACGAATTTTTTGAAAAAGAGTTCGGTGATATAGAGGTTGAAAATGGTATAATCAAACAAATAGGAATACTTGGTGACGGCAGGGATATGAGTGGTTTAACGCTGATTCCAGGTTTCGTTGATATTCATATTCACGGCTGCGGCGGTGGTGACAGCAGTGATGCTGACAGTGAAAGTCTTGATAAAATGACAGCTGAGCTTGCAAAACATGGTGTAACCTCTTTTTGTCCTACTGCAATGACACTGCCTGTTGAGCGGTTGATTAAAATTGCAGATGTTATTGCAAGCTATAAATCCAAGGGTTCAAAAATAGTAGGAATTAATTTTGAAGGTCCGTTTATTGCAGAGAGTAAAAAGGGTGCACAGAATGGTGATTACATTATTGCCGGCAATATAAAGGATGTTGATGATTTATATGATGCTTCAGCAGGTTTGATGAAGCTTATAACAATTGCTCCCGAAGCCTTTGACAGTGATGAATTTATTGAGAGCGTTTCCGGATTCTGCACGGTTTCAATCGGTCATTCTGCTGCAGATGCAAAGACTTGTCAGAGAGCGGTTGACCTTGGCATTACACATGCAACACATCTTTATAATGCAATGACACCAATGACACATCGTGAAGCAGGCATTGTCGGCACTGTGCTTGATAACGACAGGGTAACCTGTGAGCTGATATGTGACGGAGGTCACATATGCCCTGCAGTTATAAGAAATACCTTTAAAGTATTGGGCGAGGACAGAGCAGTGGTTGTAAGTGATTCAATGCGAGCAGCAGGACTCGGCGAGGGTGAATTTGAGCTTGGAGGCCAGCAGGTTTTTGTTAAGCCTAATGGCAAATATGCTGTTCTTGAGGATGGAACAATTGCTGCGTCTATAACTAATATTTATGAAGAATTTAAAAATCTTATTGAATTTGGCATTGACTTTAAAACTGCACTTAAAGCATGCACAATTAATCCTGCAAGAGTAATTAATGAGGATGACAAAATCGGTTCAATACAGACAGGTAAGCAAGCGGATTTTGTGTTTGTTAATGAAAATTTAGAGATAAAAGAGGTATATATTAATGGAATACTCGCTTAATATAGTTCTTATAGAGCCTGAAATTCCTCAGAACACGGGAAATATTGCGAGAACATGTGCGGCAACAGGTGCAAGACTTCATTTGGTAGGTCCTATGGGATTTCAGATAACCGATAAGCAGGTTAAAAGAGCAGGACTTGATTATTGGGACAAGCTGGATATTACATATTATGACAGTACTGAAGATTTTTTTGAAAAAAACAAAAATGGTAAGTTTTACTACTTTACAACTAAAGGTGAAATTGCCCACAGTGATATGGAATATGAAAACGGAGCATTCCTTGTGTTCGGCAAGGAAACAAAAGGATTGCCTGAGGAATTGCTTAAGGATAATCATGACACTTGTGTAAGACTGCCTATGAGAGGAATTATAAGAAGTCTTAATTTATCAAATGCTGTATGTGTTGGTGCATATGAGGTGCTCAGACAGTGGAATTATCCAAGACTCTCACAAAAAGGTAATCTTACAAAGTATGAGTGGTAGCAGATTTCGTTAATAATTATGATTATTTAAAAAAGTTTACTCAATATCTGCATATAATTATCTTGCAGAGTCTATTATTAAAACCTACAACGGATAATCCGCTGCAGGTTTTTTAGGAGTAGTTTTATGAATAAAGTAGATATTGCTATTATCGGCAGCGGGCCAGCAGGTGTTTCTGCTGCTATTAATGCACAAATCAGACATAAAAGCTTTTATCTTTTTGGTGATATCAGCCTCAGTGATAAGGTGCAAAAATCAGAATGCATTTCAAATTATCCTGCTTTTACGGATATAAGCGGCGCTGATTTTAATAAATGCCTTAATCGTCAGCTTTCAAATATGAAAATAAGTGTGGTAAATAAACGCATCACGGGTATATATAAGATGAAAGACTATTTTGCTCTTCTTGCTGATCAGGAGGAGTTTGATGCAGATACGATTATTATTGCAACCGGAGTGGAGACAGTTCGTCAGATTGTCGGTGAACATGAGTTATTAGGACGCGGTATAAGCTATTGCGCAACATGTGACGGAAATTTGTATAAAGGCAAGACAATAGCTGCTGTATGTGATAATCCTCTTATGGAGGAGGAAGTAAGCTATCTGGCTGATTTAGCTGAAAAGATTTATTATTTTCCGATGTTTAAGGGCAGCAGTTTTACAGCTGAAAATGTAGAAATTTTGTCATCACCTGTTACTGAAATACTGGGTGAAAATCGTGTAAAAAGTATTAAATGCAATAACGGTAATGAAATTGAGGTTGATGGTGTGTTTTTTCTTAAACAGTCAATTTCTCCTGCGGTGTTGCTGCATGGAATTGAAATGGATGACAGGCATGTAGCTGTCAATCGAAATATGGAAACTAATATAAAAGGTTGTTTTGCCGCGGGTGACTGCACCGGAACACCTTATCAGATTGCAAAAGCAGTCGGAGAGGGAAATATTGCCGCTCATTCAGCATTTAAATACCTTGCCGAGAAGGCGGATAGTAATAAACAATAATAAATATAAAAAGATACCTTTTGCATAGCATATCAAAAGGTATCTTTTTTGCTGTTATTTAATTATTTTTTTTATTGCTTCAAAGCTTTCAGCGCTTATAATATGTTCTATTCTGCACGCATCTTCAACTGCTGTTTTTTCATTTACTCCAAGACTTATCAGCCAGTTTGACAAAGTAGTATGTCTTTCGTACATTTTTTCTGCAATTATTTTTCCGCTTTCAAGCAAAGATATATATCCGCTGTCATCAACTTCAATATATCCGTTTTCTCTCAAATTTTTCATTGCAACACTAACGCTTGGTTTTGAAAATTCAAGCTCAGTTGCTATATCTATTGAACGCACAGCACCTTTTTTTTGCTGAAGCATCAAAATAGTTTCAAGATAATTTTCTGCAGATTCATGTATTCTCATAGGAATTTATGTCCTTTCACATTTTAACGAATGTATAACAATATCTATTATAGCATTAATTTGTATATAATTCAAGAATATCATAAAAGAGAATATACTATGACAAAAATAATTAAAAATTTTATATTTTACTCTTGACAAAATAGTTAGTCAGTGCTAACATATAGTTCGGTTAGTAACTGCTAACCAGATGTTTATATAAAGAGGTAATGTATTATGATGCCATTAACATTAGCCGATACAAATATATCTCAGATAATAAAAAAAATCGGCGGTTCACCGCAGGTTAAATCGCATCTGGCAGATTTAGGCTTTGTAGTCGGCGGAGATGTTACAGTTGTATCATCAGTTTCGGGAAATCTTATTGTAAAGGTTAAGGAGTCCCGTATTGCTATAGGTGAGGATATGGCAATGAAAATTTTTGTTTAATTTCAGAAATTGGACTTATTTTATTATTGGTTTTCTGATTTATTTTTTAGTAAAGGAGGACAAGGCAAATGACTTTGAAGGAAGTTAAGGTTGGAACTGCCTGCACAGTTAAACGCATTAACGGCGAGGGTGCATTAAAGCGCAGAATAATGGATATGGGCATTACAAAGGGCGCCGAAATCAGTGTACGTAAGGTTGCACCTCTTGGTGATCCTATAGAAATCACTGTAAGAAATTATGAGCTTTCACTTCGCAAGAGCGATGCAGAGCTTATTGAAGTTGAATAAAATAAGGTGATTCCTTATTTTTTTACCAGTAAGTTAGCTGAAACTAATTAATAATTATATACAATTGAAGAAAGGAATATTGAAAAATGAGTATAAGAATTGCTCTTGCCGGTAATCCGAACAGCGGTAAAACGACTCTGTTTAATGCATTGACAGGCTCTAATCAGTATGTTGGTAACTGGCCGGGTGTAACAGTAGAAAAGAAAGAGGGTAAGCTGAAAAAACACAGTGACGTTGTAATTGCTGACCTTCCTGGTATTTATTCATTATCTCCATATACAATTGAAGAAATTGTTGCAAGAGATTATCTTATCAATGACAGACCTGAGGCTATCCTCAATATTATTGATGGTACAAACCTTGAAAGAAATCTTTATTTAACAACTCAGCTTGTTGAACTGGGAATACCTGTTGTGGTTGCAGTTAATATGATGGATGTTGTTAAGAAAAATGGCGACAAGATCAATATTGCCGAACTTTCAAGACAGCTCGGATGCAAGGTTGTTGAAATTTCCGCTCTTAAGGGTACAGGCGTTATGGATGCAGCTCAAGCGGCTATTGATGCGGCAAATGGTGCAGCGGCTGTTCCTCAGCATAGTTTTTCAGGTGTTGTTGAGCATGCTCTTGCACATATAGAAGAGGCTGCCGTACATAATATGCCTGCTGAACAGCAGCGTTGGTATGCTGTTAAGATTTTTGAAAGAGATGAAAAGGTTCTTGAAAAGCTCAATCTTGATAAATCTGTGCTTGCACATATAGAAGAGGATATCAAGAGTGCTGAAGATGAACTTGATGATGATTCAGAAAGTATTATTACAAATGAAAGATATGTTTATATCGCATCAGTTATAAAAGGTTCTTACAAAAAGCAGAATTCAGGTAAACTTTCTATTTCTGATAAAATAGACAAAGTTGTTACTAACAGATTTTTAGGCTTGCCTATATTTGCTCTTGTGATGTTTGTTGTGTATTATGTATCTATGCAGACCGTAGGTGCAGCGGCAACAAATTGGGTAAATGATGTTTTGTTTGGAGAATGGATACCTGGTTTAATTGAAAAGCTCCTTGAAGGTCATATAGCTGATTGGCTTTACGGATTGATTCAGGATGGTATTGTAGCAGGTGTTGGTGCGGTTCTCGGCTTTGTTCCTCAGATGCTTGTTTTATTTATTCTTCTTGCATTCTTAGAAGGCTGCGGTTATATGAGCCGTGTTGCATTTGTAATGGATAGAATTTTCCGCAACTTCGGCTTGTCAGGTAAGTCATTTATTCCTATGCTTATCGGTACAGGATGCGGTATTCCAGGCGTTATGGCATCAAGAACAATTGAAAATGAGCGTGACCGCCGAATGACTGTTATGACCACAACATTTATTCCGTGCAGTGCTAAGCTTCCTATATTGGGACTTATTGCAGGTGCTTGCTTCGGTGAGTCCGGATTAGTTGCTACATCAGCATATTTTATTGGTGTTGCAGCAATTGTTATCTCAGGTATTATGCTTAAAAAGACAAAGATGTTTGCAGGAGATCCTGCACCATTTGTTATGGAGCTTCCTTCATATCATCTTCCTACAGTAAGCTATATCCTCCGCTCAATGTGGGAACGCGGATGGTCATTTATCAAAAAGGCAGGTACAATTATTACTCTTTCAACAATTGTTATCTGGTTCTTGCAGAGCTTCACCTTTACAGGCGGTTTACAGATGACTGATGATATGGATATTTCCATATTGGCTTATATAGGTAAAGCATTTGCATGGATTTTTGCTCCACTTGGATGGGGCGGCTGGCAGACAGCAGTTGCTGCAGTTACAGGTCTTATTGCTAAAGAAAATGTTGTAAGTACATTTGGTATACTTTATCATTTTGCCGGTGAAGAGCTTGCTGAAAACGGTAATGAAATCTGGACTGCATTTGCTCAGAATCTTTCAGAGCTTTCAGGTGGACACTTTGCTCTTGCAGGTTACTCATTTATGATATTCAATCTTCTCTGTGCTCCATGCTTTGCAGCTATAGGTGCTATAAAGAGAGAAATGAATAATGCTAAGTGGACATGGTTTGCAATCGGTTATCAGTGTGTATTTGCATATCTTATTTCTCTTATGGTATTCCAGTTTGGCTGTCTCTTTACAGGAGATGTTCATGTTGTAGGCCTTATCGCTGCTGTTATTGTTCTTATTGGTATGCTTTATATGCTTTTCAGAAAGAATAAGTATGACAACAATAAATTAACAGTAAAAACTAAAAAGGCAAAGATAAAGAAATAGAGAGGTTAATTATGCTTAGCTTTTTAAAGGCAAATATATGGACAATTGTTGTATTGGCTTTGTTGATATTTGCTGTTGTTATGATTATAAGAAGTCTTATAAAAAATAAAAAGGAAGGCAAAAGTGCCTGTGGATGTAACTGCAGTGATTGCCATGGCTGCTGTACTCCTGAAAAATAATTGTTTTATATAGAAAAAGCCGTTAGGATTTGTTATAATAATCTTAACGGCTTTTTTTACGAAGTATATTTTTTGTATGAGGTACATTATGTATAAAACAATATTATTCGATTTGGATGATACTATATTCGATTTTAAGAAAAGTGAACGCTGCGCTTTAATAAAAACTTTTTGTCAGCTTGGAATTGAACCGAGTGACGATATTTTATCAAGATACAGTGTTATTAATCAGCAGCAGTGGAAAAGGCTGGAACTTGGAGAAATTTCACGTGAGCAGGTTAAAGTAGGGAGATACAAGCTTTTATTTGATGAATACGGAATAGATGAGCCGCCGGAAAAAACAACTGCAATTTATGAAAATAATCTTGCAGAAGGACATTATTTTATTGACGGTGCAGTTGAAATGCTGGAAGAGCTTTATAAGAATTTTTCTCTTTATCTGGTATCAAATGGTGCTAAGAAGGTTCAGGATGGCAGACTTGCCGATTCAGGAATTTCACATTTTTTTAAAAATATATTTATATCAGAAGTGATAGGGTTTGAAAAACCGTCAAAAGATTTTTTTGATTATTGTTTTAACAAAATTCCTAATGTTGATAAAAGCTGTACAATTATTATTGGTGACAGTCTTTCAAGTGATATAAAAGGCGGCAAAAATGCAGGAATAAGTACGATGTGGTTTAATCCGCATCATCAGGTTAATGATACTGATATTATTCCTGATTATGAAATTTCTTCTCTTTCTGAAATAAAAGCTTTTTTGAATGGTTGACAAAATTTGATAATAGTATTATAATACACTCAACTTAATAAGTCAGGGGTGCTTTAGGTTTATCCTTTAGCTGAGATTATACCCTTCGAACCGAGCATTAGTATGGACGGTGAGACGAGATATGACAGTTATTCATCCCCTATTTTATAGGGGATTTTTTCTTTTGACTTATTATGAATAATAGGAAAGGAGAAAAATTATGGCTGAAAAAAGTTCAATAAACAATACAAGAAAGCTTGCTGAAACAGCAATTATGCTGGCTCTGGCAGTGGCACTTTCATATGTTAAAATTTTGGATTTGCCTATGGGTGGCTCTATTACATTGTTCAGTCAGGTTCCGATTATAATTATCGGTTACCGTTATGGCTGGAAATGGGGTATTTCAACAGGCGTTCTTTATGGTGTTCTTGAAATGCTTTTGCAGGGACTTGGCAATTTTGCTTATGTAAAAGGTTTTGTTGCATATCTGATTCTTATTCTTGCTGATTATGTATTGGCATTTATGAGCCTTGGTCTTGGCGGTGCAATGTTTAAAAAATTGAAAAATCAGGCAGCAGCTCTTGGTTTAGGTGCATTTGTTGCCTCTCTGCTTCGCTTTATCTGCCACTTTGTTTCCGGTGTGACTATCTGGGGCGAATATGCAGATGGATGGCAGTCAGTTTGGAAGTATAGTGCTTCATACAACGGCTCATATATGGCTGCTGAAGCAGCAATAACAATTGTCGGTGTTGTACTTCTTAGTACTGTGCTTGATTTCTCTGTAGCAGATCTCAAGAAAAAGAAGAAAAGTAAATGATTTAGGCAATAATTAGAATGCATTTGGCAAAATACATAAACATCTATAAAAACACATCCCATTGTTCTTAGAACAATGGGATGTGTTTTGTGCTTTTATATTCTTTTGCCGTTTTTGAAGGAATAAGATATTTCTTTTCCGCCGTATGTTTTTAGTCCTTTTATAGATCCGGTCCATTCGTTTGGAATTGCCTCATTTCTAAGCATTTCTGCAATGCCTGCACATATTCCGAAATTGCCGTCAATCTGAAACGGCGGGTGAGCATCAAAAAGATTTGGATACGAACCACCCTTTTGTCCATGCTTGGCAAGAGGACTGATATATCTCAGCTGTTGTTTAATTAGTCTGTACGCATTTTCAGCATTTCCTATTCTTGCCCAAAGACATGTTTTCCAGCCAAGTGACCAGCCTGTTCCGGCAAAGCCTCTTTTATATAGTGACTGTTCTGCGGCCTTGTTAAGCTCCTTGCTCTGAATTCGGTGAGAAGGATAAATGCAGTACAGATGACTTACGTGCCTGTGATGTATTTCTGTTTCTTCAAAATCTTCAGCCCATTCAGGTATTCTGCCGTCTTTTGCCGGATTTACCTGATCAATTTCAGGCGCATCAATACCAAGCTCTCTGCAGTTTTCAAAGAAATCAAAAATAATTTCTCTGTCCATAGATGTCATATAGCTGAGTGATGATGTTACACCATTGTCACTGAATGTATTTTCAGGACTTATTGACGGACAGGTTACCAGCTCTCCGTTATATTCAATCAGATAATCCTTTAAAAAAGCAAGTGATTTTTTATACATGCTGATAAGTTTTTCTTTAAAATCTTTATCGCAAGTATATAAATAATGCTCGTAAAGCTGATTAAGTATCCATAACAGGCTCATATTCCATGGCCCGTATTGAGTTGAATCACCATCACCGTCAGGATATCCTGCAGGCTGTGTCATACCCCATATATCTGTGTTATGATGTGCACATGAGCCGCTGCAGTTGTAATAGCATTTTGCAGTCTGCTCACCTTTTTTTGTAAGAATTTCGGCAAGCTCAACGAGAGGTTCAAAGCATTCACTGAGATTAGCTATGTCGGTACACCAGTAATTCATTTGGGTATTAATATTAATAGTGTATCCTGAAGACCATGGTGCTCTGAGATGAGTGTTCCAAATTCCCTGCAGGGTGGTTGCCTTTGTTCCTGCTCGTGATGAAGAAATGGTAAGATATCGTCCGTAATTAAATAAAAGTGCCACAAGACCGTAATCATTACCTGTTTTGTTCATCTTCTTAATTCTTTTATTAGTGGGCAGGTCATCTTTTCCGCCGTCAAGCTGAAATTCTACTCTGTTATAAAGCTTTTCAAAGTCGTCAATATGTTCACTTTTTAAAGCATCATATGGCTTAATGTTTTCAAAATATCCGAATGCACGTTCTAAGGCATTTGCTGTAGGCATTGAAAATGCATCAATAAAAGATGTGGCGAGAGATACAAGCAGAGTAATCTCGTTTTGATTTGTTACCTTAATGCAGTCATCTTCAAATATAGCGTTGCCAAGCACTTTTACAGCACCGCAGAAGCTCATACCTTTATCACCCTGTACAACGCTTGGTGGTTTGTTATAGTATGGCGGCATGCACACTTCCGGTGCACTGCCTTCAATAACAAGTGCATCTTCTTTAGTTCTTACATTGCTTTTTAGCTGACTGTCAAGTTTTACATCAAAGCTGACAGCTTTAGTGCTTTTGATGCTAATTACTAAAAGCTGTGCGGGATGTGAAACAAAAACGGTTTCACAAAAGCCGTCTGCTTCAACCTTTGCAATACCTTTTGAAATATCAAGACTTCTGCGATAGTGCTTTTTAGGTGCGTTTTTGTATTCAATTATCAAATTTCCGAAGGGAAGATAAGCATCTGACCAGAAGCCGTGCATATTTTTATTCATAATATCTTTGGCTTTATTGTATTCTTTGGCAAAAACAGCTTTTCTTACATCCTCCAGATAATTAAAGGCATCTTTTGTATTTCTGTCTGCCGGATAGCCGGACCACAATGTGTCTTCGTTAAGCGTAATTCTTTCTTTTTTCAGATTACCGAAAACCATTGCTCCGATACGGCCGTTTCCTACAGGCAGTGCCTGTTCAAAATATTTGGCTTTTTTGTTATAAAATAATAAATTTTCCATATCTTGATTATAAATTAGCAAAAGAAAAATTGCAACATATTTTTATTTATGCTACAATAAAATAAAAAGGGGTTATCTATAGCCGAGGTGCCGTAACGAATGTTTTGAAATTAAGTAAAAACAATCGTTACGGCATTTTGCATTTTACAAAAATAGACTAAAGATAATTATAATATTGGAGGAAAATGCAATGAAATCATTATATGAAGAATTAAACGGAAGCTATGTTGAAGTTGGAGGTGTTCAAATTCCTGCACTTGTATCAACTGATACAAATTACGAAATAGGCTTTTGGGGACAAAGACATAGGGAGTATTTGAAAGAACATCATAGAGTTATATATTTCAATTTGCTAACACAATGTAAGCTTAATTCATATTTGCACAATATTGATGTTAGAGCAAAGGAACGATACGATTTGCTTGTCAAACAGCTTGCAGAAACGCAAGGGATAACCGAACAACTCAAGGCTGACGATATGATAGTTTGGGTTGGCTCTATGAACAATATCGCTAATCAAGTAAGAGAAATAGTGTATAAAGAAATTATATATAAATACTAAATGCAAAAGGGGTAGGCGTACTGTAAAATAATACGGTCGCCTACCTCAATTTTGTAGAAAAATAATAAGTTGTATTTAATTAGATTAATGATTTACGCAGAATTTCAATGCCTGCATCTATTTCATTTTTCGTTATATTTAATGGTGGGAGAAGACGAAGTTTATCTTTGGCAGTTAAAATTAGGAGCCCGTTTTCAACACATTTTTCAGCCACGGTGTGAACATCTAAAATTCTGTCTAATGTAATACCGAGCATAAGACCTAAACCTGATACCTTCATAACACAAGGCAAGGACATTATGCATTCCTTTAAATATTTACCTTTTGATTTTACATCTTCAAGGAACTCATCATCGGAGATTTTTCGTACAACTTCTATTGCACCTGCACAGACAACGGGATTACCACCAAATGTTGAGCCATGCTGACCGAAATTGAGAACGCTCTGTGTTTGTTCATCCATAAGAACAGCACCTATCGGAAGTCCTGCTCCCAAGCCCTTTGCAAGTGTAATAATGTTCGGATGAATACCGTATTGCTCACAGCATAAAAAGGTTCCTGTTCTGCCGACACCTGTCTGCACCTCGTCAACAATCAGCAGAATATCATTTTCCTTACAAAGCTGTTCAATAAATTTTACATATTCTTTATCTAATACAGTTACTCCGCCCTCACCCTGAACAAGCTCAATCATAACTGCACATACAGATGAATCCACAGATTTTTTCAGGCTATCTTTATCATTAACAGGTACATACTTAAAGCCTTGTGTAAAAGGGTGAAAATGATGATGAAACATTTCCTGCCCTGTTGCAGAAAGCGTGGTAATTGTTCTGCCGTGGAAAGAATTTTCAAGTGTGATTATATTATAACAATCAGCACCATTTTTATCTGTTCCATACTTTCTTGCAATTTTGATAGCACCCTCATTTGCCTCTGCACCTGAGTTTCCAAAGAACACTTTAGAATAACCTGTCAGCTGACAAAGACGCCTTGCAAGCAGTGCATCCGGAACTGTGTAAAACAAATTTGATGTATGCTGCAATTCATTGATTTGTGCAGTAACTGCATTTGACCAGTCATAATCACAGAAACCAAGCGAATTTGTGCCGATACCACTGCCAAAGTCAATATATTTTTTGCCATCCAAATCTGTGCAGACAGCTCCGTGACCATTTAATAAAGCAATCGAAAAACGGTTATATGTATTGGCAACATATTCGTTATCTATGCCAATCAAATCATTGCTGTTCATAATGACCACCACTTTTCTCAAATTCCTTCATAAAGTCAACAAGGTGCTGGACACCTTCAATCGGCATAGCATTATACAAGCTTGCACGCATTCCACCGATAGCTCTGTGACCTTTAATGCTGACAATATTATTCTGTGATGCTGCATTGACGAAAGCAGTGTCTAATTCTTTTGAGTCAGTACGGAATGTCACATTCATTAATGAACGGCTATCCTTTTCTGCAAGACCGTGGAACATAGTGCTGCTATCCAAATAATTATATAGAATTGCTGCTTTTCCCTCATTAATTTGCTTCATTTTTTCAAGACCGCCAAGGGACTGAATCCACTTAATAACCTTGCCAACAAGATAAATATTGTAGGTTGGAGGAGTATTATACATAGAGCCTTTATCAAAATGTGTTTTATAACGCAGCATTGTCGGCGTACCCGCTAATACAGTATCGGAAATCAGGTCTTTTCTGATAATCGCAATTACAAGACCTGCAGGTCCTAAATTCTTCTGAACACCACCAAAAAGCATATCATAATCAGATACATTTATAGGCTCTGACAAAAAGCAGGAGGATATATCATTGATTAAGATCTTGCCGTTACTATTCGGTCTAGTGTGAAATTTTGTTCCGTAAATCGTATTGTTTTCGCACATATACAAGTAGTCGGAATCTTTAGAAATATCCAAATTACTGCAATCCGGTATATACGAAAAATCTTTATCCTTAGATGAGGCTGCAATATGAACATCACCAAATAATTGAGCCTCTTTATAAGCTGCTTCAGCCCAGTAGCCTGTAACAATATAGTCAGCCTTACGGTTGCGCATAAAGTTCATCGGAATCATTGAAAACTGAAGTGATGTTCCGCCCTGTAGAAACAGAATTTCATAATCGTCAGGAATATTCATTAACGCTTTTAAATCGCTCTTGGTTTCATCAATAATCGACTGAAACAAAGCTGAACGATGACTGATTTCCATAACAGACATACCACTGTTTTTATAGTTTAGCATTTCGTCTGCTGCTTCCTGTAAGACTGTTTCAGGTAAAACAGCAGGACCGGCAGAAAAATTATATGTGTTTCTCATTTTTATTACCTCCAAATTTAAATATTATTGTTTAAGCATACTGTAAACACATTCAAGCAAAATCAATGCAAGCACAATATTTATAGGTTTGAAATGCTTTTTATATACCTTTTGAAGCAAAGCACCTAACCCTACCCAAGTTAGTGTTGCAATCGTGCCTATTGTTGCAATAATCAGTTCAAATATTAAAAGAACACCTAATGATGTACTGTAATCGGTAATGTATCCTGTTAATGCTGTAATTCCGAAAAGATATATTTTTACATTCACAAATTGCAGTAAAAAGCCTTTTAAAAATGATGCTGATTTTTCAGTATTTTCTTCTTCAGGTTTACTGACTGCAATATGAATTGCAAGCCATAATATGTAAGCCGCACCGATATATTTCATAACGCCAAGGACATTTGGCAGAAAAGTACTGACGCAAAACACAAATACTGCACAAAGAATCTGAACAACATAATATCCTGTAAATATTCCCATAAAAAGCGGTTTACCCTTTTTCGGTCCATAATTGGCAACCGTATTGAGCGCAAGTATATTACCCGGTCCCGGAGTAAAAGCATTGATAACTGAATAAATTAAAAAATTTCCTATGACAAATGCAGACATAAGCATCCCTCCTGTTTGAATTATTATATATCAAATCAAAACATTATAGGTAATACTTATTTTATATGCTATGCCATAGGAAATTCCTATATTTAATATACTATTTACTCAAAGCGAAAATCAGATTTTAACACAATTTTTGAATACTCTTTCAAATCTTACAAGCAGGTCATCAACCATCTCATCTGTATATGCTGCTGATAAGTATAATCTTGAGCCTGCAAGTGTAACAATACCCTCTGCCATATAAGCAGCACCCATATGCTGCATTTCTTTCTGACGGATACCTGTTTGCTTTAAAGTATTGATAATTGTCCACGGGTGTTTCCAGTCAACCTTAAAGTGCATTGTGCCGACTGTGTCAAGGTGACAGATTGAACCCTGATTAAAGCATACAAACGGAAGATTATATTTATCTATCAGCACATTAAGACCCTTGACGAGCTTGTCAGCCATTCTGCCTGCGTGATAACAAGCATCCCTCTTTTCAATTTCACAAATTGTATAATATCCTGCACAGCACGAAACAGGTGTAGCAGCCATTGTACCACCGCACATTGCCTTATGAATTTTCTTGCCCTCTGCCTTATCAAGACCTGCACCAAGATATTTCATAACCTCTTTATGTCCGCCGATACCGCCTGCACCGGGATAACCACCTGCGATAATTTTACCGAAAATTGTAAGATCAGGATCAATTCCAAAATAGCCCTGTGCACCTGATGTTCCGATACGGAAGCCTGTAACAACCTCATCAAAGACAAGGAGTGCACCATACTTTTTGCAGAGTGCTGCAGCACCCTGTAGGAATTCTTTGCTTAAAGGTCTTGTACCTGATTCAGGACCGACAGGCTCCATAAATACAGCTGCTGTGCCGCCACGGAATTTATTTAAAATGAGTTTCTTCTCAAGGTCTTTAAGATCGTTAGGGAAAAATTCCTGTGTATGCTTAAATACAAACATCGGCACACCGTGTGACTGCAGATTCTTTGTACCGGGTACACGAATACCCCAGGCGAGCTGATCTGACCAGCCGTGGTAAGCACCACCCATTTTCAAAATATTTTTGTGTCCTGTTGCTAAACGAGATACTCTTATCGCAACCATACACGCTTCAGTACCTGAGCCGAGCATACGGAACATTTCTACTGAAGGTACACACTCGCTGATTTTCTTGGCAAGCTTGTATTCATATTCGTGGAAAAGACCTGTTGACGGTCCGCAGTCATCAAGAAGTTCTTTAACCTTTTCTTTTACGACATCATCATTCGAGCCAAGCATTGTAGCTCCGCCTGCCTGCAGAAGGTCATAGTATTCATTTCCGTCAATGTCATAAAGCTTAGCACCCTTCGCCTTTGTGATTACAATAGGGAAAGGATAATTAAATGCTAAATTATGCTGAACACCACCTGGGATAACCTCTTTAGCATCTGTTATCATCGCCTTTGATTTTTTACATTTCTTCTCAAAATACTCTTCCTCATACTTTTTCAAAGCATCAGGGCTGATAGAATAAATCGGCTTTTTGATAAGCTCATCTAACTGTTTGGTGACCTTATCTGCATCAAGATATTCTGTAATTGCAAACTTTGCCATAACTGATTCCTCCAAAATTCAAAATTATACCGACACAACAAAAAATCACATAGCAGCTGTGCCAACATTTCGTTAAAAGTATAGCATAGCTTACTATGTGATAGGTAATACAAATATTTTATGTTATTGCATAGGAAAAATCTATGTTAACTGTTTTTGTACTCCATAAGTGCATCTACATAAATTTCACCTAATTCTGATAATTCCTTGTCTTTGTTTAATATATATCCAATTCGCATAATTTCATCCTCATCCAAAGGAACTGAAATGATAGAATCACCCTGCAAATGCCTTGGGAATATACCACTTGAAATTGTATAACCATTCAGTCCAATCATAAAATTAACAATGGCAGCACGATCACTTACCTTAATACTTTTCTCAGCAGGCTCATTGCTGAAAAGCTCCTCTGAAAAATTTGAGGACTCATATATTCCCTGAACAAAACTGAGTTTCGGATAGGGCTTTAAATCACTAAGTTTAACCGAAGAGCGTTTTGCAAGCGGATGATCCTTTGATAAAAAAACATGAGGCTTTGCTGTGAACAATTCATAAAACTTCAAGTCATATTCCTCAAATGTCTTTTTCAAAACACTTTCATTGCTTTTGCTCAGATAAAGAATACCCAAGTCACTGAATCTGTTTCGTACATCCTCAATAATCTGGTGAGTCAAAGTTTCATTCAATATAAATTCAAATCTTTCCTCTCCGAATTGCTGCACCAATTCAACAAAGGCGTTAGAGGTAAATGTATAATGCTGTGTTGATACGCAAAATCTTTGCTTGGCAGGCTGATTATTTATGTACTTGGATTCCAAAAGTTCCATTTGCTGAATGACCTGTCTTGCATAGCCGAGAAATTCTGTACCTTCCTTTGTAAGAGCTATACCTGCCCTGCACCTTGAAAATATTGTAATTCCTGCTTCTTTTTCAACATCCTTAATCGCACCTGATAGGCTTGGCTGTGAAATATATAATACCTTTGCAGCCTCTGTAATAGAGCCTGTTTCAGCTGCCGTTATCATATATTTTAATTGCTGCAGTGTCATACTTATTCCCCCCTAAAATTTAATTAGATTATATCATATCCTGCTTCGGATAATACTGTCAGAGCTTTTTCAAAATTTTCTTTTTTTACAAGAAGATAATCTGTGTTAAAGGTAGATACGGCGAATATGCCGATTTCATTATCTGCAAGAATAGTAGTTATCCTTGACAAAATACCAATTAATGAAAAATCCAAAACGCCCTGTATTCTGAACCCCTTCCACCCATCATCACGCTGGGCAGTATTATCAGGAGTATCCTCGGTGATACATACCAAAGAATATTCCTCATCTGTTTTACCGATAAAATAAAATTCCTTGCTTAAATCAATATCATCTGCTGACTGCACCTTGCATACAGTCAAATCATAATCTAACTTTTTCAGTTCCATAACTCTCACCTATAATATTAAACTACTCCAATGATAGCATATCTTAAGCTATCAATTCAATATATTATTACAAAAGCTTCCTCTAATTTGCACAACATAAAGTAAAAATATATTGATAAAATTCATTGACAGATGTAAAAGATTTTGCTAATATTTTAATGTAAATTAAATATGTGTTTATGTTTTAGTTGGTGCAGATAGTGCCATACATATAATTAATATAGACTTGATTTAAGTCGTTTACATAGTGGAAAACACGCTATGCAAGTGGAGTTAATAGCTCTGCTTGTTCGTGTTACTCACTTATGTAAACGGCTTTTTCTTTTGAAAATATTTCTGTCTATTGCGAATAGACAACTCTAAATTTTAGGGGTAAATCGACAAAAAATACTGCATTTTTGTCTTAAAATATTGATTTGCAATACCATAAAATTTTGATTTTGTCAACCCTGCTTTTTCATTTTGAAATGACTAAGTGATGTTGCAAAATGCTAAATATATTTTTAAAATTGAACTACATAGATGCTCGTAATTTAATCTGAATAATGCCAAAGTGATGAGTAATTGTATAGTGGATTTAAGAGACTTTAGAGCAAATTCAAATGCTTTAAAAAGTGTGTCCAACACTTTAGCGAGCATCGGATTTTGACATACAAAATCCAAAAGTCAGGGAAATGTTCCCTGAAACCCTTTTAGATTGGAGATGATTAAATGAAGAATGAAAAAGTGAGAATAAGCGTTCGGCTTAGTGAGGAAGAATACGAACTATTTTCAAGTTGTGCAAAGCAGTGTGGACTGTCTGAATCGCAGTTAGTGTCAATGTTGATTATGGGTAAACAGCCACAGCCATTGCCTGATAAAAACTTTTGGCTGACGCTTGAACAGTTATACAGTATTCACGATAGCTTAAAACAACTTTCAAGGTTTGATAATTCTTTGCTCAAAAAATGTGATGAAATTGAACAGTTAATTCTTGACTTGCAAAGAGCAATTACTGTTCCGAAGGAGGTTGATATGTTTGGCAACAACAAGCCTATGGCACATAAAAGGAAATCTGCGTGATTTGATTGACTATGTTGAAAATCCCGACAAAACAAATGTCAGCAACAGCTTGCAGGATTTTGTTAATGTGTTCTCTTATGATACTAATCCTAACAAAACTAACAACAAAGAATTTGTAACTTCAATAAATTGTCTGAAAGAAATTGCTTTGCAGCAAATGATACTAACTAAAAAGCAATTCAATAAAGAGGACAAGTATATTGCTTGGCACGGCTATCAGAGTTTTAAGCCTGATGAGGTTACACCTGAACTTTGTCACGAAATCGGTGTCAAACTTGCAAAGCAAATGTGGGGTGATAGATTTCAGGTAATAGTCAGCACGCATCTTGATAAAAATCACTTGCATAATCACTTTTGTTTTAACTCTGTTTCTTTTCTTGATGGAAAGAAATATAACTATTCTAAATCTGAAATGCAGAGATTAAGAAATGTGTCTGATGAACTATGTAAGGAGTATGGATTATCTGTTATTGAAACAAGTGACAAATCTAAAGCACCAAACAGGGCATTGTATTTTGCAGAAAAGAATAATGAGCCTACAAAATATAATCTAATGCGAACAGCTATTGATGAGGCAATAAAGATTAGCCCTACGCCAAAAGAGTTTGTAAAGATAATGAGAAAGAAAGGCTACATTGTAACCATCAATCCAGAACGCAAGTATGTAACTATTCGTTCAATAAACGATAATAGAAATACAAGACTGAAAACTCTTGGTCAAAACTATGATTGGAATAATATCGTTGAACAAATATATGCACAAGACAACTTTGAACTTTTTTCTGCATATAAAGAGTTTAACCGAGAAAGTAAAACAAAATATATTAAACCTAAAAATTATATTTTCAAAGGTTCTTTTAAATCTGTAAAGAAAGTCACAGGATTAAAGGCATTGTATTTGTATTATTGTTATCGGTTAGGTTATATGCCGAAAAAGAATCAGCACAAGCCTTTATCACCTGAACTGAAACAGGCTTGGAGAAAGATTGATAAATTATCAAATCAAGTCCGTTTGATTTCAAAATACAATCTCAATGATGCAAATGATGTTCAGCAATTTATCAAAAATAATACTGAACAGATTGTATTGATTACAAATCAGCGAAATCAAGTCTATAACAAACTCCGAAGATGTAAAGACGAGAACAAAATATTTGCTCTTAAATTTGAGAGGGATGTTTGTACGAAACAATTAACAAGATTACGAAAAGAAATCCGAACTGCTAATGCAATTCTAACTGATACTGACGATATGAAAAAGAACATAAAAGCAGAAATGAACATACAGCATCAAAGATTTGCAGTCTGCAGAACGAAATTACAAAGGAGGGAACAATATTATGACCGATAGAGAACAGATAACTCAAGAAATTATATCAAAGGCAAGTAAGCAATGGGATGAAATTGACAAACAAATTTCAAATCAGCCAAAGCTAATTGAAACCAACCGAAAAAGTAAATCATTAGTCCGTACACCTGATGATGTTGATTTTGAAATGAAAGACG
>JAMPEQ010000009.1 GCA_023665085.1 Bacteroides sp.
TAGAAGGTCGTTCAGTATTGTAATACTGAACATATTTAGATATCAAAGTTTCAATCCGAGTAACAGCGAGCTTGACGAAATGAAACAACGCTTACGTTCTGAGCTTGACAGGTGTGTTTAAATCGGTTGATAAAAGGATATAACAAATTCATAAAAATAATTTATTGTAAGTTTTGGGTAATTATAGTATAGTAAAAATGGAGTTGATTGATTTTCTGTGAGGTAGATTATGGATACCACGGTTATTATTGAATATATTTCAAGTCATACGCAATTTAAGGTTGAGGGTATTTCTCTTATAGGCAGGGGTGCAACAGCATCAGTCTACAGGGTGAAAACAGCTGACGGGCCATATAATCTTGTCGTTAAATACAGCAGCAATGCTGAGCTTTTAACGCAGGAATACAAGCAGATTAAGTTTATCAATGACAGGGTTGACTGTAAGCTACCTAATTTATATCATTTTGGAAAAGCCGAGAATGGATTTGCTGTTATGATAATGGAGTATTTTGATGGCGTAAGTGCAAATAAGTTAAAGTATACCAGGAAAGTAAAGCGGATTCTGCCTGATATGGTAATTGATAATCTACTGAAGATTCAGTCAGTGCATAATGACAAATACGGTCATATAAATAATGCTGTTTATGATACTTGGTATGATTATTATTCTGAATTTGCTAAGGAAATTTATGAATATACATTTCATCTTTATTGCAGTAAAAGAATTGAAAAAAATGTTTTCAAAGCAGTAGAATTGTCATACAAAAAGCTTGAGCTGATTCTTAATAAATGTCATGGCAAGCCGACACTGATTCATGGTGATTATTGGCAGCCAAATTTTATAATAGATAAGAAGACATATGAGCTTATCGGTGTAATAGATCCATTTAATGTAATATGGGCTGAACCTGAGTATGAGCTGTTTCAGCTGACTACAGGCGGCAACCGGAAACTCAAGCTGTACAATAATTATAAAAGAAAGGTATCTGCTACTGATTACTGTGATTTAAAGACGGAAATGTATGCCTTGTACAATGAATTGCTGTGGCACAAAAAATTAGGTGATGTAAGTCATTCGTATTTGCTTTATCGTTCAAAACGGCTTATTAAGCAGATGAAAAAGCATAAATTATTATAATTGGAGAAATTATGGAAGATTATATTAAAAAGGTTAGAAAAAAGATAGGGCATGAGGAATTAATTTTAAATTATGCAGGATGTATCATTTTTGATGAGCAGGGCAGACTGCTTTTGCAAAAGCGTTCTGACTGTAATCAGTGGGGAATTCTCGGCGGAATGGTAGAATATGGTGAATCAGTTGCAGAGGCTGCAATAAGAGAAATAAAAGAAGAAAGCGGTCTTGATGTTAAAATAACTTCGCTATTTGGTGTTTATTCGAAGTATTATGCAGAGTACACCAATGGCGATAAGGCACAGCCGATTGTGCATTTGTTCAAAGCAGAAATAATCGGCGGAGAATTGATTGAACGAAATAATGAGACTCTTGAGCTGAAATTTTTTGATTTAAATGATGTTCCATCACTTTTTTGTAAACAACATCAGGATATGCTTGATGATATAATTGCAGGCAGAGAGTATGTTTATAGATAAAAGTTATAAGGCATATAAATTGTGAAGAGTCTTGAAAATAAATAATGCAGTCGATTTTTCGACTGCATTATTTTTATGATTTTATTGCTGTTCGGCAGTATTCTGTTCAGCGAATTCATTATGAATTACAAATGCATGCTTTCTTGATTTTAATACGCTGAATGGCGGAATTGTGTCATAATTACTGCCATAGATTGTTTTGAGCATATATTCTGATTCTTGCGGAACGGGAAGCGGATGTCCCATAAACATAACATATCTTGGCTCTCCGAAGAAGGCGGTAGGGAAGGTTTCTTTTGTGCATGGATAATAGCTTGTTAAGTGAGCCAGATACTTTCTTTTAATTATATTGCCGTTATCGTCATAATCTTCAAACATTCTCAGCGAATTATCCAGATACTTGTAAATCCATTTCATTGGTACAAAGGGAAGAATCATTCTGAGTATGTACCTTTGTGGTTTAGCTTTCATAACAAGAGAGTATTTTGTTTTTATAAACAGCATTCTGCGTACAAAACGTGTTCTCTTGCTCTGCTTAAGCTGTTTTTTGCTCATTGGCTTTGGCACATAATCCAGCGGAAAAACATCCACATAAGGACCATTATATTTTGTCAGTCCATATGTTTTTTCCTGAACAAATTTTGTAGGTCTCTTCATCTGAACTTTAGCAGCAAGAACCCAGTGCTTGTTATTATTTTCATAGCAGTCAAGAGCTAAGCCCTCGGGAAGCTTTCCTTCCATTCCAAGCTTTATGAACCTGTCGTAGCTTTCTCTGGGAATCATAATATCAACATCATCATCCCATGGAATAAAGCCGTTATGACGCATTGCACCAAGCAGTGTACCCTCCGAAAGATAATATGTTATATTATTTTCACGGCAGAATTTGTCAAGCTGAAGCAAAATTTCAAGAGTATAGCCCTGAAGCTCTTTTATTTCACTTCTTAATCTGTCCCAAGTCTTTTTGGGAGGCTTATTTCTGTTTTTGAATTCAGCAAGTCTTTTCTTCAGAGTTTTTTTTTTCACTTCCTGAGGCTCTTCGTCAACAATAAGACCGAAAACATATTGGTAGATACGATAAATTGTATCATAATCCAATGGTTCGGGATTGTTGCCAAGTCTTACAGGATTAACTGAATTAGAAAGTATTTCTAAATGCTCTTCAGTCTTAAGCTCAGGAGAGTCTAACTCAAGAACATCCTTAACGATGAATTCATACTGCTTAATTGCCTTGTTTGTTGAGCTCATGCCGAATTCTTTTTTGAGAATCTGGAAAGCACTGACAAGAATTTCTCTTGTGCTCATTTCAGAAACAGGTTTGAATTCTGCATTTTCATGATTTTTGCTGATATAAAGATTTTTAACAATAGGAAGCTCTGAATGATTCTCAATTCCAAGCTCTTCCATCTCAACAGCACGGCGCGAGTTTTCCTGATTATTCATATAGCGCCATACCTTTGGCAGACAAAGCGCAACAGCGTATCCGTGAGGAAGATTATAGAGTGATGTGAGCTTGTAGCTCAGTGCGTGGCCTGCAGTTGTCTGCGAAATATTGATAGCCTTTCCGCTGTAGTTTGCTGCTATCTGCATATAGTGCAGGGCTTCCTTTTCGTTTCTTAGATAAGGCATCATGTATTTGAGTATAAGACGCATGCCTGTAACAGCATAGTTACGGCATTTTTCATTTGTATTAACACTCCAGATAGCCTCAATACACTGGCTGAGTGCATCTAAAACAGTGCATTTCTTTTGAAAAAGGGGAAGTGTTTCAAGCAATGATGTGTCTAAAATTACGTATTCAGGAACAATGCAGTCATGAGTTACAGAGAATTTTTCACCCTGATAGTATACAACACTGTATCTTGTTGAATCACTGCCTGTTCCGGAAGTTCCAGGAATGCACAAATGCTTAATAGGAGAATAAATAAATTCCTGCTTAACGTAAGGTCCGTTTGCCTCGTCAAGCTGAGTGAAAAGTTTGATGTTCTTTGCGGTGTCAATTGAGCTTCCGCCGCCGATTGAGATTATAAAATCACAGTTTTCTTGTTTGAAGAGGTTTACACCTGCAACAACCTGCTCGTATGTTGGATTTGATGAAAAATCTTTAAATAAAACAAAATCGTAATTAAGACTTTCAATATAATCGTGGCATGAAAGCACATCAAAGAAATCACAAACAATCATAGGCTTTTTTGCACCCTCTTTTTTCAAAATCTGAGGGAGCATGGAAATTGCATTGTCCTGTGAATAAATAACCTGTTCGTCAAAATCAAACTGGCGTATATCAGATGAAACACGGGCAAGGTCATCAAGGTTATCAACCTCGTCAACATAGTAATTCTCATATGAAAAAGGCTTAATATTAAGATTTGATGCAATTTCATTAAGTGCATTTTCAGCATAAACCTGATCATTACCGTCTTTAATAAATTCCTCAACCTTATCAAGCCAAGCCTTCAAAGTGTCCTTGCTGAGCTTATAAAGAGGCTGAAATGCAAAGCAATCCTCATCAAATATTTTGATAGAAACCTCAACAATTTTATCGTCGGTGATTCTTGCCTTAAAGTCTTTTTCAGGAAGTGCCTTAGCTTTGTTAATCATACCAAGGTTTTTTTCCTCGCTGTTAATTACGTCTTCAAGCAGTTTTTTGTCGAAAACCAGATCACCATGCATTAGAAGAACGTCATCATCAAGATATTCCTTTGCAAGATACATTGAATAGATGTAGTTTGTCTGATCAAAAATGGGGTTTTCAACAAATGTGATATTCAGATTTGAAAACTGAGGCTTGCCGGCACCGTTTTCAAGCTGTTCTTTGAAAGGGCCGGTGGTAATTACAAAATCAGTAACTCCGCATTCAGAAAGAAGGCGAAGCTGTCTTTCAAAGATAGTTTCGCCATTTTTTAATGGAGCTTGTGATTTGTGGTGGGTTTTTGTAAATTCACCCATTCTTTTACCATAACCGGAATTAAATATTACGGCTTTCATATTATTCTGCTTCCTCCATAAATTCTTTCATCATGTTAAGCTTGTTCTGCTCAGGTGCAATGGTAGGTCTTCCTAAATCATCTCTTGAGCCTTGGTTTACATAGATAACAAGGGCAGAATTAGCTTCATCCTTAAGCTTGCTGATGCCGTCTGCAACCTCGTCTCTTGTTTCAGCAGTGTAAACATTTCTGAAGCCAACTGCCTTTAAGATAGTCTCAATGTCCATATCAAAGGCAATTGTAGGTTGTCCTCCAACTGATTCGTGAGCACCGTTGTTTATTAAAATGTATTTAAAGTTTGCATCTGCATTTTTTGCAGCAATACCCATTCCGCCCATGTGCATAATGAATGAGCCGTCGCCGTCAATGCAGTAAATATTTTTTTTGCTGCCGATTGACATACCAAGTGCAATTGAAGCAGTATGTCCCATTGAGCCGACTGTTAAGAAATCATGTGAATGACCTTGATTTCTTCTCTCTCTGATTTCAAAAATCTCTCGTGAGGTTTTGCCTGTTGTTGAAACAATGAATGCATCATCCTCAATAACACTCATTGCTGCCTCAAGTGCATCCTCTCTTTTAATCTGATATCTCGGAGTTTCCTTTGAAATTTTATAATCTGAAAATGTGCCTTTCTGAACAACTAAAGCATAAGGCTTATTTTCTTTTTTCATATATGTTAAGGCTGTTTCCAGCTGAGCCTTGTAATCATCATTTAAAATCTGATATTCAATTCCCATGCATTCAAGAAGCGGTAATGTAAGCTTACCCTGCTTAACATGCTGAGGCTCATCCTTTTTACCGGGCTCACCGCGCCAGCCTACAATCAAAAGCATAGGCACACGGTAAACATCCTCGTCTGCCAGTGAAAGAATAGGATTAACAGTGTTTCCTAAACCTGAATTTTGCATATAAACAACACCGTAGTTGCCTGATGCGATGTGATAACCTGAAGCAATAGCTACTGCATTGCCCTCATTAGCTGCAATGATATTGTTCTGGCTGGGACTGTTTTCTTTAACACAAGCACAGAAGTTTGCAAGAAGTGAGTCAGGAACACCTGTGAAAAAGTCAACCTGATTATCTAATAAATAATCATAAAATTCTTTTGTATTAACCATATTATTGTTTACCTCCGGGAATTAATCCAAGAACTTCCTTGATAGAAATGATTTCATCATCAACTTCCTTGCTTCTTCCACATTCCAAAATCTTGTCTGCAGTCTGCTTCATTGCACGGTAAGCTGATCTCAAAAGATGATTTGCGTGGATTATGATATTTGCACCCCACTCGCAAAGCTCTTCCTCTTTGATATGGTTGTATGATGTAGGAACAAGGATAACAGGAACATCAGGGAATTCTGCACGGAACTGGCGGAGAAATTCTTTGATTTCTGCTCCGTCCTTGAGTCTGCTGTGAATCATAACGGCATCAGCACCGCCCTCGTTAATATAGATTCTCGCTCTCATCATAGCGTCTTCCATACCCATTCCGGCAATAAGACTTTCGAGTCTTGCAACAATCATAAAGTCACGGGTAACCTGAGCCTGCTTACCTGCCTTAATTTTTGCAGCAAATTTGTGCGGATCGTCAAGAACCTGCTTTGCATCTGTGCCGTAAAGAGAGTTCTGCTTTAAGCCGGTTTTGTCCTCTATAATAACAGCAGAAACACCGATTCTTTCAAGTGTTTTTACATTGTAGACAAAGTGCTCAACCTTTCCGCCGGTGTCACCGTCAAGAATGATTGGTTTTGTTGTAACTTCCATTATATCGTTGATGGTTGTAATTCTGCTTGTAAAGTCCACAAGCTCAATATCAGGCTTACCTTTGAAGGAGGAGTCACATAAGCTGGAAACCCACATTGCATCATATTCTTTAACCTGCATGTTTTCTTCGTCAACATAGCGTGAATTTTCAACAATTAAGCCTGAAAGACCGTTAGAAGCCTCCATAACACGAATATATGGCTTTAATTTTAAAAGCTTGCGAAGTTTTGCACGGCGGATGTCAGGAGTGTTGAAAACGGGGCGAAGCTTCTCATCAACATCTGTTCCCGAAACTCCCTCAGTGTACGGAACTTCAATCAGCTGACCGCCATATTGAGCAAGAAGCTCAATAGCTTCTTCGCGGACATTTGACTGAATGCCTGTCTGCCAGTCGTCACCGTGTACAATATAGTCAGGCTTAAGACTTTCAATATTTGCTTTATAAGAAAGAGTATCCTGCTTAACAACTTTTGTAACCTGCTTGAGATTTTCAAAAATTCTTTTTCTTGTTTCATAGTCAAGAACAGGAAGTCTTTTGTATGTCGCAATAGCTTCGTCTGTAAGAAGACCGATAACTACATCGCCGTATTTAGCAGCCTCTTCAATAACATTCATATGACCGCTGTGAATAATATCTGATGCAATTGCTACATAAGAAATTTTGTTCATAGTGTTTCTCCATCCTTTTATCTCAAATCAGCTTTCGCTGTTTTTTATAAATTTTTGTTATTCAAAATTGTTAAAATGGTGCTTGCTTTTCCTTTTTTCTACAGGTGGCATTTTCATATAATCTTTGTAGAGTGTTTTCAACACCTTGTCCGAATCTGACGGAGCATAAAATTTGTGTCCCTCAAATTCAATTTCAATCGGATTGCCGTACCATTCTTTTTTAAATGTTTCTTTACTTACATGATACAAACTTGCGAAATTTATCAGATATTCATTTTTCGCATCACTTGTTTTCAGCATAAGCTTATTAATAGCCTTGTGCAGACTTTTTATAGAAGAAAATGCTGAAATAAGTCTGCATGGGTAATAATAAGCAAATTTTCGCTTCAGACTCTTATACTTGGATTTAGTGTGGAGTCCTGTTTTTATCCACAAGGACCGTTTTAATGTTCTGATAATTTTACCTCTTATTCTTAAATCCAGATTAACATCGCTTGGTGTATAATCCAGCGGAAAAATATCTATGTTTGGTCCGCAGTTAAGAGCAATTCCTCTAAACATTTCCTTCTCAAATTCAGTGTGCCGTGTAATTTGAATGGTGGACGGAATTGACCAGTGCTTAGGGTTGGTAGCAAGGCAGTCAAGCTGATATCCGTCCTCCAGTCCATCTGCAGCAAGTTCCAAAAATCTTTCGTAGTCCTCACGGAGCATAACGATATCCGCATCATCATCCCATGGAATAAATCCACCGTCTCTTACAGCTCCTAAAAGAGTGCCCTCACCAAGATAGTAGGTTATGTTGTTTTCTCTGCAAAACTTGTCCACAGCAAGCATGATTTCGAGAATATAGTTATGGAGCTTGTTCATTTCGTCATATTCTTCAACTGTTAAAGCAAGCTGTACACCCTTATCGGTGACGGCGTATTGCTTGTCTTTAGGCAAAGAAACGTCTGTATTCTCCATAATAATTATCTCCAAATCATAGTAGTGTGACAGCCTTATTGCTTATAGAAAAAGTAAAATTTGGCTAACAGCGGATTATAATATTATATCAAACAGAAATATCTATTTCAATAAATTTTTGCAATAAGCTATTAGCAATTAAGAAAGAATTATTTTGCAAATTCTGTCGATATCATCAGCTTTCAAATCAGAATATAATGGCAGACAGATTACCCTTTTTGCTGTATATTCTGCAACAGGTGTATTTTGGATACCGCATTTTTCCTTAACGGCAGTAAGCTCGCTGGTTAATGGATAAAAATATTTTCTTGCGTGGATATTTTCATTTGCAAGCTCTTCAATAACCTGCTCTCTTGTTTTTGAAAATTCTTCGGTAAAAACAACAGGATAGTAAGCGTAATTCCTATCAACAGTATTATCGGGCTTTAATACCTTTAGTCCCTTTTGGTTTTGCAAATGACTGTCATATCTTTCATAAGCAGCACGTCTTTTTGCCTTTTCTTCATCAGTGTGGCGAAGATTGCATATTCCCATAGCCGCATGAATTTCAGACATTTTTGCATTTGTGCCGATAAAGGAGGCGTCCTCATCCTTATTCATTCCAAAGCTTTTGATTTTGTATATTGAGTCCTTTTCTTCAGGTTTGCAGACAATGCAGCCGCCCTCAACTGTATTGTATACCTTTGTTGCATGAAAACTGAAGGTGGACATGTCACCATAGCAGGCAATGCTTTTTCCTTTAATTTTAACTCCGAAAGCATGGGCTGCATCGTATAATACTTTAAGATTATGCTTTTTTGCAATACGTTCAATTTCATCAACATTGCATGGTGTGCCGTAAACATGAACAGGTACAATAGCCACAGTTTTGTCTGTAATCAGCTCTTCGATTTTTGTTGTGTCAATGCAAAGAGTGTCCTTGTCAATGTCACAGAAAACAGGGGTTAATCCACATCTGAGAATTGACAGTGTAGTTGATGCAAAGGTGAAAGGTGTCGTTATAACTTCACCTTCGTTTAAGCCCATTGCCTGAAGTGCAATTTCCAGAGCCATGTGGCCGTTTGTTACCAGACAGGCAGAGTCAACGTTTAAAAATTTTTCAATTTCCGATTCAAGCTTTTGATGCTTTGGCCCGTTGTTTGTCAGCCATTTTCTGTCCCATATATCTTTAATTTCTTCAACAAACTCCTCGTAAGGAGGCATTGACGGTGATGTTACGTTAATTATTTCTCCCATTTGTTAATTACCAACCTATATTTTTCCAGTCAATTAAGGCTTCTATTTCGTCAAGATCAAATACATTTATTCCGCATTTATCCATAACGTCCTTTCTTTCTCTAAAGGAATCGTCAATGAATATAGCGTCTTTTTCTTTTATGTAGTCCGATTTCTTTTCATCGGCCTTAAGATGAATTATCTCGTCAAATAAATCCTTTGATACCTTGTGCTTCTTTAAGGTTTCATCAATAACTCTTGCGTGGCGGGAAATCAGAACAATCTTCTTTCTCTCATTTACACATTGATACAGAAACATCAAAAGCCACTGATTAACCTTGTTTCCAAGCTCAAGAGTATCGTCAAGGTCAACATAAACTGTGCTGTAGCTTTGGTTTATGGTATATCTGTTGATTAATGCTCTGTCGACCTCAATATCATAGTCATGTGCCAGCACATCAACCTCATATCCAAGCATATTATATATTGTCAAAACAGGAAAGTTTATTCCTCTGTTTCTTGAAAGTCCCATTGTTCCGGGAATACGCGGTGAGATTTCCAGCAGTTTATATTCACTATCGTTATTTCTTTTTAGCTGAAAGAACCATGCACCATTGAACTCAAGTCTGCTGTTAATTGTCTCAGCAATTTCAATCAGTCTGCTGTCAGTAATAAGCTTTCTTGAATTCATACTTATTCCGCTTTTTGTACGGATTCTGTCACGCAGGCTTGCAACTCTCAGTTTTCCGTGAATATCAGTAAAGCAGTCAATAGTATATTCTGTTCCGCTGAGATATTCGCATATAACGACCTCGTCTTTTTCAAGAAGTCTTATATCAAGCTCCTGTTCAGAGTTAATCTTTATTGCACCATTAGAGCCCTGACCGACTGATGGCTTCACAAAAACAGGGTATCCTGTAATTTCGCTCTTGTCAGCAAAGGTTTTTGGAATGAAATCCTCACCTGCAAAAAAACTGTAGGTTTTTGCTTTTGAACGGCAGATGTCCACTGTTTTGAGTGCAGATGTAACAACTTTTGCATCAATTTCATTCTGATGTTCAGTGAGCTTTAAGCAAACACTGTCGTGAGCAGGGTAGATGAAATCAATGTTGTTTTCTCTTACTATATTATTAATTTTTTCAATGAAATCATCATCCGTTACAAACGGAACGTCATTTATGATATTTTTGTAAACCATTCTTGCATGGTCTGTTGCACTGGTTGCTCCTATAACATTAAGCATTTTAGAAAACTTAAGTGCGTTGTAAATTTCTAATCCGATTTCAGTTCCTGCGGGAAAAATAAGAATATTATACATTTGTTTTATCCTGATATTGTTTATTATTTCTTTTCAAAAATAGAATTTCCGTTTTTCAGCTCAATGCTGTTTCCTGTTCTGCATACGGCAATTACGTCGCCATTCTTATCAGTAAGCTTAGTTCGGCTGACTCTGGAGTGAATAATGTAACATACCGTAAAATAGTATTCACTGCCCTCTTTTAAAGAGTCCAGCTTGCTTTTGCTGAGATTAAAGCCAAAAAACAGCTTTTTATTGTTTATCGAAGTCTTTTCAGCCTTAAGTCTCATTTTTTCTCTCTTGCCTTTGTTCATTAAATATACACAGGCAAGCTCCGGCTTACAGCTATCCCATATATCAGCATGAACAGAAAATGAATATTCCTGCTCGGTTTCAGTCACCTCAGCATTGAACTCGGGTATAAAAAATCTGTTTTGAGTGCGAAATTCCAAAGGAATTTCCAAGTCGTCGTATTCATAAACAACTTTGTCATCTTCTGCCGTGTGCTTATGCTTGCTTTCCATACTGATAAAGTGTTTAAAATCGTCAAAGCGTTTTGACTTTATAAGATACGCCAGTGTTTTAACACGGTATGTTAAAAATTCACATTCGCTGATTTCTTCATAACAAAAGCTTTTTAAATATTTATGCATTTCTTTAAGATAAAGTTCTCTGAATTCTTCATTACCGGCAGTATCAACTGCTAAAATAAGCAGCCGCATAAGACCGCTTATTCTGCTGTATGCATACATTTGCTCCCAGCCCTTTTTCCTGAAAAGCTTGTCTGTTTTTTCCATCATTCTCATACGATCTTCAAAATTGCTTTTTTCAGATCTGGTTCGGGTTACAGACTGATAGCTGTCGCCATTTGTATCATGCTTTCGCCAGTGATAAGTAATACCTGTGCAGGTGCATATTTTTTTTGCGTGCATAAATGCTTTGCAGTTGAAATTTCTGTCAGCATTCATTGCACCCTTTTCAAGATATATTTTATTACTCGTGAGCATTTTTCGTTTATAAAGACGTCCCCAATAATATGGATTGAAGGAAAGAAACGGTGCCTGTCTTATGTCATTAACCGATACTTCTCTTTCCCATGTAATCCAGTCGGGAACATAGTCAAGGTTATAGAGCCTATCGTTTCTGAGTATTTTTCCTCTGCCGATAACGATGTCACTGTCATGCTTATCTGCTTTGGTAATAAGTCTTTTAAGGCTTGATTTAGGTAGCTTGTCATCAGAGTCCATAAGGAATATATATCGTCCTTTAGCAATTTTTATTCCCTGATTGCAGGCCTCTGCTCCGCCTGTATTCTTTTTGTTTTGAATATAGATTACATTGTTTTTTTGGTCAATGCTTTTTTTGATTATTGCATCAAGCTCTTCATCATTGTCATTGTTAATAATTATAAGTTCAAAATTTGTAAAGGTCTGTGCAAAAATTGAGTTTAAGCATTCCTCTATCCACTTTTTTGTATTGTATACAACAAGAATAACACTAATATCAATGTTACTTGACACAGCTTACACTCCTTATAGCAGAATTACTTTTTGCCGTAATGTTTTTCGTAATAATCCTGATATTCACCTTTGATAATAGGTGTCCACCAATCCTTGTTTTCAAGATACCAGCTGACTGTCAAATCAATGCCGTCGTCAAATTTTGTGTTAGGTGTCCATCCAAGCTCTTTTTCGATCTTGGATGCATCAATAGCATATCTCATATCATGACCTGGTCTGTCAGTTACATATTCTATAAGACTTTCAGGCTTACCCAGCTTTTCAAGTATTGTTTTAACAACCTGAAGATTTGTTCTTTCGTTGTGACCGCCTATGTTGTAAACATTTCCTTCTTTGCCGTTTCTTATGATAAGGTCAATTGCTGCACAGTGATCCTCAACATAAAGCCAGTCACGAACATTTTCGCCCTTGCCGTAAACGGGAAGCTTTTTGTCTGCCAGTGCATTAATAATCATCAGCGGAATAAGCTTTTCAGGGAAGTGGAAAGGACCATAGTTATTTGAACAGCGTGAAATACTTACAGGCAGATTGAATGTTCTGTGATAAGCAAGCACCAGCAAATCTGCAGAAGCTTTGCTTGCTGAGTATGGTGATGAGGTATGAATAGGAGTATCCTCAGTAAAGAATAAGTCAGGTCTGTCAAGAGGCAAATCACCGTAAACCTCATCGGTTGATACCTGATGATATCTTTGAATTCCATACTTTCTGCAGGCATCCATAAGCACCTGAGTACCAAGAATATTTGTTTTAAGGAAGATTTCAGGATTTTCAATTGATCTGTCAACGTGGCTTTCAGCTGCAAAGTTGACGACAATATCAAATTTCTCGTTTTCAAAAAGATTAAAAACAAGCTCTCTGTCTGCAATATTGCCCTTAACAAATTTAAAGTTAGGATTTTCACTTGCTTTGTCAAGTGTTGCAAGATTGCCTGCATATGTTAATGCATCAAGGCAGACAACTTCGTCCTCCTTGTGATTATTTAAAATATAGTAAACAAAATTTGAACCAATAAAACCGGCTCCTCCGGTTACTAAAAGCTTCATGTTATTCTCCTTTAATTCTGGTTTGAGAGAGTTAAAAGATACTGACCGTAATCAGTCATTTTAAGTTCCTCTCCAAGCTTCATAAGCTGTTCGTCATTTATAAAACCACGTCTCCATGCGATTTCTTCAATGCATGAAATGTAAAATCCCTGTCTGTTCTGAACAGCCTCAACATATTCGCTTGCCTTAAGCATACCCTGCGGTGTGCCGGTGTCAAGCCATGCCATTCCTCTTCCGAGGAGTGATACATATAAATCTCCTCGTTTGAGATATTCGTTGTTTATAGACGTAATTTCTATCTCACCACGTTCAGAAGGTTTAACGTTCTTTGCAATTTCCACAACATCATTGTCGTAAAAATATAATCCCGGAACGGCAAAATTTGACTTCGGCTTTTCAGGCTTTTCCTCAAGGGAAATGACTTTTCCGTCTTCACCAAATTCAACAACGCCGAATGCTTTCGGGTTTTTAACAGGATATCCGAATACTGTTGCACCGCTCTTTCTGGCAGTAGCAGATCTGAGAATTTCCGTAAAATTTGTGCCGAAGAAGATATTGTCACCAAGTACAAGGCATACATTGTCATTTCCAATGAATTCATCACCGATAATAAATGCTTCGGCAAGGCCTCGCGGCTGCTCCTGCACCTTATATGAAATGCTTATACCTATTCTTGATCCGTCACCTAAAAGTGATTGGTAAATCGGAGTATCCTCCGGTGTTGAAATAATAAGAATATCTTTAATACCTGCAAGCAGTAATACCGAAAGCGGATAGTAAATCATCGGCTTGTCGTAAATAGGCAGAAGCTGCTTTGAAACAACCTTTGTCATAGGATAAAGACGTGTACCCTTACCGCCGGCTAAAATTATTCCCTTCATGTTTTTCTCCTCTAAATTTCAATTCAGTAATCAAACAAAATTGTAAAGTTAAATATTACTTTTGCTGATTTCAGCCCAGCATTTGCTTAACCTTTTCTATAATTCGTTCTGAATTATTTTTGTCGTTTGCAGACATGTCGTACATAGTATCTTTTGTACGCTGACGAAGCTCTTTGTCTATTGTCGGATCAGCAAGTCTTGCTTCAACCATGTCCATGGCCTCCATCCAGTCAGCAGTCTGTTGACCGGGCATAATCTTGTCGTAGTCATACAGCATAGGTGTAGCATCAAGATATATGTCCTTGTCATTATTGAATATAACCACAGGCTTGTTCATAAGAATAAAATCAAACATTGAATTGCCGTAGTCGTTAATCATAAGCTCATAGTTCGGCAGATTGCAGAATAAATCACCTGCATTAAGAGTGTTAATGTGGCTGTATCTGTCAAGTATGCCGTTTAGTCTTGTCTTTTCAACAGGAGAATATCTCTTGTCAAGGAAGAAATCCATGAAAACATCAAGGTTTTTTAAGCGTTCGTTAATCTGTTCTGCATGCTTAAAGAAGTTATTGAGATAAGCCTCCTGATTGATTATGGATTTTCGCGGTGCAGGGGAGAGGAGAATTTTTCTTCTCGTATCACCCTTGTTGTCACGTACTGCATAGCTTCTCGGTGCACCGCAAATCATTATATTCTCTTTTGGAATATTGAAAAATTCTTCTTGAATTTTTGCGATTTTTTTATTTGGAGCTATGCTTAAAAATGTATCTTCATAATTTTCAACAAAATAATTTTTATTGATGTTATCCAGAGTAACAGAGCTGTATCTTTCAGGCTTGCTGTCAACAACCTTCTGAGGATTTCCGTTTGGTGAAAATTCATCCTCTTTATAGATATCATCTTTAGTGAAATCTCTTATATACGAGCCTTTTCCAAGTCTGACGATTTTGGTTCCTGCGTTAAAGCCTTTGACATTTAAAGCTTTTGTTTTGCTGTCGTTTACAAATGCAACAGAAGCCTTTTTCATTATCTCTGTACATTCCTCAGAGCCTATTTTTACCATTGGAAGATTTTCAGCTTCGGCTAATTTCAACAGGCTTTGATTTTTTGTTATCCACACAGGATGAATTTCAGGATGATAAGCAATAACGTATTCGTAAAGATTTTTTGTGTTGCCTGAAAAAGATTTTCTGCCCTCGCAGCTGAATACCCAAAGGCTTTTGTCCTTGGGAGCGTCTGCAAATGAAGAGTAGAAGCAAACCTTTTTAACAGCACTGTCTGTGAGCTTTTCTTCACGTTTCTCAAGCTTTTTGTTAATGCTTTTCTGAACTTTTTTGTCCTTTAATAACAGGTTGACACCTTCTACAGTGTAGATACCATTAAGGGTGTTCATTCTGCGGCGAACAGCATCATTGCTTTCTGCTGCCAGGCTTGCGGCATAAGGATATTTTTCATATGCCTCTTTAAGAAGCTCAAAATCACCTGTTTTTATGATGTATCTGATATAGTTGTTAAATTCAACTGCAATTCTGTTTCTTATATCCTTATTGGCAAAGGAATTATAATACTTTTTAAAATAATTTTCCAAATCCATTGCCATTTCAATCCAGCTTGCACGGCTTTTTAAAAAGTGATCTGTCTTGCTGTCAAACATAATAACGCCGACTTCAGATCTTCTGTAAACAGACATAGTGTCAGGAATAAATCCTATTGGTTCGTCACCTGCCTGAATCATCATCAGTGAATGATCGCCGTAAATGTGACGGTAATACCATTCGGGAATATCTCTGCTGTTGTCCCAGCGGTAAAAAATTGAAGATGTATGTGCAGGCCCGTATTTTATATAATAATCCATATATATAGTGGTTAATGAGTTGTCATAACCGGGTATAGAGCTTGGAATGAAAATATCTCCGTTTTCATCAGGAATATACCAGTCATTCAAATACCACGATTCATCAGCCTGAATTCTCGTGTTATGAAAGCATGCTCTGTAGTCAGGATTTTCCTGCATAAAGTCAAACTGCTTCTGAAGCTTGTACTCATCAATCCAGTAATCATCACCCTCACAAAAGGCAACATAGGGTGTTCCTGCTCTTCTGCATAAATCAATAAGATTTCTTTGAGCACCCATATTTTGTTCTCTGATAAAAGGGATAATTAAATCAGGGTACTTTTCTGCATATTCAAGAACTATTTCGGCTGTTCTGTCAGGACCTTTATCTTCACCGACCAAAATCTGATATTTAAAATTAGTTTTCTGTGACACAAAGCTGTCTAAAGCCTGTGCTATATAATCCTCATGGCCATAGGTAATGCAAATTACCGATACAAGAGGCTTGTCATTTTCTGAAAAATTATTCTCCATATAATCCTCCGAGTATATTACTGCTTCTTTTCATCAAAAAATACTACCTTGTCAAAGTGCGGCTTTCTGTCTTCTATCTTAGGCATTTCCATGAAATTGCCGTACATAGAGGTCAAAACGTTTTCAGGGCGGTTAGGTACTGCAACCTCAACACCCTCAAAGACAAGCTTTTTAGTTGGAAATACATCGTTATACTCGAATGAACATTCAATTATTGTATCCTTATTGCCTACGCAGATTTTTTCATCACTGCTGTTAATTTTCTTTTTTAGTTTTTTCAGTTTAAGCTTGTCCCTTAAATCTCCTGCAAGATATTTAGGAAATGACAAAAGACTTTGTGTAGGTGCTTTTTTGCTGTATTTACTGTCTCTTGATTTGATTCTGCACTCAAGTTTCTTGACAGCATCTGAATAAATATACTCATTTTTGTTGACGAGTGTTACCTTTAAAATATCAACACATATTCCGTGATATTTAAATTTTCTGTCCATTTTCCATAGTGACTCATAGGTATCACTGTTAAGATCTCTTACCTTTGTCCATTTCGGCCAGTAAATAGGATCTGTTCTTCTGTTGTGTGCAATCATGTCAGACGGAAGTTCGCGCCTTAACAGCTCAACAGCTCTTGCATAGTCCCAGTCAAAAACAAATAAATCACAGTCATCATCCCATGGAATGAAACCATTGTGCCTGATTAAGCCCAAAAGAGTACCATGTGCCAGTACGTATGCAATGTTATGCTTTTCAAAAATATCTACAACGACTTTCAGCATTTCAACGGATTTTTTCTGACATCTTTTTATGTCTTCAATTCCGTAGCTGTCGCTTACATAAAATTCAATACCATTCTTATCCTTGTATAATGAAAATCGGTTTTGTTTCTCCATTTCCCCCACCAATATATTTATATCCGAATTTTATTATTATAACTAAAATTTTAGTAAAAAGTTATAATTTAATTTTATAATATTATAGTACAAATGTACAAAAAAGTAAAGACCTAACAGCACTGTGTATAAAACTTAAAATTTCCATAAATTTATGCATGATTTTCTCAATATTATACAACTGTTAATTAGCTGAGGTGTTGTAACAAAGTATTTATTTCCTGCAGTAAATGAAGATTACTATTGCCTAAGCCGTAAAAATAGATTAAAATAGTCAGTATGAAACAGAAAGAAAAAAATACATTCAGAAAAATTGAATATCATAAAAAAGAAAGCTTTTATCTTATTGTGCGCGGATTAGAGGTTGGTATTGTTGCAGGACTTTTGGCTGTTTTGTATCGATATCTGCTGTCCTTTGCCGAAGACGGACTTATGAATGTGCTTGATTATATTAAAGGCAGCCCTATAAAAACAACTGTCTGGTTTGTTATTTTGATAATTCTCGGTGTGCTTGTTTCGTTTATAAATAAATGGTCACCAACGGCAGCAGGCTCGGGAATTCCGCAAATCAACGGTGAGGTTAAGGGGCATCTTACATCTAACTGGTGGAAAACAATTATAGGAAAGCTGATTGGCGGTACGGTTTCGGTTTTCTGCGGATTGTCTCTCGGCAGAGAAGGTCCGAGTGTACAGCTTGGAGGTATGGCAGGAAAAGGTGCAGCAAGGCTTACTAAAGCTGATAAAACAACGGAGCTTCGCATGATCAGCTGCGGTGCAGGTGCGGGTATGGCATCTGCATTTAATGCTCCGCTGGCGGGAATAATGTTTGTTCTCGAGGAAATACATCATTCGTTTGATAAAAGTATTCTCTGCATGGGCATTGTGGCGACTGTTACAGCCGATTTTGTGTCAAAGTTGTTTTTTGGACAAAGTACAATTTTCAATTATGACACAAGCAATTTTCCTCTTCAAAAATATTGGATACTCATACTTATGGGTATTATTATGGGCGTAAGCGGTGTGCTTTATAATGTTATAATGGTAAAAATGCAGGATGTTTATAAGAGTATAAAAAAGATACCTGATTATATAAAACTTCCGATTATATTTGTTATCAGCGGTGTGGTAGGCTTGGTAATGCCTCAAATTCTATGCGGCGGTCATTCTATGGAAGAGCTTCTCATAAATGAACGGCCTGAAATACTTACCATGCTTGTTTTGGTAACTGCAAAATTCATTTTCGGTGCAGTTTGCTTTGCATCAGGTGCACCCGGCGGAACACTGTATCCTCTTTGCATACTCGGAACTTATCTTGGTGCAATAATCGGCTCTGTGTCGATAGATTTGTTTGATTTACGACCTGCTTTGTGGGAGGAGTTTGTTGTAATGGGTATGGCAGGATTTTTCTCATCAATAGTTCGTGCACCGATTACAAGCATAGTACTGGTGTTTGAACTGACCGGAAATATGAACAATCTTCTGCCAATTGCCACTGTAAGCCTTATCAGTTATGCAACAGCAAATCTTATCGGCGTAAATCCTTTTTATGAGTCATTGCTGGAGAGAATTATCAGCACCAAGCACGAAGAGCCTAAATTCAGAAAAACTAATGAAAAAATTCTGAAAAGCTTTGTTATACCTGTAGGAAGTTCATTAAAGAATAAAAAGGTTATGGAGGTTGACTGGGGGAAGCATTGCCTTGTAGTAAGTATTGAAAGAGATGATGTTTCAATTACTCCAAAGGGTGAAACTCTTCTTAAAGAAGGCGATGAGCTGGTTATTCTGGTAAGCCAGCGCAGATTCAGCAGAGATAATGAAAGACTTGAAAGAATTATAAATGGGTAAATATTATGAAAATTAATTTATTATCAGCAAAAAAGATAAAGAAAATTAAAGGCTTCGGAGGTTCTTCTGCATGGTGGAGCCAATATGTTCCGGAGGAAAAAGCAGACGAAATAGTTGATTTGCTTTACGGTGACAGCGGACTTAAAATGAATATATACCGCTATAACGTCGGCGGAGGCTGGTGCGAAAATAATCTGCGGATAAGCAATCCGTGGCGCAGAGTAGAGACGTTTATGAAGGACGATGGGAGCTTTGACTACAGCAGAGATAAAAATGCTGTCAGAATAATGAAAAAGGCTCTTGCTACAGGCAATGTTGATACACTGATTTTCTTTGCCAACTCTCCTCATTATCTTTATACGGTAACAGGTCAGACCAGCGGAGGATTAACTGAGCATTTTTCTAATCTTGATAAATCTCATTACAGTGATTTTGCAAAATACTTTATAGATATCGCAGAGCATTTTATCAGCGAGGGATATCCTGTAAAATACATAAGTCCCATAAACGAACCTCAATGGAAATGGGGAGGTGAGAATGTGTGGCAGGAGGGCTGCCATTATGAGCCTGAAGAAGTAAGAGATTGTTTTCTTGCATTTGCAAAAGAACTTGACAGGAGAAACTCTTCACTGCTTCTTTACGGCGCTGAAAGCGGAAATATAAAAGATCATACTAAAGAATATTATGCTCTTTTGTCGGCCGAGCCGCTGATTATGAAATATCTTGATACCTTTGCTTATCATTCTTACGGCAGTGATGACAATGTGCAGGAAAAAATTGATTTTGGTAAATGGGCAGAGAATAATATAAAAACCAATCGTTTTGACATGAGCGAATGGTGCGAGCTTCCATGCAGGCACAGCACGGACTCTATAGACGGTGCGTTGATTATGGCAAGAATTATCGGTGAAGATTTGATTTATACAAAGACAGACAGCTGGACTGCGTGGGTTTGTGCAAATCAGTGGAGCATAAATGATGACGGAAAAAGCTATAGCGACGGCTTGCTGGTGGCGAAAGATGATTGGTCATGCTATCATATTGCCATGAGATATTATGCTATGGCACATTATTCAAAATATATACCTGTCGGCAGTACAAGTATGGATATAGATTATTATACAAGCAGGGGATTTAGCCTTTTTGCTTTCGAGAATAACAGCAGTAAAATTATTGTTGCCGTAAATAACAGCAGAGCGAAAAGAGTAATTGAAACGGATGCAGAATACATAAGTGCAAAAGTAATTACAACAACTCAGGAAAAGCAGTTAGCCGAAACAGAAACATCATCATCTAAAATAACTGTTCCGCCAAAAAGTATTGTTACGGCAATTTTAAATTGTATATAAAAATGCAAAAGCACAGCAGAAGTTAAATTCTGTTGTGCTTTTATGTTGTGTTTGATTTTTTATGGGAAACAGTGGTGTGCTTTATTCTATCTCTTGTTCCAAATTTCTAAAAACATCTGTGCTGAAAAAATCAGTGATAGAAATTTCAAGACCATCACAAATTTTTTTAATAGTGGCAATTCCCGGATTCTTGCTTTGATTATAAATTATTGATTTCACTGTTGTGTATGGTATTCCTGAAATTGTTGCAAGCTTACAAAAATTTATATTTCGTTCTGCACAAAGTTCTTCGATTCTTGATTTTGTTGCCTCTGCTATATTCAATAAAATCACCTCTAACAAAATTATCATACTAATTTCATTAAAGGCTGATAGACTATATATTATACTAGTTACTATTTATAGTCTTTTTTACTTTGGCTGACATTAATGATATTGCCGTTTCAGGCGAACACTCATAACCTGACTGCAAGAGCGCAATTCGTATTTCTCTATCTACATCTTCTGGTGTAGTATTATGAAATTCCGCAACCTTTTTAATTAAATCTTTATATGTCATATTATACCTCCTTTTTGATATCGTATAATATATAGTCTGTGAATATTGTCGATTATTGCGATTTACAAAAAAAATAAAAGCATTTGGGCTTGTTATATCCCTAATGCTTTACTTTAATACACTCTGTAGGGAATGCCGTTCTCGGCATTCCGAAATAATTATATATCAATTACGTATAAATATTAAATAAATGCATAGAAAGAGACTTCTATGCATTTATTATTGTTTCGGTTACTCTTTTTGCAGCGCTGCCGTCATCAAGATAATTATATTTATCATGAAAGGCTATATATTTGCTGCCATAACTTTTTATATATTTTTTTTTGTCGTCAACTGCTCTGATTTCATCAATCAGCTTTTGTTCGTCGGCGTTTTTAATTATTGCACCGGGGAGCTCGTCAATATCAATATAAAAATCTCTCATTTCATTTTTATAAGCATCAAAATCGTACATATAAAAAATCATTGGCTTTTTCAGGTTTGCATAATCAAAGAAAACACTTGAATAATCAGTTACCAGAATATCTGATGCAATATACAAGTCGTTGATATCATCATATGAAGATACATTGTATACAAATCCGCTGTATTTTTCAAAATCAAAGCTGTTTACAACAAGGTAATGAGCCCTGAAAAGTATGATGTATTCATCACTGAGGGCATCGCGGAGCTTGTCAAAATCAACGGCTGTTTTGTAAGTATATCCGATTGATGAATCATGTTGATTATCGCGCCATGTGGGTGCATACAGAATGATTTTTTTATCTGTATCAATACCGAGTTTTGATTTTATTTTATTAAAATCATTTTCAGTGTAATTAATCAGCATATCATTTCTCGGATAACCCTGCTCAACAACAGTACTTTCTTTGCCGAAAGCCTTTAAGTTCCATGCGGTAATGAACTTTTCGCTGGCAAATTTTGACGGAGAAATAATATACTTAAATTTTTCTGCATCAACTCTGTACTTAAAGCGGATTTCTTCTGCAGTGTTAAGCACGTTGTTTCCTGATTTAATATCATAGCCTAGACGTTTGAGCGGTGTGCCGTGCCAGCACTGAACATAAATCTGATTTTCCTTTGGATAAATATGATCTGCAACACGATAGTTATGTATCCAGTATTTGCTGGCAGCCATGGTGTTGTAATAATCCTTGCCTATGGTGTTGATAACCTTTGTGTTGCGGTTATTCTCAAGATATTTGTATTTTTCAGGTTCTTTAAATGCCCATACAAATTTGAAATCTTTATATTTATCCTGAGTAAGCATATATTCATAAATTGCTTTAGGAGAGCAGGAATATGACTTTCCGTTAAATGACTTAAAACAGATAAGCTTATTGTCAACTTCATTTCTTCTTTTTGCAGCCGAGTATTCAATATATCGTTTGCGGTAAAGCAGCCATCGAATAATCTTTCTGACAGTAACGCTGTGCTTTGTAAGCTCAATAGCAATAGCCTTTATTTTCTGTTTCATCTGAAACCTCCAAATTAACTTGCAAACATTGTAACATATTAGCGAAAAAAAATAAAGAGGCAAGATATTTCCACTAAAAATATAAATTATTGTTTATGTGTATATGTCTTGTTTATTGGATTATTGTTATCTATATAAATATATTTGTGCTGACGCATGGTCGTATCATTCTTTTGTGTCGCAAAAGAACGATACCAAGAAAACGAATCAAGGGGAAATTTGCAAGCAAATTCTTATTCCCCTTGATAATCCCCTATAAGCGTGTGCCGCGCGCACAATGCGCACTGCGGCACAGGACGCTAAATAATAATATTATATATAATAAAAATGGGCTGTAAAAACAACCCATTTTATTTAAAATTATTATTTTTTACTTTTTCAATTCTTTCAACTGTCAGCTTTGAGACTATGCCAATCAGCAAGCCGGTAGCAACGCCGGCTACCAGAAGAACCGGCAAATAGTATGCAATGCGTTTAGTATTCATTATAATTGCCGCAACGATTATCTGTCCGATATTATGGCAGATACCGCCAAGCATGCTTACACCTATAACAGACAGCTTTGTCTTTTTTACCAGAAGCATTACTGCAAAGCTGAGAACTCCTCCGCACAGACTGTATGCAATGCTGTACGCATTGCCGAAGGTTAATCCCGCAAGAAATACGCGTATCAGAACTATTGAAAAGGCTTCGCCCGGCTTCATTGTATAAAGAGCAATTACTACAACCAGATTAGCAAGTCCGAGTTTTATTCCGGGTATACCGAAATTAAACGGAATAAGGCTTTCTAAGTAGCTGAAAGTAAAAGCAAGAGCTACCATCATACCGAACAAGGCAATATGTTTAACTTTATTTTTTTTCATAAAACACCATATATATCCTGCCGAACAGGAGCTGAATTATGTTTTAAGCTACTGCATCGATATCCGCATCATCCGAAAGTTTGTCAACAACAGAAACAACCAGTTTGTGCGGAAGGCAGATTATTGATTCACCGCTTCTTTTTATCGGCATGTGATTTGAACAGATGCCGTCAGGGCAATTTGCATCTGATATTACTGCAGTGCCGTCTTTAATAACAAGGGTATTAGTTGCGTTGTCATCTGTTTCGTACACTTTTTCTATATCCTCATTCAGCGGAATTGTGTCTGCCACTTTTCCGTCAATTTCCACTTGCACATATTTGCCGTCATTTCCGTTTATGACATAGAGGAAAAAAAGCAGTACGCAAACGATAACTGCAACAACGGATATTATTATAAAATCTGCTTTCTTCATAATTATTCAGCAGGTTTAGCAGACTCAAAGTTAGCCTGAACAAAATCCTGTGCCTTGTTTACACCATCTATAACTGCCCTTGAAGAGATAGTTGCATTTGCAATTGCGTCAATACTTGAGCCCTTATCTGTGTCTGTTGATACCTTTACAGGAAGATATCTACCGGTAAACTGATTTTTAAAGCCGTCCTCAACAATTCTTACACCAAGGTATTCTGTTTCTTTCTGCTCAAGAATATCAATGCCGCAAACAAGTGTGCCGTCAGCAGAGATAATAGTTTCCATTTTTATCGGGCTTTCCTGATTATAACCAACAGTTGCGCTTTCAACAATATATGCAACTGTTTTGCCGCTGTTGTCATAAGCCTCTTCAACTGCGGTTACATTATATTCATCTGCATTGAGCGATGAAATATCTACAGGCTTTGATGAAGAAACTGTAAAGCCGATTCCTACAGGCTCATTGTATTTTTTATTTGCAAGATTATCAATAGCAATTGTGCCGAAAATAACTCCTGCACAAATTACAATCATAACGCCGAGGGAAATCAGCCATGTCAATGACTTGGGGTTAAAATGTGCTTTCTCTTTCATAATCTATACTCCTTAAAATTATTGTTTTATATATTTTTCAAAGCCGTTGCTGTAGGTTTTATTATAATTTTTGTCAACCCAAACAGCTTCTGTATCCTGCATGCTGTTAACCATTTTCATTCCATCATCAATACTCATATTAAAGAGCGTTGTTGAAAGAGCATCTCCGAGAGCTGAATCACTGCATATAACTGAAACGCTTGCCATGTATTCACTTGGCATAAGAGTTTTAGGATTTATTATGTGGCAGTATTTTTTACCATCAACTGTATAATAGCGCTGATAGTCACCGCTGGTGACAACGGATAAATCGGTTATTGCTATGTTTTCAAGATAGTCCTTTGATGACAAATCGGGATTTTCTATTCCGATATTCCATAGTGTGCAGCCATTATCATTTTTATATCCGAAGGTTGATACGTTTCCGCCGATACTGATTGCCGCAGAGGTCCATAAATTTTCTTTTGCCCACAGAGTAATCTCTTTCACTGCATATCCCTTTGCTATAGCACCTACATCAAGCTTAAGCATTGAATCAGCAAAATATATTGTTCTGTTTTCCTTGTCAATCACAAGATCATCAATGTCCGTATGCTGTGAGGCATTTTTTAACTCACTCATATCGGGAAGATATGCCTTGTCAGGATTATTTGTTGATGTCTCTCTGGCATCATGCCATATTGAAAGAACAGTACCGCAGCAGATATTTGTTTTTCCGTCACTGAGTTTATAAACCTCTTTGCCGTATTCAAGCAAATCAATAATTCTTGCATCAACCTTCACAGGTTTTTTGGAAGCCTCTTGGTTGACAGTGCAGAGGTTTGCAATTCCATCATAGGAGTTATAAATATCATAAAGACGATCATATTCAGCAAGCCTGTCATAAAACTCCTTGAAATGCTCATCAAATTTTTGCTGACTTTCGTCATATGCAATAATAGTTGATGCTGTGTCAAAAAGGTCAAGAAAGCTTGAGCTGTACCGTTCTTTTTTATTAATATTTACACTGCATGAACAGCAGGTCATAGCAATTAAAACAGCTAATGCTGCACAAAGAAATTTTTTCATATAGAAAATTATAACAGAAATTTGAACCTGTTTCAATATATTAGCGTGCAAATATGCCTTTATTTTGCAAAAAAAAAGAAGAGCCTCAGCTTTAACAAGGCTCTTCTTCGATTTTTATACAGAATTAAACTGCAGCAGCCTTTGCTGCGTTAGCAACGATTGAGCTTACAATGATTGTGCAGCCTGCACTAAGGTCTGCATCAGCTGACTTACCGTCAGTGCCTGCACCTGCTTTGATCTCATCAGCATTTTTACCCTTTGCCCATGTTTCAAAAGCAGCAGCCTGCTCATACCATTCTTTGCCGATTGGTGAAGCCGGCTTCATGTTGTAGCTGTCCTTGAGCTCCTTCTTTGAATCAAAAGAACCTGCAGCAACAGTGAATTTGCCGTCAGCAATTGTGCATTTAGCCTGTGAAGCATCAATGAGACAAGATGTTACCTTACCGTCAGCATCAACTGTAACAGCAGCATAGTTTGAATCATACTGAAGATTTGTTTCATTGCTCTCGTAGTATTTTTCTGTTGAAACAGCAATCTTGAGAGTATCTGCAGCTGAAGCACCAAGGTCAGCAGCATTAGCTACAGCCTTTGAAATAGCAGAAGCAAAACCGTTTACATTAATTGTGCAGCCTGCACTAAGATCTGCATCAGTAGGAGCGCCTGTAGCATCTGCACCTGCATTAATTTCATCAACAGTTTTGCCCTTTGCCCAAGCTTCATAAGCAGCAACCTGCTCATACCATTCTTTGCCGATTGGTGAAGCCGGCTTCATTGCATAATCATCCTGCTTTTCAAGCTTTGTTCTGAGGTCTGTTACATTGCCTGCATCTGCTGCAAGGTCAGGTTTTGTCTGAGCTTCGTCGATTTTTACGTCAAGAATTTTGCCGTCAGCATCAACTGTAACTGCAGCAGCAACAGAATCAATTGTGAGAGTTGTATCAGTAACATCCTGGATTTCACTTACAATTCCGAGACCTGTCTTTACAGCAGCACTATTGTCAGCATCACTGTCACCTTTTCCTGCACCGTTACTGCATGCGGCAGCAGTTACTGCAATAAGTCCTGCAAGACCTACAGCAACAAGTTTTTTCATTTTTGTCATAATTTTCTTTCCTTTCAAAAAATAATAAATACATCTGTACTATGTGTATTTTCTTCATAATATATTAAAATCAATACATTGTCAATGTTTTATCAATCAAATTTTTCCAATTTTATATATTAATAAGTTTTTATTATTTTTCGAGGACATTTTTCGGCACAAAGTCCGCAATGAGTACATTTTGTGTAATCAATTTTTGCAATATTGTTTTCAATAATAATAGCATCGGAAGGGCAGTTCTTTTCGCAGATACCACAGCTGATACAGCCTGCAGTACAAGCATTTCTCACATCCTTGCCCTTTGAATGTGATGCACACTGAACTCTGTTTTTTGCGCCGGCAGGAATAAGCTCAATCAAATTATGAGGACATATTCTTAAGCATTTTCCGCAGGCAATACAAAGATCCTCGTCAACTACAGCCTTGTTATCAATAATTCTGATAGCTCCTTGCGGACAAACCTTTGCGCATGAGCCAAAACCGAGACATCCGAACTTGCATGAGTATGGACTTGATCCCGGCATTTTTGAAGCGTATACACAGCTGTCAATACCAAAATATTTATAGTCCTTTTCACGTTTTTCGCTGTTACCGTCGCATTTTACATAGGCAACCCTGCGCTCAATGTCACCGACTTCCTGTCCCATAATTGCAGCGATTTTTTCAGCAACAGGCTTTCTGCCCACAGGGCAGGCAGAAACGGGAGCTTCTCCCTTTACAATAGCCTTTGCAAGACTGTCACAGCCGGCATAACCGCATCCGCCGCAGTTGCTTCCCGGAAGCACTTCTCTTACTGCAGCTTCTCTTTCGTCAGTTTCTACCTTGAAAACCTTTTCCGCTATGCCAAGGACAATACCAATAATAAGACTGATAATACAAACAACTGCAACCGCAGTAATAATTTCAGTAATATTCATCATAAAACCTCCTATGCAAATACATTAAAGCCATAGAAAGCAATAGACATAAGGCATGCTGTCATAAGTACGGCAGGAGTACCCTTAAAGCTTTCGGGGAAATCATTGTTTTCTGTTTTTTCTCTGACACCTGCCATAATTACAATAGCAATACAGAAGCCTACTGAAGTGCCGATACCTGTTACAACGCTGGTAACAAAATCATTTGATGCCTGAACATTTGTTAATGCAGTGCCAAGAACGGCACAGTTTGTTGTAATGAGCGGAAGAAATACTCCAAGGCTTTTGTAAAGGCTTGGAACTGCTTTTTTTAGAAACAGCTCAACAAGCTGAACAAGAAAGGCTATTACAATGATGAACACAATTGTTTTAAGATAAGTTAAATTAAATTTCACTAATACATAATTATAAAGCAGGCTTGATACAGCAGAGGAAAGAGTGATAACAAATACTACTGCACCTCCCATGCCGGCGGCAGTTTTCATGTTCTTTGAAACGCCAAGGAAAGGACATATGCCGAGAAACTGGCTCAAAACAACATTGTTGATAAGAGCAGTTGTAAGAAGCACTAAAAATAAAGTTTTAACCATTATTCCTCTACCTCCTTGCCTGATTTACAGTTTTTGCAGTCACCGCTGCATCCGCCGTTTCCTTTTACGTGTCGGTTAGCACCTTTAAGCTTGAATTTATTCTGCAGTGCGCAAAGAATCGCAAGAACAAAGAATGCACCCGGTGCAAGAACGAATATTGAAACAGGCTGATAGCTTTCCGGCATAATGTTAAATCCGAAGATTGTTCCGTTTCCGAGAAGCTCTCTTACGATACCGATAACTGTAAGACCGATTGTGAAGCCTAATCCGATACCTACGCCGTCAAAAATTGAAAGAAAAATATTATTCTTTGAAGCATATGTTTCTGCTCTGCCGAGAATAATACAGTTTACAACAATCAGCGGAATGAAAATTCCCAGATTACTGTAAAGAGAAGTCAGATAAGCATGCATAAGCATTTCTACTATTGTTACAAATGATGCTATGATAATGATATATACAGGAACTCTTACGCCCTGAGGTATAACCTTGCGAAGCAGTGAAATAAGCAGATTTGACATGATTAAAACTGCCATTGTTGCAACGCCCATACCAAGACCGTTTTTTGCACTGGTGGTTACAGCAAGGGTGGGACACATGCCAAGCATTAGAACAAAAGTAGGATTTTCTTTAATGATACCGTTATAAAGTCTTTCTAAAATACCCTTCATATATCTCACGCTCCTTCCTTGACACTTGCACCGGCGGTAACATCTGCCTCGTTTTCGGCATTCGCAGCCTTTTCCTTTAAGCTGTCAGACAATCCTCCGCCGTAGTTTTCCTGATAATACATAATTGCACCGTTTACAGCAATTTCAACAGCCTTTGTAGTATATGTTGCGCCTGAGATAGCATCAACCTCGTTATTTTCTGTTTTTGCACCTGATGCAACGGTTGAAACGGCGTCAGCATTTAAGCCTATGAACTGCTTTGCATAATCTTCACTTGTGCAGACTGCACCGTAACCCTCTGTTTCGTTAGATGCAAGCACCTGAAATGCTGTAATAACTGCTGATTTGTCTATTTCAACTGCAAGCTGAATGTTGCCTGCAAAGCCTTTGTTTGTTGTTACAGTAATTTTATAACCATTTTCAGTTTCTTCTGCGTTATCAATTGTATAAAGCTCAACACTTTCTTTGATTCCGCCGCCGAAGTTTTCCTGATAGAACAGGATAGCTGCGTTTGTTGCCTCGGTTACTGCACTTGAAGTGATTGTAGCACCGCTGATAGCATCTATCTCATTGTCGTTGGCAGCACCGGATTTTGTGCATTCGAGAAGTGATGCAGGCTTTCCTGCAAACTGATTTTTAAATTCAGGCTCAGTACATTTTGATCCGAGACCTGCTGTTTCGCTGTTTGAAACAACATCAAATCCTGTTAATTTTCCGTCTTTAATACCCACAGCAATCTGAATATCGCCGCCATATCCGCTTGGTGAGGTTGCTGCGATAACATAACCCTCAACACTTCCTGATGCAGATGTTACTGCAAGCACATCGTTGACACTGCATCCGTCCAAACCGTTTTGAGAAAGCATATCAGGAGCTTTTTCAAGAATTTCTTCAGAGTTTTCAACCTCTGTAAAGTTTGCTGCTGATGGATAAACAACCTTGTAAATTTCTGCTCTGGCATTGATTTCCGCCTGCTTGATAGGTTCTTTTGTAATTTGATTAACCACAGCAAGTGCAAGAATTGCAACAAATGTTACTAATACCAGAACTAAAGTATTGATTACAATACTTGATTTTTTCTTTGCCATTATTTTGCATCTCCTTTCGCTTTTTCACAGCCGAAAGGCTTTGGAACTGTAATCTTTTCAATGATAGGAACAAGAAGATTACCGATGATAATTGCATATGAAACACCCTCTGCAGATGATCCGAGAGTTCTGAACAATGCAGTCATAAGACCAAGGAAAAGTCCGTAAATAATCTGTCCCTTAGCGGTTATAGGACTTGTTACATAGTCAGTTGCCATGAAAAATGCGCCAACAAGAAGTCCGCCTGAAAGAAGCTCACCTAAAAGATAATTTACAGACAAATCATTTCCTGCAATAACATTAATAACGGCTATAAATGCAACAGTAGAAAGAATATATGTCAAAGGAATTCTGATAGAAATTACTTTCTTCACAACTAAATATAAGCCGCCTGCAAGAATAGCGAGAGCTGAAACTTCACCTATACATCCGCCGTGCAGACCAAGGAATAATGTAAGCAGATCAGGTGATCCGCCGTCCTTGAGTACAGCAAGCGGTGTTGCACCTGAAACACCATCCATACTGAAATCATTCATAATAGATGTGAATGAGATAAGCAGGAAACAGCGTGCTGCAAGAGCAGGGTTCATGAAATTCTGACCTATTCCGCCAAACAGCATTTTTACTGCTACAATGGCAAACACACCGCCAATAACAGGAATCCACCACGGAACAGTTGCAGGCAGATTGACTGCCAGAATAAGACCTGTTACTACAGCACTGTAGTCAAATACAGTGATAGGTTTTTTTGCAATTAATTCAAACAGTGCTTCGCTTACTACACATGTTACCACGCTGATTGCAGTAACAATAAGTGCTGAAACACCAAAATGATAAACACCGAAAGCAATAATCGGAAGGAGTGCTATGGCAACATCACGCATAATTGCTTTTGTAGTGCTTTGTGATCTCACATGAGGAGATACTGATACATTATACATTTACACTTTCCTCCTTACTTAACTTGCTTTTTCACGAAGCTTGGCTTTACCCATTTTAAACATCTGGGTAAGCGGAATTTTTGCAGGGCATGCATATGAACAGCAGCCGCACTCAATGCATTCCATACCGCCGAGATTACTGAATTTGTCAAAATCAAGTGCTTTTACTGATTTAGCCATCATCTGAGGTACAAGAAACTGCGGACATACCGAAACACATCTGCCGCAGTGAATACATGCAGATTGTGGAAGTGCTGCAACATCATCCTTCGTAAATGCAAGGATTGATGATGAGGTTTTTACAACAGGCACATCAAGACTGCTCATTGCCATACCCATCATCGGACCTCCTGAGATGAATTTTACAACTTCTTCCTTTGCACTGCCGCAAGCCTCTAAAAGCTCTGCATGACTGATACCGAGAGGTACATCAACATTACATGGTGAATTTACTCCTTCGCCTGTAATAGTCATAACCTTGTGAATTAAAGGAATATTTTTATAAACTGCTTCATAAACCGCATAACAGCTTGCAGTGTTCATAACAACACATTTAACATCGGCGGGAAGCATTTTTGAGTTTACCTTTCTGCCTGTTACTGCGTAAATCAGCTGGCGCTCGCTGCCCTGAGGATACTTTGTTTTAAGGCTCATAACATTTATATTGTCATTTCCTGATGTAAGCTCTTCCATGTGCTTTACTGCATCCGGTTTGTTATCTTCAATGCCTATGACAGCCTTTGCATTCGGAAAAAGTTTGAGAACAGCAGTAATACCTTTTACTATCTCAGTGCCTCTTTCGAGCATAAGACGATAGTCTGCTGTAAGATATGGTTCGCATTCAGCACCGTTTATTATAAGGGTGTCAATCTCTTCTGCGTTTTTAGGTGAAAGCTTAACACCGGTAGGGAAGCCGGCACCGCCTAGACCGACAATACCTGCTTTCTTGATTATCTCAATAATTTCTTCTTTATTGAGTTCGTTAATGTTTCTGTCTTTTCCAAAACCATCAACAGTTTCGTATACATTATCGTTCTCAATAATAATAGATTCAACTCTCCCTCCGCTGACAACCTCACAAGGTTCGATTGATTTAACCGTGCCCGAAACAGAGCTGTATATTGGAGAGGAAACAAATCCGCCTGCTTCTGCAATCATCTGCCCTTTAAGTACTCTGTCACCAACAGCTATAACAGCCTTTGCAGGTGCACCTATATGCTGGGATAAAGGGTATATCATTGTTGCAGAAGCGCTGATTTCTTTAATAGGTTTATCCTTTGAAAGCTCTTTGCCTTCAAATAGATGTACGCCTTTTTTGAAAAATCTTTTTTGCTTCATTTAACTACATCCTTTCTTGAAGTGTATATCTGTACAGAATATATAATACCATAAAGTTAATATGTTTTCAATCTTCATTCAAATTATTTATAATAAAATATGAACGAGTTTTGTAATTATAAAAACTATTTGTTTGACCTTAGTAATATATAATAGTATAATAATGATGTAGAATAACGCTATGGAGAAAAGAATTATGTATATTGCAAGTGAAAATCGTTACGATAATATGAAATATAATTACTGTGGAAACAGCGGGTTAAAGCTTCCTGCTATTTCTTTAGGATTGTGGCAGAATTTTGGTGACAATGCAGATTATGATGAAATGAAGGATATTATTCTTACTGCTTTTGACATGGGCATTACCCATTTTGATTTGGCAAATAATTACGGTCCTGCTCCGGGCAGTGCAGAGATTAATTTCGGAAAAATTTTTAAAGAAAATCTTAAACCCTATCGAGATCAGCTTATTATCAGCACAAAGGCAGGATATGAAATGTGGGACGGACCATATGGATGCAGGGGAGGAAGCAGAAAGTATCTGACAGCCTCACTTGATCAAAGCCTTCGGCGAATGGGGCTTGATTATGTGGATATTTTTTACCACCACTGCGTAGATGAAGATACACCGCTTGAAGAGACAGCACTTTGCCTTTCTGATATAATAAGACAGGGAAAGTCTCTTTACGCAGGAATCAGTAACTACTACGGCAAGCGTATGCATAAGATGCACCACAGGTGTGATGATTTTAATGTGCCGTTTATTATCAATCAAAATAGATATTCTCTTTTTGACAGAGAGATTGAAAAGAATGGATTAAAAAAACAGGCTGTGAAAAAGGGCAAGGGTATTATTGCGTTTTCTCCTCTTGCACAGGGGCAGTTGTCAGGAAAATATGCAGGTGGAATACCTAAGAATTCACGCCTTTATAAAAATGAAGCACTTCAGGAAAAACTTAATTACAATACTGTAAGACAAAAGCAGATAGATGATTTGAATGAAATTGCAAAAAGCAGAGGCCAGACGCTGTCTCAGCTTGCAATACAGTGGCTTGCACAGGATAAGGCAGTAACATCAGTTCTTATAGGTGTGCACTCAAAGGAACAGCTTTTGGAAAATATTAAGGCTCTTGATTACCCCGCATTTTCTGAAGAGGAACTTAAAAAGATAGATGAAATAAGCAGAATAAACTGCAAGCTGTAGGCAAGCAAGATACTAAAAATAAAAAAACAGAGATTCGCATATAGCACTTTAGCTAAAAGCGAGTCCCTGTTTTGTCATTCAATATATTTTATTTTTTAGCGGCAAGCTCTGCTTTGCCTTCGGGTGTATCACGGTAATACTGAGTGAAAGGATGAAAACGCTCCTGCTCCTCCCATATTTCCTTTGCTTTTGGAGCCCACAGCTTTGCATATTCATCGCATTTTGAGCAAAGCTCATCTGCGCTTTCAGGATGAGCAAGGTTGGTGGACTTTGCACCGGTCTTTTTAACCATATAGCGTAATGCCTGTGGGTTTTCCAGCATAGGACATGGACGAAGCATATTATCGTTAAACGGCTGACCTTTATAGTATTCCTTAAACAATGGTGATTTCAGACATTCGATAATGCTTTTTTCCCTGATATTTGAGTCACTGTAGTGAACAAATACACACGGCTCAACATCCCCCTCACTGTTAATATGAAAATAGTTTCTTCCGCCTGCAATACATCCGCCTACAAATTCAGCATCATTCTGGAAGTCAACGGTAAATATAGGCTTTCCTGTTTTTGAATTACGCTTTGCACGAATTTCTCTGTAAACACGTTCACGCTGCTGAGGAGTTAAAAGCAAATCAACATCAGCATCACTGCCTACAGGCATGTAATGGAAATACCATGCGTATCTTGCACCGTTTTCTATCATGAAATCATAAAATTCATCAGATATAACAGCATCACAGTTTTTGCTGGTGTAGCAAACGGATGTACCGAAAAGACATTTGTTTTTCTTAAGAAGCTTCATAGCCTTAAGGGTTGCCTGATATGCACCATCGCCGCGTCTGAAATCCGTTGTTTCTTCATTTCCTTCAATAGAAAGAGCAAGAGCAAGATTTCCGCATGCTTTCATATCTTCGCAAAACTGCTGGTCGATAAGAGTTCCGTTTGTGAATGAAAGGAAAATGCAATCACTGTTTTCTTTTGCAATTGTAAGAATTTCTTTCTTTTTAATAAGCGGTTCACCGCCTGTATACATAAAGAAATGAGTGCCGAGTGCTTTGCTTTCGCTGACAATTTTTCGCATTTCATCAAGGGTAAGATTTGATTGATGACCATATTCAGATGCCCAGCAGCCCTTGCACTTCATATTGCACGCAGAGGTAGGATCAAGAAGAACTACCCATGGTATATTGCAGTGCTCTTCATCTCTTTTTTTTCTGAGAGTTGAAGTGCCGATTAAGCCTAAGTCTATGCCAAAGGTAAGAATAGCCTTTCTGAGAAACTCATGATCAACTTCTTCGAGACCTCTGAACAGAAATTGATTCCATACATTTGATTCATCTGATACGATTTCAATAGGCTTTGTAAAAGTCGCTTCAGGATACATGCTGCCTGTAACTGCTTTGCCCACCTTGATTAGCTTAACAATATTTTGTTTTGGATTTTTATAAATGTACTTAAAAAGCCTGTTGCCTATGATGTGCAAAACTTTACTTTTTAATTGAGCCATAGCCTAACCTCTTCTTTTACATAACCTCTGGGGTTGTAATTTTCAGCATAGTTAAAATGTTTTTGATAGTGTCTTTTACAGCGGTGCAGAGATAAAGCCTTGCCATAGTTAATCCCTCATCTTCTGTCATAACACGCTGTGCGTTATAAAATTTGTGGAATAATGTTGCCAGTTCTACAATATAATGAGTAATCTTGGCAGGATCATATGTCCTTGCTGCAGAAACAATTTCTCCTGTCAGAGCGGAAAGATGTCTTATAAGCTCTTTTTCTTCATCACTGCTGAGAAGAAGCAATTCTTTATAATCAGGTTCTCTGAGAGTAATACCTTTTTCCTGTGCCTTTTTAAGTATTGAACAAATTCTGGCGTGAGCATACTGTACATAGTATACAGGGTTTTCGCTTGATTCCTTTGCAGCAAGCTCTAAATCAAAATCAAAGTGTGAGTTCGGCTCACGGAGATTGAAGAAGAATCTTGCAGCGTCAAGCGGAACTTCGTCAATAAGTGTGTTCAGTGTAATTGCTTTACCGGAACGCTTTGAAAGCTTGATTGTTTCACCGTCGCGGACAAGTCTTACCATCTGCATAATTACTGCATCAAGTCTGCCGGCATCAATTCCGAGAGCGGTAAGAGCTGCTTTCATTCTGGGCACATAGCCATGGTGGTCTGCACCAAGCACATCAATTGCCTTGTCATATCCACGCGTTACAAGCTTGTTATAATGATAAGCAATGTCAGGTACAATGTAGGTAGGAATTCCGTTGGCACGTACGAGAACTACATCCTTATCATTGCCAAATTCCGAAGCCTTAAACCATAATGCACCATCCTGCTCATATGTTACACCCTTCTCCTTGAAGGTGTCAATAATCTTCTGTACAGAGCCGTCATTGTGAAGAGTTGATTCATGAAACCACTTATCATAAGTAATTCTGTATCTTCCCAAATCTCTTTCAAGACCTGCAATATTCTGCGGAAGTGCAAAATCAACAAGAGCCTTTCTTCTGTCCTTGCTGTCTGCATCAACAAATTTGTTTCCGTATTCTTTGATGAAGTTTTCAGCATGCTCTGTTATGTCAGCACCCTTGTATGCATCCTCCGGAAGCTCAATACCGTCATCAAAATGCTGAAGATAACGCACCTCTAAAGAGGTTGCAAATTTTTCTATCTGATTACCTGCATCATTAACATAGAATTCTCTGCTTACCTCATATCCTGCCCAGTCAAGCACTGATGCAAGACAGTCACCTATAGCACCTCCTCTTGCGTTTCCGATATGCATAGGTCCTGTGGGATTTGCTGAAACAAATTCAACGAGGATTTTTTTGCCCTGACCGTAATCAGATTTTCCGTAGTTTTCACCGCAGGCGAATACATCTTTTATGATTTCGCTGTAATATTGCTGTGATAAGAAGAAATTCAAAAATCCCGGTCCTGCAATTTCAACTCTTTCAAACAGAGTATCTTCGAGATCAATATGCTTTACTATAGCCTCTGCAATCATTTTAGGAGCTTTTTTAAAAGCTCTTGCACCGGCCATTGCAATGTTTGATGAGTAGTCACCGTTTGCTTTGTTTGAAGGTATTTCAATAATAAACTGAGGAATTTCCGCCTGAGGCAGATCTCCTGAATTTATTGCACCTTCAACTGCGCTTATAAGTTTGTTTTTCAATATGTTATTTGTTTTTTCTACAAGCTTTGACATTTTGTTCTCCTAAATCTCTTTAAAATTCAGCTTTATATCGTTTCTTGAAGCAAGAGCACCGTTAATATCAATATCGTATGCAAGATAAAAACTGCCCTTGCCGTTATCAATATCAACATCAATACTATGCCCTGAAATACCCATTAGAATATCACCGTATTCAGTGCCGTATTTGCAAAGCCGTCGGTTTGATTTTTCGATGTTCAGGCAGGAATAAACTGCTCCGCTTCGTATAACCTCGGCTGATTTTTCATTTTTATCAACTGTAAGAGAGACAGCAATAGGTGACATCGGCGGTTCTTGCTGTTCATCATATTTAATTATGTAACTGCTGTCAGTTTCCTCAAGTGTGCCGACTGTTGTCATTTCAACCTTATCTTTTTCGCTGTCAACACGCTGAGAGCCGACTATTTCCAATAATACTTTTGACATAATTTCGTTTCCTTAAAATATTCCGCCTCTTTCAAGCGCAAAGTTAATTAATTTATCAATAAGATCTTTGTAAGGCACACCAACAGCTTCGAAAAGCTTTGGATACATGCTGATGTCTGTCTGACCGGGGATGGTGTTGATTTCATTGAGAAGAATCCTTCCGTCGTCAGTAACAAAGAAATCAACTCTTGACATTCCCTCACATCCAAGTGCTTTAAAAGCCTTGATTGCCTGAGCCTTTACTTCATTTCTTTTTTCTTCATCTAAAAGAGCAGGAATATGAAGCTGGGATGCAGGATTGTTGTATTTTGCATCAAAATCATAGAATTCAGCAGCAGCAACAATCTCGCCTACCTCGCCGGCAGTAACATTATTGTTTCCCATAACGGCACATTCAACTTCCTTACCCTGAATAAATTCCTCAAGAACTGCCTTTTTGTCTTCTTTAAAAGCAGTTTCCATTGCGGAAAAAAGCTCTTCCTTTGTATGAGCCTTTGATATACCTACCGAAGAACCTGCGTTTGCAGGTTTAACAAATATAGGAAAGCCCAGCTTTTCAATAGCAGCATTAAGCTGTGCTTCGGGATTTTTTCTGTAGTCGTAAATATTTACAGCACACCATTTTGCCTGTTCTATGCCTACTGCGTCAGCAACGGCATTGGCAACTGCCTTATCCATGCAAACTCCTGATGATGTGGCATCACAGCCAACATAAGCAATTTGTGCAAGCTGAAGAAGTCCCTGAATAGTGCCGTCCTCGCCGTTCTTGCCGTGAAGAACAGGAAATACTGCATCAAGTCTGATGATATCACCGTTTGAAGTAATTATGCCGTGAACAGATGCATCAGGTGATATGAATGCGGGAATAAGGCTCTTGGAGCTTAGCCATCTGTCGTTCGGCAAAAGTTCAACATCATCGTTGAAAAGAAACCATTTTCCCTGCTTTGTTATTCCTAAAAGTACAACATTGTACTTGTTATAATCCATGTTTTTGATAATACTTTTTGCAGATACACAGCTTATGTCATGCTCTGATGAAACTCCGCCGAAAAGTATAGCAATAGTCTTTTTGTTCATTTATAAGCCTGCTTCCATAAAATTATTCATAATATTGTATCACAATAAAATATAATAATCAACAGTGTATTTATATTTACATATCCATATTTTTAATTTATAAATAATAATAAAAAATTAGTGACAAATATATTTTATGATGATATAATACAAAGGATTGAGAAGAGCAATAATATTTTTGGAGTGTAAAAATGTCCAGACTTGATAAATACAGGAAAAATGTGTTTGTAAAAGCGGTTGTAATTCCGCTTATAATTACTTTTACAACAATAATAATTTTGCTTTTTGCTTTGCCGAAAATTCAGGCTTGTCTGCCTAATGCACAGAAGTACTCACAACAGATGCAGACCGAAGAGGTGCAGAAGAATGAATAAATTACGATTTTCTGTTTACCGCTTTTTCAGTTATATTATATCATTTGCCTTGTCACTTTGCATTGTTATGGGTGTGCTGGGAACAATTTCGGTGTTTACTCTGGCAAGCGAGAATTATATGGTTGATTTTTTTCAAAAAAATCAAAGCATACAAATGCTTAGTGATGAGCTTGATAAAGAATATGAAGAGTTATCAAAAAAATCAAAGATACCCAAAGAGGTTTTTTCAGAGGCGGTGGGGTATAATTTTATAAGATCCGTGCAGCGCAGTGTCGCAGAGGGTGCACAAACCTTTGCCAGTGATGATTTTACAGGCAGTACCGATTTGGAAACCAGAATTGAAAACGCTGTTGATAAATATGACAGTGAAAATGATATCAAACGCAGCGATAAGGCAAAAAAGAAAATTTGTGCTCAGGCAGCAGATTTATTTAATAAAACCTGTGCCGTAACAAATAACGCCCAGCTCAGACCGATATATTCACTTGTAAACGGCAAATCATTTTTTATCGCAATAACATCTTTTGCCGGTGCGGTGCTTTGCATTGCATTGATTGTTTTTCTGAACGGAAGACGGCATAAAAGCTTTAATTTCGTTGCTATGAGCTTTGTAATCAGCGGAGAGGTTATGACTGCTGTGCCCGTTGTTCTATTGATAAAAAATGTTTTAAGCAATTTGTGTATTACAAATATTGAGGCTTATAATATTGCAATCAGCTCTGCGGTAAAATCTGTACTGATGATTATTATTGCAGCAGGAATTGTAATGATGATTATAGGCGTAGTTATGTTTGCAATGGTTTATAAATATTACTATACTAAACTTATTGACAGTGATACCGAACAGTCAATAGCAGATAATCTTATTTAATTAAAGATACTAAAATATAGGAGAGCTTATATGGAACTTAACGAAATATTCAGACTTGTTGAAAAACAGCTTTCTTCAGTTAATGAAGAATTGCATTTTAATAAGGCAGATGAAAGTGAAGACAGTATTACATTTACAGGCAATAAGGGCAGCTACAAAATTTCCTACAACGCAGAAAGCACTGTTATGGAGTTTAGCTGTGCTTATGGTGAAATTAGTAAAGAAACGGAATTCGGTGTTATTTCCAAAAGTCTTTTTGATGCTGAAGCTTATGACGAAAGGGATGTAAAATCTTTTGCAAATGAGGTTGCAGATGAAATTACATCATTGTTTAAGTCAAAGAAAAAGGTCGATATTGATAAGGTGAAAATGCCAAAGGCTGTTTCAAGAACAAAGGCTAAAAACGGTGTAATCAGCTATGATGCCGATTCTCTCGCCAACAGATTCGGTACAATGTTCCCTGAAATGAAAGATTTGATTAAGCAGAATATCATTGATTACGGTGAATTCCTTCCTGAAACCTTCTTTACAGAGCACGGCACTGCAAGAGTGCTCGAGGTTATTGCTGACGGCACTGAAACAGAACGTAAAAAGCTGTTTAAAATGCTGAATGAAATTTATGAGGACGGTACTAACGAGGTACAGGATATTATCGGCGTTACTATTCTTGGTGAAATGAAAAATGACAAGGCTATGATGGAGATTGCAGACAAATATATGTCTGAATACATGGCAGGTCCCGTTCATGAGATCAATAAGATTACAAGAAAAAATAATTCATTAACCAAAAAACTTAAGAATCCTCCTCCATACAAACCAAAGAAAAAGAAAAATAATCTAAGTCAAAGAATGCTTGACGCAAATAACTTAAATAATAGATAAATTAAGGATTAATTAATGGAACGCTATAAAAAAGATTTTATAAAAAAAGAATTTGTGTTTCCGGTAATAACTGCAATAATAGCTGTGTTAATCACAGCTATTGTTCTTTGCGGATATATTAACACTCTTCCTTTTTATAACAGTGAACTGAAAATTGCAGATAATCCCGCCAGTAAGATTAAGAATGCTGAAAATATTGATATATCATCTGTTACATCTGACACCTTCAGCATGCTTGGCGCTGATACAAATATAGGCTCTCTTAAAGCGGGCGGTACAGAGCTGCCGTTGATTTATAATGCATCTTATGAGAATACAAATGATGCCTTTTGTATATCAGACGGCAGTAAGCTTATCGGTGAAACAGGGAATACCTTAATATATTGCAGTAAGGCAAACGGAAAAGATATACGAAAGCTTGTCAAAGGTGATATAATAACAATTAACACCTGCTACGGCGAATATACCTATACTGTTGTAAAAACAGATACTGCTGATGATGCCGGACTTGAGCACAATGCTGATGGTATCGGAAGTGCAATAACGTTATACACAAGCAAGGATGAGAGTATCGGATTATCTGACAGCTATTTTATTGCTGTATGTGAAATGACTTCCGGTACGAAGATTGCAGAATAGACAGGAGGTTTTTTATGGAATTAAAAAAAGCTAGAAATCTGCTGTGCATATTTTTTTCTATTATAGCTGCAATAGGTGCAATTCTTACTGTGGGAACATTAGTGACCTATTCAACCTTGTGTAACAGCAGATATATGAGCAATAAGCTGAATTCAAAAAGCATAGTGAATCAGCTTGACGCAAGCTATGATGCCAAGCTTCAGGCACTTTCTGCCGAAACAGGTATTCCGCTGAGAGTATTTCAGGCAGCTAAAAATGAATTTATTTCTACCGAAACTAATGTGCAGAGACTTTTCTCCGAACAGGATGCAACGATGTTCAGCGAGGACAAAACAGAGATTTATGAAAGGATTTGCACTGAATATCTTGATGGAAACGGTATAAAATATAATAAAGCGGATATTCATATGACTGCTGAAAAAGCAAGCAGTATATATTCCTCCTGCTACGGTATATCAAACGGACAGGCACTAAGTGATTTTATTAGTACATTTAAATCAAAAGTCACAGGATTTACAGCTCTTGGATTGCTTTTGATGATAATACCTTTTGTTATTGTTCTTATGCTTTTTACAAAAAACGAAAAGCTTTTCGCTCAGTTGCTTAATTATGTTACTGCCTGCGGATTTGCATTGATATTATTTGGTTTATCAGGACTTGTATTTGGTATCGGCAGTGAAATAATGATTAATCCTGAAATATATGCCAATGCAATTATAAGGGTTATTAAAACCGACTTTTTGATTTCACTGATAATAGGAATTGCGGTCAGTGTATTTGGCATAATAACAGCCATAAAAACCAACAGCAAAATCATTGAAAATAGAATAAATAATAGTTAGTATATAATAGTTTTAAATATTTATATTATAATGTATAAACAGTCTGTAAGAAGCTTACAGGCTGTTTTTTGTATAAATTTTAGTCAAAAATGCAAAATTGTCGAATTTTCTGAAAAATATTTTGAAAAATGCATATTGTATCGAAGTTGAATATTATTAAAAAATTACACAATATATTGCGTTTTATGAGAAAACGGAATTTAAATATTACAAAATGTAAGATTTAAAAAGGCAAATTTTTATTGATTTAACAAAATTTTTTAATCACACGCTAAAGCACTAAATTTTATAACCACAAGATATGGGAATCAAAAGGAAAAAATATCATAGTCAAAAATAATCCTTTGTGCATGTTGCACAAAATCACAACTTTTGAAAGATTGACACATTATGCACTTGTGACTATAATGGCTAATGCTCGTGGAAATACTAACGGTAGCAGAAAATTTTACTAACTTCTGTTTTGTGCCAAAATCAAGATTTTAAAGGCACAAATATTAGGACCTAGATTCAAGCACAGCCTAATATTTCCGAAGAACAAAGGAGATTAAGATGAATAACCAATCAACAGCCAAAAGCTTCAAGGGCATCAGCCGTGCAGTACTTTTGGCAGTAACGGCATTCATTCTCTCAATTACATTTTTTGCATCTACTGCATTTGCTGATCTTGTAAAGCAGTACAATGTTGAAATTAAGATTGATAACGAGAGTGTTGTTGTTACAACTAATGAGACGGAAGCAATCGAAATCTTGTCACAAGCTAATATCACATTAGCACAAAACGACAAGCTGGACCTCAGCAATTTTGTTGAGGGAGAGGGCGGCGTAATTTCAATTGATAGACTGAAGAATGTAAATATTGAATTTGATTCAGCTATCAATACCTACAGTGTTTATGCCGATACAGTCGGTGATGCACTCAATGAACTTGGCATTACTGTAAATGGTGATGATAAAATCAGCCATGATAGGTCTGCCAATGTTATTGACGGAATGATTATCACAATTCATTCTTCAAAATCTGTCAGTCTTAAGGTTGACGGAAAAACAACTAAGTATGCAATCTATCAGGGCACAGTCAGGGATTTGCTGGAGCTGGCACAGGTTGAACTGGGCAGTGACGATTTCACAAAGCCTGCTCTTGATACAGTACTGAAAGAAAATATGACTGTAGCTGTTTATAGAGTAAGCTATAAAACAGTGGAAAAAGCAGAGGAAACTGCTTATAAAACAAAAAAGACCAATGACTCATCCATGACCGCGGGCAAAACAAAAACTGTTGTAAAGGGTATTAAGGGTGAGGATAAGGTAACCTACAAGGTTAAGTATGTCAACGGTAAGAAAAAAGAACAAACTGAGGTTAAGAGATTAACTGTAAAAGCTCCTCAGAATGCTGTTGTTAAGGTTGGCACAAAGAATTCAAATAAAGTAAAGTCAAATGGTATTACCTCAAAGAACGGCTATAGTGTAGGTCAGAAAATCAAGGGCAGATATACTCATTACTGTGCTTGTGCAACCTGCAACGGTAATTCACGAGGTATAACCTCAAGCGGTAAAAAAATATCAAATGGTATGGCAGATCCGTACTATGTTGCATGCAACTGGCTTCCTCTTGGCTCTGTAATTAGAGTTGACGGCAAAAATTACACTGTAGTTGACCGCGGAGGCTCAGGACTTTCAACAGTCGGCAGAATTGATATTTTTACACCTGAGGGACATAAAGCCTGCTATAAATACGGAACAGGCTCATGTTCAATCGAAATTGTCCGCCTTGGCTGGTAATATAATATATGACAAATCCACGAACTGATGTTCGTGGATTTTTGTTATGCGGAGCAATGTTTTTCAATTCTGTGACGGAATTTACTACGATTTGATGTGTGCAGATTATGTAATTTCGTAAGGTGCCGTCGTATCGGTGCACCGATGTCATACATAAATTCAAATCAATATAAGTATTCTGTTTTATTTATAAATCAAGGATATTGACTTATTATTTATTTAATAGTAAAATACTAAGGAATATGAATAATTATAAATGGAGGTTTAATTATATGATTAATACAGAAAAAACACTTGATCAGCTTGTAGCTCTTTCAAAGGGCAGAGGTTTTGTTTATGCCGGCTCTGAAATCTACGGCGGTCTTGCAAACACATGGGATTACGGTCCTCTTGGTGTTGAGCTTAAAGAGAATATTAAAAAAGCTTGGAGAAAGAAATTTATTCAGGAAAATCCATATAACGTTGGTCTTGATTCTGCAATTCTCATGAATCCGCAGACTTGGGTTGCCTCAGGCCATCTCGGTGGTTTCTCTGATCCTCTTATGGACTGCTGTGAGTGTAAAACAAGACACAGAGCAGATGATCTTATTGAAAATTTTGACGGCACTAATGTTGCCGGCTGGAGCAACGAGGAAATGTCTGCTTATATTAAGGAGCATAATATTCCATGTCCTAACTGTAATGCAACTAATTTTACAGATATCCGTCAGTTTAACCTTATGTTTAAAACCTTCCAGGGTGTAACAGAGGACTCTAAGGATGAGATTTATCTTCGTCCTGAAACTGCACAGGGTATATTTGTTAATTTCCAGAATGTTCAGAGAACTACAAGAAAGAAAGTTCCTTTCGGTGTGGCTCAGATTGGTAAATCATTCAGAAATGAAATTACTCCGGGTAAGTTCATCTTCCGTGTAAGAGAGTTTGAGCAGATGGAGCTTGAGTTCTTCTGTAAGCCTGGTACAGATCTTGAATGGTTTGATTACTGGAGAAGCTTCTGCCGTGACTGGTTATATTCTATCGGAATTAAAGAGGAAAATCTTCGTCTTCGTGACCATGATCCTGAAGAGTTGTGTTTCTATTCAAAGGCTACAACAGACTTTGAATATCTTTTCCCGTTCGGCTGGGGTGAGCTTTGGGGCGTTGCAGACAGAACTGACTACGATCTTACACAGCACATCAAAACAAGCGGAAAGAATATGGAGTATTTTGATCAGACAACAGGTGAAAAGTATGTTCCTTATGTTATTGAGCCGTCACTTGGTGTAGAGCGCTTGTTCCTTGCTCTTTTGACAGAGGCTTATGACGAAGAAGTTATTGATGCTGAAAAGAACGACAGCAGAGTTGTAATGCATTTTCACCCTGTTATTGCACCTTTTAAGGCTGCAGTTCTTCCTCTGTCAAAGAAGCTAAGTGAGCAGGCTTCAGAGGTATTTTCTACCCTTGCTAAGAAGTTTAATGTTGATTATGATGAGGCGGGCTCTATCGGCAAAAGATATCGCCGTCAGGACGAAATCGGTACACCTTACTGCATTACCTATGACTTTGAGTCTGAAGAGGATGGCTGTGTTACTGTTCGTGACCGCGACACAATGGAGCAGGTAAGACTTCCAATCAGCGAGCTTGTTTCATTCATAGAAGAAAAAATGGAATTTTAATAAACTTATATTTATGAAAAGAGTGACATCATGAACAATTTAAACAGACCACTTATTAAAAAGCAGGCAAAGGCTCTTGTAAAGCCTGAATTATTCAAATTATTTGTAATTTCACTTATAGTTACTCTGCTGACAGGCTCAGGCGGATTTAATATAAATTTGAATTATAATAATAATTCTTTTAATAATAGCAGTAATGATTATTACGAAGATTATGAAGATTTCTTTGATAATTATTATGACGATTATGATGATTATGACTTTGATGATTTTTATAATGATCATCAGGAGGGTGCAGAGGATAATCCGTTTAACGATTTTGATCCTACTGCCGTTTCCGAAAGCAGTAAAATAGTTCCTGTAGACAAAATCAGCGAATTCGATGCATTTGAAGATGCCTTTGAGAATTCTTTTAAAAATATTTTCGGTACTTTTGGCATATTTGCAGTATTAGGATGTGTAGTTGCTGCTATTGTAAGTCTTATATTTGCACCTTTGCAGGTTACAGAAGCCGGAATATATCTTACGTTAATAAGACGCAGATCGGGTGACAGCTTCTCTCTCGGAGATCAGCTGAGACGATTGTTCAGGGAGTCATTTAATTCCAGCTATATCAGAAAGCTTGGTCTTGTTGTATTGCAGGGACTGGTTACGATTCTGCTGACATGTTTATTTATTGTTCCGGGATTAGTCTATTATTACAGTACCCGCTTTGCCTTCCAGCTTATGAATGATAATCCTGATTTAAGTCCTACAGAGGCTCTTAAGCTTTCAAGAAGAATGAATAAAGGACATCGTTCAGAGTTGCTTGTGCTTGATTTAAGCCTTATTCCATGGCTTTTGCTTACTGCTATAACCTTTGGTATTGCAGGCATTTATACACTCCCTTATTTTAAGACTATAAATGCTTTGTATTATGAGAATTTCAGGCTCAGAGCAATGGCCTCAGGTGTAATATCTGCCGATGAATTAAGGTCTAAAACACAGTCAGAAAATAATTTCTTCGGCGGACAGAATAATTATTACTATGGCAATGCGCAGGAAAATCAGCAAAACAGCTATTATCAGCCACAGAGTAGTGAGCAGAATTATTATAATCAGCCGCAGCAGAGCAATCAGCCTCAGCCTGATTATTACAATGCACCTGAAAATTCTGCAGAATACTACAGCCCTGACAGTAATAACAAAACTGAAGAGTATAAGTCTGTCACTGAGGAAAACGGCACAAATTCTGATTTGGATAATGATGAGCCGTCGGATTATTCCGCAACATTTAAATATTAATTAGGAGAAACTAAAACAATGGATGTTAAAATTTCTGATTCTATAAAATATATTGGTGTAAATGACCGCGATATAGATTTATTTGAAGGTCAATATATTGTTCCAAACGGAATTGCATATAACTCATATGTAATTATTGATGAAAAAATAGCAATAATGGATACTGTCGACAAACGCAAGGCAGATGAATGGATAGAAAATCTTAAATATGCTCTTGACGGCAGAACACCTGATTATATGGTAATTCAGCATCTTGAGCCGGACCATTCAGGCTGTATAAAGGCAGTTACAGAGCTTTATCCGGAAATAGAGATTGTATGCTCCGCTAAGGCAATGGCAATGATGCCTCAATTTGCAGATGTTGATGCTGATAAGCTGATTGCAAAAAATGAGGGTGACACTCTTGAGCTCGGCAGTCATACACTTACATTTGTTATGGCACCGATGGTGCACTGGCCTGAGGTAATGCTTTCTTATGAAAGTAGTGAAAAGGTGCTTTTTTCTGCTGATGCATTCGGTAAGTTTGGTGCACTTGATGCAGACGAGGGCTGGTCATGTGAAGCGAGAAGATATTATTTCAATATTGTTGGTAAGTATGGTGCAGCAGTGCAGACAGTATTAAAGAAAGCATCTGCTCTTGAAATAAATACAATATGTCCGCTTCATGGCCCTATTCTTACTGATACTATTGCAGATGTTCTCAGTTTATACAATACATGGTCATCCTATCAGCCTGAAAATGATGGCGTATTCATTGCTTATGCATCTATTCATGGCAATACTGCTGAGGCTGCAGAAATCATGAAGAAAAAGCTTGAAGAAAAGGGATGCCCGAGAGTAGCAATTGCAGATCTTTCAAGAGATGATATTGCAGAATGCGTAGAAGATGCTTTCAGGCACAGTACTCTTCTTTGTATGGCATCAAGCTATGACGGAGGAGTTTTTGCTCCTATGTCAGATTTCATTCATCATCTTAAGAGCAAGGCTTTTCAGAACAGAAGAGTTGCTCTTGTTGAAAATGCTTCATGGGCAGCAAGTGCTGTAAGAACTATGAAGGCTGAATTTGAGCAGATGAAGAACATCAGCATTGTTGAAAACACAGTTACAATAAAAACTACTGTTAAAGATGCGGATATAGCTGCTCTTGATGCTCTTGCAGAAGAGTTGAAATAGTTATATATAATAATTTCATAAAAAGGAGCTGTTTTTATACAGCTCCTTTTTTCATATAAATTATTGTCTATATTTGGTTTAAGTATTGCATAATATATAGGAACGTAGGGTGCGACGTCCTCGGCGCACCGAACAAATATGATTTGTCAAATTGTTATTCTGTATATATTTATTGTGTAAATTTTTTGTGCTGACGCACGGTCGTATCATTCTTTTGAGTCGCAAAAAGAACGATACCAAGAAAACAAATCAGGGGGATAGCCTACGCTAATTCCCCCTGATAACCCCCTCTAAACGTGTGCCGCGCGCACAGGTAACTTTTTCTTAAATGTTACAAATATCCAGAACGCCTTTAAATTTATGGATTTTTTCGTTAGGCTAGGCTTTGGTAAAATTTCATCGACGGGAGCATATGTGGATATGTGACCGAGTGGAATTTTGCCTATAACGACGCTTAACGAAAAAAGACATAATTTAAATAAACAATAATTTACTGTTTATTTGCCTTCTTTATATGAAGCTCTTTCATTCCCTCAACTTCATCACATATTTCTTTCAAATTGCATGTTGAACAGTCAAACATAACATTGTCAAGAATGTGATTCAGTGCTGATGTTGTACTTTTTATTTTATCTGCTGTCATATAAAGCTCGTCAAACTTATTGTCAAAATCAGTTATAAATATTATCTGTACACTTTTTACGATTGGATTTTTAAGATATTCTTCAATAAGAGCATTTCCGTAATCCTTAAAAGAAATTTTCTTTTTAACAATATTCTTGCTTATGCGTATTTGTTCACGCATGCTTAGTGCGGACGCCCTTGTCATAAAGCCGACAGGACTGTAATTGTAACGCACCAGTTCAATTTCTTTTATAGTGTCAAAAGCGGTTTCCTCGTCAATATCCTCAATCTGCAGAAGAATGATTTTGCCGAATTCATTATCCTTCTTCAGCTCATACAAATCTTTTCCGTACAGCAAAACAGAATTATCAAATTCCATACTGCTTGATACTGCCATAGTGCTTACACAGTGTGTCTGGCTTCCACCCAGCTCAAAGGCAGTTTCATTTAAAAAGAGTATTTGATTCTTGTCGCCTTTTTTCAGTTTTGGTTTTTCATAAGAAAACCTTTTACCTGATTTTTCAGGTAAAAGGTTTTTTATTTGATTTATGAGAGAATTATATAAATTCATTATAATTTTCTGTCCTTTTCAATATTATCATAATGCTTTCCGAGAAGGTCATAAATCTTTCTTACAAGCTTCATATCAAGATTAAAATAATATATTGTAAAGGTGAGAACAAAAAGTACCGCGATAACAATTAATAATATTATTAATGCTTTTAACATTTATGCCAATCCTTTCTGTCTTGAATATTCTGCTGCACCAAGAGCACCCATAAGCTGAGGATCTATGTCAAGATCAACGACCTTGATTTTAAGCACATGCTCTATAGCCTTTTTTAATCCTGCATTTTTTGCACAGCCGCCTGTTAATGTAATGCTGTCAGTAGCACCTGATTTTTTTGCCATAACAAAGCAGCGCTTAGCAACAGCAAGCTGAATGCCTGCAGCAATTTCCTCCATAGGCTTACCCTCACCAACAAGGGAAATAACCTCACTTTCAGCGAAAACAGTGCACTGTGCAGTAATCGGAATAGTGTTCTTTGCCTTTAATGAAAGCTGGCAGAATTCAGGTAGTGTCATTTCGAATGCACTTGCCATTGCCTCAAAAAATCTTCCTGTGCCTGCAGCACACTTGTCGTTCATTGCAAAGTTTTTAACTGTTCCGTCAGTGTCAATAGCAATTCCCTTAACGTCCTGTCCGCCAATATCAATAATAGCCTTTACATTCGGATTTGTTACATGAACACCCATAGCGTGACAGCTTATCTCAGAAATGTTTTCATCAGCAAAAGGCACTTTGTTTCTGCCGTAGCCTGTTCCGATAAGATAGCTGAGTTCTTCAGCAGAATTAAGTCCGTCAATTTTGCTGATTGCCTCATCAAGTGCCAGCTCAGCACTTTTTACAGGATTGATTTTACTTCTTACAGTTGCATCAGCAGCAATTTTGCCGTTTTCATCAAGAATAACACATTTTGCATAGGTTGAACCTACGTCGCATCCGCCAAAATATTTCATATCAGTTTTCTCCTTTACCAAGCCATAGTATCATCAAAATCAACAAGAGTAGGATCAACAGGCTCTTCCTGAAGCACTGTAGTCATGTACTTGTTAATCTGCTCACGCATATCTCTTCTTGAAATTGTTCTTGGATCCATAAGATCCTGCTGTACCCAGATGAAATTAACATTTCTTTCTCTTGCCTGATCGTCAAATATGCCGTTAAGTCCATCCATACCCTTGCAGGAAATCTGGTCATACATAATTACTGTGTCGGCATTAAATTCATCAACAATTCTCCAAAGCTCGTCAACAACATTTTGATATCCGCCCTTTGTGTGCTTTCTCATTGTTGTTCGCTGAAGAGTTTTTGCATAAGTGCCGAGAGACTTTTCTTTGTCCTCTGTGTCGTACATGATGTATGAAATCATTGTTTCCATATCCATTACAACATTTACACCCCAGCAGTTTTCAAGCCAGTTAGCAAGGCTTGTGTAGTAGTTTGCAGGGCATGACCAAACAATTGCTCTGTGGCGCATTTCCTTTGAACAAGGTGTTTTCTTTTTATAAGCATTCATCATAATTTTATTAACTTTCTTGTCAATTTTAAGAAAACGCTTATCATAACCGCCTGAAATATGGAAATAGAAAAGACGATAAAGCCAGAAGGTTGCACCTGTCATCTGAGGATAATCAGTTCTGTTTATTTCCCACTTCTGAAGCTCATATTCAAGCTGTTTATTATAATCTCTCATTGCACTGAAGAAGGCATCCCAGTCAAACTTTTCACCGGTTTGCTTCTCAATAAACTTGATGCATTCCTTAACTTCTGTTACAGCATATTCCTGAACCTCCTCCTCAGTATAACGAAGAGGTACGTTGATAACATAGGTCGGAATTCTGAATCTTCTGTCAATATACGCAGAATTCATAACAGAGCCGTCACAAGGCATATTGCAGGTGATTGAGCATTTGCCAAGCATGGGATAATCATCATTGATTGCAACGCCTGCCTCTGCTGACGGAAGAGGGCAAATATCGGCAGGAACACCATATCCCTCTGTAATATCAAGATAATGCGGAGTAATCTGCTGGTCTACCATTGACGCAAGGAAAATCGGAACAGTTGAAACATGATTATCTTTAAGATTAGGAAAGCCTGCCATAAGCTCTGATGAAAAGATTTCGTCAACATTTACTGTTCTGTCAGCCATTTTTGGATTTTTGTGAAAATGCTTGTCGTTAGCAAGCAAATAATTAATCATATCGGTTGTAGGCTTAACAAGACCATTAAAATGGAGGTGGGTAATCCTGAGCTGCGGACCTCGAAGACCTTCTGTATGGCGGTCAACCCATGCAGGAGCAGAAAGATAGCTTGCCATCCAGCGATAATTCCAAATTCCTCTGATTGATGAGATCGGTGCTTTGAGCACCATAACAATCATGTCCTTCCAGGTTATCAGCCAGCGGTAGTAGTCATACATGGTGTCTTTAATTCCACGCCACTCTCTGTGCTTTAATAAGCCTGTTTTATCCTGATGCAGATTGCCGAGATTTTTCGGCTGATTTTGCCAAATATTTTTCAGCTTACTCATTACTTGCCCTCCTTTGCCTTTTGAATTTTTTTAATTTCAAGACTTTCTACAAAAGCCTGAACTCTTGTTCTCAGCTGACCTGACGCACTTGCAGTATACTGCCTGTCAACTGTAACTGACGGAATTCCGAATTCGTTTGTCATTATGTGTGAGGCAAGAGCTCTTTCATAACCCCAGTACTCACAGAATTTTAACTGCTCATAAATGACACCGTCAGCATTGTATTCATTAACAAGATATTTTACGTATTCTTTTCTGCCGTCAACCTTTTCGGTGCTCATATATCTAGGACACTGGCAGGTCTTCATATAATGAAGAACAATCTGCTCTAAAACATCATCAGTATCGTTAAGAATTATCTCTTCTCTTCCCGGCAGAGAGCCGAAGCAATATCTGTCTGCCACAACAAGTGCACCTGATTCTTCAATAAGCTTTGTGAAATCAGGATCATCCATTTCTGAGCCGACTATAACTACTTTTGCACGGTAATTTTTCTTTTCGTCAGGAGTTCTTGTTTTAAGCTCTTCAGCTGTTTCACGGAGTTTGTCAACAATAAGATATTTAGGACAGCAGTATGTAACAAGGTTTAACACATGAAATTCATAGCCGGTGATACGCGGATTTTCTTCCTTCCTGTATTCGCCGATTTCAGTTATAAGTCTGCAAATCTCATTGTGAAGCTCAACTGCTTTTCTGAGTGATGCCTCGCTGATATCAATTCCGTATACCTCGTGAAGCTTGTCAAGAACCTTCATCTGCATTTGATTTTTATAGTGCTTGATTGTATGAGGCTCTATCTTGAACGGAATATCAGCAATGGATACAAAAAACTTATCGTTATTAACAAGATTCAGTAATTCAAAATGCTCATACGCTCTGTTCATTTCTGAGCATGATTCAGAGCCGATTAACGCAGAAAGGAAGTTATATCCTCCTTCAATTCCTCGTTCTAAAAGAGCTTTTGAATATCCGCATAAATATGAACTCATATAATATGTTGCAATATCCATAGAACCTGTTCTAGGAGCTCTTAAACGAACTGAAAAACAGTTGTCAAGGTTTAACAGCACCTCGGGAATATGATAGCAGGTGTATGCAAGAGCTTTTTTGCCTTCGCTGATAGCCTGCTGAACTAACTCATTATTTGCTTCCTGAAGCAAATTTTCAAAGTAGATTAAATGTTTTAAGTCTTTCATTACAGCACCTCGATATTTTTAAGCGCTTCCTTCACGCCGATAACTACATTAGAGTCGCTTGGAAGATTGAAAATATTTTTTCCCTGAATGTCAAACATTGACAAATTTTTGTCGTCATTGATATAGCTTAACACCTCTATACCATTTGTATCTATGTACTCTTTAAGAGAATCGTCTGCCATTCTGTTTACAATTGCACCGATTTTGTCATACATAACAAGATCGTCTGCAACTTTTTTTATCGTATTGATAACCTGACATCCTTTTTTGCTCGGATCAGTTATAAGTAAAAGGTGCGAAACCTTTTCCATAACACGTCTGTTAATCTGCTCAATGCCGGCTTCTCCGTCAATTACGACATAATCAAATTCGTTTGATAAAATTGAAATAACCTCTTTGAGATACGAATTGATTTTGCAGTAGCATCCTGCCGTTTCAGGTCTGCCAACTGCAATGAAGGAATAACCGTCAGTTTCAACGAGTGCATCAAAAATGCGGTATTTTGCTTCGCCGAGAAGCTCAACAGCACCTCTTGTGTCACCCTCATCTACAGATGCAATGATTTCCTTTCTGATATCGTCAATAGTCATTTTTACATCAATTCCCAGTGCGGTTGATAATCCCACAGCAGGATCAGCATCAATGGCAAGTATTTTTTTGTCCTTATGCTTTTCTACTAAGCATCTTACTATTGTTGCAGAAAGAGAGGTTTTGCCTACTCCGCCTTTTCCTGCAACTGCAATAATTGTTGCTTTACTCATTTTTCATCACCATGTTAAATTATACACAATCCTGTCGATTAATGCAATTAGTTTTTGTCAAATAATTAACAATAATAAGAATAAATATTTATTAATGTACAGCAGGGTGTAAACTGTTCATATATTTTGATTTTCAGCATGGATTTATGTGTCGGCTTTGTTAATAATATTGTAAAATATTATTAGTTGTGATAAAATATATTCAATTATATATGTGAGGTATTTATATGAAATTATTAGTTCTTGACGGCAATAGTATTGTAAACCGTGCCTTTTACGGAATAAAACTGCTTACCACAAAAAATGGTGAATATACTAATGCTGTTTACGGATTTTTGAATATTCTTTTAAAGCTGAAGGATATGTGCAGCCCCGACTGCATTGCAGTTGCTTTTGATGTTCATGCACCTACCTTCAGACATAAAATGTATGATGCATACAAGGCAGGGCGTCATGGTATGCCTGATGAGCTTCGCTCGCAGATGCCGATTCTTAAGGAATTGCTGTCAAATCTCGGTATAGTAACTCTTGAAAAGGAGGGCTGGGAGGCCGATGATATTCTTGGTACTCTGGCAGAAGCATGCCGTAATAATGGTGATGAATGCTTCATTGCTACAGGTGACAGGGACTCTTTACAGCTTGCTCACGGCGGAGTAAAGGTTTTGCTTGCCAGAACAAAAATGGGACAGGCTGTAACAGATGTTTACGAGGAAAAAGCAATTGCCGAGGAATACGGAGTTACACCGCAGGAGCTTATACAGGTTAAGGCACTGCAGGGTGACAGCTCTGACAATATTCCCGGTGTTGCAGGTGTAGGTGCAAAGACTGCTCTTGATCTTATTCAGCGTTTCCATAGTATTGATTATATTTATGAAAATCTTGATGAAATTGATATAAAAGCAGGTGTAAGAACAAAGCTTGCAAAGGATAAGGAAAAAGCATACCTATCTCTTGATCTGGGCACTATCAGAACTAATGCTCCCGTAAGCCTTAATATTGAGGATTATAAGGTTGCAGACGGTGACAGGCAAAAAGCAGTATCACAGTTTGTAAGGCTGGAGCTGTTTTCGCTTATACCTAAATTCAATCTTGATCCTAACCAGGCGGCTGAGACACAGTCAGAAGCTGTTAAGCCCAGAGAAATAAGTCGTCTCACCTGTGTTGATGCTGATTATCTTCTTGACAGAATACGCGGAAATGACACATACTTTTATCCTGCCATGGTGGACGGCACAATTACTGATTTGTATTTTTCTTTTGACGATGAAATCATTGTAATGCCAAGTGAAACTCCTGAATATTCCTATTTTGTCCGTAATTTTTTTATGGACGAAAATACGAAAAAATACAGCTATAATACAAAAGAGCTTCACAGACTTGCATGCAAATATGGTGTTGAGTTAAAAGGTGTCGGCGGTGATTTAATGCTTTCAGCTTATTTGCTGAGACCAAGTGACAGCAATTATGAATTAGAACATCTTTGTGTGGAATATGGTGTGGCAATTCCGGAATTTGTTGACTCTCTTGGTAAAAAGGATATGACTGTAGCTGTATCGTCTGCCGTTAAGCCATTGTTTGAGAAAACAAATAAGCTCCTTGAAGAAGCAAATGAAATAAATCTTCTGACAGATATCGAATTACCGCTTTCAGCAGTGCTTGCAAAGATGGAATATGCAGGCTTTGAGGTTGACCGAGAAGGAATAGAGCAGTTTGGAAAAATGCTTGGAGACAGAGTGAAGAGCCTTACCGATGATATTTATGAAAGTGTCGGCAGAGAATTCAATATTAATTCTCCCAAGCAGCTTGGTACAGCACTTTTTGAGGATTTAGGTTTGCCTTGCAAAAAGAAAACCAAAACAGGTTACTCAACAAATGCAGAGGTTCTTGAGGGACTTATCAATGAACATCCTGTTATTTCAATGATACTTGAATATCGTTCCATTTCAAAGCTGAAGTCCACCTATTGTGACGGTCTGCTTAAGGTTATTGAAGAGGACGGAAGAATTCATACACGCTTTAATCAGGTTGAAACAAGAACCGGCAGAATATCATCTCTTGAACCTAATCTGCAGAATATTCCTATTCGCACAGAGCTTGGAAGGGAAATGCGAAAATTCTTTGTCGCAGGAGAGGGGAAGAAGCTTGTAGACGTTGACTACAGCCAGATTGAGTTAAGAGTGCTTTCTGATCTTGCCGATGACGAAACGATGATAAATGCCTTCAACAATGGTGATGATATTCATACAATTACTGCATCGCAGGTATTTAATATGCCTGTCGAAATGGTTACATCACAGATGAGAAGCAGTGCAAAGGCAGTTAATTTCGGCATAGTTTACGGTATCGGTGCATTTTCTCTTGCCAAGGATATAGGTGTAAGCAACAAAGAAGCAAAACAGTATATTGATAATTATCTTGCTACTTACAGCGGTGTTGACAGATATATGAAAGCTATGATTGATCTGGCAAAGGATAAGGGTTACAGTGAAACTCTGTTCCACAGAAAAAGATATCTTCCAGAGCTTGCATCTTCAAATCACATGATGCGGGCATTCGGTGAGCGTGTAGCAAGAAACATGCCTATACAGGGTACAGCTGCCGATATTATTAAAATTGCTATGGTGAAGGTTGATGCCAGATTAAAGGCAGAAAATATGAGATCGCATCTTATTCTGCAGGTTCATGATGAGCTTATTGTTGAAGCACCTGATGAAGAGGCTGAAAAGGCACTTGCCATAGTTACGGAAGAAATGGAAAATGCCTGCAAAATGAAAGTGCTTCTACGTGCTGACGGAAAAATCGGAAATACATGGTACGATGCACATTAACGGTGATTTTATGACTATTGAAAAAATGTCTGAAAAATATATTGATAATGTATATGAGATAGAAAAAATCTGCTTTTCTAATCCGTGGAGCAGAGAAGATTTGCGAAAACAGCTTGATATTTCTACATCTCATTTTATTGTTGCTGTTTCTGACAATAAAGCAGTAGGGTATATGGGTTTGCAGATTTTTTCAGGTGAGGGATATGTAACTAATGTGGCAGTTCTTCCTGAATACAGGGGGCAGGGAATTGCAAAAGAGCTGATAGCAGAACAGCTGAAAAATGAAATGACTTTTATTACTCTTGAGGTAAGAGAGAGCAATATCCCTGCAATAAAGCTTTATGTCAAAATGGGCTTTGAAAATATGGGTATTCGTCCGAAATTTTATTCAAGCCCAACTGAAAATGCAGTTATTATGACAAGATATATGATTTAATGGAGAATTTATGGCGAAAAGAGAAAAAGAAGCCTATGAGCTTGCAAAGAAAGTATTTGATGATTATTTCAGTAGACTTGCTGTAGAAAATATAAACATCAAATTTATAACCTATCAGGAAAAGGCTGATGAAAAAAACAACAGAGTTTACAGCGCTGTTATTGATTATGATAATTTCAGGCAGTATGTAAATTTTTATGAAAAAGATATGGGTAATGCGTTTGTGAACTGCGCATTTGAGTTTGACAAATATCTTTGCCATTTCGGTGAAATTCTGAATGCAATTGATTCAGATGATTTGTCTTTCTACTCTTATCCTATGTGCTATAATGAAAATCTTATATTGTCTGCTCTCAGCAATATAATGAACGCAACAGAAAAATATATGGCTGACATCAGCTATATTGCAAATTCTGCAGAAATGCAGGAAAAGATTTATACAAATCTTGCAGAGCATGTTGATGAGGAAACGATTGCTGAAAAAGATGTTTTAACAGATTATGATGAGCAGTATTTTATTTTTGATGCTTTGATTTTTAATCTTGATGAGGGCTATCAGGATTTTTTAAATTCACTGAAAAGAAAGAAAAAGAAAGGCAAGCTTACAGATGCTTACGAAATCAGAGCAGAAAGAGTATTATCTAAGCTAAGTAAAAAAGAACTGAAAAACGTTCATACCAAAGTAAAAAAGACCAAAGCAGATAAATTTTATATGTATGCTCCTTATGCGGTAATTGCGGTGATTTTTGCGATAATATTTGGTGCTGTCGGAGTTAAAGTTCAAATGAGTCTTTATAACGGATGTATTGGTGTTGATTACTTCAGCTCTGCATTGGGATTTGGTGTTGCAGGTGCATCGCTTTCTGTTATACTGACAAGTCTGATTAATGATAAAATTTATAAAATTATTGTTCCTAAAAGTAAAAAAGATCATTTTGAAATGATTCTTGAGCTTGAAAAAAGCTCAGTGTGGGGAACGGTTTTGATAGCAGCCGGCACGATAGCTATAGCAGTGTTTTCTATTGTTATGTTTACTTGTTCGGGTTTTGGATTTAAGAATAATGAAATAAGACACAGGGAATATATATTTGAAACGTTTGAAACCTGTTATTTTGAAGATGTTGAAATTGCAGAGGTAAAGGGAACTGTAGACAGTGACGGCTACAGCGAATATATTGATACAGCGTATGCATTTAAGATTGGCGGCGAATGGTTTGATTATGGTGTGCCGGATGATGATGCAAAAAAGCTTATTGAAAGCAATATAGAAAAATATAACAAGCAGCTGAAAACTGCTGACTCGATAGAAGATTTAGAATAAAAGCCAAAGGAAAGACTATGAAAATTTTAGGTATAGAATCCTCATGTGATGAAACTGCGGCAGCAGTGGTTGAGGACGGAAGAAAAGTTTTATCAAATGTAATAGCCACCTCGCTGGAGGAGCATAAACTTTACGGTGGTGTTGTGCCTGAGATTGCCTCACGCCGTCATGCAGAAAGTATAAGTTCCGTGGTTGAAGAGGCATTAAAAAATGCTGACTGCAAAATGTCTGATATTGATGCCATTGCAGTTACATATGCACCGGGTTTAATTGGTGCTCTTCTTGTGGGTGTTAATTTTGCTAAGGGACTTGCGCTTGCAACAGATACGCCTCTTGTTCCTGTTCATCATATAAGAGGTCATATTGCATCAAATTATATTTCAAGTGATGCCAAACCTCCATTTTTATGCCTTGTTGTCAGCGGCGGACATTCGCATATCGTTGCTGTAAACAGCTATACAGATTTTGAAATAATCGGAAAAACACGTGATGATGCAGCAGGCGAGGCACTTGATAAGGCAGGCAGAACAATGGGGCTTGAATACCCCGGCGGAGTCAGCATTGACCGTATCAGTGCACAGGGTGACGAAAATGCTTTTAAATTCCCTAAACCGAGAGTATCAGGAAGTCCTTATGATTTTTCCTTCAGTGGTTTAAAAACATGTGTAATAAATACTGTGCATAATTCTCAGCAAAAGGGAATAGACATTAATACTGCTGACTTGGCGGCTTCGTTTCAAAAAGGTGTTGTTGACTGTCTTATAACTAATCTTGAAAAAGCGGCAGTTGATAAAGGCTTTGATAAGATTGTTATAGCAGGCGGTGTTTCTGCAAATTCAAAACTCAGAAAAGAGGCGGAATGCCTGTGCAAAAAGCACGGATGGCAGTTTTATCTTCCGCTTATGAAGTACTGCGGTGATAATGCAGCAATGATTGCTTCGCAGGGATATTATGAATTTAAGCAGGGCGTTCAGGCTGCTGAAAATCTTAATGCCTATGCAACTATGCCTATTGATAAAAGCTACAAAACTGATTAAATACAAATAACCTTATTGTTACATTTTAATGAATTTTGATATGTTCTATTGAATTTTTGCTATTTTTTGCTATAATAGTGTGGAATGAAAAGTTATATGCTTTTTCATCTGTATTACAAACTATATAATAAAGGAGATAAATTATGGAAACTAATCTTACATCAAACAAGTCATTACTTGCTTGGCTGGATGAGAAGATTGATCTTCTTAAGCCGTCTAACATTGTTTGGATTGACGGATCTAAAGAACAGATTGACGCTCTTAAGGCAGAAGCAGTTGAAACAGGCGAAATGATTAAGCTCAATGAAGAGACACTGCCTGACTGTTATCTTCACAGAACTGCTGAAAACGACGTTGCTCGTGTTGAGGACAGAACTCTTATCTGCTCAAAGAATGAAAAGGATGCAGGTCCTACTAATCACTGGATGGATCCTGAAAAGTGCTACAAGATGCTTTATGACATCGCAGCAGGTTCATATGAAGGCAGAACAATGTACATCATCCCTTATTCAATGGGACCTGTAGGTTCACCTTTCTCAAAGATTGGTATTGAGATTACAGATTCAATTTATGTTGTTCTTAACATGAACATCATGACAAGAGTAGGTTCTGCTGTTCTTGATTGTCTTGGTGACAGTGATGACTGGGTACGCGGTATGCACTGTAAGTGTAATGTTGATCCTGAAAACAGATGGATCTGCCAGTTCCCTGAGGATAACACAATTATTTCAGTAAACTCAGCTTACGGCGGTAACGTACTTCTTGGTAAAAAGTGCTTTGCTCTTCGTATAGCTTCATATCTTGGCAAAAACGAAGGCTGGCAGGCTGAGCATATGCTCATTCTCGGTCTTCAGAAGCCTGAAGGCGATATTAAGTATGTATGTGCTGCATTCCCATCAGCTTGCGGCAAAACAAACCTTGCAATGCTTATTCCGCCTGAAGATTATCTTAATAAGGGCTACAAAGTATGGTGTGTTGGTGATGATATCGCTTGGATCAGAAAAGGTCCTGACGGAAGACTTTATGCCATTAACCCTGAAAATGGTTTCTTCGGTGTTGCTCCGGGTACAAACATGAAGTCAAATCCAAATGCTCTTAAGTCAACAATGAAGGGCACAATCTTTACAAATGTTTGCCATAATCTTGACACTAATACTGTTTGGTGGGAAGGTCTTGACAAGAATCCTCCAACAAATGCTATTGACTGGAAGGGTAATGAGTGGAATGGTGCTGAGTCTGATGAAAAGGGTGCTCATCCAAACTCAAGATTTACAGCTCCTGCAGTAAACTGCCCTTGCATTTCAAGTGAATTTGAAAACCCACAGGGTGTTCCTGTATCAGCTATCGTATTCGGCGGACGCCGTGCAAAGCTTACTCCTCTTGTATATCAGTCAAAGAGCTGGAATCACGGTGTATTCGTTGGTTCAATCATGGGTTCGGAAACAACAGCTGCAGCAACAGGTGCAGTAGGCGTTGTTCGTAGAGATCCTATGGCTATGCTTCCTTTCTGCGGTTATAATATGGGTGACTACTGGAAGCATTGGATTGAAATCGGTGAAAACCTTGATGCTGATAAAGCACCTAAGATTTTCAACGTAAACTGGTTCCGTAAGGATGACGAAGGTAACTTTATGTGGCCTGGATTTGGTGACAATCTTCGTGTTCTTGACTGGATTGTTGACCGCTGCGACGGTAAGGTAGATGCTCAGGAAACAGCTATCGGTTATCTTCCATATGCTAAGGATATCAATCTTGACGGTCTTGATATGACAACAGAGGATCTTGATAAGATTCTTGATGTTGATAAGGCTGCCTGGGAGGAAGAGCTTAAGGGTGTTGAAGAGCTTTATGCTAAGTTTGGCGATACTCTTCCAACAGAGCTTTCAGACATTCTTGCAGAGGTTAAGGAAAATCTTAATAAGTAATTTGGCTAGTATAATAAAGGTCTTGTTTGTTAATCAAACAAGACCTTTTTGTTTATTTTCACAGATGTTTTTGTAAAAATACTGTTTGCAATACTTTATATTATTGTTCAAAATCAGTATAAATCTGCTTTGAGCTTATGGCAGGGGAGTATTGCCAGAAATCTATATGTCCGTCAGAGATAAAGTAGCTCAGAGGATCAGGCTTCGCGATATCGGAAAATGTTTCAACAATAACCAGCTTGATTTTCATTTTTTCTTCTATAACAGATTTTACAAATACTGCAACCTGCTGGCCGATAATGAGATTATCATGGGGCTCTGCAAGTCCTGCCAGATTTGGTGTGAGCTCAACAAAGACGCCATAATCCTCGATGCTTCTTACTACTCCTGTTGTAGTTTCTCCTGCCGAAAACTGATCGGAATTCTGTTTCCATGTTCCCAGTAGTTCTTTTAGAGAAAAAGTCAGCTTTTCGGGTTCGCGCTTGCGTAAAACCACCTTTATGCTTTCACCCTCAATCAGTCTTTCGTTCGGATGGCTTATTCTTGATACCGACAGCATGTCGATAGGAATGAGAGCATTTATTCCTGCACCGATATCTATAAAAGCACCGAATCTTTCAAGATGCGTTACTTTAGCATCAATTATGTCTCCCTCTGAAAGCAATGATAAATATTCGTCTATGCATTTCTGCTGAACTGCTCTGCGGGAAAGAATTGCTATGTAATTGTCATATATATCTTTTTCAAAACCTATAACGTTGAAGCAAACGGTTTTATTTACTTTTGAGATAAGAGCAATATCTCTTGTAGTGCCCTCTTCTATGCCGACAGCACCCTCTGTTCTGGGAATTATTCCACGAATTCCCCCAAGGTCGACATGAAGATTGTGCTCGCGGTCACATAGCAGTACCTTTCCTTCAATGATTTCATTATTCAGCATTGCCTTCTTTAATTCATCAACATCTTCAAATTTTCGGCAAAGGCTTTTATTATTCCCCTCCGGATAGAATTTCATAACATCACTCACTTTGTTAAAAACATTATTAATATAGACTGTTAAATATAAAAAAATAAAGGATTGCTTCAACGGTCTCTAAATTAAATGTATGCACGATAATTAAAGAAAATTACTCCTGTTTGACTTATGATGACGGTAATGCATAGAATAGATGTGGTGAAGAAAAATGAGATGTATTTATGTTAAAAATATAAATGATATTGTCAAGAAATTAACAATTAATAGCGTTTTAAATTAAATTTCATACAAAAATATTGTTATTTATTTGTCGTTTTTATTATAAATGCAGAAATTTGTTAAAAGATATTGATATTTAAATTAAATAAGATTATTATTATGACAACATATTGTTAATAAATTAACAAATATATTATCTATGGAGGCAAAATTATGGCTAGAGAAATAATTGACAGTGTTGAAAAGCTTGAAGCTGAGCTTGATAGAGTTCGTAAAGCTCAGGAGAAATTTTCAACATATACTCAGGAGCAGGTTGACAAGATTTTTCTTGCGGCAGCTAAAGCTGCAAATATGGCAAGAATTCCTCTTGCAAAAATGGCTGTTGAAGAAACAGGAATGGGTATCGTAGAGGATAAGATTATAAAGAACCACTATGCTGCAGAGTATATTTATAATAAGTATAAAAACACAAAAACATGCGGTGTTATTGAGGAAAATAAGGCATTCGGTACAATGAAGGTTGCAGATCCTATCGGTGTCATTGCTGCAGTTATTCCTACAACAAATCCAACATCAACTGCAATTTTCAAAACTCTTATAGCACTTAAGACAAGAAACGGAATTATTATTTCTCCTCATCCAAGAGCAAAGCAGTCAACTGCTGCAGCAGCTAAGATTGTTCTTGATGCTGCTGTTGAGGCAGGTGCACCTGAAGGCATTATTTCATGGATCGATGCTCCGTCACTTGATATGACTAATCTTGTTATGAAGGAAGCTGATATCATTCTTGCTACAGGTGGTCCGGGCATGGTTAAGGCTGCTTATTCAAGCGGTAAGCCCGCTCTTGGTGTAGGTGCAGGTAATACTCCTGCAATCATTGATGAGAGTGCAGATATTCTTAAAGCTGTAAACTCAATCATTCATTCCAAGACTTTTGATAATGGTATGATTTGTGCTTCAGAGCAGTCATGCATTGTAGATAAGAAGATATATAAGGCTGTTCGCAAGGAGTTTGAAAACAGAGGATGTTATTTCCTTAAAGATAATGAAATTGAAAAGGTAAGAAAAACAATCATTATCAACGGTGCACTTAATGCAAAAATTGTTGGTCAGAAGCCTGTTACAATTGCTGCTCTTGCAGGTGTAAAAGTACCTGAAGAGACAAAGGTTCTTATCGGTGAGGTTGAAAGTGTAGATATCAGTGAGGAATTTGCTCACGAAAAGCTTTCTCCGGTTCTTGCCATGTATAAAAGTGAGAATTTTGAGGATGCACTTGCAAAGGCTGAACAGCTTATTGCTGACGGCGGTTATGGCCATACATCTTCTATTTATCTTAATGAGACTACAGAGAGAGCTAAGATTGACGAGTTTGCAAAACGCATGAAAACCTGCCGTATTCTTGTAAACACACCATCATCATTTGGTGGTATCGGTGATCTTTATAACTTCGATCTTGCTCCTTCACTTACACTCGGATGCGGCTCTTGGGGCGGAAACTCTGTATCTGAAAATGTTGGTGTTAAGCACCTTATTAATATCAAGACAGTTGCTGAAAGAAGGGAAAATATGCTTTGGTTCAGAGCACCTGAAAAGGTTTATATCAAAAAGGGATGCCTGCCTGTTGCTCTTGATGAGCTTGGCACAGTTTTGGGCAAGAAAAAGGTATTTATTGTAACCGACTCTTTCCTTTACAACAACGGCTATACTAAACCGATTACAGATAAGCTTGACTCAATGGGTATTACTCATTCAACATTTTTCAATGTTGCTCCAGATCCCACTCTTGCCTGTGCAAAAGAGGGTGTTGCTCAGATTAATGCATTCCAGCCTGACTGCATTATCGCAGTAGGCGGCGGTTCTGCAATGGATGCCGCTAAGATCATGTGGGTGCTTTATGAACATCCTGAAGCAGATTTCTTTGATTTGGCTATGAGATTTATGGATATCAGAAAGAGAGTTTATACATTCCCTAAAATGGGTGAAAAGGCATACTTCATTGCTGTTCCTACTTCTGCAGGTACAGGCTCAGAGGTTACTCCTTTCGCTGTAATTACTGATGAAAAGACAGGAACAAAATATCCTCTTGCAGACTATCAGCTTATGCCTAATATGGCAATTGTTGATGCCGACCTTCATATGAATGCTCCTAAGGGACTTACTTCAGCATCTGGTATTGACGCTGTAACCCATGCTCTTGAGGCTTATGCTTCAATGATGGCAACAGAATATACAGATGGTCTTGCTATCGAGGCTCTTAAAAACATTTTTGAGTATCTTCCAAGAGCATATGATAATGGTGCCAACGATCCTGTTGCAAGAGAAAAAATGGCTAATGCTGCAACAATGGCAGGTATGGCATTTGCTAATGCCTTCCTTGGTGTATGTCATTCAATGGCTCATAAGCTTGGTGCATTCCATCATCTTCCTCACGGTGTTGCCAATGCACTTATGATTGACTATGTTCTTGAATTCAATGCCAGTGAAGTTCCTGCTAAGATGGGTACTTTCAGCCAGTATGATTATCCAAAGACCTTAGCCCGCTATGCTCAGGTGGCTGATGCACTTGGTGTAAAGGGCAAGGATGATGCGGCTAAGCTCAAGGGACTTATCAAAAAGATTGATGAGCTTAAGGAATATTGCGGCATTAAAAAGTGCATTAAGGATTATGGTGTTGATGAACAGTATTTCCTTGATACTCTTGATGATATGGTTGAGCAGGCATTTGACGACCAGTGCACAGGTGCAAACCCGAGACTTCCTCTTATGAGCGAAATTAAAGATATGTATTTACGTGCATACTACGGAAAGTAATTTGTAAAATTGCACGAATGGCAGAGTTGTTATTCGTGCATAATGTACACTTGAATTGAATTTTGCCATAAAGTATAATTAGTTTAGGAGGTGTTCTATATGGCAACTATTATTGATACTAGAGAACACAAAAATATTTATCGTGACGGCGATAAGCTTGTTAAAGAATTTGATGAAACCTTTACAAAGGCAGAAGTGCTTAACGAGGCACTTAATGATGCCAGAGTTGAAGAAACAGGTCTTAACATACCAAGACTTTTGGATGTAAGAAAAACAGAAACAGGATGGGCTATCACCAGAGAGTATATTGAGGGTGAAACTCTTTCAGAAATCATGAAGAAAAATCCTGACAAGGAAGATGAGTATCTTGAAAAATTTGTTGATATTCAGCTGGAGATTCATTCTAAAAAAGCTCCTCATCTTAATAAAATAAAAGATAAAATGCATTCAAAAATCAGTGCTTCATCATATGAGGCTACTATCCGTTTTGATCTTCATAACAGACTTGAGGGTATGAAAAAGCATACAAAGGTGCTTCACGGAGATTATTGTCCGTCAAATATTATTGTTACACCTGAAGGTGAATATTACATTATCGACTGGTCACATGCAACACAGGGCAATGCTTCTGCAGATGCTGCAAGAACATATCTTGTATTTGTTCTTCAGGGCAAGGAAGATACCGCTGAAAAGTACCTCAACCTTTTCTGTAAAAAAGCTGATATTCCTAAACAGCTTGTACAGCAGTGGATGCCTATTGTAGCCTGCTCCGAAAGTGTAAAAAATATTGAAGGCGAAAAAGAGCTTCTTGATAAATGGGTAAATGTTTTTGATTTTCAGTAAAATTTCAGCCGAACAATAGTTAAACAACTACTGTTCGGCTGTATTTGTTTTATTTTGCTGAATAAAAACCATATTTTTTCAAATACTAATTCTATCAATTAAAAAGGTGGGATTAGTGTGACTGATAAAGTCGGTGCAGACGGCGATACAGTAAAACTTTTGAGAGAATGCGATTCGGGTATAAAAATGGGTATTTCTGCTATAGATGATGTTATTGATGATGTTCAGGACCAATGCTTTAAAGGCCTTCTTAACGATAGCAGAAACCAGCATGAAAAATTGCAGGAGGAGATAGGTCTTCTTCTGGTTCAGCATGATGATGAGGGCAAAGATCCAAATCCTATTGCAAAAGGTATGTCATGGATGAAAACCAACGTCAAAATGGCGGCAGACGGCGGAGATAATACAGTTGCCGATCTGATTACAGACGGCTGCAATATGGGTGTAAAATCCTTAAGCCGCTATCTTAACCAGTATAAAAGTGCTGATACAAGATCAAGAGATATTACCGGAAGACTTGTTGAAATTGAGGACAGACTTGTAAACAATATCAGACCATATTTATAACAGAATATGAAAAAACTGAGCAGTAATATATCTGCTCAGTTTTTTGACATTATTCAGCTTTTATCATTTCAATGAAATTAAGAGGAGCTGAAAGCACTTGTACGCCCTCGGGATTCTTTCCGGTTTCAAACACGATTTTCCAGTATAGCTTATTATTTTTGCCTGAGAAAATAGTACTTGCCATATCTCTGTTTTTCCATAGGGGCAGTCTTATCAGATTTCTGATAAAGTTAGTTATATTTATCCATAGCTGTTCGTCAAAAGTTTTTTGAAATTCACTGCCTTGATCATACATTTTTCCAGTATTACTGAAATAATTTTCAATAACCTTTTTTAACCACATAATCCATACGCTCATTATTTCTTCTTTAGAAATACGAAATGCAGCCAAATGATCATCAGTGATTTCAGAATCTCTGTTTTCAATTATTTTTTGCTCCAATCGATCTATTCCGACTTCAGCATTGAATTTACCTATATAAATTTCTTCTGCAATTATATTCATTAAGTGAATAATTTGTTTCTGCTCAATTTCTCGTGGATTGCTGCCCTCGTCAATTTTAAAATTGATTGGAGTGCTAAGCACCTTTTTACTGTCTAGAAATGAAGTTAAAAACGTTTTTTCAAAAGCATTATAAGATATAGGTAGTTTTTTTGCTCGTCCTTCAAAATCAATATATGTGCGAAGCTTATTATCAGGTGAATGAGTTATTTGATTTTTAGCGCTGTCATTAATGTATTTTTTTATATTTGATTCGCCTTTAAAGTAATCAACAAGCTGTTGTTCAGAAAAAGAATAATCATTTTCATCTAAATTATGATCCTGTTGATATTTTTTTATTCTTTCTGCATAAAGGGTGTCATGAAGCTGACGCATGATGGATTTATCAAATGCAATCTGACGCAGCTTACTGCCGGCGTTAGTGTTTGTAGTAATAAGTCGGTCAATATCAGGATTAATAAATAAGCGAATTAATAAATTTCTTTGGCACAACAAAAGTTGAGCAACAGCCTTGTGCTGACCATCGAAAATTTCAATCTTGCCGTTATTAATTCTTGCCAGTGACAGATGAAGCTGAGGATTTTTTTGATAAAACTCTTTAACAAGCAAACGTATACTGCTGTTGATTCCTCGAGGATTGATTAGTTCATCATGGTAAATATATTCTATTGGTAATTCAATAAAAACAGTTTGCTCACCAGAAATATTATCTGTAAAAATCGGTGCTGTATAAATAGTTTCATCACCCATTTCTGATAATGTATAGCTAAAGGTGTTTTTATCAATTTTATAACGAAGTTCATATTTTGAACCGCCTAGATATTCAAGAACATGCTTTAACGAGGCGGTTTCGGATTTGTTTTTTTCTAATCCCGCGGCAGCTGTTTTTTCTTTGATTTCATTAAGTATTGACAAAGAACGTGCTACTGTTAAATCGGCATCTTGTTTTGATTTATTACAGCTTTCGTGCGTTAAAGCAAAATTTTCCGGTGAATCTTTTCCTTTATTTTTCAGTGGTATGATGTGATCTATATTTGTACTATGTAAATCGAAGTCAATTTCCTTACGGCATATGTAGCACTTGCAGTTTTGAATATTATGAAGATTTTTTGTCAGTTCCCAATATTCATCTTTTGATAAACTTTTTAAATACTTTGATTCCATATCTTTATCTTTCTGTTACATAATATTTTTATTCCCACTCCACTGTTCCTGGTGGTTTGGAAGTGATATCGTAAACTACTCTGTTGATATGTTCAACCTCATTTGTAATTCTATTAGATACAGTTGCGAGAATATCATATGGAATTTTTGCCCAGTCTGCTGTCATAAAGTCATCTGTTGTAACTGCACGGATAGCAACAAGATTATCGTATGTTCTATGGTCTCCCATAACACCTACTGTATTTACTCCCGGAAGCACACAGAAAAACTGTGCAAGATTTTTTTCATATCCGTTTTTTGCCATTTCATCGCGGAGCACCCAGTCTGCCTCCTGAAGAATTTTAATTTTTTCAGCAGTTATTTCTCCTATGATTCTTACACCGAGACCGGGTCCGGGGAATGGCTGTCTCCATACTAATTCTTTAGGAATTCCCAACATTTCACCGACTTTTCTGACCTCATCTTTGAACAAGTCACAAAGAGGCTCAATAACACCGAGAAATTCAACATCCTCAGGAAGATTTACACGATTGTGATGTGTTTTTATAACGTCTGCATCACCTTTGCCTGATTCAATACAGTCAGGATAAATTGTGCCCTGGGCAAAATAACCAAGCTCGTCCTGGCTTCTGATTTCATTCCAGAATACATTGAAAAATTCTTCGCCGATTATTTTTCTTTTTTGTTCAGGATCAGTAACACCCTTGAGCTTTGACAAAAATACATCAGCACAATTAACTCTTACGAAATTCATATCAAAAAGCGAAGTGAAGGTTTTTTCTACAAAATCACCCTCGTCCTTGCGCATTAAGCCTTGGTCAACAAACACGCATGTGAGCTGATCACCGACTGCTTTTGAGAGAAGTCCGGCAGCAACGGAGCTGTCAACACCGCCTGAAAGACCTAAAATAACTTTCTTGTCGCCAATCTGTTTTTTGAGCTTTGCAACAGTGGTTTCAATAAAGTTATCCATTACCCAGTCACCTGCGCACTCGCAAATTTCATATAAAAAGTTATACAGCATTTGTGAGCCAAACTGTGAATGAGTAACCTCAGGATGAAACTGAACGGCATATATATTTTTACTTGTATTCTGCATTGCAGCACAAGGACAGTCGTTTGTTGTACCGATGTTTTCAAATCCGTCAGGAGTAGTAGATATATAGTCTGTATGGCTCATCCAGACAGTTGATTTTTCGTCAATGTCTTTAAACAATTTTGAGTTTTTTGCAGTAAACTCAATTTTTCCGTATTCGCTTACAGGTGCAGTTTTTACCTCTCCGCCCGACATCCATGCAATGAGCTGACAGCCGTAGCAGATTCCAAGAATTGGAATTCCGAGATCAAGAATGCCTTTATCATAGTGGGGGGAACTCATATCATAAACTGAGTTTGGTCCTCCGGTGAAAATAATACCTTTGTATTGGTTTTCCTTTATTGTTTCAATGGGAGTTGTGTAAGGCAGAATTTCAGCATATACTCTGTGGTCACGAACACGTCTTGCGATTAATTGATTATATTGACCGCCAAAGTCAAGAACAAGAATTTTTTCCATGATAATTAAATAGCCTTTCATAAGAATTGTATAAATATTATATACAATTTATATTATTATTTCAATAGCTTAGCTTTGCTTTTTAGTACAAATAATTTATGAGTATTGAGATAATAAAAACGCCCGAATTTTTTCGGGCGTTTGATGAATTATAATATCTTATTATTTGTTTTTATAAATGATAGCTTCTCTTTCAGGACCGTTTGATACCATTGTTATTGGATATCCGAGCTCGTTTTCAATAAATTCAACATAATCTTTTGTTTCCTGCGGAAGCTCGTCATAATTTCTTATTCCGCGGATATCACAGTGCCAGCCTTTAAGAGTTTTTAATACAGGTTTACACTTTTTAAGTGTCGGAGTAGTAGGGAAGTCCTTTATGATTTCGCCGTCTATTTCGTAGCCTGTGCATACCTTGATTTCTTCAAGATATGAAAGACAGTCAAGTGCAGTCATAACAACTTGTGTTGCCCCCTGACATGCAACACCGTATCTTGTTGCTACACAGTCAAACCATCCAACTCTTCTTGGTCTGCCGGTTGTTGCACCGAATTCACCTTTGTCACCGCCGTGGATGCGAAGCTCCTGAGCCTCATCCTCATCAAGAATTTCACTGACAAATTCTCCTGCACCTACTGCAGATGAATAAGCCTTTGTAACTACAACGATATCTTCGATTGCATGAGGAGGAATTCCTGCACCGACAGCACCGTAGCCGGCAAGAGTAGAAGAAGATGTAACCATTGGATAAATACCGAAATCGGGATCTTTAAGAGTGCCGAGCTGACCTTCGAGAAGAATGTTTTTGCCTTCCTTAAGAGCATTCATGAGATAAGTATGAGTGTCACAAACATAAGGTGCAATCTTTTCTCTGTATTCAACACAGGTGTTGTAAAGCTCTTCTTCATCAAGAAGATGCTTATTGTATACATATTTAAGAGTGAGATTTTTAAGTGTGCAGATGTTTTTAATTTTTGCTTTTAATGTTTCATCATCAAAAAGTTCGTTTACCTGAATGCCGATTTTAGCATATTTGTCACTGAAGAAAGGTGCAATACCGCTTTTTGTTGAACCAAAAGCATTTTTGCCGAGTCTTTCTTCTTCGTATTCGTCGAGAAGAATGTGATATGGCATAAGAATCTGTGCTCTTTCACTTACCAGAAGATTTGGATTAAGTCCTGCCTTTTTTACATCCTCAAGCTCATTGAAAAATTTGTTAATGTCGAGTGCTACACCATTGCCGATGATGCAGGTGGTGTGATCGTAGCAAACACCTGATGGCATTAAATGAAATGCAAATCTGCCGTGTTCATTAATAATAGTGTGACCTGCATTTGCACCGCCCTGAAAACGAATGACAATATCACTCTGTCCTGCAAACATATCTGTGATTTTACCTTTGCCCTCGTCACCCCAGTTGGCACCTACAATAGCTCTAACCATTTTTAAAAATCTCCTAAATCATTATGTTTTGCCACATAATTTTCCATTATGCAACACATTAATTATATTATATACACTAATTGTTGTCAATGAATTTATTGTTGTAATTTAGTTCTTGTTATGCAGTATTTTTAGTTAATATGTCGGTTGTAATGTATAAATATTTATGATATGATAGAAAAAATAAGTAATATATGAGGTCAAATAAATGAAAATTTATAATGTTATGCAGTATGGTGCAAAGGGTGACGGCAAAACGAATGATGCCTTTGCTATTCAGCATGCTATTGATGATTGTGCGAAAAACGGAGGAGGGCAGGTTGTTCTCCCAAGCGGAAGAGTGTTTTACAGTGATTCAATCCGACTGAGAGCAAATGTTGATCTGCATTTGCAGAAGGGTGCAAGACTTAAGGCTACATCTAATATTGATGGTTATATTCGCCCAAACAAATTGATTAATGATCCTAAAACTGCTCTTATCGGTAACCCCGTTACAGGTAAGCCGAGTTTTGTGTTTATATATGCTTATGAAGCAGATCATTGCACTATCAGCGGTGAAGGTACTATTGATGCCAACGGTCATGCATTTGTTGCAAGAAAAGACAAGTATTATGTAACAGGTGATTTTTACCCGAGACCAACTGTTATATATGTTGAAAAAAGCAATCACATCACATTTAAAGAGTTTACCGTGGTTGATGCACCTTTCTGGACTCTTCATCCGGCGGGTTGTTATGATGTTCTTATTGACAGAATACGAATTTTAAATGATCTTGATGTTGCAAACAGTGACGGAATTGATCCTGACCATTGTTCTCATGTGAGAATTATTGGATGTCATGTAGTTTGTGCTGATGACTGTATCTGCCTTAAAGCATCAAAGGGCAATAGTGAATATGGTCCTTGCGAGGATGTTGTTATCGACGGATGTACTTTGATTTCTACATCTGCTGCAATAAAAATAGGCACTGAGGGTGTAGGCAATTTCAGAAATGTTATTGTCTCAAACTGCGTTATCAGTCATTCAAACCGCGGTCTGTCAATTCAGATTCGTGACGGCGGATGCGTTGAAAATGTTACATACCAGAATATTATCATTGAAACAAGACGTTTTTGCCCTGACTGGTGGGGAACAGCAGAGCCGATTGTTATTACCACATTTAACCGTGACGAAAATACAAAGAGCGGAACTATTAAAAATGTTCGTTTCTTTAATGTGACAGCAAAGGGTGAAAATGGTGTTCTTATTCACGGCAATGCTGAAAATATTATTGAAGATATTACCTTTGAAAACTGTCGTGTAGAGCTGACTAAAACAAGCAAGTGGCAGTGTGGTCTTTATGATCTTCGTCCATGTCTTGATTATGGAGTTGAGACTTATGATAATTCCGCATTTTTCATCAGATATGCTAAAAATATTACTATCGAAAAAACAAAAACATGCTGGGGTAATTTATGCAACAGCTATAAGCATGCTATTGATGCAGAGAATGTGGAAAATCTTGAGCTTGTTCGTTTTGACGGCCATGCCGTAAATGATACTGTTGATGATTTCAAGTTTAATAATGTAAGTCTTGCTCAGTAAAGGAGAAACAATTATGATAGAATTAAAAGGCTATAAAGTAAATAAGCTTGAAATTGAAAACAAAGTACAGCCCGGTGTTCAGCTTAAGCTGAAAAATCAAATGAAATATAATGTTAATTATCTCAATGACGGTAAAACCTGTGTAGGAATTCTTGAGTTTAAGATTTCTGATGATGAATTAAATCCTTTTGAAATCAAAATAGAAATGGCTGCGGAATTTAACTATGGCGTTCAGGATGAGAGGGCAGATATTCATGTTGCGTCATTTGATCAAATGTTTCCGTTTCTCAGGCAGATTATTCATACTGTTACTTCGTATACAGGCATGCCCGGGCTTATGATACCGATTGTAAGGCTGAACAAAGATTCGGTTGTTATAAATAATAATGCAGGCAGTAATGAAAAATCACCATTAAATTAGTAATGTAAGTGACTAACAATCAAATATAAACAAGATTAAAACCCCGCAGAGATTTCAAAATCCTGCGGGGTAATATTGTTATGCTTTCAGCCGAGTAAAAGTAGAAGAGCAGTTGAATTAATCAACTGCTCTTTAAAGTTATGTTTAAATTAAAACTTATTTCTCTGCGTACTTGTCTTCGCCGTTCCAGCTGTACATAGCTCTGATGCCTTCGCCAACCTGCTCAAGCTGATGAGAAGCCTCAAGCTCTCTCTTAGCTTTGAAGTGAGCCCAGCCGTTGTTGCTCTCAGTGATGAACTTAGAAGCAAATGTACCATCCTGAATTTCTTCAAGAACCTTCTTCATTTCTTTCTTTGTTTCATCAGTGATTAATCTCTTGCCTGTCTCATAGTCACCGTACTCAGCTGTGTTTGAGATAGAATATCTCATCTTTGAGAAACCGCCTGAGTAAATAAGGTCAACGATAAGCTTCATCTCATGGATACACTCAAAGTAAGCGTTTCTTGGATCATAACCAGCTTCAACGAGAGTCTCAAAACCAGCCTTCATAAGAGCTGTAACACCGCCGCAGAGAACAGCCTGTTCACCAAAGAGGTCTGTTTCTGTTTCACATTTGAAAGTAGTCTCAAGGATAGCTGCACGAGCGCCGCCGATACCTGCACCATAAGCAAGAGCAGTGTCAAGGCAGTGACCTGTAGCATCCTGATATACAGCAACAAGACAAGGTGTACCCTTACCCTCTTTGTACTCTGAACGTACAGTGTGACCGGGTGCTTTTGGAGCAATCATAAATACATCAATGTTTGATGGAGGTACGATCTGCTTGAAATGAATGTTAAAGCCGTGAGCGAAAGCAAGAGCCTTGCCTTCTGTAAGATTTGGAGCAATATCATTTTTGTAGATAGCAGCCTGTCTTTCATCAGGAGTAAGAATCATGATAACATCTGCAGCCTTTGTAGCCTCAGCTGTTGTCATAACCTTAAGACCTAAATCCTCAACATGCTTCCATGATTTTGAGCCTTCATAAAGACCAACAATTACGTTTACACCGCTCTCATGAAGATTAAGTGCGTGTGCGTGTCCCTGTGAGCCAAAACCGATGATAGCAACAGTTTTGCCGGCAAGAACATCAAGATTACAATCTGATTCATAAAAAATCTTTGCTTCTGCCATTTTAGTTTCCTCCGAAAAGTTTTATTTTGTACTGCAGGTTGTCTGTCAACCTGCAAGTATTTTTGTTAATTCACATTATAGTATTAATGTTGTCTAATGTCAACACCTATTTTATATTTTTCACTGTTTCTTATTAGCTAGGCCTTATTTTGTTCGTCTTTTGTTTGGCTGATTCCCTCAATTGCGTGGATAATGTGAATACGCATTGCCGTTCTTGCACCTTCTGCATTTCGCTTTTTTAAAAAATCCATAATAAGCCTGTCGTCTCTCAGGTTATCTTCACTAATATCTTTGTCTTCCGTGAGTACAGCGACACCTTTTTTTATGGCATTAAATATTATCGGCATAAACTGTTTAACAAAGGCATTGTGCGTTGCGTTGGCAATGCTTTCGTGGAATTTTTGCTCTTCGTATGTGCGGTCTCCTCCGCTTAATATCTTTTTCTCGATTTCTTCGCCGTAGCGGCAGATTATTTCAATTTCCTCGTCAGTTGCCCTTTGTGCTGCAAGATATGCGCATTCGGGTTCAAACATAAGCCTTGTTTCAAACAAATCATCGAGTCCTGATGAAATATCGTTGACATCTCCCGATGAAATTGTAGTGTTTGATGTAACAAAAGTGCCTTTACCGCGTTGAATTTCAAGTATTCCGTTGGTTGTTAATATTTTTATTGCTTCTCTCAGAGTGGAACGGCTGACACCAAGTTCACCGGCAAGCTCTATTTCGTTAGGCAGTTTTGTTCCTACAGAAAATCTGTTTTCCTCTTCAATCATTTTTAATATTCGATTTGCAGTGCTGTCTGCTAATTTACTCACATTTTCACAACCTTTTGTATCTGTTGATTACATATTATCATATCATTGATGAAAAAGTCAATACGTTGTCAGACATCATACAACTATTTTTGATAATTTTAGTTCATTTTTACGTTTTTTTTGATTGTACTTGTAAATTGTAATATAATGTTTTATTATATATATAAAATATTTTGGATTATTATAACTGTTTTACAGTTATCAGGATGTGATAAATGATGAATAAAGCGACGAAAATTAAATACTATATTGATTCTCTTTGTATATACGATATAAAGCAGGATAGTGTTATTAAAGCTATGTGCGATTTGATTGACAGTGCCCAAAGCGAGCAGGTGCTTGTTAATCAAAGCAGTTTTTTTAATCTTCTGTCTGCTGCTAGCGGTTTGAAAAATCATATTTCCCGGTGTATTCTTACGCATGATAATGAGTTTACAAAGGCATGTGCAGGCGGAAGAGTTTCAAAGCTGTCTCCTCGAATAATTGATGCTGTCAAATCTGATTTGAAAAAGCTTGAAGAAATTTCTTCTCTTACAGCGCAGGATATTGCTGAGGCTGTTGAAAATAATGACATTAAAGAAATACTGGCAACTATACCTGAATGGGAAATCGGCTGTTCAGAATATCCACTTGAAGAAAGCTGGGAGAATTGTTTAGACAGGCTTGCAGAGTATTATAAACAGAATGGATATGGAATGTATGCAAGGAATATCGCATTTACATGGCGTGACAAGCAGATAATTCCTGTAAATTCAATTGATACAATTACATTAACAGATTTGAAAAACTACGAATTCCAAAGAGAAAAGGTTATCGATAATACAGAAAGCTTTGTTACAGGTCATCCTGCAAACAATGTTTTGCTTTATGGTGACCGCGGAACAGGAAAAAGCTCAACAGTTCATGCACTTCTTAATGAATATTATAAACAGGGACTTCGCATGATTGAAATTCCTAAAAGTGCTGTTGCTGATTTAACTCTGATAAGAGAGCAGATAGCAGACTCGCCGATGAAGTTTATCATTTACATTGATGATTTAAGCTTTGATTCAAATGACAATTCTTTCAGCGAGCTTAAGGCAGCTTTGGAGGGTTCGCTTTCGGGCAGGCAGTCAAATATTCTGATTTATGCAACATCAAACAGAAGACATTTAATTAAAGAGAGCTTCAGTGACAGAGAAAATGACGTAAACAGAAATGATATTATGCAGGAACAGCTTAGCCTCAGTGACAGATTTGGTCTTACTATAACTTTTCTTAATCCTAATAAACAAGAGTATCTTGATATAGTCATGAAGATTGCACAGGACAGAGGACTTACGGATGTTGACAAAGAGCATCTGTGCTTTATGGCAGATCAATGGGCGACAAGACGCGGAGGACGTTCACCGCGCTGCGCAAAGCAGTTTGTTGATTATGTTGAAAGCTGTCATAAGCGTAAAGTGAAATGGTAAAAAAGTTTTAATGCCGAATTCAAAAAATGTTAAAACATTTTATAAATTGTTCAACAAATCAACAAAAAAACTACAATATGCCGTGATAAAATACCACCATAAATTGAAGGAGAGATTGAAATGGGTACAAAAATTCTTGTAGTAGATGATGATAAAAATATTTGCGAACTGCTTAAGCTGTATCTTGAAAGTGAGGGCTACAGTGTTTATGTGGCAAATGATGGTCAGGCGGCTGTAAATCTGTTCCACGCAAAAGCACCTGAGCTTGTATTGCTTGATATTATGCTTCCAAAAATGGATGGCTGGCAGGTTTGCCGTGAAATCAGAAAAACATCCTCAGCACCTATTATTATGCTTACTGCTAAAGGAGAGGTGTTTGATAAGGTTCTCGGTCTTGAGCTTGGTGCAGATGATTATGTAACAAAGCCTTTCGACGCAAAAGAGGTTATGGCAAGAGTTAAGGCTGTTCTCAGAAGAACAAACGGCACTGCGTCAAGTGAAGATGATTCAAAAAAGATTGTTGTTTATGATAATCTTGAAATAAATATTGTTAATTATGAGCTTAAGGTAAAGGGTGTAGCTGTTGATACTCCGCCTAAAGAGCTTGAGCTTATTTATCACTTTGCATCAAATCCGAACAGAGTATATACCCGTGATCAGCTTCTTGACGAGGTATGGGGCTTTGATTATTACGGTGACTCACGTACAGTTGATGTTCATGTTAAGAGACTTCGTGAAAAGCTTGAGGGAGTTTCTGATAAATGGGAACTGAAAACCGTTTGGGGTGTTGGATATAAATTTGATACAAAGGAATAATTTTAATGACTGAGAAAAACAGATTAGGACAGCTCATTAAAAATAACATATTTGCAAAATATTTTATTTTGTTTGCAGCTATTTTTCTTGTTGTTTTAACGATTCTCGGTACAACGCTTACTATTCTTGTTAATGCGTATACTCAGAATGAAAACACTCGCCTTCTAAAAGAAAACACCCAGTATATTGCGGCAAATATTCAGTCAACGCTGATTGCACAGGATATGAATACGTCTTATTCAGTCGAAAAAGAAATGATATGCAATTCTCTTAACATTATTTCCAATTCTATTGTTGCCGATGTTTTCGTTTGTGATGTTGAGGGAAACATTATAATGTGCAAGGAAAGGGCAGATTCCATGCCATTTTTAGGACGGCTTACAGATTGTGAATATCATGACGGCTATGCTATCGGTGATTCTCTGCTAAGAGCAGTTTATGAGGGCGGTTATGTCGGAAAAGGAATTGTTAATAATCAAATTTCATATATTGTCGGATGTCCCATATACAGCAGTAATCAAATAATCGGTGTAGTATTTGCCACAACAAAGACCGATGCCGATCATCTTGCAGTTGCGGTGCTGAGAATGTTTGTTTTCAGTGCGCTTGCATGCCTTGTTATAGGCTTTATCTGCATATGGCATCTCACCAAAAAATTTGTAAAGCCTCTTAAAGATATGAGTACTGCTGCAAAGAAATTCGCTATAGGAGATTTCTCTTATCGTGTAAAGATACGGGGTGATGATGAGCTTGCAGAGCTCGGCAAGGCTTTTAATGATATGGCAGATTCTCTTGATAAGCTGGAATCTTCCAGACGAAGCTTTGTTTCAAATGTGTCTCATGAGCTCAGAACACCTATGACCTCTATAGGAGGATTTATCGACGGTATTCTTGACGGAACGATACCGAGAGAAAAGAGCGACTACTATCTTAATATTGTAAGCGGTGAAATTCGACGTCTTTCTCGTCTGGTTGTTGCTATGCTTAATATGAGCAAGATTGAGTCGGGAAGCTTTGAAATGAAACCCGGTAATTATGATATTTCGGATCAGATTATTCATATTCTTCTTACCTTTGAGCAGAAAATTGAAGAGAAGAATATTGAAATTCAGGGACTTGAAAACTTTAAGCCGACATATATTGTGGCTGATCCGGATATGATTTATCAGGTTATTTACAATATATTTGATAATGCTGTTAAATTTACCAATAACGGTGGTTATATTAATATAAGAATGGTTGAGTCAGCTTCGGATATTGAAGTTCATATCAAGAACAGTGGTATTGGTATTAAGCAGGAAGAGCTTTCAAAAGTATTTGAAAGATTTTATAAAGCTGATAAGTCCAGAAGCCTTGATGCTAAAGGCGCAGGCTTGGGATTATATATAGTAAAGATGATGGTTGATATGCATTCAGGAAGTATTTGGGCAAAGAGTGAGGATGAAAATTCTGCTGAATTTATATTCAAATTGCCCAAGGCATATAAACCTATCTATAAAAAGGAGACTAAGTAATTATGAATGATTTTCAGAATAACGGATTTGGAGGTACACCTGATAATAATCAGCAGGGCAGTGATGCAAATAATAACGGACAGTATTATACACCTCCGCAAAATGAGTATAATTCAACATATCATTATTCTTATACAAAGCCGAAGGCAGAGCAGTCATATTCTGACGAGCACGAACAGCCCTTTTATAAAGAAAATTATGCTGACAGCTTCAGCTCTAACGAGAAAAAATCTGCAAAACAGACTAAGAAAAAGAACAGCACTGCAAAGATAATTGCAATTATTTTGTCAGCGTGTCTTATTGTAGCTGTGGTCGGTCTTGTTCTGGCAATCAACGGTTATACAATTGATGATAAAATAGATAATAAGGATAAACCGGGTACATCACAGGTTGAGGGTAGTGTAAGCACTAAAGACAGTCAGGAAGTGCCTACAGTTGATAAAAACGGCAATTTAACTGTTGCAGGTGTTGCAAAAGAGTGTATGAATTCCTGTGTTGGTATAACAGTATATTCCCAGCAAGTAAATGCATATAACTATTTTTATGGTTATGGCAGCGGCAATCAGAGCAGCAGCGAGCCTGCAAAATCAGGTGAAGGCTCAGGGGTTATAATGAGCGAAGCAAACGGCAAAACATATATTATGACCTGTGCACATGTTATTGCAGATGGTGACAGCTTTACTGTTACACTTAATGACGGCACAGAGTGCAAGGCTCAAATGGTTGGTACAGATGCACAGACAGATATAGGTGTGCTTTCTATAGAAAAAACAGGACTTAAAATTGCTGAATTTGCTAATAGTGAAAATATCGTAGTAGGAGAGCAGGTTGTTGCAATCGGATGCCCGGGCGGACTCGAGTTTATGAATTCTCTTGCAAGCGGATATATTTCGGCTCTTGCAAGACCGATTTCTTCCAGTATCGGCTATGACAATGAATGCATTCAAACCGATACCGCTATTAATCCCGGCAACAGCGGTGGTGCTCTCTTTAATATGCAAGGTCAGGTTGTAGGCATTAATTCATCAAAAATTGCTTCAACTGAATATGAGGGAATGGGATTTTCTGTTCCGTCAAACACTGCAGTGGCTACAGCAAACAGCTTAATTAAGGTTGGCTATGTTGAGGGCAGAGCAAAGCTTGGCATAAGCTATAGTCCTATTACTAATTTCAACAATGCATCTCAGGTTGTGAATGCACTTGCAGAAAAAGGCTTTAAGGATTGTCAGGGCGCAATGGTAATCAGTGAGATTGATGAAAGTTCAGATCTTAGAAATAAGGACATCAAAAAGTATGATATGATTGTTGCAGTAAACGGCAAGACACTCACATCAGTAGATGTTATGACTTCTACTCTTTCTGATTCAAAGCCTGGTGATAAGATTAAACTTACTGTTGCAAGAATTGTTGACAACAGCAAAATCGAAACCTTTGAGATTGAATGCACATTGATTGAATCAAAAGGTTAATTTGCAGTATATAATAAAAAATCAGAGGATTTATATCCTCTGATTTTTTATGTTTACTTATCCGATTAAATCTTATATAATGAATTTATAAATAAAATATAAGGGGAAAAATTATGGAAACAATTAAAACTATCTTTTTTGGCAATATCCCGGCAAGCGTTGCAGTTATCGGATTGGTTGGATACTTCTTTGCAATGGCAGTTGTATTCATCACAAATCCAATTAAAAATGCTGAAAGCTTTTCTGTAAAGCCTGTTGATAATGCAGGTAAAACAGAAATCAGAGTTTATTACGGCGGAATTTCTTTTGCTCTTGGTGCATTTTTGCTTTATTTAACCTTTGCACTTAATACTCCTGTTTATTCACTTATCGGAGGTTTGTTTTTTTCAACAACTGTGTTTATAACAAGAAGTATATTCCTTTGCGTTGATAAGGGCTGGAAATGTCCTTATACAAAGCTTGCAATTCCTGCTGAGGGATTTTTTGTTATTGCACTTTGGATATGCTTTATTCTTTCAAAAGTATTGTATTAAACAGAATAAAATAAGTGCTGCTTAGCCAAACAAGAGTCAAACTTTATTTTGTTTGACTCTTGTTTGGCTAAATTTATGTCTGAAAATCTAATACTTTATTACAATAACTCCGCTGAATTTTATATGACGAAAATGTAAGATATTTGTCACAAAACGGTAAGATTTCTCTATTATAATTATAAGTAATAATATATTTACGGCTCAAGTCCAAGTATATAATCTGCTGACACATTATAGTATTGACAAAGCTTTATGAGATGCCTTATAGGTAATTCATTTGCTCCTCTTTCGTAGCGGGCATACATTGTCTGAGATGTGCCGAGATAATCGGCAATATCTTGTTGTGATTTATCATTATCCTCTCTTAAATCCCTGATAATTTTAACATAATTCATATTGAGTTCCATTATAATATCACTCCTTAGGGATATTATATGTAGTAAATAAATTTACTATTGACTTTAGTAAACATATTTACTAAAATATATTTGAAGAAAAGATAATATAAAATATTTATAAATTGAAAAAAATTCATTGACAAATCAATTCAATAATGATATAAAAGAACTGTGCTAACAATGATAGCACAGTTATAGAATTTATATGAATTATTCATGCAGCACTTTTGATATTTTTTTATACTTAAATTATATAAAAAGCATTGAAAAATATGAACCGAGAAAGTTAAGATTTAATAAAGATTTATTTAAGAAATACATATTTCTATTGAAAATAAAACGGAAAGCAGTAATATTAAGATTATGAAAAACATATTGGAATTTTTTGAAAAAACAACTGAAAAATACCCTGACAAAACAGCATTTACGGACAGGGGCAGAGAAGAAAGCTTTACCGGTGCAATGAAAAATGCAAAGGCGATTGCTACAGGCTTATTAAAGGAGGGTACTAAAAAACCTGTTGCCATACTGATTGACAAAACAGTAAATTGTATAGATGCTATGCTGGGTGCATTATATGCAGGTGATTTTTATGTGGTTATTGATGTTCATTCACCACTTGACAGAATAGAAAACATTATAAACACACTTGAAAACCCTATTATAATTACAGACAACGCTTCCATTGAGCTTGCAGACTCCCTTGGTAAGAGTTTTTATGTATACGATACAATCAAAGATACAGATATTGATGAGGACAAGCTTGCAGATATCCGCAGAAAGATGATTGACAGAGACACAGCATATATTCTGTTTACCAGCGGCTCAACAGGAACACCAAAAGGAACTATTATCAGCCACAGAGCTTTAATCAGCTATGTTAACTGGGTTACAAATGAATTTCAGTTTGATAATAACACGTCATTCGGATCGCAAACGCCTTTGTATTTCAGCATGTCGGTTACAGATTTTTATTCAACAATTAAATGCGGATGCACTTACAATATTATACCAAAAGAATATTTTTCATTTCCGCTTAAGCTTATTGAGTTTTTGAATGAAAAGAAAATTAACACAATATACTGGGTTCCGACGGCAATATCAATTCTGTCAAACTGGAAGGCATTTGATGTAATGCTTCCTGAATATTTGAAAACTGTATTGTTCGCAGGCGAGGTTATGCCTACAAAACAGCTTAACTATTGGATTGACAAGCTTGACAGCGATGTAACATTTGCAAATCTTTTTGGCCCTACCGAAACCACTGACATCTGCACATTTTATGTTGTCAACAGAGCCTTTGCCGACGATGACAGTCTGCCGATAGGAAAAGCATGTGATAACTGCCAGGTATTTATTGTAAAAGACAACGGTGAAGAGGCAGAAAATGGTGAAGAAGGTGAACTTTATGTTCGCTCTACCTTTATGGCAGATGGTTATTTTGCCAATCCCGAAAAGACCGCACAGGCATTTGTACAAAATCCTCTTAACGATAAATATCCGGATTTTGTATATAAGACAGGAGACATTGTTAAATACAATGAGCTGGGCGAACTGATTTATATTTCACGAAAAGATTTCCAGATTAAGCGAATGGGTTATCGTATTGAGCTTGGTGAAATTGAGGCAGGTGCAAACAGTGTTGAAAAGGTAAAGGCATGCGCCTGCATTTATGATAAGAATAATGACTGCCTTGCTCTTATTTATGAAGGCAGAGGAAGGGATGCAGAACTGATTCGTGAGGCAGTAAAATCAAAAGTTCCTGCATATATGATGCCAGACAAATTTCTGCGCATAAAAGAAATGCCTAAAAATGCCAACGGAAAAATTGACCGAAAAGCACTCTTAGGTATTTACAAAGATTTGGATTAATGTATAATAGCAATAAAATATTTATAATGAATAAGGAGAATAAATTATGGAAGAATTATTAGAGATTTTAGAAGGAATAAAACCCGGTGTTGATTTTGAAAATGAAGAAGGACTTGTTGACAAGGGAATACTTGATTCAATGGCTATAATCAGACTTGTGAGCGAAATTGATGATGAATTTGATGTTGAAATCAAGGTAACTGACTTAGTGCCTGAGAACTTTAACACTGCAAAAGCAATCATGAGCCTTATAGAAAGATTAGAGGACGAAGACTGATTTTTATGGCATATACTTCATTTGTATTCGTTATATTTTTAGCTATATCGGCTGTTATATATTATATTGTGCCGAAAAAAGCACAATGGGCCGTTCTTTTGACTGCTTCACTTGTATTCTACATAATTTCAAGCCAGTTGTTGACTCTAATCATGATTGCATCAAGTCTTACAATATACGCAGGTGCAAGATTAATACAAAAGCAGAGTGATGAATTCAAGCTAAAAAAGAAAGAACTTGAAAAGGCAGAAAGAAAACTGCTTAAAGAAAAAGTTAAGAAAAAGCAGAAAGGAATTCTGACAGGAATTGTTATACTCAATATAGCAATATTGGCAGGACTGAAATACTGCAATTTCTTTGGAGAAATAGTAAATTCCATTGGTGGTATTTTGGGTGACAGCAGTCTTGTGCCTGCATTTAAGCTGATTCTTCCGCTGGGTATTTCATACTACACGCTAATGGCGGTCAGCTATATTGTTGATGTTTACAGAGGAAAAATTACGGCAGAAAAAAATCCGTGCAGGCTTTTGCTGTTTGTGTGCTACTTTCCTCATATAATGGAAGGTCCTTTTGACAGATATGATCAGCTTGACAAGCAGTTTAGAGAGCCTCATTATCTTGACTATGATGTAATCAAAAACGGCGCACTGCTGATGATGTGGGGTTTATTCAAAAAGCTGGTTATTGCTGACAGAGCAGGACTCATTGCTGCGGGCATTTTTGAAAGTTCAGAAAAGTTAAGCGGTACATCAATTTTTATTGCAATGCTTGTTTATACATTACAGCTCTACGCTGACTTCTCAGGCTGCATAGAAATTGTATCAGGAGCGTCACAGATTTTCGGTATAAAAATCGCTGATAATTTCAGACAGCCGTTTTTCTCACGTTCAATCAATGAATTTTGGCGCAGGTGGCATATTACTCTAGGCCTATGGCTTAAAGAATATGTATTCTACCCTGTAAGCCTTTCAAACAGCTTTAAAAAGGTAAACGGATTTGTTACAAAGCATGTTAAAAGCGAGCATTTAGTAAAAATGCTTCCCGCTGCGTATGCATTATTCTTCGTTTGGTTCTGCAATGGAATCTGGCATGGCGCAAGCGGAAAATACATTTTCTATGGTCTTTATTATTATGTACTTATGATGCTTGGAGAATTTACTAAACCGCTTACAGACAAGCTCATCAATAAACTAAAAATTAATGTTGATTCAAAGCCATATCATTTCTGGCAGACAGCGCGTACATTTATTATCGTCAATATCGGCATGCTTATTTTCAGAAGTGCAACCATTGCAGAAAGTACATCATTATTCTTTAAAATGTTCACATCAATTAATTTTGTTGAGCTGTTTAATCCTGCAATTATAAAAATTGATCATATTTCAGCAAGGGATTATCTGCTTCTTGTATTATGTGTGGCATTACTCTATGTGGTGGGACTTCTTAAAGAAAAAGGAATTAATATCATAGAATCACTTGACCAAAAACCTATTATATTAAGATGGGTTATATATCTTATACTTATTTTTTCAACAATTATTTTAGGAATGTACGGCGGCGATTACGGAAATGCCGCAATGATTTACGGCGAATTTTAGGACTTGATATTATGAAATATAAAAAGAAAAATTTAATAGGCTTATTTAGACTGGCAGTATTTTCACTGATATTTATGTTCCTTTTCGCAGGACTTTCTAATGTATTTGTCCCAAAGGGAAAAAATGATGCTACAGGAATGTCTGCAAATATAACTGAAGCATATAAAGCTGAAGATAAAAACACTCTTGATGTTGCATTTATCGGAAATTCAGATGTTTACAGAGCTGTTAATCCTGTTATTATATGGGAAGATTTAAGTATTACAAGCTGTGATATCGGTATGCCTAGAATGAGCAGCTACGAAGCATACAGAAAGCTTAATAATCTGTTTGACGTTCAAAAACCTAAGCTTGTTGTTTATGAGGTTGACTGCATGTTTTCCACAGTAAATCACTTTGATGACAAGGGTGATGTAGATAACAACCGTCATGACAATCTTGACGAGGCTATAACCAAAGGAATTAATAATCTTAAAGATAACTTCAAAAACCTTGATGATGCTATTCTTTCAGGTATCAGCTACAACTTCCCTCTTACCAAGTATAAATACCGCTGGAAGAGTATAAAAGCAAAGGATTTTATCAACCAAAAGGGTAAATATCATTTCTTTGCAAAAGGTTTTATTTATGATAAAACTGCAAAGCCCTTCCTTTATGGAGATACTTATCTTGGAGAAAATGACGGAAACAAAGAAAGCTTTGACAGAAATGCAGACAAATATCTTGAAAAAACACTGCAGCTTTGCAAAAAGAATAACTGTCAGCTTTTACTTATAAGTGTTCCGTCAGGTTCGAGCTGGAACTGGCAGAAGCACAATGCCATTGTTGATTTTGCCGAAAAAAACAACATACAGTTCATAGATTACAACACCAATATAGAGCTGCTTGATAATTTTGACTGGAATACTGATACAAAGGATCAGGGAAATCATCTTAATGCCTCAGGTGCTGCCAAGGTTACAAAGGCTATAGAAAAAGTGCTTATAAACGATTATCACTTAACTTCTTCTGAACTGACTGACGAACAGACAGCTAAGTGGAAGGACGACGTTAAGAAATATTACAAGGAAATTGTAAAGAAAAAGAAGAAATAACTATGTTTACACAGTCACACCCAAAAATTTATTACGAAAAAACAGGAACCGGAAAACCGCTTATTTTAGTTCACGGAAATAAAGAGACACATAAGATTTTTGACAAGCTTATCGATGAGCTTAAAGACAGCTTTACGATATATGCTCTTGATTCACGCGGACACGGTCAAAGTGACAGAGTTAATGAATATCATTATGCCGATATGGCTGATGATGTGCTCAGACTGATTGAAGAAGAGGGCATTGAAAAGCCCTCTTTTTTCGGTTTCAGTGACGGCGGAATTATAGGAATTTTATGCGCAGTAAAATCCCCTGACAAATTTGATAAAATAATCATTGCTGGTGCGAATATAACGGTAAACGGGCTGAAAACAGTATCCCTCTTGGGAATGAAGCTTAATTATCTTATCACAAGGGATAAGCTTACAAAAATGATGCTGAAAGAGCCGAATATTTCAATATCATCACTGAAAAAAATCACCTGCCCTGTGCTTGTACTTGCTGGCGAATGGGATATAATAAAAAAAGAGCACACAAAATTGATTGCCAAAAGTATCAGTAATTCACAGCTTATTATTTTTAAGCACAAAGGTCACGGCGACTATATTGTGCATAACGCTTTCACTGCAGAAACAATTAAAACTTTTATTTTATAAAAAAGTATTGACATCACGGTTAGTTTATGCTAACATGTAATCAGTTAGTGAACGCTAACTGATTTACTCCTTTCAGTAAATGTATCTGTACTTCTTAATAGAAAACCACAGGAATCATTAACCACCTACATCAAACTTCTTCCTGTGGTTTTTTATTTTTTGCCTAAATATAATTTACGGCTACAAAGCTTTTCATCACTCAAGCAATATATCAATTTACAATCGGCAATAGATATGATATTATATTACATACAAATTCGTTTTAAGAGTGGTGAAAAAATGAAAAAAATTGTTATCGGCATACTGGCTCATGTTGACTCGGGAAAGACTACTCTTTCAGAGGCATTATTATACCAATCAGGAAATATAAACAAACTTGGAAGAGTTGACCACAGAGACTCTTTTTTAGACACTTTCGCCATTGAACGCAACAGAGGAATAACAATTTTTTCAAAGCAGGCAGTATTAAAATATGCTGACACAGAATTCACACTGCTTGACACGCCGGGGCATGTTGATTTTTCTGCAGAAACAGAGCGTACTCTGCAGGTTTTGGATTACGCCGTTTTAGTAATCAGTGCAACAGATGGTATTCAAAGTCATACCCAGACTTTATGGAAGCTGCTTTCAAAATACAATGTTCCCTGCTTTATTTTTATAAATAAAATGGATTTGGATGGTGCCGACAAAACCCGTGTTATGACCGAGCTGAAAACAAAATTCAGTGACGGCTGTGTTGATTTCGGCAACGAGAACATCAATGATTTTTATGAAGAAATTGCACTTTGTGACGAAGATATATTAAATAAATTTTATGAAAATGAAAAACTGAATAATAGTGATATTATTGAATGCATAAAAAGCAGAAAGGTATTTCCCTGCCTGTTTGGCTCTGCGCTGAAACTTGATGGTGTAAGCGAATTTTTAGAATGCTTACACAGCTTTACTGAAATGCCTGAATATAAAAGTGAGTTTGCAGGCAAGGTATATAAAATCTCTGAAGACAAGGGACAGAGACTTACATTCTTAAAAGTTACAGGCGGTTCACTTAAGGTCAAGGAAATACTGCAGTCAAATAAAAACCAAAATGCAGAAAAAGTAAATCAAATAAGAATATACTCAGGCGAAAAATTCAAAACAACAGATGAAGCTGAGGCAGGAACGATATGTGCTGTAACAGGTATAACTTTTACTCAATCGGGAGACGGATTAGGTGCTGAAAAAAACTCAGGTATGCCTATGCTTGAGCCTGTGCTGACTTATAGATTAGATCTTCCTGACAATGTCGACGCTCACACTGCCCTTGAAAAAATGAAAATTCTTGAAAGCGAAGATCCACAACTTAGAGTTGTATGGAATGAACGTCTTGGCGAAATACAGGTTCAGCTTATGGGTGACATTCAGCTTGAAGTTCTGCAGGCTATAATTGCAGAGCGTTTCGGTATCAATGCATCCTTCGGCAGCGGTAATATAATATATAAGGAAACAATTACAGACACTGTTGAGGGTATTGGTCATTTTGAACCTCTTCGGCATTATGCGGAGGTTCATCTGCTGATGAAGCCGGGTAAAAGAGACAGCGGAGTTGTGTTCAAAACTCAATGCAAGGAGGATTTGCTTGACAAAAACTGGCAAAGGTTAATATTAACTCATTTGCATGAAAAAACACATATCGGTGTTCTCACCGGCTCTCCGATTACAGATATTGAAATTATACTTGCCTCAGGAAAGGCGCATGCCAAGCACACCGAGGGCGGTGATTTCAGACAGGCTACCTACAGAGCGGTGCGGCAGGGACTGCGTTCAGCAAGCTGTATTCTTCTTGAGCCGATTTATGAATTCACCTTAGAAGTACCAAATGAAAATGTAGGCAGAGCAATTTCCGATATTCAGCGAATGTTCGGAAGCTTTAATCCTCCTGAAGTTTTGGGAGATTGTTCTGTTATAAACGGTACTGCTCCGGTTTCAACAATGTATGATTATGCAAGAGAGGTTATGCAGTACACTCATGGTAAGGGCAAGCTTATGTGCAGTTTAAAGGGATATGAGCCATGCCATAACACTGAAGAGGTTATTGCTGATATCGGCTATGACTGCAATGGTGATACTGATAATCCCTGCGATTCCGTTTTCTGCTCTCATGGTGCCGGCTATAATGTAAAATGGAATGAAGTAAAATGCCATATGCATCTGCCAAGTGCACTATCAGCTCCCAAAAGCGAATATGCAGAAAGCAATATGAAAAAATCATTATCAAGCTGCAAGGACAAAAATAATTTCTTTGCACTTGATAAAGAGCTTATGCAGATTTTTGAACAAACCTACGGTCCTATCAAAAGTCGCTCGGGCAATATAAATCAAAATCATTTTACTTTTACAAAATCTGCCGACAAAAAAACTGAAAATAAAAAATACAAGGGAACACGTCCCCCAAGATATGAGGGCACTGAATATCTGCTTGTAGACGGGTACAATGTTATTTTTGCGTGGGACAATCTCAAAGAACTGTCGCAAAACAACATAGAGGGTGCACGAAATGCACTTGTAAACATACTCTGCAATTATCAGGGCTACAAAAAATGTGAGGTAATTCTGGTTTTTGACGCATACAAGGTCAAGGGTAATACTCGTGAGGTTGAAAAAATTGACAACATTAACATTGTCTATACAAAAGAAGCAGAAACAGCTGACATGTATATTGAGAAGGTATCTCACAAACTGGCAAAAAACCATAAGGTAAGAGTTGTTACTTCTGATGCACTTGAACAGCTTATTATTCTCGGCAACGGAGCTCTGCGTGTATCATCACGTGAATTTCTTTACGAAATCCAGCAGGCTGAAGAGGATATAAGGAATATAATTTCCCAAACCTTTTAACTATATAAATCAGTTTAATTATTGATAAAATGTTCGGACCTTTATTGAAAGAGTAAAATAAAAGTAGACACAAAAAAAGTGTCTGCTTTTTTCTTTTATG